>JAEZSP010000065.1 GCA_023421735.1 Bacillota bacterium | reverse complement strand
CCGCCGCGCCGCGCCGTAAAACATCATAGTACGCCGCCGCGCCGATCATGACCGCATTGTCGGTGCAAAGGCTTTTGGGCGGCACATAGACCGTCAGCCCCGCCGCCGCGCCCTTTTCTGCAATTTCGCGGCGCAGAAGGCTGTTCGCCGCCACGCCGCCCGAAATCGCGAGCTTCTTAATCCCGAAATCCACTGCCGCGCGCACGGATTTTTCAACCAGGGAATCGACCGCCGCGCGCCGAAACGACGCGGCAAAATCCGCCTGCCGGATTTCCTCGCCGCGCGCGCGCAGCGTGTGCGCCGCGTTGATGACCGCCGTCTTGAGCCCCGAGAACGAAAAATCATAGGGGCCTGCGGTGTGCGGACGCGGGAACTGATAGGCGGTGTCGTCCCCATCCTCCGCCAGCTTGTCGAGGAGCGGCCCGCCGGGATAGGGGATTTGCAAAACGCGCGCCACCTTGTCAAACGCCTCGCCCGCCGCGTCGTCGGTCGTGGCGCCGATCGTCTCATAGACGCCGTAATCCAATATCTTGACGATGTGACTGTGTCCGCCCGACGCGACCAGCGAAAGAAACGGCGGCGTGAGGTCGGGATGTGCCACGTAATTTGCCGAAACGTGCCCCTCGATGTGGTTCACCGCGACGATGGGCAAATCCCGGGCATAGGCAAACGCCTTCGCCCACGAAACGCCCGTCAGGAGCGCGCCCACGAGCCCGGGCCCGCAGGTCACCGCCACGCAATCGATGTCGTCCATGGTCATTTCCGCGCGCGCAAACGCCTCGTCGAGCAGTGGATCGAGCGCCTCGACGTGCATGCGCGAGGCGATCTCCGGCACAACGCCGCCGTAAAGCGCGTGGGTGTCGATCTGCGAAGCAATCACGCTCGAACGCGCAATGCGTCCGTTTTCAACGATCGCCATCGCCGTCTCGTCACAGGAAGACTCCACAGCCAATATGTTCACGCGATCCGCGCACCGGATCTGTTCGGTTTTTTCGCGCACAAGCGCCTCATAGCGGGTCAAACAATCACCTTCGTAAATATTTTCGTCCGAAGAACGGCGCCACGATCATGAGAAGCGGCGGAATCGGCGCAAAAAGCGCGCTGAAAAGCGCCAGCCGCAGCGCAATCTGTTCAAAGAATGCCTGCGGGTAAATCCGGATCATGAGGTCGGTTTCCGGGCTCAGGATCCACAGCATGTTGCGAAACAGCAGCCTGTGCATCGCCCGGAACGCAATGTAAAAGTCGATGTTCGCCCAGATGGCGATCGCGAGGACGGGCAACAAAAAGAGCGCGAACCCGAGAATGCCGCCCTTTCGAAATGTACGCATCCAATCCCGGTTTTTCAGGGCTGCCCCTCCGATCAGGAGAAGTCCCGACAGCGCCGCAACCACGCGGAGCACGCGCATATCGCGAAACAGGCGGTATACGTCCGCCATGTGCGCGATCTCGCGTTCGTTGAAATAGCCGGCAAGCCCGTCGGCGGTACTGACGCCCGTCAGGTAATCGATGATCGCCTGATCGGCAAGCCGCGTTCCTTCGATCCCGGCATCCAGACTTCCGACGCTGTTCTGGATATTGAAATACAGATTGATGCTTGTCGCGCCCACGAGTACCACGGTGAGCGTCACGGAAATCATGAGTGCAAGCGCGCCGAACGCGGCGCTAAGCGTTTTGATCAATCAGCAATGCGCGCACAGGCGCGCCCTCCACATGCACAAGTTTCAGGGGCATGACGACGCAGTCATAAGTGCCGTCCGCAACGCCCGCAAGTTCGAGATTTTCCACGATCCAGCAACCGCCGGAGAGAAGCGGCACGTGTGCCGCGGCCTCCGCGCCCGGAACCGCCACGCTCATCTTGGTGGTGCCCAGAAGCCGCACGCCCTTTTCGAGGAGCATCTCGGCCATTTCGCGCGTTAGCCCCGAAAACGCCGCGCGCATAAACAGCCGCGTCGTACCCGCGGGCACGCTTTTCAGTTCCTCGCCCGTCTCGACGGTCACGACGAGCGTCTGCCCCATGAGCAGGTCGAGCGGCGCATGCTCGATCGTCGCCCCGTCCGCGAGAAAGTGGGCCGGGGAATCCATGTGTGTGCCGCAATGCGCGCTCATCCGGAAATGAGATAGTTGATAGCCGTTCTTCTCGACCACATGCGTCGTTTCGCGGGCGAACGGTAAATCGCCCGGGAATACCGCCATCCCTACGTCGAGTGACTTGGTCACGTCATAAATCATGCTAGATCCTCTTTGCCTGTTTATAATAGTAGTGAATCATTTGATTCCAAGGATGATAGGGGACTGCGATCACCTCCGGGCGATCCGCCCACTCGCGCACCCGCGCGCCTTTGGGAATCTCGATCCGGGAAAAGAAAACCACCGGCCGGAAAAAATCCTCATGCTTATCAATTTTGACCCCATCTTCGAAGCTTAATTCCTTGACGACCCGCCCGTCCCGCATTAGTGCGACGCGCGATTGCGTGAAATCGTATGCCGCGCGGGGATTGATACTGAGAAACGAATAAGCTAACCCGGCCATGCGCAGAAAATTCCCCGCCGCAATCACGCCCGCAATCACGACAAAGAACATCGGTGCGCCCATTTGCAAAAATGACACCACATAGACCGGGGAAAGCACACCCAGAATCAGCGGCAAGGAGGCGTTGCGCGCAAAACTGATCCGAAAGGATGTGCCGTCCTTTTTATTCCTGCTCATATCCGCTTCGCCCTTTCAAAAATCGACCATGCCGACCCAAATGAGCGCCATCACGAGCCATACGATCGACAGGGCGAAAACCGTGGGCAAGATCCCCATCAATACCGCTATACCCAAAAAGGGGATATGTGTTTTTCCAAGATCGATGTGAATGTGCAATTCGTCTCCGCTGAAACGCGGGTCGTGTCGGATTTGTGGATCCATCAGATTTCCTCCGTCCCGACAGGTGATCCCCGGACGGCGACAAAATCTCATTTTTTGTTTACGACATCTGCAAATAAGCGGTCACAAAACCCTCCAGTTTTCCGTCCATCACGGCGTCCACATCGCCCACCTCGTAGCCCGTGCGCAAATCCTTCACAAGCTTATAGGGCTGGAACACGTAGGAGCGGATCTGGCTGCCCCACTCGATCTTCTTCAGTTCGCCCTTAATGTCGCCCATCTGCTCCAGCCGCTGCTTCTCATGCAACTCCGCGAGCCGGGCGCGCAGCCAGCGGAAGCACATTTCCTTATTTTGCACCTGGCTGCGCTCGTTCTGGCATTGCACCACGATGCCCGTTTCGAGGTGCGTAATGCGCACTGCCGAATCGGTTCGGTTGACGTGCTGTCCGCCCGCGCCGGACGCGCGATAGGTGTCGATGCGGATGTCCTCGGGCCGAATCTCGATCTCGCCCTCGTCTTCGATGACAGGGGCAACGTCCAAAGACGCAAACGACGTGTGCCTGCGTGCGTTGGAGTCAAACGGCGAGATGCGCACCAGCCGGTGAACGCCGCGCTCACACTTTAAATACCCGTATGCGTAATCGCCCGAAACTTCGAAGGACACCGACTTGATACCCGCCTCGTCGCCTTCGAGGAGATCGACTTCCTTGACGGAAAAACCCATGCGCTCCGCATAGCGCGTATACATGCGGTAGAGCATCTGCGTCCAATCCTGCGCCTCGGTGCCGCCCGCGCCCGCGTGCAGGGACAAGATGCAGTTGCTTGCGTCGTATTCGCCGGTCAAAAGCGTCGTGAGCCGAAGCGCCTCGAGCTCATCCGACAGCTTCTCAAGCTCGTCATGAATCTCCGCAACCACGGCGTGGTCATCCTCTTCCTCCGCCAACTCCATCATGACCTCGATATCGTCCGTGCGCGAAACGAGCGACTTATAGTGGTTCAGCTTCGCCTCGACGCGATGCGCCTCCGCGGAAATCTTCGTCGCACGCTCCATTTCGTCCCAAAAGCCCGGCGAGCCCATATCCTCCTGAAACTCCACCAACTGCTCTTTTAAACGCTCGATGTCCAAGGACTTCGCTGCCTCCGCAAGCTTCTCGCGGATATCATCAAGCCGTATCTGAAAACCTTCCGTTTCAATCAAACCAATCACTTCCTTACGGGGAACGGGAACGCCGGGGCTCTGCCCCGACCCCCGCCAAAGGAACAGTGTCCCTTTGGAATCCCAAAATGAGGAGCGCCCTGTTATGTTGTTTGTCGGGTCAACCGGAATCCCAATGCCGCCCCGGTCATGCGGGATTTGGATTTCCGCGCGATCCGACGGCGAATACAAATGACTTGCCCCGTCCCAGCATGGGATTTTCGATGGCTGACGCCCTTGCGCGGGGGGCCGGGGGCAGCGCCCCTGTCGTCGCTCTATGTTCCTCTGCGCCTCTAAGCGTCCTTTCCGCAACAGTTTTTGTACTTCTTACCACTGCCGCAGGGGCATGGATCATTGCGGCCGACCTTTTTCTCTGCGTGAACGGGGCGCTTGGGCTGCGGCTCTCCGGCACCCCCATGGGTGGCAACGACGGGCGTCGCAATCTGCTTGCGTTCGGTGGCGCGCTTATCGATGACGGTGAAGAAGAGGCGACGGGTGGTGTCCTCTTGAATGAGACGCACCATCTCGTCGAACATCTCGTAGCCCTCGAGCTTATACTCGACAATGGGGTTGCGTTGGCCGTAGGCACGCAGTCCAATGCCGTCGCGCAGCTGATCCATGGCGTCGATGTGATCCATCCAACGGGAATCCACGGCGCGCAACATCGCCACGCGCTCAAACTCACGCATATCGAGCCCATTATCCTGCCACATTTTTTCGCGTTGCGCATAGATTGCGTCGGCGCGCGCATTGATGGCCTCCGCAAAGCTTTCGCGGGTAATATCCTTGAGCTCTTCAAAGATTTTGCGCACGCCATCCTTATCAATGCACAGGTGTTCCAGGTACTCGCAAAGCGAATCAATGTCCCAATGCTCGACATCCGCCTCGTCGGGTGCGGCGCGCTTGACTGCGTCGTCGATCAACGTCTTGCGCATGGCTGCAACCGCATCGTGCATGTTCTCGCCCTCGAGCACCTGGCGCCGCTGGCCGTAGATCAACTCGCGCTGCTGGTTCATGACGTCGTCATACTCGAGAACATGTTTACGCATATCGTAGTTGCGCGACTCGACGCGTTTCTGAGCGTTTTCGATCTGCTTTGACACGATCTTGTATTCGAGGCGCACTTCCTGATTCTGATCCATCTTTTCGAGCATGGGCCGGAATCGGTCGGAACCGAACAGGCGCATGAGGTCGTCCTCGAACGAGATGAAGAACTGCGAGGAGCCGGGATCGCCTTGACGACCCGCGCGGCCGCGCAACTGGTTGTCGATACGCCGCGATTCGTGGCGTTCGGTGCCGATGATGTGCAGACCGCCGAGTCCCACGACCTCGTCATGTCCGGCCTTTGTCTCGACTGAGAACTTCGCCATATAGTCCAAAAGCACCTTGCGCGCCGCGAGTACTTCTTCGGAGACGTTCTCGGCATGTCCGAACGCGTCCTCGATCATCTCGTCCTCGTAACCGCCCAAGCGCATCTGCCTGCGCGCCATGAACTCCGCGTTACCGCCGAGCAGAATGTCCGTGCCGCGTCCGGCCATGTTGGTCGCGATTGTTACCGCGCCCTTTTTGCCCGCCTGTGCGACGATCTCCGCTTCCTTCTCGTGGTATTTCGCGTTCAAAACCTCGTGCGGAACGCCCCGGTTGCCGAGCATGCGCGAAAGAAGTTCCGATACTTCGACCGACACCGTGCCGACCAGGACCGGCTGACCCGTGGCGTGCCTCTTGATGACTTCCTCAACGACCGCGTCGTACTTCGCCTTTTTGGTGATATACACGGCGTCGTTCATGTCGTTGCGGATCATGGGCCGGTTCGTCGGGATGATCACGACGTCCAGCCGATAAATGCCCTGAAATTCCTCTTCCTCGGTCTTGGCGGTACCCGTCATGCCCGAGAGCTTGTTGTACATGCGGAAGTAGTTCTGGAACGTGATCGTCGCGAGCGTCTTACTCTCGCGCTCGACCTTCACGTGCTCCTTGGCTTCGATGGCCTGGTGAAGTCCGTCGGAGTAGCGGCGGCCGACCATCAGACGGCCCGTGAACTCATCCACGATGACGACCTGCCCGTCCTTCACGACGTAGTCCACGTCGCGCTTCATCATCACGTTCGCGCGCAGCGCCGCGAGGATATGGTGGTGCAGCTCATTGTTTGCCGGATCGGTCAGATTCTCGATATCAAAGTAAGCCTCGGCCTTTTGGACGCCCGACTCGGTCAGCGTGATGTGCTTGTCCTTCTCGTCGCGTTCATAGTCGCCGGGTGCATCGTCGTTGTCCTTGTCGGTCTTTTCCGTGAGCCGCTGGACAAACCGATCCGCGCGCGTATAAAGATCGGTGGACTGGTCGCCATGCCCGGAAATGATGAGCGGTGTGCGCGCCTCGTCGATCAAAATCGAATCGACCTCATCGACCACGCAGAAGTGAAGCGCGCGCTGCACCATGCGATCCTTGTACGCGACCATGTTATCGCGCAGGTAGTCGAAGCCGTACTCGTTGTTGGTTCCGTATGTGACGTCCGCATTGTATGCTTCCTGCTTTTCCTTCGTCTCCTGCCCATGCACGACCAGTCCGACGGTGAGCCCCAGGAACTTATACACAAGGCCCATCCACTCGCTGTGGAATTTGGCCAGGTAGTCGTTGACGGTAACGATATGAACGCCCTTACCCTCAAGCGCGTTCAGATACGCCGGGAAGACGACCGTGAGCGTCTTGCCCTCGCCGGTCTTCATCTCTGCGATGCGTCCCTGATGCAGCACGATGCCGCCCATGATCTGCGTGTCAAACGCCCGCTGCCCCAACGCGCGCACGCCTGCCTCGCGCACCAGCGCATAGGCCTCCGGCAGGAGGTCGTCCAGCGTCGCGCCATTCGCGAGCCGTTCCTTCAATTCGTCGGTCTTCGCCCGCATCTCTGCGTCCGACAGCTTCTGCATCACGGGTTCAAGCGCGTTGATCTTTTCTACGATGGGCCGGATCTTCCGAAGCTCCGCCTCGTTGCTCCCGCCAAATATCATCTTAAATACATTGACCATTTTGACTGTCCTTTCGGCGACCGAATAATCGCTTTCCTATTATAGCATATCTTGGAATCTCAGGCAACCAGGGGCGCGATCCGCGGTTCAAAGCGGCTGCGCACCTTTGGAAACCCCATCGAAACGTTCTATGCGCCCAAACCGGTGTCCATGGGGGCAATCGTCGCCATGGGGATAAACCCCCATGGCGGCGACGGCAATTCGAATCATTTTCTACCCGTCCCCTACGGGATCTGCGTAAAGTCGCCCAATCCGCGCAGCACACGGTGTGCGTCGAAGCGTACGCGCTCGGTTTTTTTCATCTGCTGACGGAAGCGCACATAGGCGCGGGAACCGAGCGAGACGAGTTCGCGCGTGGCGCGGTTTCTGGAATAGCGCGCAATGGTGACCCCCTTGGCAAATTCGACAAAGTCGGGGTTGGCCATGCCGCTGCGGGTCACGCGCAGGGCGAATACCTCCGGCGTCTCACCGCTCAGCGGCGCCTGCCCGAGCTGCGCCAGCAGCGTCAGGAGCGCACGGTACATGACGAGGATCGCGCGGTCATAGTCCTGTTGCTTCGCAACCAAGCGCACCGGATCGGTCACATCAAGCCTTCGCCTGATCCACAGGAATAAGAGCGCGATCACGATGAGAACGACTAAAATCATCAGGAAAATCCACAGCCAGCGCCCAGATTTCTGATTCTGTTCGGGCGCGGGATTGGGATTGCTGGTGGGCACGGAAGTCGGTTCGATGCTCGGCTGCGCGGATGGTTGGTCATTCGGGTTCGGCGTGGGCGTCGATTCGAGGTTCGAGCCCGGCTGTTCGGTGGGCTCGGGCGTTGCTTCCGGGGTCGGCTCCGGCGATGGCTCGGTGCTCATGCCGCCGGTCGGCTCCTCATTTTGCCCGGGAGTCGGATCATAAGGCACCCAGCCAATTCCCTTAAGGTAGACCTCGACCCAGGCGTGTGCGCTTTCGCCCGTCACAGTCGTGACGCCCGAAGGATCTGCGTACACGCGATACCCTTCGACGTAGCGCGCGGGGATCCCCTCGATGCGACAGAGAACTGCCATGGCGGTCGCAAAATAGGAGCAGTAACCCTCCCGCGAATCGATCAGAAAATAGGATACAAAATCACGATCGGAGGGAGGATAGGGCACGTCCATCGTATAGGTGCAGCTTGCCTTAAGTCCCTCAAGAATTGCCTGCGCCTTCTCGGCATCGGTGGTCTTCCCTTCGGTGAGCGCATCGGCTATCTGATAGACGCCTTTTTCGATGCCGTCCGGGAGCGCGATATACATCTTCTGCGCATCCTCATAGAGCGGATCGCTTTTCTCCGCGCGTGCGGCGGCGAGCGCGCTGAGCGCGCCGTAGTCGGTCGGCTCCTCCGCCGTGAATTGATAACGATCGCCCGCACGCACGGAGCGCGCGAGGAACATTTCGCCCACGGTATTATAGTAAACAGCGGTCTGAAGCGTCATATCGAAGCCCGTTAACCGCGCAGGGACAAATACAGTCGAGGAACCGTCTTTCAGCATCTGTATGTCCGCCTCGACGGCAGAAAACGCGCTGTCCATCTCGGCAAGCAGATCAGTCCCAAACACATTGTCGCGCCGGCTGCGCCGCGTGAAGTCGTAATACAGGGTGCGCGCCTTCGCGGTCTTGTCCTCCCAGGAATAGCCCGTATAGGTGCTGCGCACGGTGCCGCGCAGGAGAAGGTTGTCGCTGGTCGTCACCTGCATGATCGGCTCATCCGTGGGGTTCGCAGGCCCGCCGAGCATATGCGTCGGGCTATCGTTTTTCATGGCGTAATAATCAAAGCCCTGCTCGTTGATCGAGAACGCGACGCGCTCCTGTGTATAATGAAAGTAATCCTCGTAAAGCTGCCTGACCTTCGTTGCAGCATCTTCGAGAGGTCCAAACGTAAACCCCGCAGCCGGGACGAACGCGAACGCGATGCCCACCGCGAGAAGCGCAGGGATCAGCGCCTTCAGATGCCCGCCTGTTCTGCGCTGCTCCGCCGAGTGCGCAATGGCAGCGGCAGCACCCACGATCGCGGGCACAAGCTGTAAAAGCGCAACGGACTTGCTCACCGCCGCGCAGATCACGGTCGTGCCGAGCGTGACCACCGTCGCAAACATGGTGGTAAATGCACCATGTTCCGACAAAAGGACAAAGAAAATCACGCCCAGAAACGCCGCGAGTGCCCCGGCGAGGAGCCACGCGCTCCCAATGAGCGCTTCTGCACCCGCGCCCATCTGCACCGCCTTGATCGCATCCACGAGTGCGCGCACCGCACCGCCATCCGAGAGCCCTGTCGCAACCCACACGCCGATGCCCACCGTTGCGCCCGCGACCGACAGAATCGCCGTCCACGTGGAAAGCGCGCACAGCGCAGCGACAAGGCCCGCTAGAAACGCGCCGAAATAGGCTGCAAGCGCGTTCGTTCCCAGTCCGGTGGCGGAAATCACAGTGGAACCGATGGCACCCGCCATCAGGCAAGTGATCACCAACGTCCCCGCCAGGCGCAAAAGAGTTTGCCTTTTATTCATTGATACCTCGTTTTCAACCCAGCTCGATCGCGGCGCGCTCGCTCCACGGATTGATCCGTTCCACGCGCACGTTTTCCATTTTGAGCCGCTCGCTGAGTTCCAGAGACTGGTCGAGCTGTGTGTCCGTGATCCAGATGACGCGCGTAACGACGCCGGAACGCTGCATACGCACGGCCATATCCGCAATGCGCGTGGTCAGCCTGCTCGTCACCACCGCCGCGCCGCCGGTTCGCTGCATGCGCTGCATCATGAGCATCAAGACCTGCTCATAGTCGTATGGGCTATCGAAATGGACGCGCATTAGGGCATCGACAAAGCTCGAAACGTCCACAGGAAACTGCCCCGCAATTTCTGACGGGCGCGCAGAAGTGAGCGGCATGCGGACGGGATAGCCCGCCTGCAATTGCGCCTTTGCGACGCCCGCGCACGCCTCGCACACGCAGTCTTCAATCGACAGCGCCTGATCGCGCATGGCGGCGATTTCGGATAAATCGGGAATAATGAGCGTGTCCGGCCGCGCGCTCTCCTCAAACACGCGCACCATCAACTCGCGCTTGCGCATGGTGAGCTTCCAGTGTACCTTCTTCAGCGCGTCGCCATCCTGCCATTTGCGGATGTCGGACGGGGAAGCCGTGTCCTCCACCGCGCGGGAGATCATCTCCGGGCCGATGTCGCCGGGCTTCAGTTCCATTACTGCGGCGTCCGGCACGCGCGGGTACACGTCCACCCGCACGAGCTTCATATCGCTCTTGCGCGAGAGAGTCACCAGGCCGAATAAGTCGCTCGCCATGATTTTCGTCACGCCCGCCTCATAAACGCCCCGATGCGGGCAATAGACCCGATAGCGGAATACGCGCTTCATAAACGGCATGGTCGAAACCGAGACCTCCTGCATCGGCGCAAATGCCGATGGCACCGAAAGCCGAAGCCGAATCGAGGACACGGGCAGGAACGATTGATGCGTGACGGTGAAGATCGTCATGAGCGATTCCCCACGCTCGACGCGCGGCTTCAACCCCTTCATGTCGATCTTGACGGTCAAAAGTGCCCACGCGGTCGAAGCGAGGGAAAGAACGAGCAATGCCAAGAGCGCAAAGGCCACGAGATAATAGGCCTGCGCGCCGGTCGAAAGCCCGGAAATCAACATCGCAAGCGCGAAGACGACGCAGGTCGTCAGTCGGACGTTCATTTCGTCTTCACCGGAACCTGCACAGACGCCATCACACCCGCAAGCACCTTCTGGGACGTCATGTTGCGCATGCGTGCCTCCGGGCTCAGGACGAGGCGGTGCGCCAGCACGGGCTCGGCCATCTGCTGCACATCATCGGGGGTCACGTAGTCGCGGCCTTCCATAAGCGCATAGGCCTGCGCGGCCTTGACAAGCGAGATCGCCGCGCGCGTGGAAACACCCAACTGCAAAGCGCCGCTCTTTCTCGATGCAGCCGCAATCTGCGCGATGTAAGCGCGCACTTCCTTGGCTGCGTATACCGTTTCCACCTGCTGCTGGAGCTTGATGATGTCCTGGGAGGAACAGATGGCTTCGAGGCTGTCCATCGGCCGCGCACCAGCGGTGTAACGCTCGAGTATATCCGCCTCTTCCTCCGGGTTCGGATAGCCGATCGACACGCGCATGAAGAAGCGGTCGAGCTGCGCCTCCGGCAGCGGATATGTGCCTACGAAGTCCACCGGGTTCTGCGTCGCGAGCACCATGAACGGCTGCGGCATGCGATAGGTCTTGCCGTCGACCGTCACCTGGCCCTCCTCCATGACCTCCAGAAGCGAAGACTGCGTCTTGGGCGAGGTGCGGTTGATCTCGTCACACAACACCATCTGGCTCATCACCAAACCCTCTCGATACTCGAGTTCGCCGCTTTTAAAGTTCACGATGGAGAAACCCGTGATATCGGACGGCGTGATGTCAGGCGTAAACTGAATGCGCTTGAACGTGCAGTCGATGGAACGCGCCAGAGCGGAGGCGAGCGTCGTTTTTCCCACGCCCGGAACATCCTCGATCAAAACGTGGCCGCGGCAAAGCATGGCGATCATTAAAAGCTCCACCGCTTCCTGCTTGCCCACGATGACCTTCCCCACGTTTTTTGTCAATAGCTGCGCGAAGCGCTGTGTTACTTGCATTGATTTATCTCCCTTTGGTTTTTTGGTTAGACTCACTGGGCGCACCACGCGTTCCACGCGGATTTCGCCGCATACAGTATACGATACCCACACGCGCGTTTCAAGCATACCGCATGCAACCGCCCCAAACTTTCACGATAACGTCGCAATTAGGGAAACGGATTGACGCCGCGGTTCCTCTTTGCATTCATTTTGCCCCGAAAAAGGTCCAAATCAGGTAAATATTCACTGTCAGCGCGCCCGATCATTCCAAAACAGAAAAGTCGGTGGCACAGGGATAAGCCCCTGTGCCACCGACTGACTATCTTGTTTTCCCGATATCGGGGAAGCATCCCTTTGGCGATGTCTGGAGCATCGCTCCGGCGTCTCGCCCGGCGTTTGCGCGCCTTTTACTTGCCGGGATCCGACAGAACCTTCGTCACGACGCCCGAGCCGACCGTACGGCCGCCCTCGCGGATGGCGAAG
>JAEZSP010000063.1 GCA_023421735.1 Bacillota bacterium | reverse complement strand
GCGCAGGGGCAGGAAATAACGAGGAACAATAGCCCGCGCTGGAACCATTCGGCAAAATCACCCAAAAACAGCGGTGGCAGAAACGCCAGTGCCGCCGCCGCAATCACCACGGCGGGCGTATAATAGCGGGCAAAGCGCGTGATAAAGTTCTCGCTCTTCGCCTTTTTATCGCTCGCGGTCTCGACCAGTTCGAGAATCCGGGCGACGGTCGATTCCTCATAGGGCTTTTTGACCTCGATGCGCAGAAGTCCCGTGGCATTCACGCAGCCCGAGACGACGGCATCGCCGACTGTAATATCGCGCGGCACAGATTCACCCGTGAGCGCGGCGGTATCGAGGGTCGAGGTGCCTTCAACCACCGTTCCATCCAGTGGCACGCGCTCGCCGGGTTTTACGACGATCACGTCCCCCACCGCGACGTCTTCCGGATCGACTTGCTCGAGCGCGCCGTCCCGTTCCAGATTCGCGTAATCTGGCCGGATGTCCATGAGCGCCGCGATGGATGTGCGCGAGCGGTTGACCGCCACATCCTGAAAAAGTTCGCCCACCTGATAAAACAGCATGACGAACACGGCCTCCGCATACTCGCCGACCGCAAACGCGCCGATCGTGGCGATCGCCATGAGGAAGTTTTCGTCAAACACCCGTCCGCGCAGGATGTTGCGCGCCGCGCGGTACACGATGTCCCAACCAGCCGTCAGATAGGGCACCAGAAACAGGAGCACGGCGAGGAGCCCCGTGACGGGCACAAGCTTCGCCGCGACGAGTAAAACCGCCGCGGCGAGAATGCGGTAAAGTCGCCTGCGTTCCTTTTTTGTGAGGTTTGCCATTACCGGTTGATTTTGCAGTCCGGCTCCACCTTGCGGCAGACGGCGGCTACCTGATCCATGATCTCGTCAAAGCGCGCGTCATCCGCATCGACGGTCATCTTTTGCGTCATGAAGCTTACCGACGCGCTCTTCACGCCGTCGATTTTTTTGATCGCCTCTTCCATCTTTGCCGCGCAGTTTGCGCAATCAAGATCCGTGAGCGAAAATCTCTTTTTCATCTCATTCGTCCTCCGTCACATGCTCGATTCCCTGGTCGATGATCAAACGCACGTGGTCGTCGGCGAGCGAATAGAAAACGGTCTTGCCCTCGCGCCGCGCCTTGACCAGCTTCGCGTTCTTGAGCGCGCGCAGCTGATGCGAAATGGCCGACTGCGTCATGCTCAAAATGCCCGCGATGTCGCACACGCACATTTCCTGCGCGAAAAGCGCATAGAGAATGCGTACGCGCGTCGAATCGCCAAACATGCGAAAAAGCTCCGTCAGGTCATAAAGCGTATCCTCAGACGGAATCATATTGCGCACTTGATCAACCATGTCCATGTGCAGATGCAAAAGCTCGCAGCATTCGGCCTCCCGTTCCGTCAACCCGCTCACCTCCTTTCATCTGAACGTTCGTTCATATGTTCATTTTATCATTTGCCTGCCGCGCTGTCAATGGGCTGCGTATAATATTGCGCCTGCATGTCGTAAAGCATGCGGTACAGGCCGTTTGCGGTACGGAGTGCCTGATGGCTGCCCAGTTCCACGATTGCACCGTCCTTGAAGACCGCGATCCGGTCGCAGAAGCGCGCGGAGGAAAGCCTGTGGGAGATAAAGACAGCGGTTTTGCCCTTCACGAGGTCGGCAAAGCCCTGGTACAGCTCGTATTCCGCGCGCGGATCGAGCGCGGCGGTCGGTTCATCGAGGATGACGATGGACGCATCGCGCCTAAGCGCCCGTGCAAGCGCGATCTTCTGCGCCTCGCCGCCGGAAGGCTCGAAGCCCTGTTCGTCGAATTCGCGCCCGACGGTCGTTTCAATCCCGTTCGGAAGCTTTGTCAGCTTTCCGCCCAGGCCCGCGCGCAAAAGCGCCTCCTCAGCACCCGCTTCACCAAATGCCACATTGTACCTGAGCGAGAACGAAAAAAGCTTGAAGTCCTGAAACACGGCGGCAAACGCAGCGCGGTACTTTTCCACATCTATGTCGCGGATATCGACGCCGTCCATCAGAATCGCCCCCTCCGTGGGGTCGATGAGCCTGAGGAGCAGCTTCGCAAATGTCGATTTGCCCGCGCCGTTTTCCCCGACCACGGATAGCCGCTCGCCCGCGCGGATTGAGATGTTCACGCCGCGCAGCGCCCACGTTTCCTGTCCGGCATAGCGAAAGCCGACATTTCGAAATTCAAGATTGCGTCCCGCCGGCAGCGGCAGGCACTTTCCGTCGCGCATGGTGGCGGGCATATTGAGATAGCGGTCGAGGTCGTCGAAGTAGGGATCATATGCCCTGACCTCGGAGATGGCGTCGAGCGTTTTGCGCAGCGCCATGAAAAACGCGGTCGCGGCGGAGGCGTACAGGACAAAATCACCGATGCCCAGCGTACCCGTCAGCACCCGCACGCAGAGGTACGCATACACCGCGCCATGCTGGATGAAGCCGAGCACCGCCCCGAGCACGCCCGAACGGATGAACGCGTCGTTCTGTTCCTTGTGCGCGCAGATGCTCTGATCGAGGAAGTGACGCTCGCGTGCGAGCAGCCAATCGGCGATGCCGTTCTGGCGGATTTCCTTGCCGAATCGGTAGTCCTCAAACAGCCTCGCATAATAGAGCCAGTAGCGCTGCGCGGCGATGATTCGCTCGTTGAGCGCAAGCGCACGCCGCTTCGCGCGGTTTTCGGACAGCGCACCGAGAAAGGAAAGGATTGCGAACAGGAGGATCATCAGGGGATTCATGGTCGCAACGACCGCCGCGATGCCCGCGAGCGTCACCATCTGTCCGCATGCGTCGAGCGCACAATCGAGGAGGTATCCAAATCCATGCCAGTCACAGGAGAGGAATTTCTCCGCGCGCTTTTGCATTTCGAGAAACGCGGGGCTCTCGAGATTCTGGTAATCGGCGGCGGCCAGCATCCTGTGAATGTCGAGACTGAACGCTGCGTCGACGCGGATCCGGTGTGTAAACGCATCCTTGACAAGATATGCGGATGCGGCATTTGAAAACAGCGCAAACCCCGCGAGGAACGCGACATAGAAAACGAGCCGTTCGGGACGCCCCGCGCCCGTCAATTCGTCGATGATGTACTTGGGCATGATCGTGAGCACGATGGGCAACAGCGCGCTCGCCAACTGATAGAGAATTTTTTCGATCACATAGAGCTTGTCGTATTTCCAGCCGTTTGATATAAAAAATCGCAATGCACGAAACATAGAGTCTCCTCCGTCTGTGTATTTGTGCGAGCGCACAGACAGAAGGGCATAAAAACGCCTCCGCCTGCCGCTCTCCCGGGGCATGTCAGTCCCGCGGAGAGCAAAGCAAAGCGGAGGTGTTACGAAATCACCTCAACGTGCCGCCATCCGCGGTCAGGCGAAGATATAGGGCTTGAACATGAAATTCATCCTGCGCATATTGCGCCTCCCATTCCGCGCGCCGCAGCGCGTCATTTCAATCGGTGCGATGCGGGGGCATCGCTTTCTTCGCTACTTTTGCACATCGCTCACCGGAAATTCCGCCGTGCGGCTCAGCTCCACGTTCTCCCGGGAGATTTGCGCCACCGCGAGGGACTGCGCGCCTGGGGGCAAGCCGTCGACGCAGGCGACGAGGGTTCGCTTGTCGATATAGGCGGTGGTGAGTTGTTCCCCATCGAGAAAGATCTTGCTAAACTCGTTGAAGTTATCGCCCCGGATCAAGAGTCGCCCATACTTATATTGGGCGGAGTTGATCACGACATTGTCAATGCCCATCTTGAGGTTCGTCGGGACAAACGGATTTTCACCGTTGAAGACCTCGAGCTCGCCGTAGAGCATGTCGTATTCGAGGATTTCGAGCTCGGTCAGGTACCCTACGCTCTCGCCGAAATCGGGCGATTGCTGGTGATAGCGGAAGATGACGCCGTCCTCGATGCCAAGCTGGAGGAGCAGGTTCGCACTGAGGCGGTAGGCCTGCAGATCGGGCGCATCGAACTTCGCGCCGTAATTATTCCAGATGATATACTGCGTCTGGAACAGATCGCCCGAATCAAGCGAGGAGGCATCCCAGTCGAGCGCGGGCAGGTGGTCTCCGTAGAACACGCAGATCACAGGCTCGTCAAACGAATCCATGGCAGCAACAAATTCCTTGAGGAAATCGTCCATTCCCTTTTCCAGATTCACGAAATTCTGAAGCTGCGTCTGGTTGAAGGTCGGGCCCGGATTTTCCACCTGGATTCCATTCTGCGCGCACTGGAGCAGATAATCCGACGGATACTTTCCGTGCGTCGAAACGGTAATGCCGAATACGAAATCACGCCCGGGGGTCGCATTCATGGCGTCTTCGACCGAATCGATCATCCGCTCGTCCTTCGCCCAGCCGATCTCTCCGTAATCGAGGTCGTCCATGTACTCCATGGATTCAAAAACGTTGAACCCGAGGCGCGAATAGACCTCATTTCGACCATAGAAGGTCGCCATATAGTCGTGAACGGCGGTGGAGGTATAGCCGAGGCGGTTCAGCACGTAGCAAATCGTCTCGCAGGGTGTATCGCGCAAAACCGTATAATAGGGGTACTCGCCCGCGCCGAAAAAGTCGAGATCCATGCCGGTCAGGATTTCAAACTCGGTGTTTGCGGTACCGCCGCCGACCACGGGCACGCGCAGCGCGCCGGACGGCCATTTTTCGCGCAGCTCGTGGAAATACGGCGTCGGGTCTTCCGACAACTGTATGTCGTCCGAGAGCGTATCCGCATCGAAGAACGATTCGAGCTGGATATAGATAATGTTGGGCACCACGTTTTCTGCCTTCACGGGCTCGGCAGTCGAATCAATGACGGAGATAATGTCGTCAACGGTATCCGCAGAATAACGCTCCGGCTTGGAGATGCCCATATCGGCAAACGTATTGATAAACGTATAGGCAAACCCATAGTCCTGATACGCGTCCTTGAGTGTGGGAAACCGCGTCTTGATATATCCGGCGTCGAGACTCAGCCGCACGCCACCCCACGTAATGGCGCTCAAGACGGTGAGCGCGACGAGGGTAAACAGATACGGCACGCGCGCGCGCTTGGGCGCACGCAAAAAAAGCACCGCAACGCCAAAGAGGATGACGGCGATCCCGCCGAACATGAACGCGATCTGATACCAGGTGAAATACACCGTGATGAGCGAAAACATGTCCTTGACGAGCATCACATCCGCAACGGTGAACGGCTGTGTACGGAAGGAAATCACGATATAATTCACGACGCCCATCAACAGCCACGCGACCGCAATCGTCGTCAAAGCAGCGATCCGCCGATGAAAAATCTGCGAGAACGCGAGGGTGTTGAGAACCAGAAGCATATCGAGCGCGCACATCAGCGGATCGTGCGCCACAAAAGTGATGAGTTTAATGCCCGACCGCCGATTGAGCAATTCCAATAACAGCGTCAATAACAGCGACAAGCACACCAGCGTGACAAGCTGCCACCGAAGTTTATGGTTGTCGCGTCGAATGCGCTCGCGCGAACGGCGCACTTCGGCCATGCGCCTTACGTTTTCGATGATCTTCATTGATCCTCCGGTTTACCAATTGTCGCTGTCATCCTCAGGAATGACCTTTTTCATGGCAGCGATGGCACATTCGATCATGTCATCCTCCGGCTCCTGGGTCGTAATCCGCTGAAGCCACATGCCGGGTGCCGAGATGATGCGCGTGAATGCGTTGTCCACGCGGCCCGCGAGCTTCAAAAGCTCGTAACCGATGCCCACGACGATCGGCAGACACAGAACCTTGATCGATACGCGCATGAGGGTGGGGATGTTGGTCGGGATAAAGATGGCGACCACGATGCCAACCACAAGCATCAGCATCAAAAACGACGTGCCGCAGCGCGGGTGAAAGCGCCTCTGACCGCGGACATTTTCGACGGTGAGCGGCATCCCTTTTTCATAGCAGAATATGGTCTTGTGCTCTGCGCCGTGATATTGGAATGTGCGATGGATGTCCTTCATGCGCGAGATCGCCCAAATATACCCGACAAAGATGATGATGCGCACGAGCCCCTCAAACGTCGACTGGAGCAGCCGATGATCCGCCAGAAACGGCAGCGGGATTTGAATCCAGCGGTAAAGTTGCGTAGGCATGTACATAAAAAGGAAAAAGCCCAGCGCAAACGCCAGCACCATCGCCAACGGCATCAGTACCGCCGAAAAGATTTTGTCCCCGAAGGACTTGTTTTCCTTCTTATCGTCCTCCTCGAGTCCGGCGAGCTCCGCCGAGCGCATCAGGCACCGATAGCCTACGCGCAACGAGTCAAACATGTTGAATACGCCGCGAATGAAGGGGGCCTTGAAGAGCCTTGACCGGGCATTTTTTTTCGTCGCAAACTCCTCGAGTACGATTTCGCCACCGGGCGCGCGCACGGCCATGGCGGTGTTTTGCGGGCCAACCATCATAATGCCTTCGATGAGCGCCTGACCGCCGATCGATGTCTTTTTTGCCGTCATTATAAAATCCTTTCCAAGCAAAGATCAATGTAATTGCCAATTCTCTCATATTATACACCAGCAAATGAATATGTCAAACGAATATACGAAACATACCATTCCAAGAAGGACATGGTTGACCGCCCTTTCGCGCTTTGGTATACTAAAGGCGATAGGGAGGAACTCCAGTGAAGAAAAGTGAAATCATCAGGCTCATCCTCATGCCGATCGCGTTTGTCGCGGTCGTGCTTTTTGCGCTCCTCATGCCGACAGGCGCGCGCTATACCTCCGCAGACGACATCCTGTCGGTCGAAATGACACCCCTGGGCGGCGAAACGACGACCATCGGCACCAGAGAGGGCGTCCAGGCGTTCGTCGACTGGCTCAACCTGACCGTTCCGCCCGAGGACATGTGCTTTGTCAAGGAAACGGATGCATATCTGTTAGACGGCGCGGATTGGTCGATGGTTGCATACCAGATCCCGGACAAAATGCAAGGCCTTGACGACGTGGAAACGTTCGCATACTCCATTTATCACATGTATGTGTATGTCACAGGGGATCAACTTTATTACAATGGCGTCGCATACGACGCGACACCGGAAGCGGTTGGGTCGATTTCAGAAATAGGAGGACAAAAATGAACATCGCAAAATGGGATCGGTTTGAGGCACGTTTTGAGGGGCCGCGCGCAGGCAAGCCATGCGCGCAGATCGAATTCGCGGCGGAATTCAGATGCGCAAACCGCATTGTCTGCGCCGATGGGTTCTACGACGGGGACGGCGCGTATGTTTTGCGTTTCATGCCGGACGCAGAGGGCACATGGACGTACGTCACCCGCAGTGACGTCCCGGCGCTTGACGGGCTGACGGGGGAATTCACCTGCGTTCCCGCGCGCGCGGGCGTACACGGACCGATTCGCGTGGCAACCGCGACGTCCGGCACGTGGCACCATTATGTGCCTTCGACGCGGCTCCGCTATGCGGACGGCACGGACTATTCCTGCGTTGGCACGACCTGCTACTGCTGGACGCATCAGGGAGACGCACGCGAGGAGCAGACTCTTGCGACGCTCTCCGAAGGATATTTTAATAAAATCCGCATGTGCGTATTCCCAAAACATTATGTCTACAATCAAAATGATCCGGAATTCTATCCGTTTATGGGCAAAAAAACGCAGAGTGGCTACGAATGGGATTTCGAAACGTTTGATCCCACTTACTTTGCGCATCTGGAGAAACGGATCGATCAGCTCGCAGAGATGGGCATCGAAGCCGATCTGATTTTATTTCACCCTTATGACCGCTGGGGCTTTTCGAGCATGCCGCCGGAGGCGGATCGGCGGTACCTGCGCCATATCGTCGCGCGGCTCGCCTCGTTCCGCAATATCTGGTGGTCGTTTGCAAACGAGTTCGACCTCATGCCCGGAAAGACGACCGAGGACTGGGACGACTTTTTCCGGCTCGTCCAGCAGAAGGATCCCGCGCAGCACCTGCGTTCCATCCACAACTGCCGCGGCTTTTACGACCACAACAAGCCATGGGTCACGCACTGTTCCATCCAGCATTCGGACATGGAAAAAGTGCCCGAATGGCTGAATCTGTACCAGAAGCCCGTTGTGATCGACGAATGCTGCTATGAAGGCAATATTCCCAACTATTGGGGCTCCATCACCGCCGAGGAAATGGTAAACCGCATGTGGGACGGGTTCTCGCGCGGCGCATACGTGGGCCACGGCGAAACATACATCGACCCGGACGACGTGCTGTGGTGGGCGAAAGGCGGAAAACTCCACGGGAAAAGCCCCGCGCGCATCCTGTTTTTGCGAAAGATCATTGAATCCATGCCGCAAAATCCCACGCCCGCTTACGAGCGCTCGCGCGTGCTCGGACAGAATTACGACGAGGAAGCTTTCCTGTATTATTACGGCGTGCGCCAGCCCGGCTGCAAGGACTTCGATCTTCCCGCAGGCAAAACGTACCGCGCCGAGGTCTTTGACGCATGGAACATGACCCGTACCCCCGTCGCCGGCATATTCTCCGGTCATGCGCTCGTCCCCATGCCCACAAAGCCCTTCTGCGGGCTCATCCTTACGCGGGTAAAGTGAACGCATACACACTTAAACACGGTGCCCCTGTGGAGGGGGACGGATGCGCCCCGGCACAAAACTGCCGGAGGTTCGCCCAGTCCCCCGCGCTCGTTACGGAACCAAAATGGTCTTCACGCCCTCGCGGCTCATGCCGAGTTGGAAGGCGATATCGTAGTCCTGAAGGGGCAGGGCCTTCGTCACGACGCCGTTTGTGGCGAGCGAACCGGAATAAATGCCCTCAATGACGCGCGGGAAGCAATGCGGGGAAAGGCTGACGCCATAGAGATCGAGTTCCTTGGCATCGCCGAGGATCGACCAATCGATGCTTGCGGGGCCGGCGAACACGGAAAATTCGACGAAGCGTCCGCCCTTTTTAATGAGGTTCAATCCCTGCTGAATGGACGAAGGGTGTCCGGAGGCCTCGATGTAGACGTCGCAACCCGTATTATCGGAAAGCTCCACAATGGAGGAAGGAAGTTCCTCCTGCGCCCATGCGGGCAGCGCAAAGTCCGCGCCCATGCCGACCGCGAGCGCGCGGCGCGCGGGCATGGGATCGATGGAGATGAGCGCGCGCGGATTTAATTGCCGCGCGGCGGTAATCATGGAGAGTCCCAGCGTGCCCGCGCCGGAAATGACGACCACGTCGTTCGGCTCAATCCGCGCGCGATCGACAGCGTGCATCCCGCAGGCATAGGGCTCGATGAGCGCCGCCTTTTCAATCGGCATGTCCGCGGGGATCGGGTAAACCCGCGCGTTCCCCGGCAGGCGCACATATTCAGCAAAGCCGCCGTTTAAGTAATGTTTGAATCCGAACACGTCGTGCGGCGCACACAGCCAGTATTTGCCCTCGCGGCAATAGCGGCACTTGCCGCACGGCACGATCTGCTCAACCGCGAGCCGATCGCCCACCTGACACGTTCCCGCGTAGTCCGCGCCGATCTCGACCACACGGCCGATGATCTCGTGGCCGGGAATGAACGGCGGCTCGACATAGGCGGGATTGCCCGCACCACCCCAAAAGCGGAAACCGCCCTCCGCGCATTTGATGTCGCCCGCGCACACGCCGCACGCTTCGACCTTGAGAAGCATATCCCCGCCGGTGAGCGCGGGAATCGGGACCTTTTCATACCTGTAATTGTCCTGTCCATGCGCCACGACGGCGCGCATCATGCCGTTCATATCAAATCCCTCCCGTGCGTCCATTATACGCACATTCAATTCTTTCTGTCAATCAATCGTTTTAACCTGCGCGTCGTGTAAAATTCCGATTTGCAACGTATACGTTTCCATATTGTAAATATATGTAAAATGTGCTATTCTTATCTCAGATGAGCGACAAAGGGGTGTTCCCATGTCGGACTATATTCTGGAAATGTTGAATATTACAAAAATCTTCCCCGGCGTCAGGGCGCTCGACGGCGTGCAGTTCAACCTGAAAAGGGGCGAAATCCATGCGCTGATGGGCGAAAACGGCGCGGGAAAATCGACATTTATCAAGGTTTTGACGGGCGTTCACCAGCCGGACGGCGGCACGATTCGGTTGTACGGCGAAAAGATCGTGATGCACGATCCCCTCGTGGCGCAAAAGCGCGGCATCGCAGCCATCTATCAGCACCTTGCTGCCTATCCGGATTTAACGGTTGCGGAAAACATATTCATGGGCCACGAAAAGCGGGGCAGATTGCGCAACATACAATGGAAAAAAGCGAATGACGAGGCGCGGCGGCTTCTGGCTTCCCTTGGGTCGTCTATTTCTCCAACCGATCGCATGGGCATTCTGTCGGTCG
Source organism: Bacillota bacterium (assembly GCA_023421735.1). The sequence goes on along the minus strand of JAEZSP010000063.1, from coordinate 7,206 downwards.
CGCAACAGCAGCTCGTCGAGATCGCAAAAGCGCTCTCACAAAATATGCAAATTCTCATCATGGACGAGCCCACGGCCGCTCTCTCCCGGCGCGAGAGCGAAGAACTGTACGCCATCGCAGCGCGATTGCGGGAACAGGGCGTCTCGATCATCCTCATTTCACATCGATTTGAGGATATGTACCGGTTGGCCGACCGCGTGACGGTGCTGCGCGACGCGCAGTACATCGGCACATGGCCAGTCAGCGAGGTCGCGTCCGCCGATCTCGTGCGCCACATGGTGGGACGCTCCATCGATCAATTTTTCCCCCCAAAAACATCCGTCATTGGCAAGGAGCTTTTACGCGTGGAAAATCTTTCGCGCACGGGGTATTTTGCGGATGTGAGCTTCACCCTCCATGAGGGTGAGATCCTTTGCCTGACGGGTCTGGTCGGCGCGGGACGCACGGAAGTTGTGGAGGCAATTTGCGGAGTGACAAGGCCAAGCGCGGGAACGATTGATCTGGATGGGGAGAAGGTTGCGATCGGGAGCCCCCACGCCGCGCTCAAAATCGGCATCGGCCTTTTGCCGGAAGATCGGCAAAAACAGGGGCTGATCCTCAAATGGTCGGTAGGCAAAAACATTACGCTCCCCTCGATCAGCCGATTTGCGAAGCATAGTCTCATCAGGCAAAAGAGCGAGCGCGCGGAGGGAAACAAATATCGGGATCTTTTGAAAATCCGCGCGACGAGCATTGATGAGGACGCGGAATCGCTCTCCGGCGGGAACCAGCAGAAGGTGGTCGTCGGAAAGCTTTTGTCGGGCAATTCCCGCATACTAATCCTTGACGAACCGACCAAGGGCGTGGACGTCGGATCGAAATCACAGATGTACGAGATCATGTGCGATTTGACCGACAAGGGATACGGGATCCTGCTCATCTCTTCAGAGCTTCCCGAGGTCATCAACATGGCGGACAACATCGTCGTGATGCGCGAAGGCCGGGTCTCCCGCGTGATCGGGCGAGAAGAAGCCACGCAGGAAAACGTTTTACAGGCGGGCATGCCGCTTGAAAAAAGGGCGTAGGGGGGCATGAGAATGGATCAGAAAACGGAGAGAACCCCGCTCTACGCCCTGTTCATCAAATACAGGGAAATCGGGCTGTTCCTCATCATGGCGGCGCTGGTGCTGGTCGTGAGCCTGCGAACGCCCGCGTTCTTCACGGGCGAGAAGATGCTGTTCATCGTGGAGGACACGTCGATCATGATCGTGTTGGCGGTCGGCATGATGTGCGTCATGCTCGTTGGTTCCATCGACATCTCAATCGCCGCGATCATGGCGCTCTCCGCCATGGTCACAGGCGTGGTGATGCGAAAATACATCTCCGAAGTCGATGTGACGCAGATCGTGAACGGCGCGGAGGTGACCCTCGCGCACAGAAGCAGCGTGTCGCTGCCCGTGCTGATCCTGATCGGCATGGGCGTGGGCGGACTGTGCGGCGCGGTCAACGGGCTGCTGGTCTCTTGGGGGCGGGTTTTGCCGATCGTCGCAACGCTGGGCATGCAGTACGTGCTGTTCGGCATTTCCCACATCGTCGGGAACAATACCGCCGTGTACCGAAAGGACATGTCGGAAAACTTCGTACAATTTACACGCTGGGCACCGCTTGGGATCAACGACAAAATCTGGATCATGCTCGGCGTGGTGCTGGTCGTCTTTCTATTTGTCACCTATTTTCGCGCGGGGCGGCATCTCTACGCCGTGGGCTCGAACCGGGAAGCTGCACAAATGCGCGGCATCGACGCGAACCGGACGATCTTTCTGGCGCACGTCATCATGGGCGTTCTGGCGGGACTGGCAGGGTTGATGAACGGTTCACGCGATACGAAGATCACGCAGGACATGGCGGCGGGATACGAGATGTTCGTGATCGCGGCGTGCGTGATCGGCGGCGTGTCGGTCACGGGCGGGGCGGGGCGCATATGGGGCGTCGTTTTGGGCGCATTGACCATCGGCATCATCAACAACGGGCTTCCAATGCTGCGGTTGATCGGCAACGCTGAATTTTGGAAAAAAGCGATTCAGGGGACGCTGATCCTCATCGCCGTCGTCTCAAATGCGGTGATGCAGCGATCGATGAACCGCCAGAACCTCAAAAGGAGGCACATCTGATGAAAAAGCTTCTGATGCGCTGGGAGTGGATTCTGGTCGTCTTGATCGCGGCCGTATACCTTTATTTTCACTTCCGGATGCCGGACACCTACACGCTTAAGAACCTGCTCGGGCAAACGCGCGTGTACATGGTGGACGTGGGCTTTTTGGCGCTTGGCGCAACGCTTATTCTGATCCTTGGGGACATCGACATCTCGGTCGCATCGACGGCGGGACTATCGGTGACGGTGATGGCGGTTTCGTATAACGGCGGGGTTCCGTTCTGGCTCTCGATGGGATTCGCGCTTTTGACGGGCGCTGCATGCGGTGCGTTCAACGGGATTCTGGTCACGCGATTCAAGGAGCTTTTCGCCATGATCATCACCCTCTCGACCATGACCCTCTATCGCGGCATCGCATATATCATCTTAAAGGATCAATCGTCCGGCGGGTTTCCGGGCTGGTTTACGAAGGATTTGGGGTACGGAACGATCGGCGCAACGCCCTTACCCATCATGCTGGTGTTTATCCTCGCGCTATTTCCGCTTTTCCACGTCGTCCTCCACCACACGACGACGGGCCGGCGGCTCTTTGCGACGGGCGCAAACATCACAACCGCGCGCTATTCGGGCGTGCGCACCGACCGGATCAAACTTGTAACGTTCATCGTGAACGGCTTGCTCGCCGCCATCTGCGGCATCTTCCTCTGCGCGCGCACAGGCTCCGTGAAATACACGATCGGCACGGGATTTGAAATGCAGGCCATCGCCATCGCGGTTTTGGGCGGCGCGTCCACGGCGGGCGGCAAGGGAAGCGTGCCCGGCGTTTTCCTTTCGCTTATTCTGATGACATGTCTCAAAAACGGATTGACGCTCCTGTTCAACGATCAGTTCATTTTAAACCTGTCGGTCGGTATCCTCTTAATCGGCGTGGTTTTGGTACCGAACATACTGAGCCTTTTGCAGGCGCGCGCCGAGGTCGGCAGGCGGCGGCGCGCTGCATTTCGAGAATCAAACGGGGCAGAGGCCTCGTTGAAATAAAGGAGGAACAACTATGCGCAAGATACTGGCACTTTTGATCACACTCATGATCGTCATGAGTCTCGCACCCGCATTTGCACAAGGCGATGCGCCGCTGATCGGCGTCGTCTACAAGCAGACGGGCAACCCCTTCTTCGACGCCGCAGTCAGGGGCTTCCAGGAAGCATCTGATGAGCTGGGCTTCCAGTTCATCCACAACGGCCCCTCCGATTCTTCGAACGAGGGTCAGATTCAGATCATCGAAGGCTACATCCAGCAGGGCGTGGACGCCATTGCCATCTCCGCGAACGACGCGGCGGGCTGCGTCGCCGTCCTCCAGACCGCCATGGAACAGGGCATCTGGGTCGTCTCGTGGGACAGCGCCGTGCTGCCCGAGGGACGCAACCTGAACATCGATCCTTCGAACGCCGAGAACATCGGCCGCGTGCAGATCGAGGAAATCTCCAAGCAGATCGGCGGCGCGGGCCAGATCGCCATCCTGTCGGCGGGCGCGACCATGGACAACCAGAACACCTGGATCAAGTTCATGCAGCAGACGCTCGAAGATCCGCAGTATGCGGACATTGAGCTCGTGACCATCGTATACGGCGATGACCTCACCGACAAGAGCTATCAGGAGATGCAGGGTCTCATCGACACGTACCCCGAATTGAAGGGCGTCATCTCCCCCACCACCGTCGGCATCGCTGCCGCGGCTGCGTGCATTCAGGATAACGGGCTCACCGGGCAGATCAAGCTGACCGGTCTCGGCCTCCCTTCCGAGATGGCTGATTACATCAAGGCAGGCGTGTGCGAGGGCATGTACCTCTGGAACCCCATCGACCTGGGTTATCTCGCGTCCTTTGCGTGCATCGCGTTCATCGACGGCACGATTACCGGCGCAATCGGCGAGACGTTTGAAGCGGGCCGCCTCGGATCCATCACCATCATGGACGACGGCAACGGCAACGCATACACCATCTGCGGCGATCCGTTCTACTTCACTGCGGAGAACATCGATCAGTGGAAGGACGTCTATTAATTGTGCACCCAAACCGTTTCCGCCCGGGCAACCGGGCGGTTTTTTATGGTATAATGAACATATGAATGAGAAATGGCAGAGATTCAAATACCATGCCTTTCAGTATGCGCAAGACATCGAAAATCCGTCCGTGCTCCGCGACGACGGGGAGGCATACATCCTCAAGGGCTGGTACCCGGACGAAGCGATGATGGAATTCGTATGGTCGGCAAACGCGCCGCAGCCTGTCATCGAGGCGATTGGCGGCGAGCCAGGCATGCTTTCCTTTCTGCCTCGCGCGTGGGTCGCGGCGTTCGAGGCGGCAGGATTTTCGGTGCGCAACGTGTTTCGTGACTATCGGAAGAACGATCTCGCGGACGTACCCGCCGATCTCTTTTGCGAAATACTGACGGAGGCGGCGGAGGCAGCGGCGGTCGCGAACGCATGCGTCGGGCAAAGCCGGGGCTTTACGGGCGCAACGCCGAAACTCATGCGCCAGTGGATCGACGGGAGTCCGGAGGGCGTGCGCAACGCGGCGGTGCTCGGCATCCGTGACGTATGCGAAACCCTATGTGGTATCGTCATGACGGGTGTATATGGCGACAAAAGCGAGAAAGGCTCCGTCGCGTGGGTGCGCGCGGTCGCCGTCCACCCGGATCACCAGAATTGCGGCCATGGGCGGGCGCTCGTGAGCGCCGCCATCTCGCACGGCAAACAGCACGGCGCGACGCGAGGGTTCCTCGCAGCGGACGATGAGAACACAAACGCCATCCATCTTTACGAAAGCCTCGGCTTTGTTCCCACGGCGGGTGAAGGAGAAATCGCCATGTGGCGCAGATAGGAGGACTCAGAAAAGCGGGATGCGAAAGGGGGATGAAATCACATGAGCCGCCCCGACGAAGAATTCCGTATCCCATCCTGCGCGGGAGGTATTGCGCTAACTCGGCAAGCAAAAGCGAGTGATCGAGAAAATGCGCCAAGCGGATGGGCTCATGCCGTGCGCGCTGATGACATCATATGGTTTCCCATCCCCCTACGAGTACTCCATCCACGACAGAAGTGATGGAATTCGGCGCAGTCCTTTTGTTCCTGGCACGAAGCTGGAGCGCAGGCGTAGCAGGGCTACGTCAAGCGGAGAGCGACAAAGCCAGGGGCGAAGGGGATCACCGAAAACGCGGTTCTGTTGTAGATGGAGTACGAGGAAGGACGCGTTCTATTTGACGCCGCGCGTAATCATGAGGAGGAGGACGCGTGCATCCCACTGTTTTTCTCCCGCGCGGTAGAGGCGGAGGCGTTCGTCATGCCGCACGTGGATAAGCTTTTCCATCTGGTCGAGCTCAGCGTCTGTGATCACGCCGGGTGCAATATTGGGCCAGCACTTGATCTCTTCCATTTCCATTTGCCGTCCCGACTCGATCATCGCTTCCGCGAACGCAGTTGCACAGGACGGATGATCCGGCGTAAGATTGAGGGCGAGATATTCGGTTGAGACCGATTGAAATCCGTATTTCTCCATTGCGCGGGGCAATTCTGCTTCCGTCATGGGGTAGGCGCAGATGCCGTGCGCCTGATCAGCCGCTTTTGCGTAGGGATTGATGCGGTCGTAAATCGCTCGTTCGAAGTCCGTTCGTTTTTTCAGACAGTCGGCCTGAACGGCGGTCGTCCGGCGCGATGAGAGAACGAGGCAGACGCCGCCTTTTTTGAGCACTCGATACTGCTCGCCAAAGAACCCGGACGGCTCGATGTGTTCCTGTACGGTATTCGAGATGGTTCCATCAAACGATTCAGCCGGGAACGGCAGGGCCGTCGCGTCGCCCTCCAGGTAGCGGATTTCGGGGGCACGCTTCGCTGCGAAATCGATAAATGCGCTGTCGCGATCGAGTCCGACGACCTGGGTACCGGGGTACCATCTCTTGAGCGACCGGGAGAGCGCGCCTGTTCCGGCACCGATTTCAAGCATGCTGCCGCCATCCGGAATGGCAAATGCCGCACGGTATTGATCCCGAAAACAATCAGCGAATCGGAGCACGCGCGTTTGGTCGAGCATTTCCGCCGTCTGAACGTACGTTGACCAGATCGTATTCATCTCTTCACCTCCAGAAAAATGTACATTCTATTATAGGGATCCAGAGCAATCCTCAGAAATACCGAGAATCCCAGCAAGTCTTTTCACCCAATCCTGCGTCGCTGTCGGCTTGACGTAGCGCTGCTACGCCTGCGCCTCTGCTCCTTGACTTGAACGAAAATCCATTGCTGGTCTTTCTCTCGCTATTTCTGTGTCTTGCTCTAGTACTCCGTCCACAACAGAACCGCGTTTTCGACGATCCCTTTCGTCCCTGGCTTTGTCGCTTTCCGCTTGACGTAGCCCTGCTACGCCTGCGCTCCGGCTTCGCGCCAGGAACAAAAGGGTCGCGCCGAATTCCATCGCTTCTGTTATGGACGGAGTACTAGGAAATCCATGTCAAACAATAAAATGCCACCGCGGGTTCATCTTCGGATTCGATCGGCGTGTTTGGCCTGGGATTCTGTTGGGCTGATCTATTCCAAACCTTCTGGCTGAATACCTGGCCATCATTTTAATACTCTGCCCATGACGGAAGCAATGGAATTCAGTACTACCCTATTCTTCCTAGCATGAAGTGCAGGCGGAGCAGACAGGGCCGGACTCGAGCGGAGAGCAACTAAGCCAGGGACGAAAGAGATCGTTGAAAACGCGGTTCTAAAGTGGATGGAGAACGCATGATCAGCGGTGGAATCCATGATTCTCCGCGGTGAAAAAAGAACCATATCCTCGGTTGCTCCCATCGTCCCGCATCATGCATTCCCAAAGGAAAACGCGCCCGTCCGGGGTTTATTCTCCCGGACGGGCGGCGGTCTGTCTTATTCTCTAAACTCGGGTTTCCAAAATTGGGCGATGTCTGGAGCATCGCTCCGGCGTCTCGCCCGGCGTTTGCGCGCCTTTTACTTGCCGGGATCCGACAGAACCTTCGTCACGACGCCCGAGCCGACCGTACGGCCGCCCTCGCGGATGGCGAAG
>JAEZSP010000025.1 GCA_023421735.1 Bacillota bacterium | reverse complement strand
AACGGCGCGCCCCGGGGGGGGGCCCCCCCCCCCGCGATCCGATTTTTTTGGATGAACTATATCGGCATTCCGGTATCCCTTCGTCCGTCCTGGTGCAATCAGGGAATCATGACTCCTGTAAAAATGCCTCCACCGCCGCACGCGCCTGGGAAAGCGGATCGGCCGCCATGTCGAGCCAGTGAATGGACTTATCCTTGCGGAACCAGGTCATCTGGCGCTTGGCGAAGCGCTTGATGGCGCGAGCGAGTTCGTCGCGCATCTCGGCTTCGGTCTCAATTTCGCCCGTCAGGTATTCGGTGAGAGAGCGGTACTCAAGGCCGAGCTTTTTGAGAAATTCGGGCGTTGCGCCGTTTTCCAGAAGCTCCTTGACCTCATTCAGCATCCCTTCGTTCATGCGGGTCTCAAGCCGCCGATCGATGCGCGCGCAGATTTCAGCGCGCGGCCACGTGACGCCAATTTGGAGCACGTCGTAGCGCGGGCTTTTGCGCGGCGCGATGGAATCGCCGGACTGGAGCCGTTCGAGCAGTCGCATCACGCGGTTGCGGTTTTTTGGATCGACGTCCGCATCCGGCAGCTTTTCAAACAGCATGCGCGCAAGCGTCGGCGTGTCGTATGTCTCGAGTTCGGCGCGATAGGCGAGGTCGGGCGCGGGTCCGGAGAGTTCGTAGCCTTCGCAGACACTCGCGACGTACAGACCCGTTCCGCCCACGAGGAACGGCGTCTTGCCGCGCGCAAGAATGTCCTCGATGGCTGCATAGGCCATCTTTTGAAAGTCCGCCATGGAGAAAAAGTCGTTTGGCGCGCACACGTCGATCAGATGGTGCGCGACGCCCTTCATTTCGCTCCGCGTTATCTTCCCGCTCCCGAGATCAAGGCCGCGAAACACCTGCCTGGAGTCGGCGGAGACGATCTCCCCGTTGTAGCGCAGCGCAAGTTCCACGCCCAGCGCGCTTTTTCCGGACGCGTTCGTGCCGACAACGCAGATGAGCTTTTGTTTTACCATACGAATTCGTGCGCCCCGCTTCCGATGATCTGCGTTCCCGTGGGAAGGACGACCTCTGCGCGCGTGTTTGCAGGCACGACGACTTTGTACGTCAGCGTGTCGCCCGCGCGCACCCAGCCCGCTTCGATGGTGCCATAGATCGATTCAAAGCTGCCCTTTGCAAAGGACATGTCGCCGACATGCGGTTCCAGCCGGAACATGCGCCAGTTTTCCCCGCGCCGGATGCCGAGGGCGTCCGTGTACATCCATGCGCCCACCGCGCCGAGGGAATAATGATTAAACGAGTTCATGCGGTTATTGCCGCCAAAGCCGTTCTCGCGTGTAACCGAATTCCAGCGCTCCCAGATGGTCGTCGCGCCCTCCGTGATCGAATAGAGCCACGAGGGATAATGTTCATTCTGCAGGATTCGGTACGCTGTGTCCGCATGCCCGCCATCCGTCAGCGCCGGGAGGAGAGTTCCTGTGCTCACAAAGCCCGTCGTGACCGCATAACCGAGCTCCTTCGATTTTTCGGCCAGCCTGTCCGCTGCGGATTTTTCATCGTGAAACAGATGGAACGCAAGCGGCACGGCATAGGACGCCTGCGTGTCGTTGATCTCGCCCGTCAGCTTGCGGGTCTTTTTCGTCGCCGGATCGACAAACGCGCGGTTCCAGTTTTCCCGGATCTCGGCCGCCAACGCCTCGTAGGGAGCGCTTTTTTTGCCGATGACGCGCGCCATTTCGGCCAGGATGGTCGCGTCAAAGAAGTAAATCGCATTCCACAAAAGCGGATTGTCGGTGGACATATCGGTTGCGAGCCAATCGCCCAGCGGCCCTACGTTGTCCAAAAGCCCCGGCGTGCCCTTGCCCTGCAAAAAGGCGATGTAGCGCGCCATGGCGTCGAAGTTTTCCTCGATCACGCGGGGGTCGCCGTATTGGCGGTAGAGCTCGTATGTAACGATGATGCCCGCGCTGCCCCACTCGATGCCGCCAAAGCCGCCGCCTACCGGTGCAATGTCCGCGAACCGTCCGTCCGGAAGCTGACAGTCGCGGGTACACTCGAGATAACGCCGGAGGAATCCGTACACGTCCGCGTTGTAGACCGCCGTGCGCGAGAACACCTGCGCGTCGCCCGACCAGCCCATGCGCTCGTTGCGCTGCGGACAGTCTGTGGGGATGGAGAGGAAGTTTGCGCGCTGGCTCCAGAGGATGTTCGCGTAAAGCCGATTCACGAGGGGATTTGCGCATGCAAACTTGCCCGTCTGCCGCTCAATGGACGAGAGCACGAGCCCCTTCACATCAGACGGCTGCGGCGGCACTGTTACGCCCGTGATTTCCACATAGCGGTACCCGTGGAAGGTAAAGCGCGGCGTGAAGACCTCCGGCTCGTTCGACGCAAACACATAGCGATCGATGGACAGCGCGTCGCGGTCATTTTCCGTGAGGATCATGCCCGCCAGATCGCCGTATTCCGCGAGGGGGGGATACAGCACCTCGCCGTAGCGGATGACCGCCTCCGTGCCAACAGCGCCCGTTAACGGAATCTGCGGCACGCCCACCATGTTTTGCCCCATGTCGTACACATAGACGCCGGGACGAGGCTCGAACATTTCCTGCGCGGTCAGGGTCATGATGTGCCGAACCGGGGCGCCGGTGGACACGGACAGCGCGGGTTCGTTCGCGGTCGGCACCGGCCAGCGCATGAAGCCGCCTTCTGACAGGAGTTCCGAAAAATCAACGGTTGGAATTTCGACCGCCTTTTTCCAGCAAGGCGGGGTGGGACGCGCGTCGAAGTGCTCGCCGTAGAACCAGCCCGCAAACTTCACGGGGCCGTCGGTGCGTGCGGACCATGCGCCGGGCGCGGAGACGATCGTTTCTTCCGATCCGTCCTCCCCTTCGACGACGAGCATCGAGAGGAAGCTGGGGCGGTCGCCCCAGTAATTGTAGTTCATGAGGTTGAACGTCTGCGCCTCGCTCCACCAACCGGAGGAGAGCGCGACATCGAGCACGTTTTCACCCGCGCGCAAAAGCGTGGTGACGTCGTAGATCTGATAGCGCAAATGTTTGTCGTACTGCGCGGCGCCCGGCTCGAACCAGTGCTCGCTCACGCGCGCGCCGTTGATCTGTGCCTCGTATACGCCCCGCGCGGTGGCGTACAGCCGCGCGCGCCGGACGGTTGTGAGATTAAATGCCCTGCGCAGAAGCGGGATTCCGCCAAAGGAGAAGTCGGATGTGCATTCTGCGTCACAGACGACGAGCCGGTCGCTTTGCACGAACGCGCCGAATGGCCCGGGCGTCGCGGCCTCGATGCGCACGAGCTGCGCCTTTGGTGGGCGCAGATTCGAGATGGCAAAACGCACCACTTCGCACGCGCCTTCGGCAAAGAAGCCGGATTCACACAAAAGCGGATAGGTCGTCACGTCGTTATCGCCCGCCGGGTTCAACTGGCGCGGCGCCATGATAAACGGCGGCATGCCCGGCCTTTTGAAGGGGAATTCTTTCTTGATTTCGTCCACCTTCGCGCCGTCAAGGTAGGCATAGGCGTTATTCCCCGTTACTTCTACGCGCAGCGTGTGGGGAAGCACGGGATCAAACCCGGGAATGTCAATGACCGCGAACGGCAGATCCGCGCGGTCGGAAGGATGGTAACCCACGCGATAGATTTCGAGAAGTCCCGCGCGCGTCAGCCGATATTTGATGTAGTTTTCGCCTGCAATGCCGTAGTCATTTTTGTTTCGGTCGAGGAGCCGGGGATCGTTTTTCCCGAAGATGACGCCCGTTGCCTCTCCGCGCAGGAAGAAATCAAGCTCCAAGGCGAAGATGGCCTTTGCGCGCGCGGCGAGCCCGATCTCGTCCGCGCCGATCCACTTTGCGCCGTGCCATGCGCCGTATGTTTCGTCCATGAGTCCCGTTTCAAACGCCGCGCAGGCTTGCGCGGCACCGCCCTCAAAATACGATATGACCGTCCAGTCATAGCGCGTCTTGGGGACAAGCGGCGCGCCGGCATACGCGATCCATTGGCTTTCGCCGCTCACGACTTTTTCCGTGTCCCAGACCGTTTCATTTCCCTGCTTGACCGTCAGCCGATAGCCCGTTTGCAGGATATTCCGCCCGTCTGATTCGATCTGCCAGCCGAACCGCGGCGTTTTTTCGTCCGTGTACGCGTATCCTCGCGTCCATTCGACCGTCGGATTTTTTACCTCGTATCGCATAGATTTCCTCCGCTTTGTTTGGTGCCATTGTATCACAACTCTGCGTGCGTTTCAATCTTAACAATCGCCGCCTTGACAACCCGCGCCGCGTGCGTTATTATAATACCACGTTAGCAGACGAAAGTATCGAACGGAGGATCATTCAATGAAGAAGATCGTATCCATTCTGGTTGCCCTGACTTTGGTTCTCGGCGCAATGAGCGCCATGGCTGAGACAGTTACATTCACCGTGGGCTTCGATCCGGATTACCCGCCCTATACCTACATGGGAGACGACGGCGCATATACGGGCTTTGATCTGGAGATGGCGAAGGCCGTCTGCGACATTCTGGGTTGGCAGTATGCGGAATACCCGGTCAACTGGGACACCAAGGATCTCGAGCTGAACGCGGGCGCGTGCGACTGCATCTGGTCCGGCTTCACGATCAACGGCCGCGAGGACGACTACACCTGGTCGTTTCCTTATGTCGACAATTCGCAGGTCATCCTGACCGCGCCGGGTTCCGGCATCCAGACGGAGGCGGATCTCGCGGGCAAGCTGGTGGGCGTGCAGATCGCGACCAGCGCGCAGGAACTGCTCGAGAGCGAGGACGAGGGCGGCCTGAAGGCGCTCGCGGACACGTTTGCCGGCACGCAGGTCTTTGATTCCTACGTCACCGCGGCGGCAGAACTCAAGGCCGGTTCCGTGGACGCGCTCATCATCGACATCGGCGTTGCGAAGTTCTACGTGAACTCTGAGCCTGAAAACTATGTCATCGGCGACTCCGTGGCTTCCGAGCAGTACGGCATCGGCTTCCGCCTCGCGGATACCGAGATGTGCGCGCAGGTCGAAGGCGCCCTCATGCAGCTGGTCAACGACGGCACCTATCAGACCCTGGCTGAGAAGTATGGCCTCGAAGACTTCATCTGCCTCGAGCCGGACGCGCAGTAACGCCAGAGAATTACAGCCTGATCAGTCAATCGGTCGCTCGGGGCGCATACCCCGGGCGGCCGAGTTTACATTGTGGCATACCTGTGATAGAATAAGCGGGATACAATGCGCAGAGGTGTTTGAATGGAATTTTCGGTGATTCTAGAAAAGATGAGCGTGGGGATGGGGCGTGCGAGCCTGATCTTCCTGTTGACGCTTGTTCTGTCCGCGCCGCTGGGCGTATTGGTCGCACTCGGACGGATGTCGAAGAGCCGGATTTTATCGGCCATCGTCCGCGTCTACATATCCGTCATGCGCGGAACGCCATTGATGCTTCAATTGATCGCGGTGTACTTCGGGCCGTACTACCTATTGGGAATCTCCATCCGGGGCTTTCGGTTCTACGCGGTCGTCATCGGTTTTGTCATCAACTATGCGGCCTACTTCGCGGAAATCTTCCGCTCGGGCATTGAGTCGATGCCCCTTGGGCAGTATGAAGCGGCTGCGGTTTTGGGCTATTCGAAGGGGCGGACATTTCTTCGGATCATATTGCCGCAGGTGGTCAAACGGATCTTGCCCGCCGTGACCAATGAGGTTGTGACCCTCGTCAAGGACACCTCGCTCGCGTTCTCGCTCGCGTATCAGGAGGTCTTCTCCATTGCCAAGCAGATCGCGGCCTCGCAGACGTCGTTTCTGCCGTTCGTGATCGCGGGCGTGTTCTACTACGTGTTCAACGCCATCGTGGCATTCGGCATGGAACGGATTGAAAAGAAGCTCCGGTATTACAGGTAGGGAGGTGCGCGCGTGAGAATTCTTGAGATGAGCCACGTCAAAAAGGCGTTTGATGGGCAGACGGTGCTCTCGGACATCTCCCTGACCGTGGAGGAAAACGAGGTTGTGTCGATCATCGGGCCGTCCGGTTCCGGAAAATCGACGTTGCTCCGGTGTGCAACGCTTCTTGAAACCATGGACGACGGCGCGCTCGCCTATCTGGGCAAGAGCGCCGCGCGCTCTGAAAACGGGCAATCCGTATATGCGCCGCGCGAGGAACTGACGCAAATCAGGAGCCAGTTCGGACTTGTATTTCAGAATTTCAATCTATTCCCGCATTACTCGGTCCTGAAAAACGTCACGGAAGCGCCGATTCTGGTGCAAAAGCGTGCGAAGAACGAGGTGTTTGCCGAGGCGCGGGAGTTGCTTTCCAAAATGGGACTCTCCGACAAGGCGGACGCCTATCCCTTTCAGCTTTCGGGCGGACAGCAGCAGCGGGTATCTATCGCCCGGGCGCTGGCGATGAATCCGCGCATTTTATTCTTCGACGAACCGACCAGCGCGCTCGACCCCGAGCTGACCGGCGATATTTTAAGGGTCATCCGCGACCTGGCGGCCGAAAAGATGACCATGGTGATCGTGACCCATGAGATGGGCTTTGCGCGCGATGTGTCGGAGCGCGTCATCTTCATGGACAACGGCGTGATCGTCGAGGAAGGCGCGCCCGAGGACATCATCGGAAATCCCAAGCAGGAACGGACGATTCAGTTCTTGAGCAGGTTCCAAAGGTGAGATGTGAATTTGTGAAGACTTCGCCGACGGCCAATATGACCATCCTCGTGAAAACCGCCGTCTTGCGCGAAGCGCAGCCCGCCGTCGCGGCGTCGCTCATGGATGTTGAGGGCGTATATGCCGAACAGGCGGGTTTTCTCGAACCGGCGTGCCTGCCCGGCGCGCGGATGCGGCTTCAGATGGCGGGCGGTGAGTTTTGCGGGAATGCCGCGATGAGCCTCGCCGCGTACCTCGCGCGGGAGGACAATCTGACGGCGGGCGAAGTGCCCCTCGAGGTGTCCGGTGCGGACGGAATCGTGCGCTGCAGGGTGCGCGCGCGGGACGGCGCATATTTTTGCGCGCTCGACATGCCCCTGCCGGCGACGCGCGAAACGGTATCCGGATATCCGGTGATGCGCCTGCCCGGCATTGCACACGCGATCGTCGAGGATGCGGATGTGGATGCGCCAGCGCTCGTTCGTCAAATCGCGGATGCGCTGAATGCCGATGCCGCCGGCGTGATCCTGTTTTCGCGGGAGAGGATGGAGATCAAACCCCTCGTCTATGTGCCCGCCGCACGCTCGCTCGTCTGGGAGCACGGTTGCGGCAGCGGCACAGCCGCCGTGGGCGCGTATCTCGCGCTCGAGCGGGGCGGAACTGTGCGCGCGGCACTGCGGCAGCTGGGCGGCGTCATTACCGTGAAGGCCGCGTGTGAATGCGGAGAAATCACCGCGCTCGAAATTGAGGGGCGCGTCAAAATCGTCGCCGAGGGGATCGCCTATCCTGAATGATCAATCGGGAGGAATGACCATGCGCTTTCTAGGTACCGGAGCCGCAGAACTGATCCCCAATCCGTTTTGTGATTGTCCGATTTGCGCGGCGGCGCGGCAGGCTGCCGATGAACAAAGGCTCCGCTCGTGCTTCTATGTGGACCCGCATACCGTGATCGACTTCGGGCCCGACGTGCTTGCGGCGTGCAACCGATACGGATTATCGCTTGGCGCGCTCGACGACGTGCTCGTGACCCACGCGCACGAGGATCACTTTTCCCTCGAGAATTTGGGCGTGGTCACGATGCGCCTGACAAAGCCCGCCAGGCCGTATGCCGTGCACCTTTCGCGCGCGGCGTATGGGTACGCGATGAAGATGGCGGAGGCGCTGCGGGACATCACGGGCGGCGCTGCCGACCTGGTTCGCATGACGCGCGACGGCTGGATGCGCTTTGTGCCGCACGAGACGTTCGTTCCGTTTGAGATGGGGGATAAGCGCGTTTTTCCGGTGCGCGGGAACCACGTGGGCGCGACGCGCATCGAACGGTCGCTCAATTACCGGATCGAATGGAAGGGCAAGGCGTTTTTGTACGCGCTTGACACGGGACTCTATGAAAAGGAAACGCTCGAAGCGCTGAAGGGGCGCCCGCTCGATCTGCTGATCATGGACGCGACGTTCGGCTCCGCGCCGTTGCCTGCTGATAGCGGTCACCTGAATGGCGCACATTTTCTCAAGCAGGTTGCCGCGTTGCGCGAGGTCGGCGCGGTGACGGACCAAACCCGCATCTACGCCACGCACATCAATCATAAACACGATTGGAACCATGTGGCATACCAGGCGTTTTTTGACGCGGCGAAAGAAAAAATAACCGTCGCAAGAGACGGCATGGAAGTCGAACTGTGATAAGGATAACCGGGAGCGATGCTCCCGGTTATTGAATGAGCGTGAAATGCCCGATGTAGGGAAGTTTCATGACGCGGTCGTACTTTTTGAGCTGGTAGGCCATGAAGACGCCCAGCGCAATCAGACCGATTGAGATCAGGAACTTCGCGATGCCAAACAGGAAGCCGATCAGGAAAATGTTGTCGAAGATGCCGAGGATGAAGCGCGCCACCACATAAGTGAGCAAGAGCAAAAGCCCCTGATTGGCACAGTATTTCCCCAGTTTCGAATCCTTGCAGGTAATGAGCGGCAGAAAGAACAGCACGTAGCCAAGCGCCGCCATGTCTTTGTTCTTTTCTACGTCCGCACGGTCAAATTCCGTATGTCCCGTCTCCATTGTGGTTCCCTCCTCTGTGTGAATCCATTGTATCACAACCCCTGCCTGTACGCAATAGAACGCAACCCAAAGTAGAATTCAATTTGGTGGCGACTATACGATCTGCGGACGCGCCGCCATGGCACGCACGACATCCGCCGAATGCCGAAGCAGAAGTTCCTCGTCCGCCGCAAGTTTCAAGGGAATCACGCGCTCGACGCCGCGCCGTCCCACCACCGTCGGGAGACTCAGGCACACGCCGTCGATGCCGTATTCACCTGTGAGCAGCGTGGAAACAGTCAGGATGGAATGCTCGTCGCGCAGGATTGCCTCGCAGATCCGGCGTGCGGCGACCGAGACGGCGTAGAACGTCGCACCCTTCATCTCGATCACCCTGTATGCCGCCTTGCGCACGTCAACGTCAAACGCGGCGCGCATTCGTTCCGGAAGCTGCCAGTCGCACTGGCCGCAGCTGCGACAGTATTCGTCCATGTCCATGCCGGAGATGGAGATGGTGGACCATGCGGCGAACTCGCTGTCCCCGTGCTCGCCCAACACGAACCCATGGATGTTGCGCGGGTCAAGGAACGTATGCTCCGCCAACATTGCGCGCAGGCGCAGCGTATCGAGCACCGTGCCCGAACCCATGACCCGGCGCGGTGAGAAGCCCGTCATATCGATCGCCGCGCGCGTGAGCGAATCGACCGGGTTTGTGACGACGAGAAGGATTGCGTCCGGTGCGCGCGCGACGATTTCGTGACTCGCGGCGTCCATGACCCTGATGTTCCGGCCCGTGAGCGCGCGGCGCGTTTCGCCCGGTTCCTGGTTTGCGCCGGCCGTCATGATGACGATGTCCGCACCGTCAAGCTGCTCGTAGCCGCCGCCCGCGATTTTGGCGGGCGGACACAGCGGCATCCCGTGCAGGATATCGAGCGCTTCTCCGCGCGCCTTGTTCTCGTTGATGTCGATGAGCGCGATTTCGCTCGCCGTGCCAAACAGGGCGAACGTGTAGGCCATCGTCGCGCCGACGTTTCCGGCGCCGATGATTGCGATTTTTGACATGATAACACCCCCTGAATAGGTTTGTCCATTTTCAGGGCGCGTATGCGACCGACAGTCCATTTCGGTCGTAGAGCGTTACGGGATCGTCTTTTTTATTTGCGAGCACATTCTTTTCATCCCAGTAAACGGAGTATGTGCCGTCCGGGCTGCTTTTTGTGCCGACGATGACCTTTGCACCCGGCGCGAGAATGATCCCATTCAGGGAAAACAGCGCGTCTCCCCGTTTGGCGTACAGATACCAGCCGCTCAGGTCGATTTCCTCGCTTCTGCCGTTTGAAATGGTGAATAATTCGTCGTCACGGTCGACGTCGAGCGTGATCCCTTGCTGAACCGGACTCGGCCAGTTGATTGACTCGGCGGACGCCTTCCCGGCGTCGAGCACTGCGCGGATCGCGGATGCGTCCTGCGTGACATAGACATTGCTCCCGGCGCCTTCCAGCCGCGCGACCACATCCGGATCGGGCGTGCCGGGCTTTTCATATGCGTCGGTCGAGATGATTGAAATCTGTGGGCTTGCCGCCCGCACAAGATCCGGACCCGTCGCGTCCCCGTCGCCGTGATTTGCCACCTTGAGGACGTCGCATGAGAGGTCGGCACCCGTCGCAAGCAGATCTGCCTCCTCGGGCAATTCCATGTCGCCTGTGAACAGCGCGCGCCCATCCGGTCCATCGAGCATCAGGACCAGCGAGTTGTCGTTTTCTTCGTCCTTGCTCTCCTCAATCGGCGCGAGTACGGTCAACGTCGCGTTTGCGCCCGCCGGGACGGCGTCGCCTACCCGCAGCCACGTCACGTCTATTCCCGCCTTGACAAGCGGATGATTTTTTTCCTTGTACTCGAAATAACAGGCGGATGCGTACCATGTGCCGACCGGTATGCCGCTTTGGGAAAGCCACGCCATGCCGCCCGCGTGGTCTTGATCGACGTGCGTTAAAAACACCGCGTCGAGCTGTTCAATGCCCATCTCCCGCAGCGCGCGCCGAATCTTTCCCATGGCTTCCGGCCGACCGGCGTCGATGAGGCAGGTGTAGTCGCCCGTTTCAACGATGATCGCGTCGCCTTTTCCGACGGCAACCGCCGTAATCCGCGTCTCTGCCGCACAGGATGCGAGTGCGGACGAGAGGCAGAAAAGCGCCGTCATCAAAATGAATTTTTTCATAACAGTAGCAAAAAGCCGGACGCCATCGACGCCCGGCACTCCCGTTTAGTTTTTCGGGTATCCATCCGGATTCATGGTCTGCCAGCGCCACGCATCGGTGCACATGTCGGCAAGCGTCTTTTCCGCCTTCCAGCCGAGCAATTTTTTCGCCTTTTCAACGTTCGCATAGGCTTCCGGCAAATCGCCCGCGCGTCGGGGCGCGACCTCGTAGGGGAAGCTGACGCCCGTGACCTTCATAAAGGTGTTGAGAATCTCGTACACGCTGTAGGGGGTACCGGTTCCAAGATTGATCGTCTCACAGCCCGTGTGACCCATCGCGTACTTGAGCGCGGCGATGTGCCCCTTTGCGAGATCCACGACGTGGATGTAGTCGCGGCGGCACGTGCCGTCCGGGGTGGGATAATCATCGCCATACACGCCAAGCTTTTTGATCTTTCCGAGCGCCGCCTGTACCACGCGGGGCATGAGGTTGTTGGGAATGCCGTTGGGATCCTCGCCGATTTTGCCGCTCTCGTGCGCACCGACGGGATTGAAATAGCGCAGGTTGACGATCGACCATGCGGGGTGCGCGATCGCAATGTCCTGCAGGATGCGCTCGATGATGAACTTCGTCGAGCCGTAGGGGTTCGAGGTGGAGAACGTGAGAGGCATATCCTCGCGGCAGTTTGCGCCGACATCGGTTCCATAGACCGTGGCCGACGAGGAGAATAAAACGCGCGTCACACCATGCTTTTCCATGCATGCAAACAGCGTGAGCGCCGCGTCAAGGTTATTTCTATAGTACAAAATGGGCTTCTCGACCGACTCGCCTACAGCCTTGTAGCCCGCGAAGTGGATCGTCGCGTCGAAATCTTCCTTTTGGAAAATTTCGTCCATGGCCGCCTCATCGCACACATCGACCGCATAGACGGAAAACGTCTTTCCCGTGATTTCGGACACGCGCCTCAGCGCCTCGGGAGAGCTGTTGTAATAATTGTCGGCGACCACAATATCATGACCCGCGTTTAATAATTCCACCGCGGTATGCGCGCCGATGAAGCCCGCGCCGCCCGTCAAAAGGATCTTGCCCATATGCATCACTCCTTGCCATCATCATAGCACAATCAAAATGGGCGTGCAATAGATCGGGCAGGATATGCCCCTGCCGTACCGAATATATAACACGGGGTGATGAATATGCGTGAAATCATGATCCGCGACTGGGATGAGCTTCAGCACGCGGTGTTCGACGGCATCTGGGATGAAAAGATCATGCGTTACCGCGCGAATCGGGTCTATCGCGGCGCGTCCGACAAGCGGTGGGGCCTCGTGCCGTCGCTGAACCGGGTCTGTGCGCACGACCTCACGCTCGAGACCTCCGTGATCCGCTCCTTTCGCAAGTACGCCTATGCGGATCTTGTGGACTATAATTCCATCTGGCAGATTTTGCCCCTGGCGCAGCACCACGGGCTGCCGACGCGGCTGCTCGACTGGACGTATTCGCCGCTGGTCGCCGCGCACTTTGCGACAGAGGACATTTCGATGTATGACCGCGATGGGGCGATTTTCGCGCTCGACGTGACGATGACGAACGAGCTTTTGCCCGAGCGAATGCACGACGCGCTCTCCGCCACGCGCAGCCGCATCTTTTCCGTGGAACTTCTCGACGCGCTCGTGCCTTCCCTTGAGGCGCTGAAAATGGGCGTACAGCCTTACGCGCTGTTTTTTGAGCCCGCGTCGATGCTCGACCGGATCGCAAACCAGTATTCGCTTTTTTCGGTCACCAGCGAGCCGAATGCGATGTTTGACGATATCATTTCCGATCTGGGCGATCGCGCGGTCAAGATCGTCATTCCCGCCTCCGTCAAGCTCGAAATCCGCGACAAGCTCGATTATATCAACATTTCAGAGCGCATGATCTATCCCGGCCTCGACGGCATCTGCAAGTGGATCACGCGCCAGTATTCCGCGCTCGGCCCGGTTTATAATCAAAAGCGGGAAACTTGATCCCGCTTTGACAAGCATTAAGTTTCGCGCGCGGGGGTTGCGACACCCAAACTTAACATGTGCGGGGTGTACAAATTGCCGAAAGGTTTTCTATAATGATGATGTCACGGATCGAACAATGCGGGTCTAAACGCGCAAGCGTTTAACAAATACATGCGTCAAACGCAGGAGGTAGTCCCCATGAAGTTCCGTTCCATTCTGGCCGCGCTCCTGGCGGTCATGCTGCTCCTGACAATGTCGTCCGCCGCGGTTGCGGAGGATGCCAAGGTGCAGGTCACCATCTGGCACACGTTCACCGAAGGGCAGGAGGCGGCCCTCCAGTCCATCGCGGACGCCTTCAACGCCAGCCAGTCCGACTACGAAGTCGTTCTCGAGTCCCAGGCTTACTCGGGATTCCTTGACACCGTGTATAACGCGGTTGCCAACGGCGTCGGCCCCAACATCATCTTCAACTACGCTTCCGCAGCTGCCGACTACGTCAAGGACGGCCTCGTCTTCGACATGACCAGTTACATTGAGGATCCCGAGATCGGCATGACCGACATCGTCTCCTCCATGTCCCCCGCCGTCTACAGCGGCGAAGTCAAGGGCTTTGACGACGGCGGCATCTACTATCTGCCCGCCTACACCACCGGCCCCGTGTTCTTCTACAACAAGACCCTCTACGACGAGCTCGGTCTGACGCCCGCCACCACGTGGGAAGATCTTGCCGCGCAGGCCAAGACCATCTACGAGGCGAAGGGCATTCCCGGCTTCGCGGTCGATTCCCTGACCGACCTCATTCAGTCCCTATTCATTCAGTCCGGCGCGGGCTACATTGATACCGCGACCCGCACCGTGACCTTCGGCACCGATACCGGCGTCCAGTGGCTCAAGTGGTTTGCGGATCAGGTGCAGGCGGGTTACTTCGCCATCACCCCCTCGGGCGACTATTGGTCCAACGATTTCAATGCGGGCCTCGTCGCGAGCTATTACGGCTCCTGCGCGGGCGTTCCCTACATCACGCCCGACGGGTTTGAGTACGCAGTCGCGCCCGCGATCCGCGGCATGGCGGATGGCTCCGAATGGTATCCGTCCTGGAACCGCGGCCCCATCGCCTTCAACAAGTCCGAGGAAGAGAACATGGGCACCTATCAGTTCATCAAGTTCTTCCTCCAGCCCGAGAATAACTTTGCGTGGGTGCAGGCCACCAATACCCTGTCCCCCTACGGAACCACCCAGGCCGTCGAAGGCTATGCCGCGTATGCGGAGAACGCCCCGGCCCTCAACATGGTCGCCGCGAACCTCGATATCGCGGGCGCTTTGCCCGCCATCAGCGGCGCGAACGCCGTGCGCAACGCGCTGACCGATACCGCCAAGGAAGTCGCGGGCGGCGTTTCCACCCCCGAAGACGCCATGGCAGCGTTGGTCACCGCCTGCAACGAGGCGCTGGCAAAGTAACGCCGCGGGAACGGCGGGCGGGGGGCTCCGCCTCCCGCATCCCTCGCGCAAGGGCCTCAGCCCTTGCGAATCCCGTGCCTGGTGGCACATGCGAGATTGTCCGTTGGTCGCGCGGGGGTCCAAACCCCGCGCGACCGTATTTTTGGCGGCGGGAAACCGCCGGGTGGCGGGGAATGTCCCGCCCGCCCGGTTGGGGGCGGCGGCTGATGGATTTCTTTTTAAGCTGATTTTTGACCAAATCTACGCCGCGTATGGTATAATTAAATCAATCGGTCATCATCCATGCGGGGCGCTTTGCGTCCGCCGGGTTCACCTGTACTTTTCGCATAAGGAGCGTTGCCCATGAAAGTAACCCTTTCCCATCTCACGAAACGATTCGGCAAGACGACCGCGGTGGACGATTTTTCGGCCGAGCTTTCGGACGGCGAACTGATTTCGCTGCTCGGACCATCCGGCTGCGGGAAGTCGACAATCCTCAACATGCTGGCGGGGATCATCCCCGTGACGGGCGGAAGGATCCTCTTTGACGAGGAAGACGTGACGGACATGCCGCCGGAGCGGCGGGGGATCGGGCTGGTATTTCAGAATTACTCCCTCTATCCGCATATGACGGTGGAGAAAAACATCTGTTTTCCGCTCGAAATTCAAAAGATTCCCAAGCTCGAACGGCTCCAGCGCGCGCGGGAGATCGCAAAGCTGGTACACGTGGACGAATACATGGATCGGCTCCCCGCACAGCTTTCCGGCGGACAGCAGCAGCGCGTGGCGATTGCGCGCGCGCTGATTAAGCAGCCGCGGCTCCTGCTCCTGGACGAACCGCTTTCAAACCTCGACGCGCGGCTCCGTCTCGAGATGCGGGAGGAGATTCGGCGCATTCAGAAGGACACGAAGGTCACCACGATTTTCGTCACCCATGATCAGGAGGAGGCCATGTCCATCTCCGATCACATCGTCCTCATGAAGTTGGGCGTCAAGCAGCAATACGACGCGCCGCAGGCGCTCTATAACGAGCCGGCGAACCAATTTGTGGCCGACTTTTTGGGCAATCCGCCCATCAACAACCTGCACGGCACGGTATCGGGCGGCGCGTTTACATTGGCAGACGGGTCTGCAACCGCGAAGCTCGCCATCGCCGCACGCGCGCCGGAGGGGAAAAAGGTCACGCTGTCGGTGCGTTCCGAAAGCTTCATCGTCGCGGGCGAAGGCGACGAGGCGCTCGACTGCACGGTTGAATCCCTCTATACCATGGGCAAGGAGGAACTCGCCTACATCAACTTCGGAAAGACCCGCTTCCGCGCGTATCTGTCTTCTGAGGACGGGCTTGTGGCGGGGCAGAAGCTGCGCGTGGGTCTCAAAAAGCGCGGCGTGTTCCTGTTTGATGCGGAAACGGGGGCGAGGTACTGATGCGCACAAAGGACTTGATCGGCGCATGGGTCGCGCTGGTGGCGTTTCTCGCGGGTGCGGCGGGCATGCTCGTTCTGATCGCGCACGGGATATCCCTCATCCCCGGCATCTGGCTCGTTTTCACACTTGCCATGGCGCTTCTCACCTTGCATGCGATCAAATCGCGCGCACCTGGCGGCATCGCCGCACATCTGGGTGCGATGGCGGGCGCGGCGCTGCTTTTCACGTTCGCAAGCCTGATCGAGGCGCGCACCATCGCATGGTACATTCTCCTCGCGCTTGCGGGGTTGATCGGCGGCGTGCTCACAAAGAGTGGGGCGGCTGACCGGGATCACAACAGCCCGCTATGGTTCGCTGCGGGCATGATTGCGATGCCCGTTGCGATGGTCGTCGCGGCATTTTTGCCGCAGAAGCCGCGCGCCGAGGGAACGACAAAGGGGCGGATTTCACGGCTGAGCGGCAACAGGACGTTCTCGCGGATCGAGCCGTGGCTCTATCTCGCGCCGTTTCTTGCGGGGCTCATCGTGTTTACGCTCTATCCGGTCGTGAACGTGGTCTTTCTGTCCTTCAAGGCGGATTACAGCTACCTGACGAAGGACTTTGCGGGTTGGAGTCTCTCCAATTACGACACGGTGCTTCATGACAAATACTTTGTTCAGGCGATCCGCAATACCCTCGTGTACGCACTGTGCGTGGTGCCGATTTCAACCGCCATCGCGGTCGTGGTCGCATACCTTTTGAATCAGAAGCTCAAGGGTTCGGGTCTTTTTCAGACCGCCTTTTTCATGCCCATGGTCACGTCGATCACCGCCGTGGGTCTCGCGTGGAAACTCATGTTCAACAAAAACTTCGGCATCATCAATTACGCGCTTTCTTTCCTCGGGGTGGATAAGATTGCGTGGCTCGACAGCGCCGACTGGCGCGTGCTCATCATGACGCTGGTGATCTTCGGCATCTGGAACATCCTGCCGTTCACGATCATTCTGCTTTTGAGCGGGCTTCAGAACATCGACCAGCAATATTATACCGCCGCGCGAATCGACGGCGCGAAGGGCATGCGCATCTTCTTCCGGATCACGGTGCCGCTTTTAGCGCCTACGATCTTTCTGGTGTCGATCATCAACACCATCTCGTCGTTCAAGGTGTTCAGCGAGCTGTACCCGCTGTTTAAGGGGAATCCCGGGCCGTATAACAACCTCTATACCGTCGTCTATTATATTCGCCATGCCATGATCGACAACCGCGCATACGGCATTGCGGCTGCCGCGGCCATCATCCTGTTTCTGTTTATCTTCTGCTTTACCATGGTGCAGCTTTTCATCCAGCGGCGCATGCGCCGCCGGACGGGCTGAGGAGGTGCGGATATGAAATATCGCCTGCGCAAGGGCATTGGAAAGACGCTGATCTACCTCGTTTTGATCATTGGTTCGATCATCATGCTCACGCCGTTTTTCTGGATGTTCACATCGGCATTCAAGACGAACGTCGAGATCAATCGCTTTCCGCCCACGTGGTGGCCGAATTCGTTCGACCTCGAAAACTTCAAAATCGCGTTTCAGAAGGCGCCGTTTGGAAAGTATTTTCTGAACTCCATCATCGTCATGATCAGTTCCGTCACATGCACGGGCGTGACGACCATACTGGGTGCGTTTGCGTTCTCACGGCTGAAATTCCCGGGACGCGAGGTTATCTTTTCCCTGATGCTCTCTCTCATGATGATCCCCTTTGAAATGCTGATCATCACGAATTACACGACGGTGGTCGATCTCAAGCTCTATGATACCATCGACGCGCTGATCCTGCCGTTTACCTCATCGATTTTCTACACCTACATCCTCCGGAACTTCTTTAAGTCCGTGCCGGACAGCCTGTATTATTCCGCGCGGATCGACGGCGCGAGCAACTGGACGTACCTGTGGAAGGTTCTGGTGCCCATGGCGCGGCCGTCGCTTGTCACCATCATGCTGTTAAATGCGCTGGCGAGCTGGAACTCGTTCATGTGGCCGATGTACGTCACCTCGAACGAGGCGAACCGGACGTTGCCGTGGGGGCTTCAGGTGTTCACCACCGAGGCGGGCTCGTATCCGGGACAGCTGATGGCGGCGTCCACGGTGGTCGTCTTGCCCGTCGTCATTCTGTTTCTGTTCGCACGAAAATATATCGTGCGCGGGGTTGCCCGCGGCGGTTTGAAGGGGTGATTTTATGAGACTCGGCGCACCGGTTTTCGGATTTGACACCGCCCGCGCATGGGCGCAGGCGCACGCAAAGAAGGGCTACACCGCGGCATACTGGCCGCTTCCCGACGACGCGCCGGAAGGCGCGATCCGCGATTATGTGAATGCGGCGGGGGATGCCGGACTCGTGATCGCAGAAGTCGGCATTTGGAATAACCTCCTCGATCCCGATCCCGAAAAGCGGCGCGCGAACTTCGAGCGCGCGGTTTTACGGCTCGAAACGGCGGAGAAGGTCGGCGCGCGCTGCTGCGTGAACATCTCGGGTTCCAGAAGCGCCATCTGGGACGGCCCCGATCCCCGAAACCTTACGCTTGAGACGTTCGACATGGTTGTCCAAGTGACGCAGAACCTCATCGACCGGGTGAAGCCAACGCGCACATCCTATACCCTCGAACCCATGCCGTGGATGTTCCCGCACGACGAGGCGGACATGCTGCGCCTGCTTGCGGCGGTCGACCGCCCCCAACTCGCCGTACACGCGGACATGGTGAACCTCGTCAACTCCTATGACAAATACATCGCCACGGGCGATTTGGCGCGCCGCTTCTTCGGCGCATTGGGTGCGCACATCCGCTCGGTGCACTTGAAGGACACGAAGATCATTCCCGATAGGCTGACTGTGCACATCGACGAAGCGATCCCCGGCGATGGCGACTTCGATTACCCGGCGCTTCTTTCCTGCTGCGCACAACTGGACGAGGATCTCCCGATGATGATTGAGCACCTGGCCTGTGAAGCCGATTATGATCGCGCGGCGGACAGCATCCGGCGCGTTGCGGGCGGAATGGGATTGGCGTTTGTATGCCCAGTAAGCGACGCTTTGCGTCGCATTGATTGAAATGATGCGCTGTGGCGCATGGGCTAGTACTCCGTCCACAACAGAACCGCGTTTTCGGTGATCCCTTTCGTCCCTGGCTTTGTCGCTCTCCGCTTGACGTAGGCGGAAAGTCCGCCCCTGGCTGCTACGCCTGCGCTCCGGTTTCGCGCCAGGAACAAAAGTGTCGCGCCGAATTCCATCGCTTCTGTCATGGATGGAGTACTAGCAACCGAAGGAGAGGGAGATATGAACCGGACGATACTCACAAAATACGGGCGCGTGACGGGCGTCCCGTCCGCGATTCCCAAGTTTACTGCTTTTAAGGGCATCCCCTACGCGAAGCCCCCCGTCGGAGAGCTGCGTTGGCGTGCGCCCGTCGAGCCGGAGAGGTGGGAAGGCGCGCGCGTCTGCGATCAGTTTCCGCCCGCCGGCATGCAGCCCGCGCAAACGAAAGGCGCGTTTTATGAGATTGAGTTTTTTCGGGCGGGATATGAGGTGTCGGAGGACTGCCTGTATCTGAACGTCTGGGCGGATCTTGAAAAGAAGGATCAGCCCGTCATGGTGTGGATCCACGGCGGTGCGTACAGCCACGGCTTCGGTCACGAAATGGAGTTCGACGGGGATGCGTTCGCAAAGCGCGGCGTGCTGCTGGTCACCCTGAACTACCGACTGGGCGCGCTGGGCTTCATGGCGCATCCGGCGCTCACCCAGCGCGACGGGCATTCGGGCAATTACGGACTCATGGATCAGATTGCGGCGCTCAGATGGGTGCAGGATAACATCCGCGCCTTCGGCGGCGACCCCAAAAACATCACCATCTTCGGGCAGTCGGCGGGCGCGGGTTCCGTGCAGGCGCTCATGGCCTCGCCGCTGACGGACGGGTTGTTCCATCGAGCGATTCACATGAGCGGTGGTTCGCCCCTCGCATCGCTGGGCGGCGGCATGTCGCAGGCGGATGCGGAAGAGACCGGGATCGAATTGGGCGCGGTCGCCGACAAGGGGCTTGACGCGCTCTACGAGATGCGCGCAGCGGACATCGTCAAATGCGGGTTTATGCTGAAGGGCGGGTTGCGCTTCCGACCCTGTGTCGACAAATACGTGCTCGCGCGTGCGCCGGGGGACGTCTTTCAGCTGGGCGAGGCGAAGGATGCGAGCCTCATGATCGGAAGCGTCGATGGGGACGCCGGGCTCTTTGGCGATCCTGTGGCGGCGTCCGTCGCGCTCGCAAAGGCGCGCATCGCCCAGGAAAAGCCCGGCTGCTACGTCTATCACTTCAAGCGCGACATTCCCGGCGACGACCATCCCGGCGCCTTCCACTCGAGCGAGCTTTGGTACGTGTTCGGCACGCTTCAGCGCTCGGACAGGCCGTTTGCCGCGCGCGACTATGGTCTGTCCCTGAAAATGACCGACTGGTGGACGAATTTTGCGCGCACGGGCGATCCGGGCGATGGGTTTACCGCCTACACGGCCGAGAACCCATCGATCCTCGAGATCGGGGAAGAGGCCGGCATGGTCGACATCAAAAACCGTCCGCAGGCGGACAAACAAAGCGACGAAATGATCAGGAGCTTGCATGCCTAAAATCATGGCGATCGTGGAGGACATCGTCTTCCGCAACGATTCAAACGGCTGGACGGTGGCGTCCATCAAACCCGACGGCGGCAAAAAGACGTCCGCCGTCGGCGTCATGCCCTTTTTGGCTGCGGGTGAGCGCGCGGTGTTCGAGGGCGAATTTGTCGAGCACAAGGACTACGGGGAGCAGATCAAGGTGGAATCCTACGAGGTCGTGATGCCGGAGAAAAAGTCGGACATCGAAAAATACCTTGCCTCCGGCATCGTGAAGGGCATCGGGCCTGCGACCGCGCGGCTGATCGTGAAAAAGTTCGGCGGTGAGGCGCTTGATATCATGGAATCCCACCCCGAACGGCTCGCGGAGATTCCCGGCATTGGGCCAAACCGCGCGCGGACCATCGGCGAATCGTTTGCCCTCAACATCGGCATGCGCAACACCATGGTCTTTTTGCAGGGGTTGGGCATCGCGGCGGGTACGGCGACCAAGGTCGCCTCAAAATTCGGCGAGATGACCGAGGTGGTCGTGCGCAATAATCCCTATCGGCTTGCGGACGAGGTGGAGGGCGTCGGCTTCAAGACTGCGGATCGGATTGCGCTGTCCTTGGGCTTTACGCCGGAATCGCGCGTGCGGCTTTTATCCGGCATCCGCTATGTGCTCAACGAGGCAACGCTCGGCGCAGGCCACGTATATCTGCCGTATTCGAAGCTCATGGCGGAGGCGACGCGCATTCTCGACGCGGACGAGGACCCCGTATACAACGCGCTTGCGGAGCTGATCGTCGATCAGCAGGTGATTACCCAGGAGATCGGCGGCGAAACGGCGGTCTATCTCCCACGCCTTTATCAGGCCGAGTGTGAGACGGCGAAGCTCGCCAGAAAGCTCATCTCCCGTGCCGAAAAGGGCAAGCTTTCGCCTGTGCGCGCGGAGGAGCTGATTGCGCATTACGAGCAGGCCACGGGCGTCACCCTCTGCGCGGAGCAGCGCGAGGCCGTACTCGCGGCTGCATTCAACGGCATGACGGTCATCACCGGCGGCCCCGGTACCGGAAAGACGACATCCATCCGCTGCCTCATCATGCTGGTCGAGCAGATGGGCAAGGTGGAACTCTGCGCGCCGACGGGGCGTGCGGCGAAGCGGCTTTCCGAGGCGACGGGCTGCCAGGCGCGCACGGTGCACCGCATGCTCGAATACGCGGGTGATGAGGACGGCTTTGGGCGGGGCGAGGACAACCCCGTCGATGCCGACTGCGTGATCGTGGACGAGACGTCCATGGTCGACATCTTTCTCGCGCGGGCGTTATTGCGCGCGATCAAGCCCGGGGCGCGCATTGTGTTTGTGGGCGACAAGGATCAGCTGCCGTCGGTCGGCGCGGGGAACGTGCTCAAGGACTTCATCGAATCGGGGATCGTTCCGGTCGTCAAATTAACCGAGATTTTCCGTCAGGCGGCGGAGAGCAACATCGTCATGAACGCACACCGAATCAACCAGGGCGCCTATCCCGTCATCCTCAAAAAAGATACGGATTTCTTCCTCGAACGGCGCAACACGCCCGCCGAGGCGGCCGCATCCGTCGTTGCGCTCGTCAAATCGCGGTTGCCGGCGTATCTCGGGATCGATGGGATCAAGGATATTCAGGTTATGGCGCCTATGAAAAAGGGCGATGTGGGCGTCTACGCGCTCAACCGGCTCATGCAGGAGGAACTCAACCCGCCCATGCCGGGCAAACCCGAGCTGCGGCGCGGCGACGCGCTGTTCCGCACGGGCGACAAGGTGATGCAGACAAAAAACGATTACGAGCTCGAATGGACGCGCGGCGATGAGGACGGCAAGGGTGTCTTCAACGGCGATATCGGCTATGTGTCGGATGTCGATCGGGCGGAAGGCGCGCTGGTTGTGACGTTTGACGACGGGCGCGTGGCGCAATACGAGGACGGGACACACCTCGACGAGCTGGAATTGGCGTATTGCGTGAGCGTGCATAAAAGTCAGGGCAGCGAGTTTGAGGCGGTGGTGCTCCCCTTGATTGCGGGACCGCCCATGCTCATGACCCGAAACCTTCTCTATACCGCCGTCACCCGCGCAAAGCGGTTGGTGTGCGTGGTCGGGCGCGAGGAATGCGTCCAAAGAATGGTGGATAACAATCACATCGACATGCGGTACAGCGCACTCGAAGAGCGGCTGCGGACTGTGCAATGAGCACGATACGCGCCGCGCTGATTGAGCTGCTCTATCCCTTACCCATGCGCTGCGTGGCCTGCGGGGAGGAGGAGCCGGCTGAGGACAGTATCTTCTGTCCCGGCTGCATGCGCGCGCTGCGGGCAGGAGCGCCGGATCAAATGTTTTCCGGCGAGGCGTTTTCCGTCTCGATTGCGGCGCATCCCTATGCCGGGCCTGCCGGGGCGCTCGTGCGCGCCCTCAAATACCGGGGCATGGCGGCACTGGCGACGAAAATGGGGGATGAGATTTACGCCGCGCTGCGCAGTGCGGGCGTTGCACCGCCTGATCGCGTGACCTATGTGCCCATGCATCGATCCCGTCGCATGGCAAAGTTATTCAATCAATCCGAATTGATTGCCCGTTCCGTCGGCGCGAACGCGGGCGTGCGCGCCGAACGCCTGCTGAAGCGGGTGCGACGCTGTCACCCACAGGCGCGCATGGTCTCCCTGGAGGCGCGGCTTGCGAACGTCGCCGGGGCGTTTCGCGCCCGCGAAGCGCTCGACGGCGCGCGCGTATTGCTCGTCGACGACGTTTATACCACGGGTGCGACGGCCCGCGAATGTACGCGCGCTCTTCTCGAAGCGGGCGCGCGCGAGGTCATCGTTGCGGTGTATGCGCGGGGTGGAGGGAACGTGAGGTAATCTGCGCGGACATACCGGAATGGGTCTCTGTCGGTCGTGTGGAAGCGAATTCCATGCGGCCGATTTTGCGCATTGCGAAACCCGTTCCGGCAGAATGGCATGCGTTTGGCAGCATTCTCCATGTGCAATCGCAACATCGCACATTGACTTCCTGTTATCTGAAAACTATAATAAACAAAGCGGTCGTCCGTGTCCGTGGTTGAAAGTCGATGCCAGCCGCAGGCGAAGCGATCCACGTAAACCGCGCAAAGCGCGGCGAGCATGGTGCGGTCTAGATGTCAGTCCGGCCGGCGAAAGCCGAGAGGGGCAGTAGTGGGA
>JAEZSP010000091.1 GCA_023421735.1 Bacillota bacterium | reverse complement strand
AATTCGCGGAATCACCAAGAATTCGGGCGCCTATTTGTGCATGAATCTGTTGGAAAAGAGGGCCGGTTTTGTGCCGTCCTTTTGGTGCTTTTAGGGTGGTTGCATCCTTAAGTTGATGGCATTGGTTGTGGATGGAGTACTAGATGAATTCTTTACCCATCAACTTATATCCCCAGACAGCAGGCCTGTCAGCGCCATTGTCCAAAAGCATATATGGATTTCCCTGTTCCTCATATCGTCGAATAAATGTGTTCGGGCCGATGCAATACAGTTCAATATGAATATTTTGGTTTACACGTACCAGATATAGCTTTCCACTATGCATTTCTATATGGATCTTGCCAGGGAGATATGTCCCAATGAATTTCTGCATTTCTTCTTCAGAAACAGGCACCTCATCTGGCTTAACAGGATGGTTTGGTTCTTTCCCATACAGAATATCCGCAATATTTTCTCCCAACCGATATTGATTCAGCGATTCGTTATTGGATAGGATGATGATGCATATATCATCTTCAAAGAAATATTGGGTATAAGCTGCAATTCCGTTGGCATCTCCACCATGGGCATACATGATTACTCCATTCCGGTCATGCCGCTCAAGACCGTAGCAGTAATGGCACATGTTTTCTGCGAAGAATCGGTTAAAAGCCTGTTCCGACA
Source organism: Bacillota bacterium (assembly GCA_023421735.1). The sequence goes on along the minus strand of JAEZSP010000091.1, from coordinate 51,748 downwards.
GCATTTTCTTTTGTTTCAGGCAATCATACCACAGCTGCAAATCACCGCAATCCGTGATCAATGCCGCGGCCCCCATAAGGAACAGATTATTGACATACGGTACATGAACCAATTTGCCATAATCGCGCATATAATTTTGCGCTTTGTTTGCATGGACAGAAACTCCATCGTCAAACACGGTGTTTTCCATGCCCAGTGGGCAAAATATATTTTCACGCAAAAAGACCGCGTATGACTGCCCGGCTGTTTTTTCAATCATCCATGCCAATAGATTATAGTTTGAATTATTGTAGTTGAACGATTTCCCCGGAGCAAGAATAGGTTGCTTCAAGATCCAGTTATTGAAAAAAGCCCTCTTATCAAACGGCAGTCTGTCCGCTCCGATGTAAAATTCATCTTCAAAGTTGTAGAAGTTATATAAACCGGATGTATGGGTTAATAAATTATGGACGGTAATACCGGAAGGAATCTGCATGCCTGCCGGGAGATAAGTATTTGCGTCGGCATCTAAATCCAGAATCTCTCTATCATATAAAAGCATAATTGCAAAAGCAGTAAATTGCTTTGTAACGGACGCTGTCGTAAATCGGGTAGACATCGTATTCTTTACTTCAAACTCGACGCAAGAATATCCCCGGCTGGTTTCCCAAATGATCTTTCCGTCTTTGACAATCCGAATGACACCCGAAAAATCCCAGGATTCGATCTCTCGCTCTACGTATTCGGTCAAACGTTGCTGAATACCAGGGTCCTTCATATGATCCCTCCTTCCATATCTTAAATATTGTATCATATTTAAAGGAAATAATATACCAAGTCCGACCGTAGCGAATTCCATATTCATCCTGTGACCGTCATCTCAACAGCTGATCGTTTTTCTGAAACCCCTCCCAGGGGTCAATGCCGTTTATGCGGTTTAGCGCGTCTTCCATCGTAACGCCATCAGGTGCGACGGCATCAAGCTCAGTCCACCGGATCGGCATGGAAACCCGCGCCCCTTTTCTGGCCCGGATGGAATAAGGCGCAATGCTCGTGGCACCTCTTCCGTTCCGGATCCAATCGATCAATATTTTATTTGTCCGGCTGGCCTTTCGAACATTGCCGGTATATCGGTCGGGCCACTTTTGTACCAGTACGTCTGCCACGTTCCTTGCAAAATCATGAAATACATCCCACGAAGCGGAAGGCCGGAGGGGCACAACCACATGGTATCCCTTTCCGCCGCTGGTCTTGAGATATGAGCGGAGAGAGCGATCGTCGAGAACGCTTTTGACGTCCCGGACACCTTGGCGCACCTGTTCCAGATCCATATCGACGTCCGGATCAAGATCGAACACCATCATGTCCGGCTTTTCGAGTGTGTCCACGCGGCTTCCCCAGATATGAAACTCCAGTGTTCCCATCTGCGCTTCCCAAATGAGCCCAGAAACATCCTCAAGGTAAAAGTAATCCGCCGTACCTCCATCGCCATCCGGAATTGACAAAACGACAACGCCCTTGCTGTCGGCACCGGGGTGCTTTTGATAAAAACAGGATTGAGCGATTCCTTTGGGGCAGCGCACAATACTTAAGATCCGGTTTCTGACATAGGGCAGCATGCGCTGCGCCACCTTCGCATAATACCGAACCACATCCTCTTTTGTTATGGCGGGGTCTTCGAAGAGCAGCTTGTCGGGGCTTGAAATTCTGATCCCTTCAATGACGATGCCCTCGCGGGTTGCTTGCATTGGTTCTTCCCTTTCATTGGCGGATATTGTTTGCCTTGTATCCCTGTCTTCCCCTACGATTGTTCTGGGCTCCTTGTCCGTACGCAGGCCCTGAAAGCTCGCTTGGCGCAAAAGATTCTCTTTTGTCCATTCTGCGAATTTGATTTCCGCAACCAATTCCGGCGCGAGCCATGTCACATGTTCATTTGCTCTGGGCGCAGGCGCGCGCTTGAACGGGGGCGCCGCTCGCTTTCTTGTCTCGAATTGCGCCGCAAGCAGCTTTCGATCGGCTTCGCTGAAGCCTGTGTCCGCGCGCCCTGCGTAGATGAATTCCCCTCCGGCATAAACGCCCAGCAGGAGCGAACTGATCCCGTTCTCCCTTTTTTCGGAAACCGTGTAACCACCGATGACAAACTCCTGTCGCTTGCCGCATTTCAGCTTGATCCAGTCTCCATTTCTCGTCCCGCTGTAGATCGAATTACTCTTTTTGCCGACGATCTCCTCCAGATTCAAGCGGCAGGTGGCCTGAAAACTTTCCTCTCCGTTTCCACGTACATACCTGCTGTTGTGGATGTTCTCCGGCGCATTCTGCATAAGAGCTTCGAGCGCCTCCTTTCGCCGGATCAGAGGGCGCCCTCTGAAATCCACGCCCTCCAGCGCCAGAAGGTCAAAAACAATGTACAGAAGGCTTTTGCCTGCGGGATTTCCCATGTAGCTTTGTATCGCCTGAAAATCAGTCCGCCCTTCCGCGTCTACGACCGCCATTTCACCATTCAGAACCATCGTCCTTCCGGCAGCCCAATCCACAAGGGCATCTGTAACGGATTGAAATCTGTCCGTATCATCGTGTCCGTTCCTTGTCACAAGCCGCACGCGGTTTGTTACGACATAGGCGAGCATGCGGTATCCGTCGTATTTCAGCTCGTAGAGCCAGTTGTCGCCTTGCGGAACCGCATCCACAAGACTTGCAAGTTGCGCGGGCGCATGATCAAATGGGTTCTTCGCCATTTTTGCGGGCGCTCCCTCCGTAATTTCACCCATGGTTCGCCCTGTCCGTATGTTGGTGGAAAATGCGGAGATGCCGTTTACATCCCTTGTGAATTCGTTAATTTGAAGCGAAAGGTGCAATTTTGGCGCAAAGGCGCCATGTGTGAGCTTCATGTTGGGATCAAGAATCGCTTGTTTTTCGCTCTCCGCAGTTCAGCATTTACCGTTGCCAAATAAAAATTAGGGGTTGACAATTCATGCAATTACCTTACAATATCTACATGAGGACTTAAGAAGTCGAATGTGCTGCGCAAACAAAATGACGCCAGACTATGGGAGGATTTTGATCGCCGGGAGCTTGGGCTGTACGCTGCTTCTTGCTTAAAAACGAACGAAAGAAGATATGCAAGGTTAGATGATACTCTCCGGATACAGCAAGGAGTTTTTTACGAATGAAAATCGCAATGATCGGGCATAAGGATTTCCCGTCAAGGATAGGCGGCGTTGAGGTCGTCGTGGGAGAACTGGCGCGCAGGCTTGTGGCACTTGGCAACACTGTTGCAGTCTACAACCGTGGACGGAACGGAAAAGTCCCGCATGCCAATATCGACGGCGTCGAAGTATTTCGCGTACCCGCAACAAAAATGCAGAGCATAAATGCTGTTTTATGCTCCTTTTTTGCGACGGTTCAGGCGATTCGCAAGCGCTATGACATCATTCATTTTCATGCAATCGGCCCTTCCGCCATGACATTTGTTACCCATTTATTCAGGATCCCGTCCGTATCGACGATTCATGGGCTGGATTGGCAACGCTCAAAATGGAGCAATGGTGCAAGAAAATACCTCCTTTTCTGCGAAAAAATCCTTGTGCGGTATGCAGATCAGATTATTGTGCTCACACCCGAACATCAGCAGTATTTTATGGATACATACGGGCGCGAGACGACCGTCATCAATAACGCTATTCAGCCGGTGGAGCGAATCGAAGGGATTCGCATCCTTCAGAAATATGGCATTGAAAAGGATGAATTTATACTCTATTTGGGTCGGTTGACGCCGGAGAAGGGAATCCACTACCTGATCGAAGCATATCGCGCGGTCAAAACGGAAAAGAAACTGGTCATTGCAGGTCCGACGGACGATCCGCAGTACGCCGAACAGCTGCGCATCGCCTCGATGGGCGACAAGCGCATCCAGTTTATTGGCTTTGTGGAAGGACATATCCTACAGGAGTTATTTTCAAATTGCTATTTATATGTACTGCCCAGCGAGATTGAGGGCATGTCTTTGTCCCTGCTTGAGGCGATGTCGGCAGGCGCAAATTGTCTCGTCAGCAACATCAAAGAAAATTTGAAAATTGCGGGAGATTATGCGTACAGCTTCCAGAACAAAAATGTTCAGTCGCTGATTGAAATGCTGGAATTCATCCTCTCAAAGCCTGTTGACAACATCATCCGGCGGGAGCAAATCGATTATATCCGGCACACGTTTGACTATGACGAGGTCGTCGCGCTGACGAGAGAGGTCTATTTGAAAGCGCGCAAGGCTGTTCCGCTTTCGAAGCGTGCGGCCGAAGATCAAAGCATCGTCATTATCGCATCGGAAAGCGCATCGGAACGCGCGACGCTATCGTCCCTGATCGGTGATCAATACCGGGTTTTAGATGCGTCCTCTGCCGGAGAACTGATCGGTATCACTTCCGACGACGCTCTCAAAGTCCGGACCATCCTCATCGGCGAATCGATCGCACGTTCCCTTAAGCGCAATGAACTTGGGATTCTCACCACCTACAAACACGCGAAGAACTTGTCGATCCTTCTTACCGTCAGGGATTCCACCGAATCAATTCACCCGGATCTGAGGCCGCTTTTATTTGATATCATAACCAAACCATATGATAAAACGCTGATTCAGCGCAGGATCAAGAATGCAAATGACATCAGCGCCCTGCAAAATGAACAGGAATATCTCGTCCGTGCGCAAACCGCCCGTCTCGAAAAACTGAACCAGTCGTTAAGGCAATATAACGATCGACTGATCATGATGAGCACGGAGGTCGTCGACGTCCTTTCTTCCGTTGCGGAGAAAAGGGACAGCAAGGAAATCGGACACATCGGACGCATGCGCATGTTTACGCGGATCCTGGTTGAAAAGCTTATGGAATTGTATCCCGACACTGGGATCACAAAAAATCAGGCCGAGGCCATCACAACCGTTTCAACCATGCATGACGTCGGTAAAGTTGTCATTCCGGACAGTATTTTATATAAACCGGGCAAGCTCACGCCGGAAGAGTTTGAAATCATGAAAACGCATGCGACGGCCGGCGCCGAGATTGCGAAACGCGCATTGCGGCTCCAGAGCCCCGGGTATGCGCAAGTCGCATGGGAGATCTGCCGCAGTCACCATGAAAGGTACGACGGAAGGGGGTATCCGGATGGGCTTGCCGGGGACGAGATCCCGATTTCCGCACAGATCGTTTCCATTGCGGATGCCTATGACGCATTGACGATGGAGCGTTCTTACAACGGAATCATGAGCCATGAAACGGCCTATGAAACAATCGTAAGCGGAAAAAGCGGCGCATTTAACCCCAAACTGCTCAAGTGCTTGAAAATGGCCCACGAACAGTTTAAACATGTCGCCGATCATACGATCATGCCTGGAAACGAAGTGAGGAAAGAATCTGATGAGCAATCGATCTCATGAAAACAGTATCTCCGGAGGCGCCGAGCCCTCTTTGGCCGTGCGCGACCAGGCGGACGCGCGCACAAAATCAAAGACGAGGCTTTTGATCCATCGCATATCATTTACGGTTTTCATGATAATTCTGATGATGGTTATCATGTTCAGCCTTGCGCTTGGCATATTTACATACTTTCAGAACAAGACATTTGTCGAAACGTTTTATCATGTGCAATCAGCTAAGGTTGATCACCCCGTTCGCTTTGCATTATTAAGCGATCTGCACAGCCAGGAGTATGGAACAGACAACAGCGTCCTTGTCGAGCGGATCCGCGCGTTATCTCCCGACGTCATCATCTGTGCGGGCGACATGATCAACGATACGGGCGACAATATAAAATCGATCATTCCCTTAATGACGCAACTTGTGGAGATCGCGCCGACCTACTACTCATTTGGCAATAACGAGAACGAACTGGTCTTTTTGCACGACATGGAGTTACAATACCTGAACATTGCGTATGGGGCAACCACAGACGACAAGGAGCGCTTCGAGCTGCATTGTTATGACCCGGCACTGATTGACGAACTCGAAAATATCGGGGTAACGGTGCTGATCAACACGCTCGCCTCGCTCGAGATACGCGGAAATGCCATAGAGATTATGGGGGTCAACACGACCCTACAGAGTTTCTGGGACTATTCCGGTCAAAACAGCTGGCTCTTTACGCCGGAAAGCGACGTATTGAAAATTCTCGTCGCACACCGTCCGGAACTGTTCCTCGAGTACCTTGAAGGCACAGATATCGATCTCGGAATGTCCGGACATACACATGGCGGATTAATACAGCTTCCTTACTTGGGCGGTCTGTACGCACATGACCAGGGACTGTTTCCCGAGCTCGACAAAGGCGATTTCAGCGAACGCGATCCAGAGCTGATCATCAGCGGCGGACTGGGAAATCACGGCGTCATTCCCAGGATCAATAACCCACCGGAATTGGTTCTGATTGACATTGACAAGTATTAGCGCGCGGAAAACAGCCCATCCGTTCCGTCAGTGCCGTCTGTGAAGCGGCGCTGCGGTGTGACAATGCGCATGAAGGGAATAAGAGCCGTCGATCATGCAGCCGTACGCAATCAGGATTTTGTGCGCAGCGACCATAAAAAAGGAGATACTGTCGGCAGATGACGTACTACATTGTTCTGGGCCTGAAGGGAATACTGACCGCATTTCTAGTGGTTTCGGTTGGCTATTCAGTGCTCCACCTCTTGTTTGGCTACAAAAAAATGAGATTTGCGCAGGTGCCAAAGTCTCTGCATAATGCATTCTCCAGCAAATTGTGCGCGTTTATCGCTACGCTGCTTATTATGTCTTACGTCCTCATGCACTTATTTCAGACTTCGATGTATGGCGGCGCGTCCATTTCCCTGAACTATATCGGCGCATCCAATGGTCTCAATCCGAATGGCACCAGATACAAAATGTCCGAAATTCTGTCGGATGAAGTCCTAGAAAAAGCGATTCAAATTGGCGCCCTCGACGGCATTTCGATTGACGATTTAAGAGATTGCCTCGAAGTAATCCAACCCGTGCAAGGCGGGACCCAATCCGAAGAGGATTACCACATTTCAACGGAGTTCTTCATCACCTATCAGGCAACCAAAAAAACGATTCAATTGAATCCGGATACGGTTGCCCGTTTGGTTGCATATGCGTATAAAGACCGCTTCATTGATCAGTACGTCAATGACGAGACGATTCTCAACCTGGATTTCAGCGGCATCGACGATCTCGACTACATTGAGATCTGTGATTTCCTTGAGAACCGGGCAAATAACATCATCCTTTGTGCCGACTCGTTTGGAAACGAAAATGCGTCCTTTGTTTCAGAAGCGACTGGCGAAAAATTTTACGCGCTCAGCAACAAAGTCACCAATTACAAGGATACCGCCATCGAGAATCTTCGCTCTTTCATCTTGGTCAACGGCCTGTCAAAAGACCGTGATCGCTATATACAGAAACTCGTCTATGAGGACGCGAAATATAACCTGAATTATCAAAAAGACAAGATCTCATCACAGATACGGCTTGACGCGATCGACAAGTATGAAAACGACCTGGCCAATGTTGTATTGATCCCAACCTATGCGCAGGACCATTCCTTCTATATGTCTCAGACCGCGCTTGGAATTGACTACTACGCGGCGGACGCAAATTCATACGCGGACATGGCAAACGATGTGTATTCAAAAATCACATTCAATGATTATGTCGCAGAACAGCTACGCAAATCGGCCGCAACCAAAGAAGACTATGTCAACGCAGATCGGACGATTAATGCGGTTGTAACCCAGTTAAACAGCTTCGCAAAACTGACCGGCGAAACTGCCTATGATTATCGCGTTCACTCATCGGATCACTACCTGGGCATAACGGTGTATGCGCTGCATCCATCTTATGTGAAGTCGGCGCTCATTGCATTCGCCCTGTTCTTTTCGACTTACCTGTTGTCTTTTGTGAAAAACATGCGCAAAAGGGAGGACATTTAATCGTGAAACGCACAAGCATACTGCGTTATTTTCATAAATGGATGCCCCTGATTATCATACTCTGCGTTGTGATGACAGCGCTCCTTTATGTGATGTTTTCACGCATGCAGACGTACACGGCATCCGTTGTCATTCAATATACAAACGATCAGGCCGAATACGGCTATACCCCGACGGGAGCCGTATTGGATACCAGCGAAATCTATTCATCCACCGTCATGGCAAAGGTCATCAGCAACCTCGGTCTCGATACGAAATCGTACAATATTGATAAACTCCGCGCATGCGTTTCCGTCACACCCGTGACGACGGCAGCCGATCAGTCGCTGGAAAAGGCGCGACTCGAAAAGGGCGAGGAAGTCGATACGAAGCCCACCACTTATATCGTGTCATTCACAGTCGGTCATTCTGAAAGCCTTGTTTTTGCGCGCACCGTTCTTGATGAAATCATGGACGTGTATTATGAGCAATACAACGAAACCTATATCAACAGTTTCGGCTCAATGAATGTGACATCCGGCATCTACGATATGAATTACGATTATATCGAAATGATGGAGACGATCGACAGCGCGGTCTCGAACACCGTCGATGATCTGTGGAGCCGCGCTTCCGGGAATCAATATTTCCGCTCGTCTGAAACGGGATATACATTTACGGATATCTGCTACGAGTTTGAAATGATTGAGAAAAGCGAGATTCCGAAGATTTTTGCAGATATTCTGATCAATCAAATATCAAAGGACAGGCCCTTGCTCATTGACAAATACGCGAGTCTGATTGAAGAAGAAAACCAAATCATGGCGGTTGACAAGCTGAGCGTCGATGATACGGACGGTGTGATTGACGCATATGTCGCAAAAATGCGTGATTCCGGCAACACGGATCTGAGCTATCTCTATATCCTCGACGAAGTCTATGACGACTGGCGGTATGATTCGGATGGCAATTTAATCGACCAGGGCGAGACAAAGACGGTGGAATACGAGAAGCTTTTGAACACATGGATTCAAAATCGAGAGAATTATGAATATGCCCTCATTCAAAAGAACTATTACGGAGACATCGCCGATTCCTTTCAGAAAACCGATGTCATCGCGTCCGATCGGGAGGGCGAAATCTATGACCGCATCAAGCAGTTGGTCGGAAAATTAGACGGTCTGTACCAGATTTTTGAAAAGACCAACGAGGAATATAACGCATATCTGGGCGCACAGAGCATCGATGTATTGTCCTCGCTATCCGTCTACGAAGGAATTAACATCAATCTCTATACGTCTATCGGTGCGCTGTTCTTCCTCGTGCTGGGCTGCGGAGTGGCGATCATTTTAGGGCGAATGAGCGACGTGATCGATTATCTATTCTTCACCGATCATCTGACCCGCCTTCCGAATCACATCGCATGCGACCGCTTTATTGAGCAGGAATCGAAGCATTTATTGCCCGATGGCTACGCATGCATCATCCTGACGATTCTAAACATGCAGCATATTAACCAGGTGGAAGGGAGAGCGGCTGGGGACGGTCTGCTGCTTCAGGTTGCAGAATTCCAAAAGGATCTGTTCTCTCAGTCTAAGAAAAAATTCCTGTGCTATAACGGGAGCAGTAAATTCATCATATTCGTTGACCGGGCGCCATTTGACGTCATCACATCCGAGGTAAGCCGCATTCATGCGGCATTCAACAACAGAGACAGCGCAAAGCGCGTCGATGTATTGTATTCGGTTGGCATTGCGGAGACGAGTCACGATGCCGTCTACGATATCAAGAAGCTGATCTCGTCAGCGTCGATGAATCAGAACGCATATCGGGCGGAGGCAGCCGAAACAACGACAGACAAAGAGTCGCAAGCGTGATGAAGAAAAGCCGACAACTCATTCTGATTGTTCTATGCTGGGCGCTGACATCTTTGATGTACTACTTCAACAAACAAAGTGTCAGCGTCGGCATAGATCTGATGTACAAGGTGCTTTTTTCAATCGGAATCTGCGGGTTCGGCGCTGTTTGCTTTCTTTTTTCTCCGAACGTGCCCAGATTCCTTATTTTGGCACGCTATTTTATGGTCTACGTACTGCCCTACCTCCTGATGATCTGGTGGTCCCTCATCGTATGGGCAATCGATCGCACAAGCGTCATCTATATCACCCGGGGGCTCAGTACGCAGATCTATCAGATGATCGCCATTCTGGCAATGGTCAATCTCCTGTACCTGTTTGGCGAAAAGGGAATCTGGGTGAATCTGGCCGGCATGGTTACCGCCAACATGTTCATCATTCTCGGCATCGTTCGTCAGGGCGGCTTCATTGCGTATATCGAGGAATTAAAAACCCTCATCCTCTCATTCGGCGGCAAAACGGGCGAAATGATGGCAAGCGCGGAGATTCATGAATTAACCTTTGCGCTGGGCGTCTACATCGCAGCGTTCCTGGTTGATTTCGGACAACTGCGCAGGCACAAAATTCTCGCGGCGCTGGCGTTGTTCTGTTTCCTTTCGGGATTTAAGCGCATCGGGATTCTGGCGCTGTTTCTGGCAGTCGTCGTCGGACAATTCCTGCATTTCTTTCACAAGAAGGATCAAGCACTGAAAAAGCTCATTTATATGGCTTCGGCAATCTGTACAATCCTTGCCTTTTCTTATTTGGTGGCTGTCAAGGCAGGTATTTTTACTTATATGAGTGAGAAATACGGCTTGGACACGATGGGAAGGGCGGAGATGTACGCCATGATCTCGCGCTACTATGAGATGAGTCCCCTGTTTATGGGCCATGGGACGGGCTTTGTGTCGAGGCTTTTCAGCGATATACTGAACATCGATATGTACGCGGCGCTTCACAACGACTACCTGACCGTGTACATTGACGTTGGCTTCGTGGGATTCTTTCTGTGGATCATTTCACTGGCATTTACCAAACTGAGATTTGTCATGAAGCGGCAGGACACAACCGGATGGATCGTGTTGTTTTCAATCCTGACCTATTGTCTGGTCACATATGCGACTGACAACACGCTGAATTATACGTACGTGAACGCCGCGGTTGCCATCCTCACGATTGGCCGGGGACTCATGGTCGAAGAGACAGCAAAACAGATCATCGCGTGAACCGGATCCCCACAAAGCAGATCGCTGCGGCGGTCGCCGCACAGAAAAACGGGCTGGGAGAATCGTATGTCTACAAAAGGAATTAAGAGGAATCTGGCGTATCAATCGGTCTATCAGATCATGCTGGTGATCCTTCCGCTCGTTACGACGCCCTACATCTCGCGCATACTGGGCGCCGAAGGACTGGGGATCTATTCCTTTACCTTCTCGGTCAGCAGCTATTTTACGACGCTTGCCATGCTCGGAACGAACAATTACGGAAACAGGTGCATCGCGCAGGTTCGCGACGACCGCAGCAAATTGTCGAAGACATTTTTCGAGGTTTTTTTCCTGCAGATCCTGGTCTCATCGGTTTGTCTGATCGCATACATCGCTTACCTTGTTTTTTTTCGCGTCGATCACAGGCCGATCGCTGCGATTCAGGCAATCCTCATTCTTGCCGTTTTTGCCAACATCAGTTGGTTTTTCTTCGGCTTAGAAAAGTTCAGGCTGACCGTCCTTTTCAACTCCGTCATCAAAGTCCTATCCGTAGCCGGCATATTCATATTTGTCAATCAGGCGGCCGATCTTTGGATCTATACGCTCATCCTCGCCCTGTCGCTGCTCGTCAGCAATGTCATTTTGTTTATCCAACTGCCCAAATATATCGATTTTGTGCTGCCTTCCCTGCATGACATCATCAGGCACTTCAAGCCGAATGTGATATTGTTTGTCCCTGCCATTGCCTTTTCGGTCAACAATCTACTGGATAAGACGATGCTGGGATTGTTAAGCGATTATCAGAATACCGGATACTATTATAACGTCGAGCGGTTGATCAAGGCGCCGCAGGGCCTGATCATCGGCGTCGGCGTCGTGATGATGCCGCGACTCGCTTCGATGATCTCGAGCGGCAATCACAAAGAGAGCATGACGTATTTGAACCGCTCTCTTTTGCTCGTTGTGGGCGTGGCGATTGGGATGAGCTTCGGCATTGCGGCGGTTGCAAAGGACTTTATCCCGCTTTTCTTTGGCGATGCCTTTCAACCTGCGATTTCCATCACCGTCGTCATGTCCACCATCCTGATCTTCGGCGCGCACGGCGACGTCATGCGCATGCAGTACCTGATCCCCAACGAAATGGACAAGGAGTACGCGATCGCCGCGGGCGCAAGCGCCTTTGCGAATTTGATTTTCAATTACCTGCTTATTCCAACGATGGGCGCGATGGGCGCAACGATCGGCACCATCATCGCGGAGTTCACCCTCTGCATTGTGCAGGTGGTCCGGGTAAAGGATCGTGCGCAGATTGTTCGGGCGAGTATCAAGGCGCTGTTTTTTGTGCCGGGCGGCTTCATGACCTTTGGGGTTGTGCGGCTTCTTTCCGCCTCGCTTACAACCCTCGGGCCAATCTTATCCGTATCCGTTCAGGCAATCGCAGGCGCGGTTGTCTATCTCCTGTTCTCAGCGGTTTTGCTGTACTATCTGGACCGCCCGCTGATGACGAGACTTCTGAAATATACAAAGCGGTGAAATGACGCGCACGACGACGAAACCCAGAATGGGAAGGGCTGAACGCAATATGAAGATTTTAATGGTGAATAAGTTTCTATACAGGCGCGGCGGGGCTGAGTCGGTCGTTCTCGAGACCGGAGAATGGTTTGCACGGCACGGACACGATGTCCAATACTTCGGCATGTACGATCAGAAAAACACGGTCGGCAATCCGGCGGGCTTGTATACCAGAAATGTTGACTTCCATACCAAGCAGCTGAGTCGGCTCCTGTATCCCGTACGGATCATTTATTCAAGGGACGCCGCGCACAAAATGCGCAAGCTGATCGACAGCTTTCACCCGGATGTGATCCTGATGGCAAATATCAATTTCCAGCTGACGCCATCGATCATTGATGCGGCGCGCAGTCGCAGGGTTCCGATCATACAGACGGTGCACGACAGCCAGATTACGTGTCCAAATCACCTGCTGTACGATCCAACCAAAAATCGGCGCTGCGAACAATGCGTGAAAGGAACCAAGTGGAACTGTGCAAGGAACAGGTGTATCCACGGCTCCCTTCCCAAAAGCATCATTGGCGCGGTGGAATCCATCTTTCATCGGCTCCGCGGCTCATACGAGTATGTGTCGTGCTTCATCTGTCCCAGTGCGTTCATGGAAGGGATGCTCAGAAAGGACCCGCGCTTTCACGGCAATACAAAAGTACTCCGCAATTACATCAAAAGGCAGGACGGGGGCGCTTTGTCCCAGAAATCGAATTATGTCCTGTTCTTTGGTCGCTTGAGTGAGGAAAAGGGCATACGTCTTCTCATGGAGGCAGCAAAACGCCTGCCGCACATTCCATTTGTCATTGCGGGGACGGGGCCATTGTCCGATCTGGTCGAAGGCCAGGCAAACGTCAGATGGGTTGGTTTTCAGACGGGAAGCGATCTGAACCAGTTGATCGCCGAGGCACTGATCACGGTCGTCCCCTCCATCTGCTATGAAAACTGCCCGCTTTCAATCCTGGAGAGCGCGGCGCTGGGCACACCGTCGATCGGGTTTGCGCTGGGCGGTATTCCAGAACTCATCCAGGACGGCGTGACGGGCAAAATAGTCGGCACTGTTTCCGCAGAAGATCTCGCAAAAGGCATCGATGACTTATATGCGGACCGCGCTCTGCTGAAAAAAATGTCGGACAACTGTATACAAAAAAATGCTGACCTGCTGGACATCGATGAATACTGCGGGGAATTATTGCAGGTGATTGATCAAACGATTCGCAAAAAAAGAGTGGAGGGATAAGCATGCCGGCAGTTTCCGTTGTCGTCCCCGTGTACCGGGTGGAGAAGTATTTACGCCGCGCAGTCGATTCCATAAGGGCGCAAACGCTTGCAGAGATCGAGATCATTTTGGTTGACGATGGCTCGCCCGACGATTGCGGGAAGATTTGCGATGCCTATCAGGCGCAGGACGTGCGGATCAAAGTCATTCACAAGCAGAACGAGGGGCTTGGCTTTTCAAGAAACAGGGGGGTCGACGCCGCCACGGGAGACTATATCGCCTTTATCGATTCGGACGATTTCATTGAGCGCGATATGCTCAGAACGATGTACGCGGCCGCGTGCGAATCAAACGCCGACGTTGTGCTGAGCGGGATGAACATCGTCTATTCAAACGGCGCGAACGACCCGAGAAGCATTATCGGCAAGCAGACGGTCTTTCAGGGAAAAAAGGAGATGGTTCAAGTCCTTTTGAACATCGTCGGTTCTCTCCCACACGAGAAGGAGGACTCCCTGTATAGCATGTCCGTTTGCACCTGTTTGTTCAAGCGCGAGACAATTGTGAACCATCAAATCCGCTTTTGCTCGGAGCGAAAACTCGTTTCAGAAGACCTGATGTTTCACATCGATTTTTTCAGCCATGCGCAAACTGCGGTCATCAGCGACGGCATCTTCTACAACTACTGCGTACACCCGAGTTCTCTCTCAAAAAGATATTGGGCCGATCGGTTTCAGGCAGACATTACCCTTTATAAAGAGGTATGCAAGCGCCTGGACGCCCTGTGCCCGAAAGAGCAGTCCCATTTGTATGTAGACCGTATGCTTCAGGCGTATGCACGCTTTGACAGCGTGCGGGAAATCAACCATTCATACCTTCTTAACGACAGGAAAGGTCTTCGCGCGCGTCTTTTAAAAATATCCGGAGATCAAACCCTTCAGGCCGCGCTAAAGTCCTTCCCATGGTACCAATTGCCGCGCCTCCAAGCTGTATATGCTTTTTGCATGAAACACAAGCTGCTGACAATGCAAATACTCCTGACCCGGCTCAAAGATCGCGTTTTTAAGAAAAAAATGGAAACATCTTAAGGCATGAATCCCCGCAGCTGCCTTGTATATGTGGCATCTTGATTTATTGCAGTTTGTATCGTATACTTATGCAAATGACTGATGAAGCAAAGGAGTTCTGCACGATGAAAAGCACATCCCCGCGCTCCTTCCCCAAAGGGAGAGATGAAAACGCCAACCCAGATGAAGCTTTCGATCAAATCAAACCGATCGGTGCCTCTCGCGTTTCCGACTCCAGGAAGTATCTATTCGCAAAACGATTCTTTGATCTCTTGCTTTCATCCATTGCGATCATCTGTCTATCGCCCTTTTTGGTTATCGTTGCTTGCTTAATCGTCATGGATGATCCGAAGGGAGGCCCCTTTTTCGTACAGGATAGAATCGGGAAAAATGGCAATCGGTTTCGTTTCTTTAAATTCAGAAGTATGGTCGTGGATGCAGAAGAACAGCTCGCGTCTCTCCGTCACTTGAACGAGATGGACGGTCCTGTATTTAAAATCAAGAACGACCCCCGCATCACAAGGTTTGGGCGGTTGATACGCCTCGTGAGCATCGATGAGTTGCCGCAGCTTTTCAATATTCTGATCGGCGATATGTCCCTTGTTGGTCCCAGACCTGCGCTTCCGGAAGAGGTTGAGAAGTACGGCCCCTATGAAATGCAGCGATTGCTGGTAAAACCGGGTCTTACGTGCTATTGGCAGGCGCGCGGCAGAAATCAGATCATGTTTCATGAATGGATGCAACTTGATATGAAGTATGTCTACAATCATAACCTGTTTATCGATATCAAGATCATTTTACTGACGATACGGTCTGTCGTGACAAGGAAAGGCGCGATGTAAGGAGTACCTGCGCGCGGGCGGTTTGTTGCCGTGGAATTCAGCATTTATCAACCCATATAACCGTTTACCAATGCGATGCAAACGGATGGACGCCGGCACCGGACTGTCTTAAAAAACAGTCTTCAGGATCCATCCGGCAATGATCGTGATCAGCAACCCAAATAGAAGGTACGTATCGTTTTGAACCGAGAGAATAAAGGTTTTGGATTTGACGGGCTCAGCCGTGAACTTCCTGGCATTTCGAATGACGATCGGCGCAGTGAGCAGTGCTGCCAGAGAGATGGGATGTAGGATTCCCAGTACGACAACCAACAGGATCCCCAGATAGGAAACGACATAGAGCGCGGTAAACAATTTCAATGCGTTGTCGCGGCCGATATAGTACGGCAGTGTATAGCGCCCGTTTTTTGCATCGCGTTCCACATCACAGATATTATTGGCCAGCATGATGTTCGCCGTGCAGAGAATATTCGGCAGGGTAAGCAATGCCAAATAGAGCAGATTCACCCAATTCATTGTCACGAGCAGCGTTTGCCCTTCAAAGCGCAAGTCCGCATATTGGGCCGCTCCTGGTTGTCCGTTTACAAATACGGTCAGGAAGATGATGAAAAAGCCCATCGTCAAACCGGATACAATTTCTCCGTATGGCGTTCTGGAGATCGAAATAGGCCCGAAGGAATAGAGAATGCCGAGTCCAAAGCAAATCACACCCGCAACGAGCACCGGAAGGCCACAGAGCCACGTCAGCCACAGCCCCAGCAGCATCGCAACGCCGCCCGTTCCAAAGATCAAGCCCAGCGAAACACCCGCACTGAAATGAGGCTCGTCGCCTTCTCGCCGTTTATCGATAAAATTATTGATCATCGTAACGGTCATGTCCCAGAGAATCACTGCGAAAAACAATATCACCGATGATGGAACATCGATCGTGCCGTTCACGTATAGGCTGAAAGCGATACCGATCAAAAATGTTGTAAGACTAATGAGCTTTGTGCTAAGCTCCACGAATTTCATCCACCGGGTGAATACACTCTCGCTGTTACGCATAAAAAACCCTCTTTATGTAACGAATATATATCACGCGCATTCAGATTGCCGTCATACTTGAACAACAACAGCACGCAGACGTGAAAGAACGCGGCGACAGACACTGCAACATGCCCCGACCTACATCGTATCGCAAACCGGACAACCTGTCAAGGTCGGCACACCGTTGGTTTCACCCATTCCGCTCGGCGCGGGGCTCCGCAATCTTCGGTTTTGGCGCGGCGAATTCCGGCTTCGCAGATGATCGCAATCGAATGCCACTCTATGCATAGCAGAGTGGCATTCATTCCCGATTCTATATCTTGCGCTTATATTGCTTTGATTCGCGCGACGGCGGGCTGCATGCCCTCGGCGGTGACAGTAAGGGTAATTTCACCGGGTAATTTAGGGGCGCGAATACAGGCCATGGCGACGCCGTCAAATGTACCACGGGTATCTGTGAAGTTCTCTTCCGTGCAGGGGTTGCCGGAACCTACGGCGAGCAAAATGCCACCTTCGACGCAGGCTGTTACACTGACCGGAACCGTGACGACAGGGCGGCCTTTGACGTCTGCGAGCGAAATGCGCACAAAGGCGAGATCCATGCCGTCCGCCGCAATTTCCCCGGTCTCGGGCGTAAGCACGATCGTGGCGGGCGCGCCTGCGGTTTCGATCTGATCGCGCGCCACTTCCGCGCCACCTTTGTAGGCGACCGCAGCGACGGTCCCTTTTTCGTATGGAACCTCGGCAAACGCCTTATATTCCTCCGGTTTGACGCGGGCAACCTCCTTACCGTTTACGAAAAACGCCACCTCATCGCAGTCGGCATATGCGGAAAGCTTCACGGGCTTTCCGATCCACGCATCCTCGAACGTCCACGCGCGCTTCACGTCCTCCCAGTGCCAGCCGATGCCGTAGAAGGGCTTTCCCGTGCGGGAAGGATGCGTCGTATACAGATGAACGCCCTGATCGATCCCCCACATCACGCGCCGGTACATGTTTTGCGGGCGCGCATCACCAAGGAGGTCCAAGTCACCCTGCCAGCAGGAGAGCCACGGCCAACCGCCGATCAGTCCGCCTTTCATCTCCGCAAGGTCGTAGATGGGGCGGCCCGCACCCGCCTCGCCCAGGTTGTCATAGGCCGTCCAAATGAAGTCGCCGATGCAGTTCTCGTTTTCCACGCACGCCTTCCAATAGTCATAAGTATGGAAGGCATGGGTTTCGGTGGCGTGGATGACGCGATTGGGGTATTTCTCCTTATCGTGGGCGTAGCGTCCATACATGTAGTTATAGCCGAAAATGTCGAGATGCTCTGCCGCGGCACGCGTCTGATCGCCCCATTCGTCCTCCCCATCCTTCGGGAGTCCCATGACGGGCTTCCCCATCAGCTCCGCCACGAAGTCATGCGGTTTCCTGGGTTTCCCCGGGTTTGGCGCGACAAAGCCGTTTGCAGACGCGGATACGGGGCGCGTGGGATCAAGTGTGCGAACGAAGCTTGCCTGTACGCCCGTCCAGTATGCGCCGTCGGACATCCCCAGCAATTCCGGAATCTCATTGCCCACCGACCATGCGTACACGCACGGATGGTTGCGGTCGCGCCGCACCATGGATTGCGTATCGCGCTGCCACCAATCCGCAAACCACAGATGATAGTCCATGGCGTTCTTCCCGGTTCTCCACATGTCAAACGTTTCGTCGAGCACGAGCATACCCAGCTCGTCGCATGCGTCAAGAAGCGCCGTCGAGGGCGGATTATGCGCGGTGCGAATGGCGTTGTAGCCCGCCGCCTTGAGTTTCCCGATTTTGCGCTTCTCCGCCGCAGGGTACGCGCATGATCCGAGCATGCCATTGTCGTGGTGGATGCAACCACCGCGCAGCTTCATCTGCTTTCCGTTGAGCAGAAAGCCTGTTTGCGCGTCGATCTCGATCTTGCGGATGCCGAAGCGCACGGTGCCCGCATCGCCGCATGCGAGGGCATATTGGAGCGTATAGAGGTGCGGGGCGTCCACGTCCCACAAAAGCGGCTTTTCGACAGGGAACGTCAACGCCCCTGTTCCCGTTGCCGTCGCGATTTTTTGCCCCGTTTTGTCGATGATCGCGGCCTCGACCTTCTCATCCGTCTCAAACAGGACTTTTACCTCTGCCATTTCCGGGCTGACCGCAGGTGTAGTGACGAATACCTGCCATGGCGTGATCCCTCCCTTTTCGCCAACAAGCAGACCGACCTGCCGATAAAGACCCGCGCCGCTATACCAGCGGGAATTCGGCTGGGGGCATTGGGTGGTGATCTTGAGGGTGTTCCGTTCCGCAAGTTTATCCGTCAGGTCAACCATGTAGGCCGTATAGCCGTAGGGATGCAGGGACAGGAGGTTGCCGTTCAGGCTCACCTCGCTGTTCATATACGCCCCGTCTACGCAAAGAAGCACGCGCTTTGCGCGCCATGCGTCGGGCAACGAAAAGTCTTTGGTATAACAGCCGTCTCCCCCGGGATAAAATCCCGTGGACGCGCCGCCCGTTGCCTTCGGATCGCGCGCCTTTTGGATGATATAGTCGTGGGGTAGGTCAACTGCCTCTCCGCTGTCGCCGCCCGGAAACATGAAGAAGCGATCTGCCCCTTCGCGGAACATCCAATCGAAATCAAAGGGAATGTATTTCATCTCTTATGCCCTCCAGCAGATCGTCGCCGTCTCGTTTGCGCGCATGGGAACTTCCTTCGCGCCATATTTGAGCGTACCGCCGTCGCGCGTTGCAGTCGCCCTGACGGTACAGGTATCCGCGTCGTACGCTACGCGCACGGTTCCGCCGAACACGGGCACCGTGGCGTCGAATGACCGGTATGTCCCCAACCGGGGCGCAACAGCAAAGGTCTCATAGGCAACGCCGGTTGCCTCGACCCCCGCGACGTACCGCCCGAGCAGGCACGCGGGGCCTGCGCCCCAGGCGTGGCAGAGGGAGCGCCCGTAGGGATCGCCGTACATGGAGTAGTGCTGCGCGCCCGTCTCCCGGGGGTCGAACTGCTCCCAGATGGCCGTCGCGCCCAGCTCGAGCATGGGATACCAGTAGGAGAGGATCATCTCCTGCGCCTTCTCGACATTGCCGATTTGGCAGAGCGCCATGAGCTCAAAGAACTTGAAATAGGGCGTCGTGATGGGATCGATCCGGTCGTTCAGCAACACGTTTTGGGCGATCAAACCCGCCTTATCCGGCGCGAAGCCATAGAGGATGGCGAAGGCATTGGCGTGGCGGGTGACGTTTTTCTTTCCGGACACGTAGCCGTCGATGTAGGCGCCCTTTTCCGCGTCCCAGAAGAGCCGCTCAATGGTTTTCTTGAGCGCGTCGGGATCCGCACGGAATTCCTCGCCCGCGAGCACGGAGAGCTTCGCCATGACATCATATACCTTCCAGAGCAGAATCTGCTCGGCGCACAGCGGGCCTTCGCGGTCGAACCGCGCCCAATCGATAAACACCCAGTCGTCCGGGCGACCGACCACAAGGCCGTTTTCGTCCAGGCGCGCGACGATAAAGTCATAGAGCGCACGCACCCGGGGAAACACCTGCTTCACGAATACTGCGTCGCCGGTGGCCATGTAGTAATCCCACACCATGATGATGAGGTAGGCGGAATAATCATTGATGCAGTTGATGTGCTGCTCAAAAGGCGGCTTTCCCAGAAGCGCGCGGATGGTGCGGCGGGTAATGGCGGGATCGAAAAACAGGTACTGGTTCACCAGCGCAGACTGGTACGCATCGCCGGACCATACCCAGCGATCCCGTTTAATGCCGTCCAAAAAGAACTCCCGGCAGTTGAGATGGAAGGTGTGAACGCAGACATCGAAGACTTTTTTCACCGCCGACACATCGCAGTCAAAGGAAGCGCGATTTACAAGGGGCAAGTATTCGTAGTCGCAGCAAACGCGCAGTTGATCCGCCTTCTCGGCAATGAGGGTGACATAGCGGAAGGCAAAGCCGGGGAAATCGTAGGAAGTCTGCCCGGATACAGTCTCGACGATGACGCAGTTGGGATCGAGGGTTTCCGCCTCGCTTTCTCCGTACTGGACGCGGATTTCAGATGCCGGGTCAGCGCTTTCGATGCGCAGCTTTGCAAACGTCTCGCGCCCGAAGTCGAACAGTTTGCCGCCGGGCACCGTGCGGGTTTCGACGGGCTCCCACTTTTCGTATGCGAAGGGGAAGATTTCGGGGTTGTCATCGGATTTGATGTATGCGGGTTCGCACGCGGCCCTGCCGGCGACAGCGCGGGTGGCGTGGCTCGCATCCCAGCTCTCGTCCGTCCAGATCCGTTCCGAATCGATGTACGCCGCGGGTAAGCCGCAGACCTTCTGTATTTGGATAGACACGCGGTGCTTGCCGGGTTCCACAAAAACAGGCGTTCCGGTGGGAACGGTGACGCGTTTGCCGCGCGGAAACTCGCCCGTCATGACGGTCACGACGCCGGGCGCGGTTGCGTGGCAAGTAAATTCCGCCGCTTCTTCCAGCTCGATTTCTTTTGTGAACGAAACATTGGGGTAGGGCGTCGAAAGCGACCATTGGCAGGGGATGTGTGCGCCGCGCTCGTAGCGGCGGCCATGCAGCATAAGGCTGTGATATATTTCGTAATCACCCGGGTACCAGATCCATTTTCCGTTGCCCATGTGCAATCTCCTCATAAATTTAGTAGGCTAACGATATTTTATCATTTGGGTATTTATCTGTCAATTCGGATGTGCATTCCCATTTCTCCATGCCGCAATCATCGGCAAAAAAGCACGACTTTTTCCTTCCATTGTGCCGGCTTCGTTGACTTTACCCATCTAACGTGATATTCTGATCACACAAAACACACGGGAGAATGCCATGAATACGCAACAAATGATGAATATGGCGCTCGATCTAGCGGGGCTTGACACGATGCCCGGCGACACCGCCATCCTGATGCCCGGTGAGAATGTCAAGCGCGTTCTAATGGGCATCGACATGGACACACCTGAGCTCTTGCTGGCAAAACAGCTGGGCTACGACTGCGTCGTCAGCCACCATCCGCGAAACACATCCCCGGAATTTGTGGACGTGCTGGATCGCCACCTCGAACTGATGACCGCCTGCGGCGTGCCGCACGCGCGGGCATTGGAGATTGTAAACGCAAAAAAGGCGTCGCGGCATTATGCATGGCACACCGCGAACCTGAGGCGCAGCGAGTCTGCGGCGCGGCTTCTCGGCATGGCGTATCTGTGCATCCACTCCCCCGCCGACCTGATTTCGGAAAGCCGCTTACAAACCTTTCTGAACGGAAAATGCAGGGAGAAGCCGGATATCACGCTGGGCGAAGTGGTCGATGCAATGGACGAAATCCCTGAGTATCAAAAATCCGTGCGCAAGCCGCTCATCCGCGTGGGCACGCGCGAAACGCAGGCCGGAAAGATTCTCGTCTCCATGACGGGACTCACCAACCTCGGCGCGGAGGGGCTGAAGGCGTATTTTGACGCGGGGGTGGGCACGGTGATCCACATGCACATGCAGGAAAAGGACGTCAAGACCGCCGCGGAATGGAAGAGCGGCAATGTCATCGTCGCCGGGCATATGTCCAGCGATTCCATCGGCATGAATGAAATCACCCGCGCGTGGGAGGCCGCCGGCCTCGAGGTGACTGCGCTGTCGGGCATCGTGAGGTGACGGAGATGAAGGCATACGACTCAATCGCGCAGGTGATCGGGAACACGCCCCTTTTACGGCTTGGCAGCCTTTCTGACCGCGCTCGCATCTACGCCAAGTGCGAATTCCTCAATCCGATCAGCGTCAAGGACAGGCCGATCTTACACATCATCACAGAGGCGGAAAGGCGCGGCGATTTAAAGCCCGGCGCGACGCTCATCGAATCCACCAGCGGCAACACCGGCATGGCGATCGCCTACATCGCAGCCATCCGCGGCTACAAGGCCATTCTGGTCATGAGCGAAATCCAGAGCATCGAGCGGCGGCAGATCATGGCGGCGTTTGGCGCACAGCTCATCCTGACGCCCGCGAGCGAGGGCACGGCCGGCGCACGGCGGCGGATGTTCAAAATTCTCGAGGAGCATCCGGATTACTTTTATGTCGGGCAGCATGTCCGCGCAGAAAACCCGGGTGCACATTACACCACGACGGGTCCCGAAATCTGGCGGGACAGCGAGGGCGAAATTGACATTTTGGTCGCCGGAATCGGCACCGGCGGCACGTTATGCGGCGCAGGTCGGTTTTTAAAGGAACAGAATCCCGCCATTCGGCTGATTGCCGTGGAACCGGAGGCCGCGCCCTTCATTTCCAAGGGAATCTTCACCCCACACCGCATGATGGGTCTCGCACCGGGCTTTCTCCCTGAGACGATGGACAAGTCAGTCATCGACGCATACGAGCTTGTTGCCGAAGAGGAAGCGTTCCGGATGTGTCGGCAACTCGCCGCGCAGGAAGGTATCCTCGTCGGCATTTCCTCAGGCGCCGTGGCCTGCGCCATGCAGAGAATCGCCGCGCAGCCGGAAAACGCGGGAAAGACGATTGTCGGCGTATTTGCCGACAGTGGGCAAAGGTATCTGAGCGTCGCGGATCTGTTCAACCAATCAAACTAAAGAAACCGCTCCCAGTCGATCGATTGGGAGCTTTTCGCGGTATCTGTTCAGATAAGAAGACAGGAGATTGATCGAATGCGATAAAGGGCGATGAATGGAAAGTTCCATCTTGTCAATCAATCAATCCTATGTTATGATATAAAAAACAATGGAGGATATAAAATGAAGAAGATACTCACACTGATTCTCGCGATCATGCTTTTGGCCCTGACGCCTGCGTTTGCCGATGAAGCCGCACAGATCCCGTCCGTCGATCTGGGCACGATTGAAATGAACTACGAACCCACATGGGTCGCATTTGAGAACGGCATGCAGATTGCCC
This sequence comes from Bacillota bacterium, assembly GCA_023421735.1. Next base: position 28,107 of record JAEZSP010000091.1, on the reverse strand, counting down.
TTCCGTCCGACTGGGCGAAACTCGACGTGAGCGATGAAGTTGCTGCGACGGGCGTGTTCTACCTTGCGCAGAATCCCGACGCAACCATCGCCATGAGTCTTGCATACGTAAATGTCGGCGTGTACGATCTCAAGACGCTTTCCACCTTGCTTGCCATGACGTATCCCGAACTGGGCATCGTCACGGTCAACGGCGTCGACATGATCGCGTATGATGAATCGGATGGTTCCTATTCCATGCTGATCACCGCTGACAATTTAGGCGGCATGTACATGATGGCCGTTGCGCCGGTGGTCGAGGATGAGGCGCTTACGATGACCGCCCTTTCCATGATGTCGAGCCTTGGCCCCGTCGATGCAGCCGCCGAAGCGACCGAAGCGCCGGCCAACTAAAAGAAGCTCCCTTTTAAAACCGCCTGCTCCTGCGGGCGGTTTTCCTTTGCCCAAATGCCCGCATACGCATGGCTCTCCTTGCCAATACTACCAAAAAATGAAGTGTGGGAAGGTCGGCTTATGCTCATCGATTATTGCAAGCGAAAGTTGAAATACCTATTCGCATCCCCAAAGCCCCCGGAAAGCAGTCTGCCGGACGACGGCGACGGCCCCGACAAGCGCGTGCCCGAAATCAATCCGTCGCTTGACGCGGCACTTTCGGACATGAAGCGCATACTGGGCGACGACAGCGACCTTGTGGTGCACCGATTCCATTTCGGGCCTGGCAATGGGTATGAAGGCGCTTTGTTTTATTACGATGGGCTCATCAATCAGGATATCGTCATCGATGCCATTCTCCGCCCCTTGCAGGGATGGCATGCGCCCGACCCGGCCCCACAGAAAGAGGCATTGTCCGAAACGATCGATCTGGATGTTCTGCGTACGGGCGACATCAAGCGCGTGGAAGTCCCGTTTGCGCTCGCCTCTTCCTGCCTGTCGGGCGACGTTTGCATCCTCTTTGAAGGCTGTCAGCAGGCGCTCGTCGTCAGTGCGCGCGGCTGGGACAAGCGATCGGTAACCGAGCCGCAATCCGAAACCGTCGTGCGCGGGCCGCGCGAGGGGTTCACGGAAAACCTTCGGACGAACACCGCGCTCATTCGCCGAAAAATCAAGTCCGGACGGCTGCGGAGCGAGCTGATGACGATTGGCGAAAAGACGATGACTGCGATCACGATCATGTATTTGGACGGCGTCGCCGATCCGAATGTGATCAGCAAGGTCAAATACAGGCTCAAACGGCTGAAGGTTGATTCGATCCTTGAATCCGGCTATATCGAGGCCTACATCGGCGACGCGCCCCTCTCGCCGTTCTCAACCATCGGCTATTCGGAAAAGCCGGACGTCGTCGCGGCGAAGGTGCTCGAAGGGCGCGTGGCGATCGTGGTGGATGGCACGCCGTTTGTGCTCACTGTGCCAATGCTCCTGGTCGAAAGTTTCCAGACCGCAGAAGATTACTACCAGCGCACGTTCTATGCGAGCACAATCAGAATCCTCCGTTATATCGCATACTTCCTTGCGGTGTTTGCGCCCTCAATCTACATTGCGCTGACGACATTCCATCAGGAGCTGATCCCAACGACGCTGCTCTTCACCATTGCAAACGCGCGCGAAGGAACGCCCTTTCCGGTGTACATGGAGGCGCTCATCATGGTATTCGCATTCGAAATTCTGCGCGAAGGCGGCATCCGGCTTCCGCGACCCGTTGGCCAGGCAATTTCCATCGTCGGCGCGCTCATCATGGGAGACGCAGCCGTGTCCGCAGGAATCGTCGGTGCGCCTGTCGTCATCACGGTTGCGATCACGGCGGTTGCGGGCTTTCTCGTTCCGTCGCAAAGCGATTCGGCGTCGATACTCCGGTTCATCATGATGCTGGCTGCCGCGTTCATGGGGCTGTACGGCGTGGCGTTCGCGTTCCTGGCGGTGATGATCCATCTCTCGACGCTCGACTCGTTCGGCGTACCCTACTTTGACGGATTCGCCTGGACGCGCAACCTGCAGGACAGCATCATCCGCATGCCCCTGTGGTCGATGGTCAAGCGCCCCAAAGGCATCGCGGAGGGAGACATCAAAAGGCGGCGCTTCTTCTTCCCGCCGACACGGCCCTTTGCGGAGAACGAGAGCGAGGATGCACAATGATGAAAAGATGGATGAAACGTGCGACATGGCTCGCCATGACAATCGCATTGGCGATGACGGCGACCGGATGCTGGGGGAAACACGAACTGACAGAGCTGTTTTTTGTGACCGGCGTCGCACTCGACACATCTGTGACACCGGGCGAAATCGAGTACGCATTGCAGGTCGCAAAGACCCAGGCGGCCTCCTCCGGCAAGTCGAGCGGCGGTTCCTCGTCCTCCGAAAAAGCGACGATCCTTTTTACCGACACGGAGAAGACCATGGCGGAAGCGATCAACTCCATCAATCGGGACGCGAGCCGCAAGATCTTTATCCACCACAACCAGGTCATCCTTTTCGGTGATGATCTGGCGCGCGCGGGACTATACAGCCACATCGACATTTTTATGCGCGATCAGGAGTCGCGCATGGAGGTGCCAATCGCCATTGTTATGGGCAAAGCCGCCGATGTCCTGGAAGCTGAGATGGAACAAGACAAGGTGACAGGCGCCTACCTCTCGCGCCTGTTCGATTCCCGGTCGACCATCTCGCCCAATTACACGGTCTCGATCCTCGATTTTGCATCCAGGCTGCTCGAACCGTCAATTTCGCCCGTGGCGCCCCTTCTCAAGCTCACCAAGACCGGAGATCAGACCGAACTTTCGGTCGAGGGAATGGCGATTTTCAAGGATGACAAGATGATCGGCACGCTCGACAACGAGGCGACGTACGGTTATGTCTGGGCGATGGGAAGCATTGAGAACGGCCGAATGGCAGCCGAATCCGATCAGGGACGCGCAGTCTTCCAGATCGAGACACTCACAAGCGCGTGGGACGTCAAGCCGAAAGACGACGGAGGAGTGAAAGCCACCGTCACCATCAACGCGCAGATCCTGCTCGACGAACTGGCCGGCTTCACGGATGTTCCCGAAGATCAGTTTGTCGAATATCTGCGGGACCTTGCAACGAACGAGATTCAAAACCGCATCAGCGCAACGTTTGAGATGGCGCGCGCGATGGATGCCGACATATATGGTATTGGCGTGATGCTTCACAAGCACCATAAGGCAGCCTGGCATGCAATCGCCGATCAATGGGACGCGCAGTTTCAAAACGTCGAATTTGAGGTGCAGGTGTCGGTTCAGTTGCCGACCACCGGCAAGGTGATCCAATCGGTTGAAATGGGGGAAAAAAAGTGAGTTCAATCGACAAGGGGCGCATTACCTCCGCGCGGTTATTGTTTACGATCGTGTGCTTCATTCAGGCGTCATCCCTTTTGACCTCGTTCATGACGCCGATCACGAAGCAGGATTCCTGGATCGCGATTTTCATCTGCATATTGGTATACGTTCCTTTCCTGTTCATCTACCGCGCTTTGATTATCAGATTTCCGGGTCTCAACCTCCTGCAGGTATTTGAGGAGGTGTTCGGCAAGGTCGTCGGCAAAATCATCGGGCTTTTGTTCGTCTGGTTTTTCTTCACACTCGCGGCGCTCAATCTGTCGGATCTGGGCAATTTCGCGCGGGAAGCACTCATGGAGGAAACGCCAAATACAATTCTGGCGGGGGTATGCATCTTCGTATCCGGGATGGCGGTGCGGCGCGGAATCCGGGCTGTTGCGTGGTACAGTGCGCTCTATATGACCGTGTCGTTCATCTTGATCACGGTTTCCATCCTCCTCCTGCTCAACCGATTCCGGTTTGATAACTTCCTGCCCATGTTCGACCAGCCGTTTCCCAAATATGTGCAAGGTGTTCACATCATCGCGACAATCCCCTTCGGCGAAATCGTCGCGTTTCTCATGGTGACGCCCAATGTGGATTTCACGAAACGCGGCGTCACGAAATCCCTGTTCCTGGGGTTTCTTCTCGGCGCGTTGACGATGGTGGCCGTCGTGGTGCGCGACACCGCCGTACTCGGCAACACCATGCATCTGTTTGCCCTCCCCTCCCTCGTCGCGCTGCGAATGGTGCAATTGGGCGAGGCGCTCACGCGCATGGAAATCCTGTTCGCAATCGTGCTCATCATGCTCTTGTTTGTCAAGATTACGTTCCTTCTGTACGTGTCTGTTCTTTCGCTGACGCAGCTCACGGGTGCGCGTTCGTATAAGCATCTCACATTCATCTGCGCGGCACTCCTTGTCGTTTACGGAAAGACGCTGTACACCGATCAGTTGCAGCATGCACTGTCCGGACAGCAGATTACCCCGGTCGCTTGGACGTTTTTTGAGTTCCTCATTCCGCTCATTACGCTGCTCGTCGCCCTTCTGCGCAAACGAACCGCGATGAAGGAGGCATGACATGTTTTTTATCGTCCTCATCTTCGTTCTGATTGGGATCATTGATCTCATCCCGCTTTTGCGCACGCACAGGCCAAAGGATGTCGCCACATGGCTGACTGTGTTTGTGCTCTCGTTTTCAATCGCCGTCCTCCTCCATTTGAACGTCAAGGTACCGTCGATGATGGCGCTCGTCGGAGACGGGTTAAAATCAATCGGGTTGAGCTATTAAGGCACCACAGTCGCGTGCTCCGCTTGCTGTGAGGCACGCGATGATGTATAATCTTCAAAAACGGAGGTGGCAAGATGTTTACGACAGATGCACATTGCGATACGCTTTATTCCATTGGCGTGCATGGCGCGAAACCGGAGACATGTGCAGTCAATTGGGAACGGCTGCAGGCGGGCAACGTGGGGATCCAGACCTATGCGCTGTTCGCGGGCCCCAAGGGCCCCGCCGGTACGCCTTATCAGGACGGCATCAAGATGCTGGACGCTGCCGATCAAATCGATACGCCGATTCTGCGCGGCGCGCTCCCGGACGAACCGCCCAAGACCCCCCACGGCGTCATCTCCATCGAGGGCGGCGAAATGATCGAAGGCTCGCTCGACAGGCTGGCGGAACTCGACGCACGTGTACGCCTGCGGCTCATCGCCCTGACATGGAACAACGAAAACGAGATCGGCCATCCCGCGAAGACCGGGCCCAAGGGTGGCCTTAAGCCCTTCGGTCTGGCACTTTTGCGGGAAATGGACAAACGCGGTATCTATGCGGACGTCTCGCACCTCAACGAGGCGGGATTTTGGGACACCTGCACACATGCAAACCTGCCGCCCGTTGCGAGCCATTCCAACTGTCGCTGGCTTTGCCCGGTCGTACGCAATCTCAGAAAAGAGCAGGTGCGCGCGATCATCGAAAAGGGCGGTTTCATCGGCGCGAATTTCTACACGCGGTTTTTGACGCGCAAAAAGAAGTCGACCATCGAAATGGTATTTCGCCACATCGACGCAATCTGTGAGATGGGCGGCGCGAAGACCGTTGGCTTCGGCTCGGATTTTGACGGCATCGAAACATGGCCGGAAAACCTTGCGACGCCTGCAGATTTGCCGAATTTAATCGACATGATGCGCGCACACGGCTATCGGCAGGAAGTACTGGAAGACATTGCGGGACTCAATTATTGGCGGCTTCTGAAGCGTGCGGAGGCCATACGCGCCGTCTGAAACAGGCGAATATACATGGAATCATCGGGCGGTCTGTCGCATACATAATTGCAGATAGAATACCGCATTTGACAGAGGTGATACCATGGAGAATCCCAACAACCGAATTGTGGCGGTTGGCAGACTGGACGGCTCCCTGTCCCTGAGCCACGAAGTGATGAACGAGCCCTTTTTCACAGGAACGCTCCTCGTCAAGCGCCTGTCCGGCGCGCTCGACAAGCTCCCCCTGACGATCCCCGGGAAGCTTCTCTCGGACGGCCGGCTCGATGACGGCAGGCAGATCATGGTGCAGGGCCAAGTGCGCTCGTATAACAAGGTGATCGAAGGCGCGGGTCGGCTGATGGTGACGCTGTTTGCACAATCCCTCACCGAGACGCAGGAAAACGACACGCTCAACAAGGTGGCGCTTTCAGGCGCACTGTGCCGCCCACCCGTATATCGTTCGACCCCGTTCGGACGCGAAATCTGTGACATGATGCTCGCCGTCAACCGCGCGTTTGGCAAGAGCGATTATGTGCCCTGCATTGCATGGGGCAGAAACGCACAATATGCCGCGCGCTTCCGCATCGGCGACCGGGTCCGGCTCACCGGGCGGCTCCAGTCCCGCGAATATCAGAAGCTGCTCGAGAGCGGCGAATACATGGTGCGCGTGGCCTACGAAGTTTCCGCTTTCACGCTTGAACCGGATGACGACGCAGACATGCCGGGCAAATTCTCCGATTACTGTGCGGAGAATGAAGCCGATTTTCCGGATGACATCGCAGAGGATACGCGCGAGACCGCGCATATGTCGCGCGAAGTCCAATAAGATAAATCAAACCGGGCAACCCGCTGCGTGCGAGATCGCCCGGTTTTTCCTATTTGAGATGGGCACCAAAAAAGCGGAAAAGAAACCGCATCCCAGAAATCCGTGGCGCCTACATCCTCCCGTACAGTTCCACGCGCACGCCGGGGCACAGGTTGATGAGCCGCGCACCCGCATACCGCGCCGCATCGCGGATGGTCTCGATGGGGCAACCATTGATGTCATAGAGGTCGTAGTGCGTGGGGATGAGCGCCGCACCGCAGGACGCCGCGAGCGTTGCAGCCTCCTGCGCGCTGGTGTTTCCGATGATCCCCTTTGACGTCCGCTCTTCGTCCCGCCCGTTTGCGGGCAAAAGCGCGTAATCGGGTGCTTCGCGCACGAGCCGATCCACCAGACCGTCGTACAGGCTCAGGTCGCCGCCAAAAAACAGTTTTGCGCCATCCGCCTCGATGAAATAACTGAGCTCATGAAACCGCCCGCACGCGTCCGCATGCGGTTCCGTGTGCGCACACATGATGGGCGTGATTTTTGCCCTGCACACCGTGAAGGATTGCTCGGCCCGCGCCTCGATCACTTTTTGAAACCCGAGATCATAAAGCCGCCCGCACTCCGGTGCCGGCGCAACGATGGTGCAATCTCCGCCCGCCGCACGGTATGGTTCGAGCGTCCAGGGATCCATGTGATCGTTATGCGCGTGCGAAATGAGCACCACATCCGGATTGAGGTCGTGCAGCGCGCAGGTGGGCGCATAGTTACGCCGCCAGACGACGTCGCCGTTCTCGCTGTGTCTGTCCGCATAATCGCTTAGATACGGGTCGGTGACGATGCGCGCACCCCCCATTTCGATCAGAAACCCACATTGCCCAAGATACGTGATGTGCATGAGTGAACCTCCCGTTTGATTTTAAAGGTCAATAAAAGCAGGTCAGGAGAAGCGCCGCCGCCGAGAAAATCGCCCAAACGCGGAACGTCTTTTTTCTCGTCCACACGGAGACGATGGCGCACACGCAGCCCGCCAGGAGCACAAGAACGAGCCAACTGCTTTGGAGCCGAAGCGGCGTAAATCCGAAGGTGTCGATGTACATGTATAGCTTGGACATCGCCGTGACACCGAGCAGGATGCTTTCCCCCAGGAGAATCGTCAGCGCCGTCCGCGACAGAGTGCGATTCGTGCTATGCGTCGTGAGCCACAGGAGCGAAAAATTCACCGCCATGACCCTGCAGAGCTCGAAAAATCCCTGCCGCGCATACTGCGCCACGGTAAATTCAGCCGGCAGACGCCCGGCGAGCGCACCAAACAGATACGAACCCTGCACCGCGAAAAAGACGCCATACAGCACGCAGAACACCGCAATGATCGCCGTCCACACCGCAACAGGCACCTTCCTAAGCTTTTTCATGCCCGCATCGATGGAATCCGCCTCATCGGCAAATTCATTTCTTTTCGCTCGCACCATACCCAGCAGCATGCCGGTCAGATACGCGCCCACCGGGATGCTGACGACCAAGCGGTACAGAAATGGTTTCATGCCGTTCACGGTTAAGCCCGCAAAGATCTGCCCCAAAACCCGGGCAAATCCGGCATCTGCGTCGGAAAGCTGTATCATCACATATGCGAACAGACCGATGCCCAATACCGCGGCGCAAATCGCCCAAGCGGCGTTCTTGCCCGGACGCGTTCCCTGCGTCAGCATGTACCACAATATTTTAACGCGCAATGTGAAATTACGCAAGGGGATTAACAAGACGGCATTGAGCGCATCGTACCACACGAAGCAACTGGTGCTACCGCGCGCCAGAAGGCCACTTCTGGCCATCAGCCAATAGATCGCAAAGGCGTGGAGAAACAAGAATTCTCGCCCCTCCCACACCCGGCCCGGCGCAAAAACGATGGCAACAAGGAGCAAAACGGTTCCACCCAGCCAAATGCGGCTTTCGGCGGATGCCTGTCTGTGTCGGTTCCAAATCTCACCCGCGGCGAGGAAGAGCACCGTAAAGACGGCTACGATCACAATAGACGAAGTGATACTCCGTCCGTTCCAGAAACCCCATATGTACAGGTAAGCGATCGGAAAGCTCAGAACGGCAAAGGAACCTTCCCCATTCCGAACGGCGAAGGTTGGCCTTTGGGATTCCTCATGCTTTGTAGGAATGGTCATATTTGCAGGTTCACTCATGTTCCGCGCCTCCTTCTTCGTCATCCACGAATTCCAAAATATCACCCGGTTGACAATGCAGCGCACGGCAAATCGCCTCCAAGGTAGAAAAGCGAATCGCCTTTGCCTTGTTGTTCTTCAAGATCGACAGATTGGCGGGCGTGATCCCGATCATTTCTGCCAACGTCCCTGCCGGAAGCTTTCGCCTCGCCATCATCACATCGAGATTGACCAGTATCATTGCTCCGCTCACTCCCCTACACGGTAAAATCCAATTCTTCCTTCATGGCAATCGCCTGCTCAAACGTGTTCTTGACGATGCGCACGATCAGCCCCATAAACCCCGCCGCGATGGCAATGACCACAAAGGGCAGATAATATGCCGTGCTGGGAAGGCTGATGACGCACGCGCCGAAGCAGCACCACGATGTGTACCGCAGTTCCTTCACATTCATCCGATCAAAAACGATGCCACGCTTCATGTTTCGAAGCAGCTTGTAAAGACTGATGAGCAGAATCCATCCGAATACGCTTAGGCAGTAAATAATGATAAACAATAAAGTTTTGTTGTCAGAAAACTGCATTGAACGGGTACGAATGATGAAATACGGAGCAAACCAGAAGCCGCAAACATCCATGATGGCAAGCAGAATCATAAAAATGATGACGCAATTTTGAGAAAGTTGAATGCTCTTGTTTTCGTTCCAATCCATTTTTGCCCCTCCCGGTATATTTCTTCTGCAAAATCATACCATTCAAAGCATTGATTGTCAACATAATTTTATCGTTTTGCGATATATTTTATTTGTATTGCGAGAACACAAGCCGACTCGCATCGCGATGCTGTCCGCAGGCTTGAGAGTCAAATTTCTCCACTCTATATTGACAAAAGATGAACCCTGTAGTATAATCTTTCTTGTTCGCAGCGCGAATGTAGGGGCATGGTGTAATGGTAACACGTGGGTCTCCAAAACCTTTGTTGAGGGTTCGAGTCCTTCTGCCCCTGCCACACAGATCCCCCGGAATCTCAATGATTTCGGGGGGTTTTTCATGCCTAAAATGTGCTTTGACCACTTATTTGACCACTAACAACCTTTTTGACCACTTTCGATAGAGGTCAAGCCTTCTTAATGCCTTCTATGAACGCTTGCATCCGCGCCGCGCTCTCGTTCCTCATATGCGTGGTGACGTGCCCATATTTATCGAGCGTAAACGCTGCTGTATGGTGTCCCATGTTCTCCTGCACGGTCTTGACGTCGTCGCCTGCCCGGAGGGATGAAACCGCGTAGGTATGCCGGAGATCGTGAAAGCACGCCTCAGGGACACCAATTACTTTAGCCATGCGCTTAAAATTATGGGACAAAGTGTTATGTGCGTAGTGCTCGCCAGAGGGTAAAGTGAAAACGAGGTTCATGTCGTTCTGCCAATACTCCCCCATCTTCAGCTTATCTGCCTGTTGCTTGAGTTTCCTTTCGGCTAATGCTCTCATGACGAAGGGTGCTGGGGTGATCCGGCGCGCCTTGTCGTTCTTTGGCGTTCCGAACTTATATATACCACCTTTCTTCTTCTCATGAATCAACTGCTTGTCAATATAAATCGTCCCTGATTCAAAGTCTACACAATCCCACGTAAGGCCCATAATCTCAGATTGCCGCATTCCCGTGAACAGGTCAACGAGGAACAGAGTTTCATATTCGTTCCCCGCGATCGCCTTGAGGAATGCCGCTATTTGGTCATCGTCAAGAGGGTGCATCTCCGCCTCTTCAACACGTGGGAGCCGGACGCCCACACATGGGTTATGTTTGACATACCCGATGATTACGGCCTGGTCGAGTGCTCGATGCAAAACGCCGTGAACATTCTTGATGGTTTTTGGCGAAAGTGCTGGCTTGCCCTCACCCTCCTTGTGGAGGTCGTTATAGAAGGTTTGAATCTCGTGCGGCCTCAAATCGGTGAGGCGTACAGCCCCCAAGGCGGGCTTGATATGCATGCGGACTTGCGTCTCGTAGGTGACCGCCGTATGCTCTTTGATTCCGCCCGTGTACTCGCGAAGCCATATATCAAGCCATTCGCCCAAAGGCATCCGGGACGGCTCAGTATAGGTTCCTTCGCTTATGTCGTGCTTGATTTGTTGTAGCTTGAGGCGAACTTCTTTTTGCGTGCTCCCGTAGACGGACTTGCGAAGTTGCTTGCCCGTGCCGGGATCGGTGCCAAGCGTTACTTTGCCTTCCCATCTTCCATCTGAGCGCTGGCGAATGGTGCCCTCCCCTGCCGCCCGTCGCGTCGTTGCTTTGCGTGGCATGATATCACTCCTTCCTATATGAGGTTCGTCGTCGCTCTGCTTATTACTCACGCGGCGGTTCTGTTTGCAGATGCTCAGCTACTTCATCAATGACCCTTGACAATTCCTCTTTCGCCCGGGTGATATACACTTTGCGAAACTCGCCTATGTCCATTATGTTGTAACCGCAGTCAATGCCTTCTTTTATTGCATCAATATCTGATTCCCTAATAACCGCGACATTCCCCCAGGATAGAATCGGGCTCCTAAGCTTATTCAACCATGATACAGCCGATATAAAGCCTTCATTGAAAATCGTCATACTCAGAACATCGGAGAAGCCCATCGTTTTCATTTGCTTAATGCGTTCAATGGCCACTTCTGACAAGTTCGTTACCTCTGCGATTTTCACGTTGGAATCAATTCGCATGCCACTCCTGCCAATAAGATAATCAACAGTCGTATCGAAGTAATCAGCCAATGCCCACAAAACGCCTGCCTCGGGGTATGCTGTGCACGACTCCCACTTGCTGTATCTCGTCTTATCAAAACCGAGAGCCTCCGCGCATTGAACTTGATTTTCTCCCTTGTGGAGCCTTAGTTCCTTCAAACGAGCGCCGAACGTCTCGCGCACTTGCTTCGAATAATCCAAAATACTCACTTCCTTTATTAAGCATCCTAGAACATTATAGACGAACCGCGTTCAATCCACAAGTTAAATAATGATTACAATTCATTTTCTTAGTTGACAAGTAGAATTTCACGCACTATGCTGAACATAGTTGATTCATGTTCATTATTCGACGACGCTATCGAAGGGGGTTCATCTAGTGAACAAGCAGACAGCTGGCCGCTACATAACCGCGCAGGAAATCAAGGCCGAAACCGGGTTAAGCCTGCCAACCGTATATAGTTCTTTCAAAATTCCGGGCTGTCCAGCAATAAAGGCTGGCAGGCGCTTCATTGTTCCACGTGAGCGATATTTTGACTGGTTTGACGGTCTCGGTGAAAAAGGTATCGACCTCCGCGGGAACAACGCGCGGTGACAACCGACGCATTCGCCGCGATCCGCGAAGCCGTCTCGGCGCGCGCGGCATACGAACGATACGTCGGCTCAATCGGGCGAAATGGCCGCGCGCGCTGCCTGTGGCATTCGCCCGACAATCATCCGAGTCTGTCGCTCAAGGGTTCGTCGTGCCGGTGCTTCGCGTGCGGTGGTGGCGGCTCGTCGATCGACCTCGCGATGCAGCTTTTCGGCCTTGATCTCAAGGCCGCCGCCGCAAAGCTGAACGCCGACTTCGCACTCGGGCTTGATCTGGACGCGCCAGTTCCGGCCGCGGAGGTGCGGAAGGCGCAGGCCGACCGGGAGCTCGTGGGACGCCTCGAAGCGTGGATGCGGCGCGCGTGGCTCGACCTGTGCGCGTATCGGCTCGCTCTACTCGCGCTGGCTGACCGATTCGGCGGCGTCACGATCGCGAACGCCGACCTGCCCGAGCTCACGGCGGTTCTCGAGGACCTCGCCCCCGTTGAGCGGCTACTCGACGAGCACGCCGCGACTTGGGGACGTGGGCTCGAAGTGACTTTGGCTTTTTACAAACTTTTCGCAAAGGAGGCGGGTGAGCTTGTTCGCAATAACAAAAACCTCGGAGACGGCGGACGCGATTCGCGCGGCGCTTAGCCCGGCGGAGATCGACGAGCTCATGCGCGCAGGCGAATCGAACGTCGTCGCGCCGCCGCCTGCCGCACCAGCTCCCACGCCCGAGTGGGAGTGGCTGGGGCCGATCACTGCCGACGCCGTCCGTTCCGCGCTTAACGCGCTGGGCGTCTCTGTTCGTCTGAACCTGATCGGCGGGCGCATCGAGATCGACGGGCTCGGTCCGAAGTATTCAAACGAAAACGCGCCGGAAGTATTGTTGACGATAGTCCGAGATTTCATAATTTATTCAGGTTTCAAAACGTCCTACGAAACCGTTTCGAGGGGACTTGCCGCGGCCGCAGACGTGGACCGATTCAACCCCGTCGAGGACCTGCTCAAAGATAAAGCCGAACCTTGGGACGGACGCGACCGCTTCCCCGAGCTTTGCGCGATTCTCGGAATAGGCGCTGGCGCGCTCGACGCTGTTCTCGTTTTGAAATGGCTACATCAATGCATCGCGCTGGCACTGAATGACGAGGCGGAACCTTACGGCGCGGACGGCGTGCTCGTTCTCCAAGGGCCACAAGGTTGTGGAAAAACGCAGTTCTTCCGGAAGTTGGCGATGAAGTCGGCGTGGTTCGCCGAAGGCGCGACCATCGACGTGGCGAACAAAGATTCTTTGATTCGTGCGACGGGCGCGTGGATCGTTGAGCTCGGAGAATTGGACGCGACGCTCAAGCGCGAACAATCGGCGTTGAAGGCGTTTCTGACGGCCGCGGTTGACGAAATTCGTCCGCCGTATGGGCGCATCGCAGTACGCCGTCCAAGGCGCGCAAGCTTTGCAGCGACCGTGAACCCGTCCGGATTTCTTGTTGACGAATCGGGCTCGCGAAGATTCTGGGTCATCCACGTCGACAAAATCGACCTCGCACGGCTGGACAGGCTCGATGTGCCGCAGCTTTGGCGACAAGCTTACGCGTGGTTCCTACGCGATCCGCAGGGCTTTCGGCTGTCATCTGCAGAACGGGCACAGCTCGAAGCGCGGAACCGTGATTTCGACCGTGCGCAACCCTTCGAGGAAGAGCTTCGGCGCGCACTCGATTGGAATCTGCCGCTCACTTCGTGGCGCTGGACACGCGCCTCGACATTGAAAAATCTGGTCGATGTACCCGCAAACACGACCGCCGCGCAGCTTGGGCGCGCGCTCACGGCGATTTCTGAGGACGCGACGCGGCGATTGGAATCTGCCGGAATCGCAAGCCCGAAGGTCTCGCGCACACTTCACGGAATCCGTGAATATTTACTTCCCCTTAACAGACCGTGACGCGCGCGCGGGTGGAGCGCGGGGTGGAGATGCTCCACCCAAACGGCAAAGTGCTCCACCCAACCCCACCCAAAATGGGTGGAGGGGTGGAGCGAGGGTGGAGCAGAAAATCAACTACTCCACCCTGCGAAAGCCCAATGAAATCAAGGGTTTTCGAGCACTTGGGTGGAGTGGGTGGAGCATATTTCTGTAAAAGACCATGGAGGGAGAATACAATGTATTATACACGTATACGGCGTGTGCTGTAAAGGTAAGCAAAACCACTCCACCCTCTCCACCCAAGCTACCCGCTCGAAAGGAGACTTTAGCTCAAGTCTGAGCGAAAGCTCTCCCACCCGCGCGATGCGCAGAACCCAAGGGTACTTGCCCAATCAGTACCCCCGGCGGCGACACCCACCCACGCGAGGCACAGGACCCCCGGCGACCACACGACACGAAGGAGGCTCATATATGAAACAACCGACCGCCACCCCCACGCTGTGGGACATCCTGCTTGCCGACGGGCGAATCATCCGGCGCGCCCGCGTGCGGGACGTACCCGCGCTATGGGAATTCATCGGAATTTGCCCCGAAGGCGCGACTGAGACGCTCGTCAACTCGCGATTTGTTCGAGAACTTCGCCCTTGTAGCGACCAAAGCGCGCTCGATCCCCGGCCGTTCATGGAGGAGGCGAGCGACCGATGAACCTCATGCAACGCCTCCTCAGGCGCCCGCTTCGCGAGGCGAGCCCGGCACGGGCGCAGCGGCTTGAACTTGTGGACGGCTCCGCGCGCAGCTTCACTACATGGAGCGGCGACCCGTGGAAATCAGACATCTTCCGCGCGGGTGTCTCGGCTATCGCGACCCATGCGAGCAAGCTCGAAGGCGCGCACATGATCCTCGACGGCGACCGCTCGACCACGGGCGACCCGCGATTGAACCGTCTATTGCAGGTCGAACCGAATCCCTGCATGCCTCCGAGTGCGTTCCTACATAAAATGGCGGCGCACCTGTACGAGCGCGGGAACTCGTTCGCCTTGATTGATCGGGAGCCTGTAACGGGCCGTGTGGTCGCCCTCTGGCCCATTGATGCCGCGGGCGTGGAGTTTCTCGCGGATGCGTCCGGCGCGCTGTTCTGCCGCTTCCGGCTCACGCGTGGGGAAGCTCTTACGGCGGCTTATCAAGACGTGGCCCACCTTCGCAGGAGCTTCAACCGCGACCCCCTGCTCGGAGACGATAACAGCGCGCTCGACCCGACACTCGCAGCAGCTCTGGCGCAAAACGAGGGCATCCCCTATAACAAGTGGATGGAACGCGGGCTGTTGCGCCTGTGCGCGGGCAACAAGATCAATTATTCAGACGTTACGGCGTGGTTTCTTGAGATGGTGCGCGAGCACGGTATCACGCCCGGCTGGATATTTTACGACAACTACAGCGCGAGGTATTGGACGGCGGAGATGGAGGCGCAGGGCTTCCGAATGGTTCGCACGCAGCAAGGCGCAAAGACGCTCTCGCTTCCCATGCAGCAAATGGGGCTCGACCTACAGGCGAAGCGGATCAACTACAACGACAACCCGATTTTGAAATGGTGCTTGACGAACACAGGCGTACAGGCCGACCGCAACGGGAACGTTGTGCCTGTAAAGCAGCGGAACCCACGGCGGCGCATCGACGGCACGGCCTCGTTGCTCGACGCATATGTCGGCCTACTCGAACATTACGACGAGCTCAAGAACGCGTGATTCTGTCGGTTCAACCGACGGAATACCTTGCGTTCAACGCAGTATATTCGACACGGAATGCCCTCATTTCAACTGAGGGCATTCGGAACGCACCCTCGTTTCAACCGAGGGTGGGATGAATGGGAGGGCTTATGTACGAACTCGTTCAGGCGATCAGGAACGGCGACCGGGCACGGCTCACCGATTTGTATAAGCAGAACTACGGGCTCATTTACAAACTCGCGCGGCGTTACGTCGACCTCGACAACGCCGTGACCATCGACGACTTGACGCAAGCGGGCTTTCTTGGCCTATATGTCGCTGTTGATGCGTGGGAACCCGCGCGCGGCGCATGGTCAACGGTTGCCTATTTGCACGTGTGGAAGGCCATGCGGGAGGCTGTCGGTCTCTCCGGGCGCAAGCGCACGCTCGCTCGCGCCGTGTCGCTGGACGAACCCTTGCTCGGCGATGAGGGCGGAGCGACAACGCGCCTTGATATGCTGGCAGACGAGAGCCTCGC
This sequence comes from Bacillota bacterium, assembly GCA_023421735.1. Next base: position 12,075 of record JAEZSP010000091.1, on the reverse strand, counting down.
GGCCGCCGACGCGTCCTTGCTCGCGGACGAGCAAAGCGCGGCGCTCATGGAGGCCGTCGCTCGGCTTGCGCCCGACGAGTGCGAGGCAATCCGCTTGCACGAGCTTGAAGGGCTGTCCTATGCGCGCGTGGGCGTCTGTATGGGCGTCGGCGTCCAACGTGCGCGCGCCCTACAGGCGCGTGCTATACGCAACCTGCACAAAGACGCCGAGCTTGAGCGAGCGCTCGACATGGAGACGCGCTTCCACGGGCATAAAGGCGTGCGGGCGTTCCTCAGCGATTGGACAAGCGCTACAGAGGGCGCGGCACTGTGGCGGATCGAGCACAGGGCGCGACGTGATAGCCGGATTGGTGGGTCAAAAATGTCCGACCAATAAATGCAGCGGATTGATGGACGGACTTGGTATGCGAGCAACGCAAAGGACTGCCACTTATCAAAATTTAAGTTTTCTTAACGATGCTTGACAACATAATTATGCTACGAGTATACTCACAGTACGATGAGTTTCAAGATTCACCGTACTGTGAGTCGAGTTAGGGCATGCTATGACGCAGCAATGATTAAAATTTTAGGTGGCGTGGATTATGGCTCGCGTTTTGAAATAGCTTAGAATATTGTCATAACGAACACTTATGAAACAAAACTTTCCCTATTATAGGAGTATGAATATATATGAGTATCTTTAACCATAAGTCGATAAAGTATGCAAGAATATTCGATAAGTCATATCGTCGCATTTCATCTGACCTAAGTAAGTCGAAAATGTATCTTGATCTCCAACAAGAAATACCCCCTTTGCTTTTCACCTTATCTGAATACTCGATCGGATTTGTTAGCTTAGATAGAGCAATTTCTTCTGAAATCATGACACATTTGCGTAAAAAACATTTTAAGAGCCCAAACCAAGAAAATGAGTTCAATAAAAGGCTCGAGTTTTATGTAGACATCCTTTCCGAAAAAAAAGTACGCGCGGAGTGGCTATTAGGAAAAATGTCATTTAAAGATGAAAATTATATCATACGTTGCTTTGCTGCTTTCGGAGATTTATTAATCAATCCTTTTTGTTTAGACGATTATGATAATGCGCCGATTGCACTTCATGATATTTACTTCCTTGCCGATTTTGCTTCTATAATGAATGGTAATGTACTTTCCGAGTTATATACCTTTGTAAAATCAATATGTGGAATGTCAAATATAACCTGATCAGCTTGTTCTATGAACTTCTGAACGTAAGAAATAAATATCACAAATACTTAGTATTAACTTAACTCACTCTAGTATCGCGAAAACGAAAACTAAGGCTGATCTGACCACTAAAAATACCACTTAGCCGGATTGATCGAGGTGTTTAGGGTGGTGCTACGTTACATTAAACCGCAATATATGGTGTCCTCATTGTATGGTGTTGCACTATATATCGTTCTGTTGTACGTTCAACAATAATTCGAGTCCTTCTGCCCCTGCCACACAGAGCCCCCGGAATCGTAATGATTTCGGGGGTTTTCTTATCCTCGTAATGGGCTTTTAGCCTTTAGTGTACCCTTTATGACCCTTTATTGAGACGGCTTATAAAGGCCTCCGTTCGAGCTGCGCTCTCATTTCTCATACTAGTACTCCATCCACAACAGAACCGCGTTTTCGATGACTCCTTTCGTCCTTGGCTTTGTCGCTCTCCGCTTGACGTAGCGCTGCTACGCCTGCGCTCCGGCTTCGTGTCAGGAACAAAAGGACTGCGCCGAATTCCATCACTTCTGTTATGGACAGAGTACTAGCTGTGACGTGCCCGTATTGGTCCAACGTGAATACCGCCGTGTGGTGCCCGAGGTTCTCCTGAACGGTGTTCACGTCATCCCCTGCGCGGGACGATGGGACCGCGGAGCTGTGTCGAAGATCATGAAAACGCATGTCGGGCAAACCCATTGCCGTCACAATCCACTAGAAGTTGTGCGATATGGTGTTGTGGACATCGTGACATCCAAGTTTGTCCGTAAAGACGAGATCGAGCTCGTTCGCCAGAGCGCGCCTGCTGCGAGGCGATCCTCCATCTGTTTCTTTCGACGTTCCTTGAGCAACTTCATAACAGAAGGAGCTGGTGTGATCCGGCGTGGCTTGTCATTTTTAGGCGGCGCGAATTTATAGAGACCGCACCTCTTTTTTTCATGAAGCAGTTGCCGATCGATGAAGATGGCCCCACCTTTGAAGTCCGTCCAATCCCAAATGAGGCGATCTACTTTCTAAATGGTATTCACTGAGCCGTTTCTGGCAAGAAATTAAGTACGTGAAACCGCGTGTGACGGGAAAATAATTGCACGCGCTTTGTCGTTATGTTATACTGGAAAAGGCCTCCACGTTTAACGTGCGGTGCCCCGATGGGGGTAGGGTGAAAACTCATAGAAAACGAATTGATCTTTGAAGTGCTTCTATCAAGAGCAACAAAATATAGGAGCAATCCAATGTGCGGGGAGGAAAGCAATTGAATGTGTTGACAGAAAAGGCGAAGGAGGTTCTTTATTCGGTTCTACCAATCACGGTGATTGTGATCATTCTTCATTTTACGATTGCGCCCGTCGGAAATCTTGTCATGTGGCGGTTTCTCATGGGGGCGTTTTTGGTAACGGCAGGGCTAACGGTGTTTTTGGTTGGCGTGGACATCGGCATCACGCCCATTGGGCAGATCATGGGCAAGGCCATCGCGAAGACGAATAAGCTCTTGATGGTGATTGCGGGTGGGTTGATTCTGGGCTTCTTTGTTTCTATCGCGGAGCCGGATCTGCATATTCTGGCCGATCAGGTGGCGGCGGTAACCTCCGGGGCAATCTCGAAGACGTCGATTGAGGTGGCAGTATCTGTCGGCATTGCGGTCATGATGACGATTGGGCTTTTGCGCATCGTGTTTTCCGTTCCGCTTTACAAGGTGCTCGCGGTGTGTTATTTTACGGTTCTTGCCTTGGCGCTTTTTTCATCGCAAGAATTTCTCGCGATCTCGTTCGATGCATCGGGAGCAACGACGGGCGCGATGACGGTGCCATTTATCTTGGCGCTGGCAGTCGGTGTTTCTGCGATAGAGAAGGACTCAAAAGGATCTGAGAAGGACTCGTTCGGGCTTGTGGCTATTGCGTCGGTGGGCGCGATCCTATCCGTGATGGTGATGAGCGTCTTCGGCGGTCATGGCAGGATCTCTGGCGAGGTCTCGATCGGTGGACTCGATTCTGGTACAATCATCTGGCCGTTCATCCAATCGCTCGGGCACATCGCGCTTGAGATACTGATTGCACTTTCTCCCATCGTGGTGCTGTTTGCTCTTTCACAGCTTTTTCTGATCCGCTCTTCGAAAAAGGTACTCCGGCGGATTGCGATAGGCGTTCTGTTCACGTTCATTGGATTGGTGCTGTTTTTAAGCGGGGTGAACAATGGCTTCATGGATGTGGGGCTGGTTCTGGGCGAGAAGATCGCCTCGTTTGACTCGAAGGCACCACTCATCATGGTGGGATTCCTTCTTGGCTTCGTGACAATCCTCGCAGAGCCCGCCGTGCATGTTCTTACAAACCAGATTGAGGATGTGACCAGCGGCTATGTCAGAAGGCGCATCGTGCTTGTGACACTCGCCATCGGCGTGGGCACAGCGGTCGCGCTCTCAATGCTTCGTATTGCGACACCCGCTATCCGGCTCTGGCATTATCTTTTGCCCGGCTACGCAATCTCAATTGCCCTGATGTTCTTCGTGCCGAAGCTCTTCGTGGGTATTGCGTTCGACTCAGGCGGAGTCGCATCCGGTCCGATGACAGCAACGTTTGTGCTTGCCTTCGCGCAGGGAGCGGCGGACGCCATCGAAGGAGCGAGTGTTGTGGTGGACGGCTTCGGGATGATCGCCATGGTCGCACTGACGCCGCTGATCGCCTTGCAGGTGCTGGGCGGAATCTTCAAGCTGACAACGAGAAGGCGGGAGGGAACATAAGTGACGAACGACGAATGCCGGATTGAGCGCATCTGCGCCATTGTTTCATGCGGACAAGGGAGCAAGGTGCTGAAGATTGCCCGCAGGCTGGGTGCGCCGGGCGGGACAGTTCTGCTCGGCAAGGGTACTGCACATGGGTTTTTGAGCTCTCTTGGGTTGACAGACGTACGCAAGGAGATCGTACACATCATCGCAGGGCAGGCGACCGCGCACCGAGTCTTAAAAGGGCTCAACGAAGAGCTCGAGCTTGCGAAACCCAACCATGGCATTGCCTACTCGACCAAGGTGGTCGCGTTTACGGGAAGCCGAAATTGCGGAGACAACACGACGGGAGACGAGGAGGTTCTGGTGATGTTTCATGCCATTACCACGATTGTGGAAAAGGGCAATGCCGAGTTGGTCATCGATGCGGCGATAAAGGCGGGTGCGAAGGGCGGTACCATCATCAACGCGCGCGGTTCGGGCGTACATGAGACGCAGCGACTGTTCGCCATGGACATCGAGCCGGAAAAGGAACTGGTTTTGATTCTCGCGGAAGTCGAAAAAACGGATGCGATCATGGAAGCGATCCGCATCGGCGCAAACATCGACGAACCGGGCCGAGGCATCCTCTTCGTGCAGGAGGTTCAGCGCGCCTACGGCATTATAAAATGACAATCCTGCGCATCCACAGAGATATTCGATGTGCCGCCGGATTGAAGGTCCTCCAGGTCGCCGTCGAAGATGTCCGCGGCGCAAGCCCCTTGCAGGCGCCGATGTACTTGGGATCCGAGCCCATGCCCATGCGATCCATGTCCCACTCTACGAAGCGTTTGTTGTCTTTTGCGTATTCCTCGTGTACACTCAATAACTGGCGGGGGCGAAAATATGCGCGATGGGGCGGTAAAACGAATCATATGGGGAGGTGCGGACATGGACTCGGCAAAGAAAAAGGCGCTTTTAAGCGCGTACAAGAATAAGCCCATGATCGGCGGGATTTACGCCGTTCAGTGCGGCGGGAATCAGCGCATGCTGATCAAATCCACAAAAAATCTGGAGGGTCAGAAAAATCGAGTTGCGTTTGCCCTTTCGATGAATATGTGTCCGGAACCTGCCATGCTCGCGGAATGGAATCAATATGGCGCCGAGACATTTTCCATGGTCGTTCTTGACCAGCTGGAAAAGAAGGAGAGCCAGACGGAGCGCGCATTCTCGGACGATATTGACGCGCTTTTGGAGATATGGCTTGAAAAAAAGGAGAGCACCCAGCGATGAAGGACATGAGCGCCGAACGGAAAGCGAACATCATGCAGTATCTCGACAACGGTGGAAGGATTGTTCAGCTGCCGAAACGGCAAAACGCACGGCGGACAGTCCTTCAGTATCTGTCAGAACAATTTACGCCGGATCACATTTATTCCGAACGCGAGGTCAACGATATCTGCAACCGATGGCATACCTTCGACGATTACTTTCTGCTGCGGCGCGAATTGATCGATCACGGCTTTTTGCGTCGCAAAAAGGACGGGTCAGAGTATTGGAAAACATCGGACGACCGGCAAATAGAGGAAATTCCTCATAAATCATGAGTGCAGCCAGGGATATGCAGTGCGAATACCGACCTCATCCGTCACATCATCCGTCCCGCAATGCGCTTGTCTATCTTCACCTTTATGCAGCATCCATTTCGGTATATAATGAATTGAAACCTCAATGACAATGCGCGTGTGAATGTACAGGGCAATTTTTCACATGCAGAAATCAATAAGAGGAGGATGATCGTCATGATTCACAACGAAGTGCTGGATGCGATTCGCGCCCGTCGGAGCACCAGAAGCTATTCCGACCGGCAAATTGAAGATGAGCAGCTCAAAACGCTGCTCGAGGCCGCAATTTGGGCACCGAGCGGCGGCAATAACCAAAGCTGGTTGTTTACAGCCATTCAAAACAGGGAATCCCTTTTACGGCTCAACGGGCTCGTGCGCGAAGGCTTTCAGCATTGGACACCGGACGACGATTACCCCGGCAAGCTTGGGGCGAAAGCCGCTTCGGCAAAGGAAAATTACAACTTTTATTATCACGCGCCGACGGTGATCGTGGCGTCCAACAAGCCGAATTACGAAAATGCGATGGCGGACTGTTCTCTCGCCCTTGAAAACATATTCCTTGCGGCGCAGTCTTTGGGGTTGGGCAGTTGTTATCTCAATCAGCTCCACTGGCTGCGCAACGATCCCGACGTGCGCGATTTCCTGTTCGAGTGCGGGATTCCCAGGGAACACGTCATCTGCTCCGCGGCAGCAATCGGATCTATTGAAAACGAAACCAAACCGCCGATGCGAAAGCCGAATACGACAAGGATCATTCGGTAGCGGGATTGGCGAAATTGCTCCCGACGACGATACTCCTTTTATTTGCATATCATAACCATTGGAGGAGGCAACATGATCACATTGGCCGACATAACCCCTGAAAACAGGGATGCATGCATTGCATTGTCCGTCGCCCCGGCGCAAAAGGGGTTTGTTGCAGCCAACGCCGATTCATTGGAGGAAGCAAAAACCGAATCCGGCATGCATCCGGTCGGCATTTATCACGATGGCAGCTTGGTCGGCTTCGCCATGTACGGCAATGATGAAGCGGCCAATCAATCCTGGATCATCCGTTTCATGATCGATGCCTCTCAACAACAAAAGGGCTTCGGCACACAAGCGCTTGAAAAGCTTGTCGAATTGCTGTCTTGCCAATACGACGCTTCTCCCATCAGACTCTGTGTCGAGCCTGAAAATGAAGTCGCAATTAAATTCTACAGTCGATATGGATTTGCGCCTACGGGTGAACAATGGGGCAATGAATTGGTTTACGAACGTAAAACCACGCACAAGATCCACCATTGAGTCGGCTGTTTATGCTTGGACGTACTGTAACGACATCATCTATCCTGAAAAAAACCGCTCCCTGTGGTTCGGTCTTCTTCGGCCGCCACAGGGAACGTATGCCTTTATGGGTGCTGCATTTTTGAGACAATCGAGAAGATCATTGCGATGCCATGAAGGCCGACTGCCACATCAATGGAAACGTTATCTTTGATCGCTGATGGTGGGCGCTGCTCGCGGGAGTTGCTCTCCCGATCGGCTGGATCCCCCTGAAGCGGCAGATACAGAACCAAAACGTGTCCCTTCGCCTCCGGCAAACATTGTCGTTGATCCTCCGCGTGAGCGCTGCGGGAGGCGGTCTCCTCGTTGAAGTACGAACCGCGAACGGCGGTTCTGTCATGGTAGCCCTTTAAGAAGGTTCAAAGATCAACGGCAGCGCCTTGTGGCGCCGCCGTTTTTTTCGTACACCGCGCATTTGATCGAATCATAGAATAGGAGGGAATCAATCAAATACGGAGCGTGATTTTATGCACGTAAACGATAAATCCTTCCGCTTTCTCTTTTCGATGACCAACTGTGCGGAAAACGCGGCAGCCGCCTTGCGTCGCTTCCCACAGGGCGCCCTATGCCCCGTCGGCGCGTTCCCCACTTGCGGCGCGGGCACAGGCGAGTCGGTCGTCGATCCTCTTGCCTCACAGGGCTCCGTCGCCGTCTCGCCGGACGGGCAATTTCTCTTTGTCGTCAACGCGGCGAGCAGCACGATCAGCGTGTTCAGCATCGGGTGCGGGCGGCCCATCCTCCTGAACGTCTCTTGCGCACAGGGTGTCGGACCCGTCAGCGTCGCCTATTTCCACGGGCTTCTGTACGTCGCAAATCGCGGGGACGACGATCATCCTTCAAACATCGCGGGCTTCCGGGTATGCGGCAATGGGCGCCTCCTGCCCATTGAAGGCGCGGTCTACCCCCTGTCGCAACCGGACGCACAGCCCGCGTGCGTTGCCTTCAGCTTCTGCGGCAAATACCTTGCCGTGAGCGAGCGAACGACGAACCGCCTCGATTTGTACGACGTGGAACCGTGTGGCACGCTCACAAACGGCACGGTCAATCCTTCGTCCGGCGCTGTGCCCTTTGGCCTCACCTTTACGCGCAACGGCGTTTTACTGGTATCCGAAGCCGGGCCAAACGCCCTCAGCTCGTATGTCGTGGATTACAACGCGCTGAAGGTCGTCTCCCCCTCCGTTCCCAACGGACAGCAGGCAACCTGCTGGGTTGCCGCGACGCCAAGCGGTAGGCACGCATATACCGCAAACGCCGGAACGGGCAACATCTCCCAATATGACGTCGCACCGAACGGTGCGCTCAACTATATCGAGTCTGTTTTAAGCATCCCATCGGGCACGGGTGCGCCCATCGACTGCGCCATCGAACCATCCGGACGTTTCTTTTATGTATTGAACGGCAACCAGGGATCGGTAAGCGTGCTGCGCATCGAACGCGAAGGGCGGCTGGCGTTTCACTGCATCACCGCGTGCACCTGCCTGCCCGATATTGGCGCGCAGGGACTCGCGGTGACTTAAGGCTCCGCCGGGCCGACCGAAATGCGATAGGCTGTCCCGGCGATTTTCACCTCAAAGTCGCGCGCACGCGCAGAAATGGCATCAAGCCGCTGTACAAGCGCTTCATACGCGCGCAGCCGTTCCAGATAGAGTGCCTGCGCCTCATCCACAGGAATCGGCGCAAAGCGCACACCGTCCCCCGGTCTCAACTGCGCAAGCCGGCTCAGATCGACCGTCGCAACATGGGCAATTTTAGGGTATCCGCCCGTCGTCTGCGCATCCGCGAGCAGGACAATGGGGAGCCCGTCTCCCGGAACCTGGATCGCCCCGGCGCTCACACCATCCGATATGATATTTCCGTCGCCCAAATGCGTGATCGGCGCGCCTGAAAGCCGCACACCCATGCGGTCGGATTCCACACGCACCTTATATGCCGACGCAAAGAACGCATCGATGCCCTCCGGCGCAAAATAATCGTCTTGCGGCCCAAGGACGACGCGAAGCACAGGATTGTCTTCCCTGAGGGGCAACGCCGTGCATCGCAGTGAAATTCCGCGCGGCAAGTCCCTATGCCTGCCGACCGGAAGGGTATTCCCATCGCGCAGCGCGTGCCCCTCGTGCCCGCCGAGCGCCGCGCGGACGTACGTCGAACGGCTTCCCATTACAACCGGAACGTCGATGCCCCCCAGCACGGCGATATATCCCCTACAGCCCACCGTTGCCGCACCCATTTCCAGCACGTCGCCCGCCCGACAAAGAAAGGCGCGGTACATTTCGATCCGCTTCCCGTTCAGGCTGGGTGTAAACTCCGCACCAGTCAGACAAACCGCGCAATCCTCCAAAAATGCTATGGTCGGCCCGGCGAGCGTCGATTCGACGGCCGCCGCATTTTCTGCGTTTCCGACCAGCAGATTTGCAAGCCGATATGCGTGCTCGTCTGCCGCTCCCGCCGTGGGAACGCCGAATCGACGATAGCCAAAGCGGCCCCTGTCCTGAACCGTACTCGACGGACCCGCCCAAAGAATCCGAATGCTCATGACGCGCCCTCCTCCACCGGCACAAACCGTACCCGATCGCCCACGTCCAGCAAAAATGGATGCGCCTGCGCGGGATCATAGAGCTTCAAATGCGTCCTGCCAATCAGTTGCCAACCGCCCGGCGAGTCGATGGGATAGACGCCTGTCTGTGCGCCCGCGATGCCGACCGAGCCCGCCGGGATGCGCGTGCGCGGCTGGGTGAGACGCGGCGTCGCAATCCGCGCATCCATGCCACCCAAATACGCAAAGCCCGGCGTAAATCCAAGCATGTGGACGAGATACTCTGCCCCGGCATGAATCCGCACGACCTCCGCAATCGACAGGTTCGCATGCTGCGCAACGAACGCGAGGTCGGGGCCATCGTACAGAACCGGAATTTCAACAAGCCGCGCCGGAGATGACGCACTCTCCCCCGCCTCCAGAGCGGCGGAACGGATTTCATCCTCCAAAGCGCGCCGGGCGATTTCTTCGGGGCGGTAGTGAACCGTTGCGGAGCGATAAGTCGGCACGATCTCAACGATGCCGCAGATGCCCCGCGCTTCAAGCGCAAGACAAAACGCCCGCACGCGCCCATTGACCGCCGCGCTGATCTCGTCCCCAAGTTCCACGACGAGCGCGCGATCGCCCGCAAGCCGGATGTCGGCTTTCATACAATTTCCGAAAGGGCACGCACTCCGATCCCTTCCGCCTCGAGGGCCGCGCGAATCGACCGCGCAAACGTCACCGCCTGCGGATTGTCGCCGTGCACGCACACCGAATCCGCGCGGATCGGGATGTCGGTCCCGTCGATGGCGCGCATGCGCCCTTCGCGGATCATGCGCACGACGCGTCCGATGGCCTCCCCTTCATCGCGGACGAACGCGCCCGCCATGCTGCGCGGCGCAAGCGTGCCGTCCGGCATATAACCGCGATCGGCGAACACCTCACGGGCAAAGCGCAGGCCGCTCGTTTCCGCCGCCTTTTCCATGGCGCTCCCCGAAAGACCCAGCAATATGAGCTTTGGATTGACCGCGCGGATTCCTCGGCAGATTGCCTGTGCGAGCGGCAAATCAATCGCAGCGCGATTGTAGAGCGCCCCGTGCGGCTTCACGTGACGCACCGGTGCGAACGCCATGAGCGCACCGATCTGGTACTTCACATAACTGCAAGCTTCATCCGGCGTAATTGCCATCTCGCGCCGCCCAAATCCCACCAGGTCGGGATAACCCGGATGTGCGCCGACTGCCACGCCCGCCTCCGCCGCCATGCGCGCGGTCTTTTCCATCACGACCGCATCCCCGGCATGAAAGCCGCACGCGACATTCGCGGAGGTGATATGCGTAAGCACCGCGCCATCCATCCCGATGGTATACGCCCCGAAGCTCTCCCCGAGATCGGCATTGATATCGACGTACTTCATGTCTTTGCCCGCCTTCGTTTTCTTTCCATGATAGCGTAGATTTGCCATTCGTCAAGCCCTCCGCACATTTTGACCAATACAGCATATAGGCGTTATCCAATTACACACCTTTTTTGAGCATGCAGGCGCTTCGGAAGGATTTTGTACACATGCGCGCGAATGTAGAAAACGAGGTGTTTCGAATGAAAAAACGTATCGTCATCAAAATACTGGCGATTGTGCTGTGCGCCCTGTTCGTGTTGGGCGTGGCATTCCTGGCGCACTATGGGTGGAGAAAGACGGGCGAAGTGGTAGACGGGCATGTGACGTTCAAAACGGTCTATGCGCCCTCCGATTTCGGGATCGAGGCAGAGCGCTTCACCCTGACCACAGAGGATGGGCTCAATCTGGCTGCGTGGCGGGTAGATGCAAAAGACCCCCGCGCGGTTGTCATTTTTGCCTCCGGCTTCCACGCGCCTTCCGTCACCATGTTCTTCGGACACGCGAAGATGCTCCAGGCGGCAGGTTATTCGTCGGTGCTTGTGGAACTGCGCGGACGCGGCGAAAGCGAGGGCGGCACGCTCGGCGTGGGCACGACCGAATACCTCGATATCCGCGCAGCGGTTTGGGATACGAAGAAGATCGACCCTGCGCTTCCCATCGTGGCGTTTGGGTTTTCAATGGGCGGAACGGCGGCGATCGACGCCATCGGCGAGACGCCCGAGATCGACGCGGTGATTTCGGTGAGCGCAGCATCAAGCTGGCCGGACATGCTCACCGACAACATGGCACAGGGCGGCCTCCCGAAGATCGCGTGCATTGCAGAGAAACCGTTCGTGTGGCTGACGATGGGGATCAAATACGGGTTTGGCAATCTGCACATCAACCCGGTTGACGAAATCAAAAAACTGAACGGTCGCCCGGCGCTTCTCATGCACTCGTTGGGCGATCGGGTCGTTCCCTATGAAAGCTTTCTCCGTTTGACCAAGGCTGCGCCGACCGCGCAGACATACGTCGTCGAGGGGAACCGCCATCGCGTATGCGAAGAAGCATATTTTCTCGATCCCGCGCAGGACGCGGGCTATTCCGGGGCGATCCTCTCATTTCTCGACAGCCATTTTGGCGATTGAACGGGACATTAAAACAGGCGCCGCTTACGCGACGCCTTTCTGGTACGCCTTCAGGGGCTCGAACCCTGGACACCCTGATTAAGAGTCAGGTGCTCTACCAACTGAGCTAAAGGCGCATATGGAGCGGTAGACGAGACTCGGACTCGCGACCTCCACCTTGGCAA
>JAEZSP010000081.1 GCA_023421735.1 Bacillota bacterium | reverse complement strand
GGCTTGACATGTACGGGAGATCTACGCAGGCTTTTTCCGCAAGGGATACCGCAAGCGCTTCACTTGCCGTGTCCACCGAGGTCACAACCGTATGAGGCTTGATAGTGCGCTTGGTGAACATGTCTGCCTTGCGCTCCAGCTCGCCGTTTTCGTCGATTACCTCAAGAGAGCAAAGCAGGCAATAAGAACTGTCATCCGAGAACGCCATGTCGTTGGCTCGGCTGTTGATCAGGCCGTACTGCGCCGTGAAGCGGTCATACAGTGTGTTTAGCTTTTGCTGTTCACGGTGAATGGCGTCGTCAAGGTAATCCTCCAGCTGGTATTCGATAAGACGGCGTGTGCAGTCGCGCAGCTCGATCATGCCCCGTATCCGGTTTGCTGCCGTGACGGAAACCTCGATCTTGTTCATACGCGAGTTCTCGCGATAATAGACCTGCCCGTCCACCAGCGCAAAGCTGAAATTGCGCACGTTCGGGTCGGCAGGAACGGACTCTGTTTCGTTTTCCTCCAACTCATCCCGCTCATAATCGGTCAGCTCCGCATGGATGTTTTCAATGGCGATCCTCAGCTGGTCAGCCAGATCAGCGCTTTCAAACGGCATACAGGTGGTTTCGCTCTGGTTGCCGTACATCATGTTGTCGAACCCCATCGTTCCTAGCACCATGTCGGGGTTCGTTACAAAATAGCTGTTGATGGGGATGCCGCCCTCGGTCTGGGAAAGATGCACCCAATCTGGGTCGGTTTCCACGGGACAGTCGCGTTTTTGAAGAAATAAAATATCCGATGTGACCTGCGTACCGGCGTTGGCAGTAAACGCATTGTTGGGGAGACGTATTGCGCCAATCAGATCGGCGCGCTGCGCGATGTATTTCCGCACAGCGGGATTTCGTTTGTCCAGCGTTCCTTTGCTCGTAATGAACGCAATAATGCCGCCCGGCCTGACCTTGTCCAGCGTCTTGGCAAAGAAGTAATCGTGGATTAGGAAGTGGTTTTTGTCGTACCGCTTATCCGCGATGCCGTACGAACCGAACGGCACATTACCGATGGCGAGATCAAAGAAGCTGTCCGGAAGATTCGCTTCTTCATAGCCCTGCACGGTGATGTTGGCAGACTGGTACAACTGTTTAGCAATACGACCTGTGATGCTGTCCAGTTCCACACCGTATAGCTTGCTTCCGGTCATGCTCTCCGGCACAAGTCCGAAAAAGTTGCCGATACCGCAGGCAGGTTCCAGCAAATTACCCGTTTTGAAGCCCATGTTTTCAATTGCCTGATAGATAGCCTTGATAACGATAGGCGAAGTGTAGTGTGCGTTCAGCGTGGACTCCCGTGCGGAGTTGTATTCATCCTCTGTCAGCAACTGCTTCAACTCGGCGAATTCAGTTGACCAGGAGGCATTTTCTGCGTCAAACGCCTGCGGGATACCGCCCCAGCCCACATACCGAGAGAGGATTTCCTGTTCCTCAGCCGTGGCCATTCGTTTTTCTGCTTCAATGGCTTGTAAGGTGCGGATGGCGGCAATGTTGAATCCGTATTTCATTTTCGCACCGCCATGGCCAAGATTGTCATCTGTGATACGGAAATTATGCTTTTCAATGCGCCGTTGAGTGAAGTCCAGAACGATGCTTTTCAGTTTGACTTCGGCAGGCTGTTCCTCGGGCAGATCAGGTTCTTGATGCTCAAGCGCATATTGCACAAAGGCAATACTTTCGGAACGGAAGATAGGGAAACCCGTTGCATCCGCGAAGGTTACGTCCCGCAAGCTGACCTTATCCCACTTGGTATCCACGCTGTCGATCACAAAGCGTCGTCCGTCAATTGTCAGCTCTGTACCGAACTCAAGTACATCCTTTTCCCCGGCTGGTTCTGCTTCCTCCACGACTTCGCGCTCAACATCCTGTACGATAAGGCCGTCGTTGAGCGGGTTCTCGCGCAAACGGCGGTCAAACTCTGTACGGGACATCTCCTTGGACAGCAGCGGGAATTTCTCGTCGCTTAAGGTGACGGTTTCATCGCCAACTCCGATGACAGTATATTCGTTCACGCCGATGTGGACGGTTTCGCCAAGGGTATATCGGTACTGAGCGTCATGGCGCGTATCCGTCATGTTTTTTGCGGCTTCCCGCAGTTCGTCACGGGTTTGTTGTTCCTCCTGATAGACCGGCAGATGAGCTTTTTCCGCATCCGAGAGGTAACGGTCTGTGGTAATTAACTCGCCGATACACTTCTCCACACGGTTCCATGTCAGCAGGATTTCAGCGTCCGGACTGAGCAGTGAACCTCTGGTGAGCTTGATGCCCTTGCCGTCGTGGTTTTCCCAGCTATGATCTGCGTCCTTCAGCGCGTGGCTGCGCCCGCCAATGCCATATTCCTGACGGAGAAACGCGGCTTTGTCCTGCAGCGAATGCAGTTCCATAAAGTACAGATAGATACGGTATTTGCCGTCCGCAACGCCGCTGCCCCTTGTCAGCATCTCGTCGATATCGGCCTGCGAAATAGAAAAGGCAGAGGTTTTTTCCGCCTCTGCCTGCTCGATTGCTTCAATCTGTTCTTCTGTTGTGGGGAATAGGGCTAGCTGTAGATGAGGCCCTGAAGCACCGCTTCCTCCGCCTGGAGCTTGATCATGTTCATCAGCCCAGTCCATTTCATCGGGTCTTCGGCTTTCAGCGTTTCCGTCACGCCTGCTCCTGCGCCATCTGAGTCATAGTCGCCTTCACCTGTTCCCGCGCTGTCTGATCG
>JAEZSP010000037.1 GCA_023421735.1 Bacillota bacterium | reverse complement strand
AAACCGGGCGGAAAGGTGGAACACAAATGCTTACGAACCTGCAACTGGTGGAATTTGCGAAGCGCGCGAAGGACATGGGGGCGAAATACTGGTATGGCACGGTATGGTACGATGCCACGGAATCGCTACTTGCGCGCAAGGCGAAACAGTACCCCGCACACTACACGACCGGGCGCATGGCGACCTACAAGCAGCACATCGCACAGGGGAAGATGGTGTGCGACTGCGTGGGGCTCATCAAGGGTTTCTTCTGGACGAACGGCGGGAGCGGCCCGAACCGCTACCAGTCGAACAACTGCCCGGACACCTCCGCGAATGGCATGATCGCGCTCTGCGCTCAGACATGGCCCGTCTCGAAGATGCCGGATATTCCCGGTCTTGTGCTCTGGAAGAACGGGCATATCGACATCTACATCGGCGGCAGCAAGGCTATTGAGGCGCGAGGCTTCGCACACAGCGTCGTGCTCACGGTTGTCTCCGCCTGCGGCTGGTCGAAGGCCGGGCGGCTCCCTGCGTCCATGCTGACGTTTGTAGGCGCGGAGCAGGACGACACACCCACGCTCTCCTATGGGGACAAGAACGGCGATGTGCGCCGCATGAAACTGCTCCTGCTCGAACACGACGCCGATTACCTCCCGGAATGTGGCGCGAAGGAGGACTGGTGGGAAGTTGTGTGCTGAAGCTACGGAGTGTTTTGGCAGTCCGAGCATGTGGAAGCGTGGCCGACGGCTTCACATTGAACCGTATAATCACCTACGGCTGCGGTCGCACCGAATACGACAGGCACAGCGATGCAAAGCTCTTGGGTGATGGTGAACGTACATGTGCCTCGTGTTTCACCTGCACAGACGGATAGGCCATTCGTGATAACGGGATCACCGCAGCAATATGTTGTGGTGTCACCGACGCTCGCAAACGGTGTAACCGTCACGGGAACGCACACGCTGGCGCGCTGGTAACCAACAGCGGGGCAGGTGGTCTCAACCTCGCCACAAACAGGGCCGCACATCGTTAGGTTGTTATGAGAAGTCTGACCTCCATAGACACAGACCGCAACCGGTCCGATCGCGTGTGTTGTGGTCAATTCAAAGCTAACGACCATTACCCCGGTAACTTTATTTAGCCCAAAGTCAAATTTCAAACCTGGGCATCCGGTCTGGTTGTCTGGGTTACTTGGCGGAAGGACTTCCACGTTCGTACCAATGATAACATTCTGAGGAACACCATCGATCGTAACGGTGACGTTTTGAAGCGTTTCTTCAGTGATATCAGAGCAGACAACAAGCAGAAAGTGACTCAGATCGGCATATTCGCTCGTATCTTCTCCATTTCCTGTGACTGTATAGATAAATTGTTGATTTTGTCCAGGGGCCGGATACAAAATCGAGCTTGGGTCCAAGGTAAACTCAAATGGGAGGATCACATCTCCCGGAACGCTCGCGTAATTTATCGTCGTGTTGCATGCACTGCGGATCGCACTGCGCGCTGCACTCGAATAACAACTCATCGTTTTCTCCTCCATTACTTTCATTACATCTACTGCAACCATGACATATTATATATGGATCATCAGCGAGGGCGGATGCACCGATCCGAACCGGGATATCCACGCACATGTGCTGCCGAATGATGTAATTGCAGTCTCCGTCTGCTATGTCCCGGCAATTCCGGTTATCCAGGAGCACCTCCGGTATACCGCAGCAGTAGACATGCGTTTTTCCTGCCTTCGAATATGGAACGACCATGAGAGGTAAGCAGGCTGTCGCGCGGATTTTATATTTTCTGCGTGGGCACTTGTTAACAGGCATGGAACCATCCCCTTCAACCTATCTAATCTTATGCTGAATAAGGCTAAATGGTTTGTCAACGGAAATGGTTTTGGCAGTGCACGTTTAGGGTAGCATTCGAAGCAGATCCAATTTGGGTGATTTTTACGTCTAGAACATGTGTTCTGACTTGCATCTTCATTTGCATATCTAGCGATTTCAGCTCGTTTTTGATCGGTTGCGATAAGGTGATTTTAAAGCTCCAAAATACATCAGCCCCCTTGATTTTATTGATAAATCAAGGGGGCTGTAAGGCATCCGTCAAAGATACGTAGTTGGTAGACCATCTCTTTTTATCAGAAGATGGGTTACAAAGACGCCCCCGGCGTCATTGCCGCGTTCGCAGATGCGCCGGACGATCGACCGATGATGTTCGATCTGACAGAGCTTCACACGGCTATGTGATTTCAAAGTCGAAATAGGTATCCGGATACGGCTCCTGCACGAGGTTGTAGTGCCACCATTCTCCGTCATAAGCGCGAAAGCCGCAGGCCTCCATGCCCGCCTTCAGGGTTTGGCGGTTGCGCGCAATCGCGGGCGGCATGGCGTGCGAGTGATGGGATGTCTCGTCCATGAGATCGAATATGCCGCCCATGTCGATGGGCTGCCCATCGCGCGTCAGCGTCAGATCGATGCTGCTTCCGCGGCTGTGTCCTGACCTTTCGGCGATATAACCGAGGCGGAACAATTCCGTTTTTTTGATGTTCGGGTAATGCCGCGCCTTGGTCTTATAATCCTCCGGCTGCGCCGCCCAAAGGACGAATGTCCTGACGGCGCGCGCGGGGCGATATGCGTCATAAATCAGAAGCCCATAGCCGCGCTCCGCAAAATATGCGGCTGCCTTCTGAAGCGCCGCACCCAATTCCAGCGTGCCGACGACGCGGTCTGCGCGGTAGCCGTCCAGCGGCGCACCCGTCAGGTTGTCGCAGGTCGCGTATTTTGCGTCCCAGCGGATGCCCGCCACCGCCTCGTCGAGGTAGACAAATCCCTTCTCAAGCGCCATAGACCCTCTCATATTCCCTTCTGAGCATCGCATACACGTACTCGTCGTGATACCGCCCCCGCGTATACGTATTGTCGCGCAAAACGCCCTCGCGCACGAAGCCCAGCTTTTCATAAAGCTTGACGCCTTTTTCATTGTAGGCATTGACGGTGAGCATCACGCGCATCATGTTTCGCTCGCAAAAGAGGTATTTTAACAGCACCCTGATCATGTCGGTGCCGTACCCCCTGCCGCGCATGGCGGGATCGCCGATCATCCAGCCGACCTGGCAATTCCGGCTCTGCTCATTGACATCATAGCACCCGCAGTCGCCCAAGAGCACCCCGTCCAGCGTCTCCACGGCAAATTCGCCTACAATGTGCTCTCTTATGCGCTCTAGCACCTCTTCCTGCGACTTGGGAAACGGCGCGCCGCCGTCCGCCAACCGCGCGGTTTCGAGATCGCCAAACCAGTTGGCAATGGATGCTGCGTCCTCTTCGCGCTTGCCGCGCAGCCGCACGAGCTTTCCCTCATACATCAGACGCCACCTCCGTAACGTGCGTCATACTCGCTGCGAAGCATGCCGCATTTGTATTCGTCCCATCTTTTCCCCATGGCAAAGACCCGTTCGCGGAAAACTGCCTCGCGCACAAACCCGACGCGCTCATAGAGCCGCACGGCAGCTTCGTTATACGAGAACACCTGCAGAGACACCTTGTGCATATCGAGCTCGCAAAAACAGATTTTGAGCAAAGTTTGGATCATGTCGGTGCCATAGCCCTTGTTTCGCATGGACGGTTCGCCGATGAACCAGCCGACCGTGCAATTTCGCGCCTGCCAGTTGACCTCGCTATAGCTGCAAACGCCGATATACCCGCCGTCCAATGTCTCGATGGCGAAATGGTGCTCATTTTCAAGGAAACCCGCGTGATCCGCAATCCACTCTTTTTCACTCGCGAGCGAAAAGGGCGTCGGCGCGCCGCCGCGCGTCTGATACGCCGTTTTGATGTCGTTGAGCCACGCGGCACTGCGCTCTGCATCTTCCTCCCGCAGCGCACGCAACCGCACCAGCTTCCCCTCATACATGCGGATTCCTCCCTTTAGTTGTGATCTTCGTCAAAATCGTCGTCATCCCCGCCCGCCATGTATTCGCGGCTCATCACGCGCTTTTGATCGCGGCAGGCCTCGACCAGATCGGAAAGTTTTTCCTTGGTCTGCATGGGATTGGTAATGTTTTTAATGTCGAATTCGGGCGATGACTTGTCCGCCGAATCGCAATGAATCGTGCCCAGACCGAACATCCGCTGCCAGAGCGAGCGGCGCAGCGTAATATCAAGGATGCGATAGAGCCTGACTTCTTCCTCGCTCCGACTCAAAAGGCCCTTGTCGATGGTGAGTTTTTCCGCCGTAAGCGCATAGCGCGTGAATGTCCAGGGCAACGCAAAAATGATGCGCTTCCTGTCCTGCCAGACGATGCCGGGCATAACGACACCCCCTATATGATTTTTATACAGTATAACATGAAATCGCGCGCTACGCCATCGGTGCGCGGATTTTTTGAACGCGCTGCGCATATCATCAGGCGGGGTGATCGAATGCAGCCAGTAGCCGTTGTCTCTTGCCGGGTACCCGGCATCATCTATCTGAACGGAAGGTTTGCGGGTGAGTGCGCCTCAGATGCGCCGCTCATATTGCCAGTTGCGCCGCGCGGCGCACTCTACGTCGAGCACAGACCCCTTGTGGGCGGCTATGCGGGGCAGGCGCATCGGGTGGCGTTCGCAGACGGCGAATTGATCCCGGCATCGGTGCCGGACGGTGTGTTTGCGGTCAAGTGGCCGGGGCATATCGCGGAATTGGAGCTCTCTGCTGCGCCCTTTGCCCAGGCAGAGAGCGCATTTGCAAGCATGGACAATCTGCCTGTCGCAATTTTACGCGGTGCAGAGACCGTTTTGCGCGTCGCAGGACAGTCAATTGCACTGCCGGAGGGCGCGGGACTCCCCGACACGCACACATCTCTCGGCGAGGACGCATGTTTTCTCGGCCCAGTCGGGGAATCCCGCTATCTGGCGTGCTTCTCAGCCGGCGATTTTGCGCCCATGGGCGCGGTCGTCGCGGATGATATCGAAATCGAGGATGGCAAGATCCGGGCGTTCACACGACTGCGCGATGTGGTCGGTCACGCCCGCATCGAGATCTGGGAAGCGCAAGATGCGTCGCTTGCGCTGGCCGACAGCGAGCATGCATGGGCGGGAGGAACGCCGGTATGGCCCAGGAACGCGGAAGACACGGCGCGCGCCGCACTCGAGGCGGGAATCCTCGGTCTTCCCGCAGAGGCCGAGGGCTACCTCGCACCCCATCTGCGCGGTCAAAACCTCGTCGCCGCACGCACAGGCGGCTTTGACGCCTGCGTTCCGCTCAAGTACGCCGCGCCGGACGCGCGCCGCGCAGTCGGCCTCCTGCGCCGTGAAAGCGCGCGCTGCGCAACCGTCTCCCCCGTCTACTACACCGCCGCGCCCATGGGCGGCGCACAGGGCGCTTGGGCCATCGAGGGGTTGGAAGGCGAAAGGGCGCAGAAAGCCGGAGATGCCGGATACGGACGCCCGCCTTTGTAAGGCATCGTCTAAAATCGGTGCGCCGCACGCATCCCGGTCCGAGACCTGATTTGCGCGATCCCTGTCTGCGTTGGAACGCATTTTTACGATCAGGAACCAAGGGCGATGTTGCATCCGCCAGAAAAATTCGACGGCGCGGAGTAGACTCCGCGCCGTCGATCATCAAACAAACCGTTTCTCCCGCCAATGGGCTTCGCAGGAAGCTCTGCCAGCCCGAAAAACCAAGTCGCTTCTTCGTTACTTCAGCGTGATAATGACCCGACGATATGGTTCCTCGCCCTCCGAATGGGTGGTCACTTCGGGGTCATTTTGGAGCGCGGAATGAAGAATGCGGCGCTCATACGGATTCATGGGCTCGAGCGCGACGCGCTTGCCGGTCTTGCGGGCACGCGCGGCCATGCGCACCGCCAACTTGCGGAGCGCCTCTTCGCGCTTTGCACGGTAATTTTCGGTGTCCAACGACACACGCAGGTAATCCTCGCGGCTGCGATTGACGCACAGGCTGGTGAGGTACTGAACGGAGTCGAGCGTCTCGCCCCTGCGACCGATGAGCATACTCATGTTATCGCCCGACATCTTGACGCGCAGTTGTTCGGGGGTCTCCGCGATCTCCATCTCGACGGGCGCACCCATGAGGGCGGTCAATTCCTTGATGAAGTCGTACGCCTGCTTTGCGGATGCGGTAAGCGCATCGAACGGCGTGGCGACAAAGGGCTCTTCCTCGAAGAGTTCCTGCGGCTGTTCCGCAACGGGCTTTGTCTCCTTGCGCGGACGGGGCTTTGATTTTTTCTCCGCCTTCTGTTCGCGCGGCTGCTCGACCTTTTGCTGCTCCAAATTTTCCTTGCGCTGACCGCCGCGCTTATTTCGCGGTGCGGCCGGCGTGTCGAGCGTCATCTGGGGAATGTCGATCTTAAAATCGTCCTTGGCGGCATCCTTGCGGGTTAGCCGAACGCGGGCGGGCTTTCCGAACATGCCGAAGATTCCGGGGCTTCCGATCTCCACGACCTCAATGTCCACGTCCGCGGAGTCGCACATCAGCTCGTTGAGTCCAAGCCGGATGGCCTCCTTGACGGTCTTTGCGCTTTTCTCTATCGAATTCAAGGCGAAACGCCTCCTTGTTCTATTCTTCCTCCGATGAAACCTCGATCGGTGCGTTCTTCTGATCCTGAATGTCAAGGTATTTGTTGATGACGACCTGTGATACCATTGCGATAATGTTGCCCGTCGCCCAATACAGGGCAAACGCGGCGTTGTAGCTTGCGCAGAAATACAGTGACATGAGCGGGAACATCCATTTCATGGCGCCCGAGTTCATCATGTTCGCGGGGGAGTTCGGGTCGGCGGGCTGCTGCGTCGTCTGCTGCGGGTTCGTAAGCTTCACCATGAAAAGCTGCGAGACTGCGGCAAAGATCGGCAGGATGAAAAGCCCGTTCGCGTAATGAATGAAGGCATAAAGGGACGCGGGAATGCGCATCGTCCACATGAGAACCGCGACATTGATAAACTGTCCGCCGCCATAGTGCGCGGCGAGATAGGCATTGTACATGCCCTCGAGGCCATCCGGAGCGACAAAGGCACTGTTATTTGCCGTGACGGACTTGAGCGCGTTCGTAAAGGATGGCAAAATCCCGTTGGCGAACGAATCCGGCTGGAACACGTTTTTAATCCAGAGGAAACTTTGCATGTTCGTCAGCGCGCCCACGCCGTCCGCACCGCCATTGTTGATCAGCTGCGTAAACAGGTTCTCGAGCATCTTGCCCGTTTCCGCACTTGCGAGATTGCGCATGGCGGTAAACATGATCATGAGAAGCGGGAGCTGTATGAGCATCGGGAGGCATCCCGACAACGGATTGACATGCTCCTTTTTATAAAGCTCACTCATCTTCTGATTGAGCTTGTCTTTGTCCTTGGCGTACTTCTTCTGAAGTTCCTGCATCTTGGGTTGCACCCGGCTCATCGCACGCATGCTCTTTTTCGACTTAACGTCGAGGGGTAGGAGCACCAAACGAACCAGGAGCGTAAACAGTATGATGGCCACGCCGTAATTGCCGACGAAGCCGTAAATGCCATAGATCAGCGACTCAAAAAAACCGGTCATGGATAATTGATCTCTCCTCACGGCGCACGCGCCGACGATTGTCAGATTGAGGCATGTCGGCGTCAGGGGACGGGATCATAACCGCCCTTACAAAAAGGATTGCAGCGCAAAATTCGCCACGCGGCCATGAGCCCTCCCCTGATCGCGCCGTACTTGCCGATTGCCTCATAGGCGTATTCCGAACAGGTCGGAAAAAACCGGCAGCTGGGCGGAAGTCCTGGCGAAATCCGCCGCTTGTAAAACCGAATCACGGCGCGCAGTGCGCGCGCAGCGATGCTCATTGCGCTTCCCCCCGAAAGAGCTTCGCGCGCGAAATTGCACCCTGAAGCTCGCGCGTCAGCAATTCGTGCGAAATGTCCTTTGCAGATGGGCGGGCGACGAAAATATACTTGCCCGATTTCATGCGGAAAAGTATCTTGCGCACGTCCTCGCGCATGTACCGCCTGAGGCGGTTTCTGGTAACTGCATTTCCAACTTTTGCGGAAACCGAAAAGCCCACCCTTGTCCCCCGGCCCTTGAGATACACCAGGGTCAGGTTGCGGGAGGGATACGACTTTCCTTTACGGTATACGTAACGGTAGTTGCGATTCGCGCCGAGCCGAACCGCGCGTGAAAAACGCTCACGACCGGCCGGCGAAACATCCATCCCGGGCATCGCGCTTTACGCGGAGAGTCTCTTGCGGCCGCGCAGACGGCGCGCCTTCAGGACGTTTCTGCCGCTCTTGGTCTTCATACGCGCGCGGAAGCCGTGAACCTTGCTCCTCTGGCGCTTCTTGGGCTGGTAGGTACGAAACATGGTAAACACTCCTTATACATTAATCGTCCATATGTCATCCGCTTTTTCAGCGTTCCCAATGGTACAGCTTGACCATTATAAGTGATTCCCCGCAGTGTGTCAAGCATGCGCATGTGAAATGGCGCGCGTCGCATGTGCGCCAAACCGCGAATTGACCCGAAATTCGAAAAACCGTCGCAATTCATCGCCTGCGTGCAAACCGCCTATTCCGTTATGACAATTTTTCCTTGCGTTGCATGAGCACAGCGACCACCACGATTGCGCCCTTAAAGGCGTCGGTGAGGAAAGAATCGACGCCAAGCAGAATCAGAAGGTTGTTCATGATGCCGATGATGAGCACGCCCAGCACCGTCCCGACGATGGACCCGCGCCCGCCCGACATGGCGGTTCCGCCCACGACGACCGCCGCAATGGCGTCGAGCTCATAGCCGCTGCCCGCGCTCGCGACGTCCATACCGCCCAGGCGTGAAAGCTGCGAAACGGCCGCGATGGCGACGACGAGTCCGGTGATCATGTAAACCTTCAGCTTCACGCGATCGGTATTGATGCCGGAGAGCCGCGTCGTGCGCTCGTTTGATCCCACCGCATAGACATAACGCCCGAAAGCGGTATGTCTCATGATG
This sequence comes from Bacillota bacterium, assembly GCA_023421735.1. The sequence goes on along the minus strand of JAEZSP010000037.1, from coordinate 89,847 downwards.
AGATAGAAGATTACTGCGAGGATCAGCCAGTAGAGGATGGTCATGGGCCGCTGACCGAGAACCATCGTGTTGGCGATGCCCTCGAAGGACTTAGGCACGGTGGGTGAGTAGCTCTTTGTGAAATACTGTGCCACACTTCTGATGATGTTCATCACGCCCAACGTCACGATAAATGGCGGAATCCGCCCTTTTGTGACGAGCAACCCGATGCCTGCGCCGACCAGCACGCCGAATATGAGCGCCACAAGGATGCCGATCGCAAACGCCGGATAACCCGTGATCCCGAACTTGATCAGAACCCCGTGCGGACCCGTATCGATCATCGTCATGAGTACGGTGCCGACGCCCGCCAGGGTCGAACCGACCGCCAGGTCGATGCCGCCCGTAATGATCACCAACGTCATGCCCAGGGCGATCATGCCGACGGATGTATTGGCGCGCAGGACGTTGAACGTGTTGTCAAACCAGAATTTTGCCCACGCGCCGACCGACCCCTGTGCAAACCCAAGCGCATAAGTCTGGAAAACCAGCATCGCAAGAAGCGCGATCCCGACCGAAAAAGTGGGTGTCTTCGCCCACTGCCGCTTGAACGGCTCCGCGAAGAACAGAAACAGCATGCCAACCAGGAGCAGCAGAACTGCCGTGAACACCACGCCGATGAACGCGTCCGCCAGCATGATGACGACCCTGTCTTCGAAAGACAGCTTTACAGAGGCCGCCGCGTTTGCAACCTGCTGCGCCTGCGCAGCCCAGGAATCGACCTGCTGCGTATCGGCCGCGAGCGCATCTGCCCGCGCGGAGAGCGCAGCAAGCGCCTGTCGGCAGTCGGCAATGGTCGCGCACTGGGGTTCTTCGGTGAGAGTGATCTCGTCCATCGCGGTATCGTCCCCCGCAAGAGCGAATACCTTCAGCGCATTCTCGCGCACGCCGGCGACGGACGTTTCCGCGGAAGAAACTGTCTGGAACGCATCTTTGACGATCGCCTGATAAAGGGCAAGCACGCGCGCATCCGCCACGGAGAGGATTTCGTCCCCGCCATCGGTTATATCGGAAAGCGCCTTTGTCATCTGAACGCCGAAATCCGTAGACGTGGAGCGCGCAAGCTCAACGCCCGCCAGCACTTTTTCAGCAGCGTCCCTGATGAGGTCGAGTTCCGCGTCGCCCGTCGCGTCTGCGGCGACCGCCTCGTCGAGCAGCGCGATTGCGGAAAGCGCTTCGTCCACCCCCGTACGCGCGGCAGCAATGCTTGAATCCGCCGTCGCGGCGCGTTTCACGACCGCAGCCGCGTTCTTGACGGCCTTTTCGCCCGCGCTGAGCACCGACTGGTTCGCCCGCGCGCGCGTAAGCGCGTCTGAAAAGAACCCCTCGCCCCGTTTGCTGAACTCGGCAAACAGGCCCACCGCCAATACGAGAATCGCGAGTAGGAGGCTGATGACGCCCAGTATCTTTGTCTTCTTCATACCCGTTTCCCCCTCATATCGCGCCGCCCGTGGCAAGCAGCATGATGTTTTGCTCGTTCAGTTCCTCGCCCGAAAGCTCGCCCCGAACCTCGCCGTGATACATGACATACGCGCGGTCGCATAGCCGGATGATCTCCTGTGCCTCGCTCGAGAGGATCGCCACCGCAACCCCGTTTTCCGCGAGGCGCAGGATGATATCGTAAATCTCTTCCTTCGCGCCCACATCCACACCCTGGGTGGGATTGTCGAAAATCAAGACTTGCGGGGACGCGGACAGCCATTTCGCAAGCACGACCTTCTGCTGATTGCCGCCAGAGAGAGAGGTGATCGAATCATTGAGGTCCGACACCTTGATTGAAAGCTCGCGGACGTTTTTCTCCATGTCCGCACGTATCAATCCATGCTGCAAAAAACCCATGCGCCGCCTGTCGCGGTATGTGACGATCGAGCCGTTTTCGATCACCGACATGTCCTTGATGATGCCGTTTTCCTTGCGGTTTCGGGGCACATACCCCAATCCCGCTTCGTAGGCTTCCGTGGTCGAACGAATCCCTTTTTTCTGCCCGCCCACGTAAATCGTACCTGTTCGATCGGGCGTCATGCCAAACACGGATCGAAAAAGTTCGCTTCGTCCATCGCCCAGAAGTCCCGTGAAGCCCAGAATTTCCCCCGCACGCATCGAAAAGGAGATGTCCCGAAACGAACGACCCTGTGCAAGGTGTTCTACGCGCAGCGCCTCGTCGCCAAGGCGCACGTTGCGCCGAAGCTTTTCCGTGCGCACATCATGGCCGACCATCCAGCGCGCGAGGCCCTTCTCCGTCACGTCCTTGACGTCTCCACGCATGGCGACTTCACCGTCGCGCAAGACGGTAAACGTGTCGCATACGCGCAGCACTTCCTTGAGCTTGTGGGAAATGAACACGATGGACACGCCCGCCTCCTTGACGGCGCGCATGAGATCAAACACGCGCTCAATCTCGACCTCGGTCAAAGACGTCGTCGGCTCGTCCATGATGATAAGCCGCGCATTGAAGATGAGCGCGCGCGCGATTTCGATGATCTGTTTATAGGAAGCATCGAGTTCGGAAAGCTGCATGGATGGGTCGAGCACGACATTGAGCTTGGCGAGTACTTCCCCGGCGCGCGCAATCATGGCCTTCTTGTCGAGCCATGCGCCCTTTTTGATTTCCCTTCCAATAAAAAGATTCTCGTAGACGTTTAAGTCGTTCACGAGATTTAATTCCTGATGAATAAACGCGATGCCCGCGTCGAGCGAGTCGCGCGGAATTGCAAAGGCCACCTGTTTCCCGTCGAGGGAAATGGTACCCGCGTCGGGCGCGAGAACGCCGCCGAGTATGTTCATCAGCGTCGTCTTGCCCGCGCCGTTTTCGCCGATCAGCGCGCGGATTTCACCCGCGCCGACGGAAAAATCGACGCCCATCAGCACCTTGTTCGCGCCGAAGGACTTGTCGATGCCGGTCATGGATAGGGTCATTTCAACACATCCTTTGGGTTATGCGAAGCGGGGGGCCTTGCGGCCCCCGGATTATCTGGCATGGGTTCGAGAAGGGGATCAGGCATTGAATTCTCGCCCGAGGCGCAGCGCCAGACACGACGCCTCGGGCAAAAAACAGGGCTCTATTCCCCGAACGGTTGCGGATTTTAGTAAGGCGTGTTGGGATCGAGGAAGTCTGCCACGTTGTCGCGGTCGACGATGGTGGTCGGGATTACAACCGTGTGCTCGATCGTCTCGCCCTGGAGGATTGCAATGGTATTGTCGATGCAGTTGACGATCATCGACGGAGAATACGTGGCGGAAGCGACCCAAATGTTCGCATATGCCTCGTCAGACATCATATTGAAGTATTCCTGGCAGCCGCCGCCGCCGGTGATGGCCTTGACATCCGTGCGGCCCGCCTCGACGATCGCCTGCAAGGCGCCGATGGAGGTCTCGTCGTCCATGGAGAATACGGCGTCGATCTGGGGATACGCGGTCAGCGCGTCCGCCATATCGTTGAGGCCGTCCTCGCGCGCGAAGGCGGTGGAGATGGTGATGAGCTCAAGGTCAGGCGCGATCTCGGCCACGGTGTCCTCAAAGCCGGCTTTGCGGTCGGCCGCGACGTTGCCGGAGGTCGGCACGTCCATGATGAGCACAGTACCGGTGGTGCCGATCTTGGAAACGATGTACTGCGCGCCCGCGACGCCCATGCCGTAGTTGTCGCCGGTCAGCACGTACAGTTCGTCCGCGTACTTCTGGTCCACGCCAATCAGCATGTCGAAGTTGTAGATGATAATGCCCTTTTCGAGCGCCATCTCGGCTGCGGTCTCGACGCCGGTAAACTGCGGCCACACGACGATGGCATCCACGCCCAGCGAAATGAGCTGTTCGATCTGGGAGCTCATCTCGTCCGCGTTGGAACTGGTAAGAAGCACGTAGTCGATGTCGTGCGAATCCGCAGCCTGCTGCGCATAGTAAGTAACGCCGCCAACCCAGCCGTGGGTCGTCGCGGGCGCAAGGATGCCAATGTAGGGCTTCTTGGCCTCTGCCGAGGCGAAGCTCGTCATGGCCAACACGAGTGCCAATACGAGCACGAGGGCAAAAATCTTCTTCATTGTAAATTCCTCCCCATTTTACCGTCCATATCGGACTATTGCATCCACATTATAACAAAATATACATCAAAACGCAACCGTTTCCATGCCAAAAGACATGAAAAACCCGGCTTAGTGCCGGGTTTTTTCTATTCGTGCCTGAAGCCCCGCTGGCGCGCCACCTCATAGAAACAGACGGTCGCGGCGCTCCCGGCATTGAGGGACGAAGCCGCGCCGCAGATCGGAATGCGCGCGAGCACGTCACAGGATTCCTTCCATGCCTTCGAGAGTCCGAACGTCTCGTTTCCAATAATGAGTGCAACCGGCCCCGTCAAGTCAACCTCGTTTAGGAGCGCGTCGCCCCGCGCGGACGTGCCGACGATGAGCGGCTTCTCGGGCGCGGCGCGCAAATAGGAAACCGCGGCCTCCGCGCCGTCCAGATTGACATGCGGCCTGCGAAAGAGCGTACCGATACTGGCACGCAAACACTGCGGATCGTAAAAATCTGCCGCGTGACCGGTGGTCATGACGCATCGCGCGCCAAACGCATCCGCAGAGCGAACTACGGTGCCAAGATTTCCGGGTGCGCTCGGGCGGTCAAACACCGCATAGAGCGCGAGCGGGTCTGCGGAGAACAAAGGAAGACCCGGCTTCTGGCGCGCAAGACAGAGCAGTTCGCACGGCTCCTCGCGGTCAGAAAGCTCCTTGTGCAGATCGCTCCCCATGCGATAGACGATTTCGGGATTCGCCTTTTCGAGCATGTCATGCGCCCAGCCCGAGAGCCGCGCATTGCTGTCGACCCCGATGGCGTAAAATGCGTACCCCGCCTGGATCGCCTGTTCCACGGGGTGCACGCCTTCGAGGAAGAAGAGCCCCTGCCGGGCGCGCTTCTCCCGATTGCGTTTGAGCGTTTCAAAGCGCTGGTATTCGCTGTTGCGCGTGGTCATGTCGAGCGTCCGGGTCATTGTTTCACTCCTCGAGGAAATTCATCAGCGCGTCCATGTTCTTCTCGCGATCGGGCACGAGCACCGACATGCCGGAAATGGTCTTGCTCTTGTATCCGCCGTCGATCGGCAGTCTCAGTTCGGCGATGTTCGCGTCCTTCATCGAGATAAGCACCGGCGCAAACGAGGCGAGATCGGCAATGGGTAGATTCGTATAGACGTCGGATGCATTATCGACCACAAGCCGCATGAGCTGCAGCGCGGACATGCCGCTGAGCTTTTCAAAGATCTTGGTGATGACCTCGCGCTGACGTGCCGTGCGCCCAAAGTCGCCATCCTTGGTGCCATAGCGATAGCGGGCGTATGCCTGCGCCTGCTTGCCGGTCATGCGCTGCTCGCCGGCACTTTTCAAAAGGCCGTCGTTGATGTCGATGCCGAGCACCTTGTTGTCCATCTTGATGACCGCGTTGATGCGGTCCTTATAATAATCGCTCTCAACGGTAAGCGTCAACCCACCGATGGCATCGATTAGCGTTCCCATCATCGAAAAGTTGACCGCGATATAGTTGTCGATGTGGATGCCAAAGTTGGTCTCGATCGTCTTCATCAGCAGTTCCGGCCCGCCGAATACGTAGGCCGCATTGATGCGATTGTTCTTGTAGCCCGGAATCTCGACATACAAATCGCGCATGATGCTTGTGAGTTTGATGGAGTTGTCATCCGGATCGAGGGTCACGATGATCATGGTATCGCTGCGTCCCGTCGTTTCACCCGGCCTGGCGTCGATCCCGATGAGCAAAAGGTTGCGCATTTCGCTGACCTTTGCCCGCTCTTCGGCCAGATGTCCGTCGAGCGAGTCCTGAAATTGCTCCTCCTCCGTGGGGTCATAGACCACCGGATCGTCTTCCTCCTCCGCGTAGGCGATATTTGCCGCAAGAAGAACGACGACGAGAAGTGCCGCAAGCACCCTATAAAACCTTTCCATGTGATTAGCCTCTTCCCTAAGCGAAATCCAGCCTTCCAAAGCATTCCGGCCTGTGAAAATCAGGCTGCGGCGCTTTGACGGGGCTCCACGTGCCAAAGTGCGGATGGATGCTCTCATCACAGGTGTAGAAATTGGCCGCCATGTGTGCTTCGCACGGATGCCCGGTCCATTTCTGCAGAAGCGCGAACGGCAAATAATACCGCAGCGCCCACCACGAACCCGCGTGTTTTGAGACGGAAAGGTTCATCCCCTCCGGCATAACCTCAAGAACGCGCCGATTGGCACGTCCCAAGCCGATGCCGATGTGCAAGGTGCCGCGCGGATTCCCCTCGATGTTTATGTAGGCATCACCCGCTGCGGGACAGGGATTGACGAAAAACTCGAGGCAACTATCGATGCACACCGCGCCGCCAAAGCGCGTCTGCGCGGCGTGAATGGACTCTTCCCGTGCGCAGAGCGTCACGACGAGCGCTTCTCCGCTCGTTTCCACCCGCGCGCGCGCCTCCGGCCGATAGGCACCACCCCACGGATATTGGGCGATCATGGCCCAATTTCCGCCACCCGGCTCAAAAAAACTGCCCGAAAGACTGTCTGTCTCTTTGACTGATTCAATCCGGTATATGTTCATTCGTATTTCCTCCCGGAAATCATTGCCTCACGCTGCGCGCCCGGGTCAAAAGCCATGCGGCAACCGCGCCCACAAAGGCGATCCCCGCGCACATCCGAAAATTTGCCGCATAGCCGGCATACAAAACCGTGCCCGTTGAAAATACATCGATGACCTTGCCCGCGATAACCGGCCCCAGAAACATGCCCACGCCGTATACCGCCTGATAGATACCCATCGCCGCCCCGCGCCGATTGCCCGGGATGGTCTCAATGGACGATGCCATCGTAAGCGGCACGATCATCCCCATGCCCACGCCGAAGAGCACCTGATTGGCAAACAGCAGCCACAGATTGCGCGCCCACGGGTAGAAAAGGCATGCTGCACCGAGCAGCACAAACCCGCCTGGCAGCACCGCGTTTCTGCCGAACCGCAGCGAAAGTCTGTTTGTAAACCGCGAAACGATGGCGTTGGGAAGCAGATACATGACCGGCAATATACCAAGATAATCGGGCGTAAACCCGTCGACATATGCCTTCGCCCAGTTCTGGACAAACCCCAATACCGTCGCCCAGGAAACGAGCATGAAGAGGATCGCAAGCACGGAACCTGTGATGAGATTTTTATCCCGCGCAACCGAGACAAAGCTCTTGAATGTGAACGGTTCGCCCTCCGGCGGGATGTCATCCATGCGCGCAATGAACAGGAGGCCAACCAGCCCAGCCGCCGTCGCGAGCAGAAACGCCCAGGACGCACCCAGCCGATTCATGATGAACGCACCCAGAAGCATTGCGATCACCTGCGAAAAATACTGCGGGAACACGATCTTGCTCATGGCCTCAGTCGTGCGCTCGGGCGGATAGTGTGCCGAATAAAATACCGAGAGCGTGACCCAACTCGCGGCGGCAGCGCCCGCGAAGCCGCGGAACACCAGCGCCAGCGCGGCGAGGTTCGCGCTCACATTCCCCGCAAGCATTGCGACCAGCGCGAGTCCGGCGGATGCGAGCATGGATGCGCCGAAGCCCATCATAATGTAAATTTTGCGCTTTCGGGTCACATCCGAGAGAATGCCGAGCGGGATGCGCAGCGCCATCTGCACGAAACCGTAGCTTCCGACGATCAATCCCGTCATCACGCTGGTTGCTCCAAGCGTCGTCTCCGCATAACTCGAGAGGAAGGAGGGGTATGTGTAGACCGAAAACCAAAAAAGAAAGATGGCGCCGATGATCGCATTTTCTCTGTTTTTCATCAATTAATCAATCCTCGAAAGCGCGTCCCACATGCGCTGGAGATCGTCTTGGCTGTAGTAAGTGAGCGTAATCTTGCCCGCGTTTAAATCGCCTTCGAGTTTCGCGCGCAGTCCCAGTGCGTTTCGCATCAGCGATTCAAGCTCCTTGAGCTGCGGATCGCGCGCCGGCTTTTGAATGGGCTTGGGTTCCGCCTGCATCGCCGCCTGGCAGATCTTCTCAAACTGCCGAACCGACCATCCCTGCGCCACGCAGAGCTGCGCGAGTTTTTCCTGCTTGGCGGGATTTTCAAGCGCCACCAGCGCGCGCGCGTGTCCGGCAGAAAGCTTTCCCGCCTGAATGAGTCCTTGCACGCTGTCCGGGAGATTCAAAAGCCGCAAAAGGTTCGCCAGCGCAGAGCGGCTTTTGCCCAAGCGCTCCGCCGTCTTTTCCTGCGTTAGGCCCGTCTCGTCCATGAGCCGTTTCACGCCCATGGCTTCCTCGATGGGGTTCAAATCATCTCTTTGCAGGTTCTCAATGAGCGCCGCTTCGAGCCGCGCCTGCTCGTTAAAGTCGCGCACGATGGCCGGAATCTCCTCAAGACCCGCGAGCCGGGACGCGCGATAGCGCCGCTCGCCCGCAACGATGGCGTACCGCTCACCTGATCTGCAGACGATGATCGGCTGCAACACTCCTACCGCCTGAATCGATTGCGCCAGTTCTTTTAGCGCAGCGTCGTCAAACGACCTGCGCGGCTGATTTCGGTTCGGATCGATCAACCGGATCGGCAGGCGCAATACCTCGTCCGTCCGCTTCTCTTCCTGCACCACGTCTTCGCCCAGGAGCGCGCCAAGCCCCCTGCCCAGCCCGCGCTGCGGCTTTTTTGCCGCCATAAAAGCACCCCCTTGCACATCCTGAAAAAATGGATGTCATTCTGTCATCAACGGATGAAAAAACTCAATTTGGTCGCCCGGGGTTCGGGCCCCGGGCGATCCGACGGATCTATAAAAATACCCACTCAGATCGGGATTCCAGGAAAATTTCCTTTGGGGGCCTGGGGCGGTGCCCCAGCGTTTCCCGCCTCTCTACGCCTCCCGCCGGATCAATTCCCGCGCGAGATCGCGATAGGCAATGGCGCCGGAACAGCGGGGATCGTATTCCGAGATGGGTACGCCAAAGCTGGGCGCCTCGCTGAGGCGCACATTGCGGGGAATGAGGGTTTCAAACGCCTCTTCGGGAAAATGTGCGCGCACCTCCTTGACGACCTGCGCACTGAGATTGGTGCGCGCGTCATACATGGTGAGCGCAATCCCGGTCACTTTAAGCGCGGGGTTGAGTTTTTTGCGCACGAGTCGAACGGTGTTCATGAGCTGGCCGACGCCCTCGAGCGCGTAGTATTCGCACTGAATGGGAATGAGCACACCGTCCGCCGCCGTGAGTGCATTGAGCGTGAGAAGGCCGAGGGAGGGAGGGCAATCTATAAATACGTAGTCATATTCGCCGCGCAGCGCCTCGATGGCGCGCTTCAGCTTTTCTTCGCGCCCGTCCTGGTCGACGAGCTCGATCTCCGCACCGGCAAGTTCGATGCCCGCGCGCAAAAGCATCAGCCCGTAAAAGCCGGTGTCCATCGAAACGCGCGCGGGATCAATCCCTTCGATCAGCACGTCGTAGATGTTCGGGCCGCTGTGCTTCCCAAGGCCAAGCCCGCTCGACGCGTTGCCCTGCGGATCGATATCGAGAAGCAACGTGCGCTTCCCTTCCGCGGCGACGCATGCGGAAAGATTGACGGCCGTGGTCGTTTTCCCCACGCCGCCCTTCTGGTTGGAAATCGCGATGACCTTGCCCATCAATCGAACGCTCCTATTCACACATGATATATTATATCATATCAGTTATTCGGAATATGCGCAATATTGAACAGGACAAACAACCGTGATATAATCAGAGCATAAAGGTTAAGGGGCGATGCGCATGTTAAAGGGTGTACCGGCGATTCTCACACCGGAACTGCTGAAAATCATGATGGAAATGGGCCACGGCGACGAGATCATATTAGGGGACGGCAACTTTCCCGCCGCAAGCTGCGCAAAAAGACTCGTCCGGCTGGATGGGCACGGCGTATCGGAGATTTTGGACGCCATGCTCACGTTTTTCCCGCTCGATACCTATGTCGACGCCCCGGTCGGCCTGATGGCCGTCGTGCCGGGCGATCCGACTGTGCCCGCAATCTGGGACGACTACCGGAAAATCGTCGCAGCGCGCGAGGGCGATCAGAAAATCGAGTTTGTCGAGCGCTTCGCGTTTTATGAGCGCGCGAAAAACGCTTACGCCATCGTCGCGACGGGCGAAACCGCGCTCTACGCGAATATCATATTGAAAAAGGGGGTCGTTTTGTAATGTTCCTCGTCAGCACAGAATCCGTTGCCGGGCGCGAGATCGAAATGCTGGGCCTCGTGCGCGGCTCCACCATCCAGACAAGAAACATCGGCCGCGACATTACGCAAGGACTCAAGACCATCGTCGGCGGCGAACTCAAGGCCTATACCCAGATGATGAACGCCGCCCGCGACATCGCCACCGAGCGCATGGTCGCAGAAGCCGACCGGCTCGGCGCAGACGCCATCGTCGGCGTGCGCTATGCCTCCTCCTCCGTCATGTCCGGCGCGGCGGAAATCCTCGCATACGGAACCGCCATCAAGTTCAAATAATACGCAATGATTAGAATTCTATCCGCGGTTGAATTCTATTGACAGATGCGTCTTGTGTTGTTATAATGATTCCGAAAGGTAGGGATCTCTATGCTTCCCAGTTTTGAATATCGGCAGCGGGCACGCGCGGCGCTCGGCGGGCACATCTTTGGAAACATCTGGCTGATGGCGCTTCTTGCAAACGTGATTGTCATGGCGGTGATGGGTGTATCCGGTTCGGTGGTCATTGGCCCGATCCTCGTCTTCGGCGCATTGTCCGTTGGCTTTGCCTCCATCATGCTCAAGCTCGCGCGCGGGCGCGGCGAGGTGGACATCGCAGACTGCATCAAAGGCTTTGTGGTCGGCTATGTGGAAAATCTCCTGCTCGGGCTTGTCTCGATGCTCAAGATTTTCCTATGGTCGCTGCTGTTCCTCATCCCCGGCATCGTGAAGGCGTACTCGTATTCGATGATCTATTACATAAAAAACGATCATCCTTCCTTCACTTGGCGTCAGTGCCTCGCGGAAAGCGAGCGACTCATGAAGGGCAAACGGATGAATCTGTTTGTGCTCGATCTGAGCTTTCTCGGATGGATCCTGCTGATGCCCCTTACGTTCGGATTGGGTACCCTGTGGCTGGCTCCCTACATGCAACAGGCCCACACCCAGTTCTACGAGTCAATCCGATGAAAAAATCACCTGCCTTCTCAAGCGGCAGGTGATTTTTTTGTCACTATATCACGCAACAAACGCCGCGGCGATCAGCAAAGCGCCGCATGCGAGCACGGCGAAATCCGTCGCGCTCATTTTCATTCCCTCGCCGCCGGCATCCCTGGGCCGCAGGTTGAACCCGCGCATTTCGGCGGCGAGCGCAACCGAATCGATCCGCTTGACGGAGGTAATGAGAAGCGGTGCGCACAGCGGCAACACGAGCGCGAGCTTTTTCAGCGGATTTTTGGTGTCCATCTCGACGCCGCGCGCGGTCTGCGCCTCCATGATATCCTGCATGTCGCGCATGAAGCCCGGCACAAACCGAATGGCGGAGGTAACCGCAAACGCATATTTGTAGGGCACGTGCCACTTGGAAACCATCGCGGTCGTGAGATCGCTCATTTTGGTCAGCGAGAGGAGCGTCGCAAGCGGCATCGTCGCGCCAATCAGCCGCAGAACCACCTTCACGGCGGTGTCGAGTCCGACGTCGGTAACGGCAATCCCGATTGTAAAGACCGGCGTCCCCCGCCGAATGAACAGCACCTGCAATATAAATATGAATGCCGATACTTTAAGAAGTCCTTTCAGCAGGTTCAGCGTCTGCCTGGTCAGCCCACCGAGCACGCCAAGCAGCACGTCCACGGCGACGATGGCAAAAAGCATCGCGTATCCGTGCGCCGCAAAGCAGGCGATGGCGATCGTGACCGGCAGAATCAGCTTCGTGCGCGCGTCCAACCTATGGACGAGCGACGCCCCCGGAACATAGTTCAAAAGACCCGTCATGCCGTCTCCCTCCCCCTGCGCGCCTCGATGGCGTCCGCCATTTCATCGACCGTCGAAACGTCTCCTAAGACGCGGTTCAGCGCGAGGGAAAGCTCGATGATCTGCGGCGGCAATATGCGCGCCGCGCGCGGAAGCGCGTAAAAAACCTCCGCAGGCGCGCCATCCCCGACGATTTTTCCGCGGTCCATGACGATCGCGCGCTTTGCGTAATCGAGTACGACCTCCATGTCATGACAGACCATGACGACCGTCGTCCCCGCGCGGTTTTTTTCGGCGATTGCGTCCATGATCAGCGCGCATTCGCGGTAATCAAGCCCGGTCGTCGGCTCGTCGAGAATGAGCGTCGCGGGACGCGACACGAACGTTGACATCAGCGCCACGCGCTGGCGCTCACCCCGGGAGAGTGCGGTCGGGTCGGCATCCGCGGGGATGCCGAATGTTTCAATCATTTCCTCCGCAAGCGACGCGCGCGCCTCTTTTTCAACCTTGGCGCACGCGAGCGTGAACAGAAGCTCCTCCATGACCGTGTTTTTACAGATCTGCCTGTCGGGGTTCTGGAATAAAAAGCCCATCTTCCCCGCGAGCGCGCTCGCACGCATATCTTTGGTATCCGCACCGTCGACCAGCACGCTTCCGGCCTCCGGCTTTAACAGTCCGCGAATCAGCCGCGAAACGGTGCTCTTTCCCGCGCCGTTTGAGCCGATGATCGCGACGAATTCGCCGTCCTCGATTTTTAAATTGACGCCGTCCACGGCAGCCATGCCGCTTCCATAGCCGAATTTGACATCACGCAGTTCGATCATTGTTCTCCCCCTCGCGCAGCGGACGTCATTTCCGCCGCCTCGCGAATATCGACGGGCGCGTCGCCCGCATACAGCCCGCGCCGCGCCAATTCGCCGGCAAGGCTTACGATGCGCGGCACGTGCACGCCAATTTTGGTCAGTTCCTCCGGATCCGAAAGCGCCTCGCGCACCGGCGCAAACCGGGCGAGTTTTCCGCCGTCCAGCACGGCGAGTTTTTTGCAGTAGGCGGATAGCAGCATGATCTTCTGCTCGACCACCACCACGGTCACGTTTTCATGCTCGTTGAGTTCTTTGAGGATTTCAAAGATTTCCCGGCTCGACTGCGGATCGAGTTCGCCCGTCGGCTCGTCGAGCACGAGGATTTGGGGCGAAAGCGCGAGCGTCGCGGCGATCGCAACCTTCTGTTTCTGTCCGCCCGAGAGGCTTTCGATCCGCCGTTCCCGCAGATTTGCGATGCCCACGCGCTCGAGCGCGTTCACCAGCCGCTTTTCGATTGTCGCGCCCTTCATGCCATAGTTGAGAAGCCCGAAGAGGATTTCCTCCTCCACGGTCGCGGTCACGAGCTGCGCCTCCACGTCCTGAAACACGCTCCCGACCTTGCGGGATAGTTTCTCGGGCGAACTGTCGACCGTGTCCGCGCCGTCGATCAGCGCCGCGCCGTAGAAATCGCCCCGGTAGTGATGGGGCACCGCGCCGGAGATGACGTGGGTCAGCGTCGTCTTTCCCGCGCCGCTCGGCCCCGTGACGCCTACAAAATCGCCGTCCGCAATCGTCAGATCGATGCCGGAGAGGGCGAATTTCTCGCCCCCGGCATACTGGAAGGAAAGGCTCTTGAGTTCGATCATGCCTTTGCCGCACCCTTTTTGTAGATCCGCTCGAGCGGGAACGCCAGCGCCTGTACGATCAAGGTGTTGAACAGCGCGGTGAACAGAACGATCGGGATGAACGCCGCCAACGAAGCCGGATCCGCATGCAGGAACAGGAAGAGGCAGACAACGAACGTCGCGCCGGAGAGCGTTGTGGAGATAAAGGTGCCAATGCTCGCGGTCAGCGAGAACTTTTTGATGTTCATGGGAATGTAGATGAGAATGCCCATTGCCGTCGCGCCGACGAATTCGGAAGCGAAATTGAGATACGGCGTGCCGGGCAGAATCTGACAAACCGCGCCAGCGATGAGGCCGATGATGATCGACTCGTAGAGGCGAGGCTTAATGAGGTAAATCGCCAGACAGTACATGGCGATGATGAAGTTGGGCTTCATGCCGGCAATGTTGACAAACGTTCCAATCGTCAGCTTCAAAACCGCGCCCGCCGCAAGCAAAACCGCCACCAGAATGATGTCCTGAATGCCCATGCCCTTTTTCTGTTCAACCTTGACTTCGCGCTTCATGCCTTCCATCTTTCAGATCTCCTTTTCATAATTGTATCTGCCGGAACCCCCGATCAGCTTCGCCATCGCCTGTGCCCCATGCGAATCGCTCCCTCCGCGCGGTATCAAAAAACAGCCCTTGCCCCTCAACAGGGACAAAGGCTGTATGAACCTCTGCGGTACCACCCACATTCACCCGCCCGACGCGGATGCACTCAGCGGCGCACCATCATGCGCCCTCCGATGTCACGGTCGGAACCCGTCTCCCCTACTCGCACGCTTTCGGTTTGCCCTCGTGAGCCCATTCGCCGATCCGTCCGCGACCGCGATCCCACCATTCGCGATTCTCTTGACGCGACCCTGACCGGGTACTCTTCTCATTCACAGGTTTATGATTTATTGTTGCGCAGATTGTATCACGCGTCCGCGCCGCGCGTCAAGCAAACACCCAAAAGTTAACAATCTCATCAGATGACATCGAAGCCCTGCGCGAGATCCGCAAGGATATCGTCGATGTGCTCGGTGCCAACGGAGAGCCGGACGGTGTTCGGGCGTATGCCGCTTTTGAGCAGTTCTTCCTCGGAAAGCTGCGAATGTGTGGTCGAGGCCGGATGGATGACGAGTGATTTCACATCCGCGACGTTGGCAAGCAGGGAAAAAAGCTTCAGCGATTCCGCGAATTTGCGCGCCTCGTCTGCGCCGCCCTTGATCTCAAACGTGAAGATCGACGCCGCGCCGTTGGGGAAATATGCGTCATAAATCTCCTTTTCCCGCCCAGTGGCGAGGGAGGGATGATTCACGCGCGCGACCTTCGGGTGGTTTTTCAGAAATTCGATCACCTTCAGCGCATTTTCGACATGCCGCTCCACGCGCAGAGACAGCGTCTCAAGTCCCTGCAGCAAGAGGAACGAATTGAACGGCGAGATCGCCCCGCCCTGATCGCGCATCAGGGTCGTGCGCGCCTTGATGATATAGGCGAGATTTCCAACCGCCTCTGTAAATACCACGCCGTGATAGGAGGGATTCGGCGTCGAAAGCCCGGGAAACTTGCCGTTCGCCCAGTCGAACTTGCCCGCGTCGACGATCACGCCGCCCATCACAGTGCCGTGTCCGCCGATGAACTTGGTCGCCGAGTGAACGACAATGTCCGCGCCATGCTCAATGGGCCGCAACAGATACGGCGTCGCAAAGGTCGAATCGACGATCAGCGGAATGCCGTGCCTGTGCGCGATTTCAGACAGCGCGTCGAGATCGATCACGTTGGAATTGGGGTTGCCCAGCGTTTCGGCATATATGAGCTTCGTGTTATCCCGGATCGCCGCCTCGAAGCCCGCCAGATCGTGCGGGGCGACGAATGTGACGGACAGCCCCTGCTCGCGCAGCGTGTTCGAAAAAAGATTGAGCGTTCCACCGTAGAGGTTCGACGCCGAGACGATGTGGTCGCCCGCCACCGCGATGTTCTGAACCGCATAGGTAATGGCCGCCGAACCCGACGCGGTTGCAAGCGCCGCCGCACCGCCTTCAAGCGCCGCAATGCGCGTTTCGAAGACCGAGCTCGTGGGATTCATGAGGCGCGTATAGATGTTTCCGCCCTCGGTCAGCCCAAAGCGGCCCGCCGCCTGTGCAGAGTCCTTGAAGACGTAAGATGTGGTGGCGTAGATCGGCACCGCGCGCGCGTCGGTCGCCGGGTCGGGGATCTCCTGCCCCGCATGCACCTGTATGGTCTCAAATCTGTACTTTCCCATGGTTCATGCCTCCTCTTTCATCAAAAAAACGACCCGAGAGAATGATCTCCCGGATCGTCACACAGGCGGGTGCGTCAAAAACCCACACGGACGCAGACCCCGATCGACCGATCCGGGTTTTTCCGCATTCGCATCGTCTTGCGTTCCATCGCGATCCCTCCTGTCGTCACCTGATGGGGAAATCATACCATACTATTCCCATGTAGTAAATAGGTTTAATGGAGAGATTCGAAACTTTACAATTCGAGAACCCGCACGCCAAAAAAGATTGATCGCCCGGGATTGAATCCCGCGCGATCGGAAAATACAAAGCATGCAAATGAAAAACGTCCGAATTACTCCGCGAGGCCAGCCACATCATCCGCGCGATACCCAAGTTCGACCCGAAGCGCCTCGCGGTCGGCGGGCGCGGACAGGAGCGCCTTGAGGTCGCCGCAGATTCGAACTTCTTCGAGTGCAGCCGGGATGACGACGGTGGTAAACGGTGCGGGTTCAAGTTCGCCCTCGGGCCAAGTGATTTTGCAGGGGCCTAGGGTGGTAATCATCTGAACCCGACCGGGTTCAAGGGGCATCTCACCGGAGATGTTCAGGCGGCAGAGTTCAAAATGCGCGTCGGCGATATAATAGGTGCGGCTTCCGCCCTTGCAAAGAACGGTTGCGCCCTCGCACTTGGGCAATATCTTGCCGACGCGGCTCACGTCGAGCGCCTTTTCGGTATGCAATTCCCGCGGCTTTCCGTCCTTGCCGACGCGGCCCCAGTCCCAGAAACGGTAGGTGACATCGCTCGACTGCTGCACTTCGTAGCACTGAATGCCGCCGCCCAAAGCGTGCACCGTTCCGGCGGGAATATAGAAAACGTCGCCCGGACGCACGGGCACCCAGTTGAGACAATCCTCGATCTCACCCGCCTCGACGCGGGCACGCAGGCCTTTCTCACCCGGATTCACCCCATAGGCGATTTTGGCGCCTTCCTCACAGTTGAGAACAACCCAGGCCTCGCTCTTCCCGCGCTTGCCTTCGTTTTTCAGCGCATAATCGTCCCCCGGGTGTACCTGCACGCTTAAGAGTTCCTTTGCGTCAAGTAGCTTAATGAGCAGCGGAAATTCGCCCTCGCATGCGCCGACCAGATCCTTTCCCCAGAGCCGGATCATCGCCGGGAACGTCTTTCCCGCGTGCGGGCCATTGAGCACCATGCTCTCCCGTCCGTTAAGCGCGGACACTTCGAGCGCCTCACCGGTGATATCCCGGGGTGCATCCTTCAGAAAGAGATCCCGGAGCATCGTGCCGCCCCAAGGCGTTTCGGAGCCATGTCTGAAATAGGGAGCCATCACGAGCGGGTACATCGGAAAACCTCCTTGCTTTTTGTAAGAATGCGTTGTATCATCGAACGGGAGTGATTTCGAACCAATAGCCATCCGGATCCTCGATGAAGTAGAGGCCCATTTTTTCGTTTGTGAAGCAGACGCAACCCATCTCCTCATGCTTTTTGCGCGCGGCCTCGTAATCCGGCGCACGGAAGCAGATATGCGTCTCATTCTCGCCCAACTCATACTTCTGCGGGTGATCTCTGAGCCATGTAAGTTCGAGCTGATAGCCGGTCACGCCGTCCGACAGAAACGCGAGTTTGAACGCACCGTCCGGACCTTCCGCGATTTTCGTGGGTTCGAGGCCCAACGCCTCTTTATAAAACGCGAGGCTCTTCTCAAGGTCGGAAACATTCAGGTTTGTATGATTGAATATGAACTGCATGGGGCCGCCTCCTAAACTGAAATGGTTTCGCCCGGCGCGGTCATCGCGCGCACGTTCTCATGTTGCGCGGCAAATTGAATCGCCGCCTCAGGATGATCCCAAAAATGCATGGGCACAAGGATTTTGGGGTTGATCCGATCGAGGAACATCTCCGCGCCCTCGGCATAACCGTCGCCCATTCTGGGATCGACCGGGAAAAACGCGATGTCGATCCTCTCTCCTGCGAGCGTTCCGAGCACGCGCTCATATCCCGCCAGTGCCTCCCGGACTTCCTCCTCTGTGGATTCCGCCCGCCAATGCCAGAAGTTGAGGTCGCCCGCATGAAAGATACGATCGGACCCGTTGTGCACGAGGAAGCTCACGCCCTCGTCCGTCGAACCGAACGCACGGATTTTTGCGCCGAAGATCTCCCGGCATTCGCCCTCCGTCATGCCGCGCACAACCTCGTCCGCAAGCGCATAGACCTCCTCGGACACGTGGTCGTGATGCTCGTGACTCACAAACGCGATGGATTTCCCCGCCGGCCGCGCAAAACCGCCGCCGATGTAATCGAACAGCAGCGTCAGGTTCCCAGTCTCCACAGAAAACCCGCTGTGCCCCCAGTACGTTGCGCGCATGCGGTTCACCTCCGAGAATAATGTACCATTTGAGTGGTACAAAGTCAAGGGCCGGCCGGCTCCGCACTGCTCCCCCGCCCCCGCGTCAAAGTGATCATTCCCTTGCTGTTTGTAGGTATCTTTGAGTCCGCTCGCCGTCCGGCCGGGAACCCAAGAAACGAACCAATAAAGGAGTACGATCATTGACATATCCCGTTTCCGTCCGCGCGATCGCGGAATTCGCACTCGAAGGCGGCGACCTCATGATGGAGGCCGCCTCCGCGGAGCGCATGCGCGAAGGCATGGAAGGGCATATCCTGCTTCAGCGCCAACTCGACGCCTCGTGGCGAACCGAGGAGTCGCTTTCGCGCGAGGTGGAGATCACCAGCATTCGCATTCGGGTGCAGGGACGCGCGGACGCGGTGCGCAGATACGAAAACACGCTCACCGTCGAGGAAATCAAGACCACGGGACGCGACCCAGCCGCCATCGGCGAGGAAGCCTATCCCGCCCATTGGGCACAGGCGCAAATTTATGCGGCGATCCTCTGCCAGCGGGAAAATTTCGCCTTTGCGGAAGTTGCGATCGTTTACTACAATCTTTCGGGTACGAAGGCGCGCTTCTCGCGCTTTTATTCGACCGAAGAGCTGGAAAGTCTCTTCTTCGGCTATGTGGAAAAATATGCGAATTGGCTTGCGGCGCTCGAAATCTGGCGCGGCAGGTTCCAGCCGTCCGTGCGCGCCCTGAAATTCCCCTTCGACACCTATCGCGCCGGGCAGCGCGAGATGGCGCGCAACGCCTACATCGCCGTGCGTGACAAAAAAAGAGTGATGATCGAAGCGCCCACCGGCATCGGCAAGACCGCAGCCGCGCTGTTCGGCGCGCTCAAGGCATCGGGCGAGGGACGCGCGACCGCGATTTTTTATCTCACGGCGCGCACGACCGGCAGGCGCGCCGCCGAAGACGCCATCGACCTGATGCGCGGGCGCGGGCTGTTCGCCCGATCGGTCACCATTACCGCAAAAGAAAAGGCGTGCGTGCCCGGCGATCTCGATTGCGCAAGTTGTCCTTATGCGCAGGGCTATTTCGACCGTCACCGCGCGGCGCTTGTCAAGGCGCTCGACATGCAGAAGCTCGACCAGCAAGCCATCCGCGCGCTCGCGGAAGACTTCATCCTTTGCCCGTTCGAGCTTTCGCTCGGGCTCACGGAATCGGCGGACGTCATCATCTGCGATTACAACTATGCCTTCGACCCCAGAAACCGTCTCCAGCGATTTTTCCTCAAGAAAAACGATTGTGCGCTGCTCATTGACGAGGCACACAATCTGCCGGAGCGCGCGCGGGACATGCTCTCCGCACCGCTCTGTGGCCGTGATATTGCACGGCTGCGGCGCGACATCGGGAAAAAGGACGCCTTCTATCCCGCTCTTACCAAGGCGGCGCGCGCGTTCAAATGGACGGAAGATATGGAACAGGAGGCGGCCACGCGTCCGGACGACAAGCTTGCCGCCGCTGCCGACGATTTGTATCAGGCGCTCTATGAATCCGTGCCACGTGGACATCCGCACGGGAAGCAACTGGTGCGGCTGATGCTTGACGCCATGTGGTATTGTCGCCGTCACGGCGAATTTGACGAAAAGGAGAGCCGCGCCCTGAAGGCGCAGGACGGCAAATACCTCGACGCAAAGATCATGTGCGTCAACCCGTCGAAGCACATCGACAAATGCCTTTCGCGTGTAGGCGGCGCAGTGCTCTTTTCCGCGACGCTTACGCCTGCGGATTTTTACGCGCGGGAATTGTCCGTTGATGAAAACAACGGAGACGCGCTCCTCTCCCTGCCTTCGCCGTTTCCGCCTGAAAATCAGTTGACGCTGCTTATGGAGATTCCAACCCGCTTCCGTGCGCGGGAACAGACGCTTTCGGAAGTGGTGCGCGCGATCCATGAAATGGCGGCTGCGAAGGTGGGCAACTACATCGCCTGCTTTCCCTCGCACGCTTATCTCGGCATGGCCTACGAGCGCTTCCGGGAGATGTATCCCGACGTGTATATCGTGCGCCAGGCGGGCAAAATGTCGGAAGATGCGCGCGCACAGTTTATCGCGGCATTTACTCCTGCACCCGAGAAAAGCATGATCGCCTTTATCGCGCTGGGCGGCGTGTTTGCGGAGGGCGTGGATCTGCCGGGCGAACGGCTGGTGGGCGCGGCGATCGTTTCAGTGGCGATTCCGCAAATCTGTCTCGAGCGCGAGGTGATCCGCGAGATCATGGACGACGGCGAAGAAGGCGGATACGACTTTGCGTACACATACCCGGGCTTTCGGCGCGTTTTGCAGGCCGCGGGGCGCGTGATCCGTACCGATAGCGACCGCGGCATCGTGCTCTTAATCGACGAGCGATTCGGCCAGGAAAAATACATCGCCCTCATGCCCCCCAACTGGCGCGTTCATCGCGTCGAGGGAGCCGAGGGCGTCAAAGGTGCCGTCGGTCGTTTCTGGAAATCTATGGGACCGTAAATTCGACAGTTCTGCGCATGCCGAGTACGTAATAGCCGATTTCGAGGGTACACGATGTGCCCTCCGGCAGATTGAGCGTGACCTGTGCGGCCTTGTCGGACAAAACCGCAATGTTTTCGCCCGCGCCCTCGGTTCCGATGATCGCCGATTGATCGGGCTTTGCGATAAACTCGAGATACTCATACGGAAACAGGCTTCCGTTTGCCAGCGTCAAGTCGCACACGACACTGTCACCGTCGCGCGTGAGCCCGGCATCCACACGCATGTGCGTTCCGAACAGGTAATAAACCCCCGCGCCCACCAGAAGCGCAAGAATAACTGCGAGCACGGTATTCGTCTTGCGCATTTTTCCCACATCCTTTCGGCGTCTTGTCGCGCCCATCATACCACATCTAACATAAAGTGTCCAATGAAAGCCTTTGCATATACGCGCCTCATGCGGTATAATAAGCTGGGATTTTGTGAGGAGGTGCTTCGATGAAGGTTGTGCTGCTGGACGGATATAGCCTCATGTACCGCGCGTATCACGCGCTCGCGTCCGCACCCATGACGGCGCCCGACGGCACGCCCACCACGGCGGTGCACGGCTTTATCTCGATGCTCCTGAAACTCATCGAGGATGAAAAGCCCGACCGCATGGCGGTCGCGTTCGATGCGAAGGCAAAGACGTTCCGGCACGAAATGTTCGAGGCCTACAAGGGCACGCGCTCGCCCATGCCGGACGATCTGCGCGCACAGGATCCTGTGATCCGCGAACTGATCTCACGCATGCACATCAAATCGCTCGAGACGCCCGGCTATGAAGCGGACGATATTCTCGGCACCATGTCAAAATTATGTGCGGATGCGGGCGATGACGCGCTGATCGTGACGGGCGATCGGGATTCGTTCCAGCTCGCCGGCCCGCATACCAAAATCCTCTACACCAAACGGGGCATATCGGATACCATATTGGTTGATCCGGATTATATTCAGGAAACGTACGGCGTAACGCCCGCGCAGCTCATTGACGTGAAGGCGCTCATGGGCGATTCGTCCGACAATATTCCCGGCATTGCCGGCATCGGCGAAAAAACGGCATTGAAGCTCATCGCGCAATACGGCACGCTCACAGAGGCGCTTGCGAAGGCGGACGGGGAGCAGAAGGGTAAGCTGCGCGAGCGGCTCATGGAGCAGGCGGACAAGGCCGTTTTAAGCCGCAAGCTCGCCGAAATCGACTGCGCGGTGCCCCTGGGCGAACGCCCCGATGATCTTGTGATCGGCGACATCGGCGATGCATTGCCGCGCCTGCGCGAGTTGGGCATGAACACCGTTTCCCAGCGGCTCTCAAGGCTCGCGAAAAATCGTCCGGCGGAGGGCGCGCCCGAAGCGGAACAAATCGAATCGCAGGACGTCGAAGTTTTCGAGGATCTTTCCGCTTTTGCAGGGCGTTGCCAGGCATTGGTCAAATCCGACAAGTGGGCGGCGTTTGACGCGGGCAGTGCGTTCACACTCGCGACGGACAGTCACAATTTGGCGCTCGCGCTGGGCGGCGGCGATCTTCTGACCCCAGGGGTCTCAAAGGAAGACGCCCTTCTTGCCGCCGATCCGCTGATTCAGGCAAAAATGCCCAAATATACCTGCGGTCTGACGCTTCCCGGCGCGGACGACGTGGCGCTCATGGCCTACTGTGTTTCCGCGCAGCGAAAGGCGTTTACCACGGAGTCACTTGCCCTGGACGCAGGCATGGATGCCATGTGGAAGGCGCACCCGGCGTCGATTCTCAAACCGCTGGCGGACGGGTACGCGGCAAAGCTCGCGGATGACGGGATGACAGGCGTATACCGCGACATCGAGCTCCCGCTTTCGCACGTTCTGCGCGAAATGGAACAGGAAGGTTTCCTCGTCGACGGAGGAGTTCTGCGCGATCTGAGCACCTCGTTCCGCGCGATGATCGAGTCGCTCACCGAGGAGATTCATCTGCTTGCGGGGGAACCGGTCAACATCAATTCGCCCAAGCAGCTTTCGGAACTTTTATTTGGTAAGCTGGGGCTGCCCGCGCCGAAAAAGACGTCGCTGGGCTATTCCACCGACGCGAAGGTTTTGGAATCGCTCGCAGAGGATTACCCCATCTGTGAAAAAATACTCGAGTATCGCAAATACAAGAAGCTGGAGAGCACTTATATCGAGCAGCTTCTTTCCCTGCGGGACGAAAACGGGCGCGTGCACACCTCGTTTGACCAGACCTCGACCGCCACGGGGCGCATCTCCTCGGTCGAGCCGAATTTGCAAAACATTCCGGTGCGCACGGAACTCGGACGCGGCATCCGCGCGGCGTTCGTTGCGCGACCCGGGTGGGTGCTGGTGGACGCGGACTATTCGCAGATTGAACTGCGCGTGCTCGCACACATATCGGGCGACCGCACGATGATCGACTCGTTTGTAAAAAACGAGGACATCCATCGCCGCACCGCCGCAGAAGTCAACGGCGTCGCACTGGACGATGTAACCTCCGCCATGCGCTCTGCCGCCAAGGCCGTCAATTTCGGAATTGTGTACGGCATTTCGGATTTCGCGCTCGCGCGCAACATCCACGTCTCCCGCGCAGAGGCGCGCGCGTACATCGACCGCTATTTTGACCGGTATCCGGGCGTCAAAAAATACATGGTGGACATCGTCGCCTTCGCAAAGGAACATGGCTACGTTTCCACCCTCATGAATCGGCGACGCTACATTCCGGAGATCCATTCGGACAATTACAACGTGCGCTCCTTTGGCGAGCGCTGCGCGCTCAACAGTCCCATACAGGGCACCGCAGCCGACATTATCAAACGCGCCATGATCCGCGTGCGCGATTCGCTGAGGGACGCGGGGCTCACGGCACGGCTGATCCTGCAGGTGCACGACGAGTTGATCGTAGAGGCGCCGGAGGGCGAGGCCGCGCAGGCTGAAAAAATACTGCGCCAGTCGATGGAATCAGTGGTCGATCTGAAAGCGCCCTTGAAGGCGGATGTTTCGATTGGGAGGGATTGGCTTGCCTGCAAATGACACCATCATCATTGGGTTGACGGGCGGCATCGGCTCCGGAAAAACCGAGGCCGGGCGCGTGCTCGAATCCCTCGGCGCGGTGCATATCGACGCCGACGCGATCTCACGCGCGCTCACGGCACCCGAAGGCGAGGCGCTTGCGGAGATTCGGGACGTATTCGGGGACTCGGTCTTCAATGCCGACGGCTCTCTTGATCGCCGGGCGCTCGGTGCATCGGTCTTTGAAAGTCCGGAACGGCGGCGCGCGCTCGAGGCAATTTTGCATCCGCGCGTGCAGCGCAGGACGCTCGAAATGATCGATCGTGCGCGCGACGACGGCGCAAAAGCAGTCGTCTTGGATGTGCCGTTGCTCTTTGAGACGGGAATGGATGCCCTCTGCGACGTAACTTGGGTCGTCGAGGCTGATCCGGCGGAACGGGTACGCCGGATTATGGCGCGCGACGGGTTGAGCGAAGCGGAAATCGAGGCGCGCGTCAAGAATCAGATGTCAGACGAGGACAGGGCCGCGCATGCGACGAAGGTCGTCAAAAACGACGGTAGCGTCGAAAAGCTCGCGGGCGAACTGACCGGACTCTATCATCAGCTCATCAAGTCGGGAAAATAGAAGTACGATAGAAGGGGGTCGGCAGGGCGTCGACCCGCGAAAAACGACCGGGAGAGAACATGACAACCAGAAAGCGGCGAAGAAAAACCGGTGCGGCGGGCGTCGTTATGACGCTCATCATGGCACTGATCGTGATTGCGCTGATCGCGTTTGGATACATAATGCTGAACCGGTCGCAATGGGCGAAGTATCCCGTCCTGTACGCGAACGAGATTACACTTGCAGCAGACGAAAACGCGATTCCCGCGCCCT
The DNA here is from genome assembly GCA_023421735.1 of Bacillota bacterium. Next base: position 65,194 of record JAEZSP010000037.1, on the reverse strand, counting down.
ACGTTGCGGCAATCATCATGGCGGAATCAAGCTACGATTCGGAAGCGGTGTCGCCCGTGGGGGCGATGGGTCTGATGCAGATCATGCCCGAGACAGGCGCGTGGATCGCGGGCAAGCTGGGCGAAACCTACGACCAGACGACGATGTTCGATGCGGTCACGTCTATCCGCTATGGCACGTGGTACCTCGGCTTTCTCATGAAGCGCTATGACGGCGACATGGTCTGTGCGACGGCCGCCTACCACGCGGGACAGGGAACCGTCGATGGCTGGCTCGCGGATCCCGCGTACAGCCTGGACGGCAAAACGCTCTATGGCATTGGCTACGATTCTACCGCGAAATACGTGAAACGGGTGCTCAATTTATATGATTATTACCAGAAGGCTTACGCCACTTCTACTCATTAGCGTACTGCTCCTTTCCTTCTGCCCGGCGCATGCGGAGGGAATCGATCTCACATCGGGAGACGTGACGATCGGCTATCTTGCCGCGTCGGGCGCATATCTCAATCCCTTTTTGTGCACCGAACGCGACATGCTGGGCATCAATTCGCTGGTGTACGAGTCGCTCTTCGAGTTCGATGCGAATATGGAGCCGCAGGCGGTGCTCGCGGACGATTGGACCCAGGACGGGAAGACCTGGGTCATCAAGATCCGTTCCGGGATTATCTGCCACAACGGCATTGAGTTGGTCGCGCAGGACGTAGTGGAGTCCTACAATGCGATCAAGCAGGCGGGCGAAAAAAATCCCTTCTATGGGCGGCTCTCGTTTATCTCCTCCCTGGAGGCATCCGACTCGTTCGAAGTGACCGTCACGGGCAAATATTCGGGCATGCTGACGCTCTACGCACTCACGTTCCCGATTGTCCAGCGCGGCACGATCCAATCGGATCTCCCCATGGGCTCCGGCCCTTTTTGGTTCATCGGATATCAGGAGGATGTGGGCGCACGGCTTGAGGCGAACCCCTTCTGGTGGAAGCAGCAGCCCAACGTCACATCCGTGGTGTTCAGGCACTATTGGGACGTGTCGGACGAACTTTCCGCTCTGCAATCCGGGGAAATCGACATGTTCCAGACGCGCTCAACCTCTGCGGCGCTCACAAAAAAACTCTCCTATGCCACCAGCCTCGACTATGCGACGTACACCTACGAGATGCTGGTACCCAATCTCTCCGGAGCGATGGCGGACATCAACATCCGAAAGGCCGTCATGTACGCGATTGACTATAATACGCTCATCTCAAACGTCTATCTCGATATGGCGCAACAGTGTGAAGTGCCCATTCAGCCCGGCTCCTGGCTCTATGAAAGCCAAAGCGCCGTCTATCAATACAGTCCCGAGCGCGCGCTTCAATATCTCTATGACGCGGGCTGGTCCGATCAGACGGGCACCGGCATGCTGTCTAAGGTCGAAAACGGCATGCTCGAGTACATCACGGTCGAAATCGTCACCTATAACGACGTGGCTTCCAACGTGCGCGGAAACGCCGCCGAACAAATCGCCAAGAACCTGCGCGCGATCGGCATCGATGCGTCTGTGAACCTCCTTGACAAGTCCGAGGTTGCAAAAAAGCTTCGGAACGGAGGCTTCCAGCTTGCGCTCGTGGCCTTCAATCTTTCTGAGGTGCCGAATCTCATACCGCTGCTCGCCAAGGACGGCGCGCTCAATTACGCGGGCGTCGATTCCAGCCAGGTCAACGACCTTCTCGCCGCCACGCTCACAGCCGCAACCGAGGCCGACCTCAAAAACGCCTTCAGCGAGCTTGAACTCTATATCGTCGATAATCTTCCCGTCATGGGCGTTTGCTTCCGCACCGGCATGGTGCTCTCCACCCATTCCCTCGCCGGGTTCGCCGGCACCCGCGAGACCGACGCCTATAATGGCATGGAATTCTTGAGCAAGTAGGCGATGCGGAACTGCCCCCGACAAACGATCGCGCTTTACGCGCGCAATGCTCCGTTTTCCGCGATCCGCCCGGCGCTGGTCCCGGGCGGATCGCGGCGCTTTTGCGCATCCTTTGCGAAGTCACGAAGTTGCCCCGCCCACCCGCCCCTTGGTCTCCTAGCCCGCGAACCGCATTCACTTCGCAAGAGAGGCTGCCAGGGGCGGGTGGACGGGGCGTACCTGTCCGAATTATGAGGTTATTCTCCCATGAGATTCATATACACGGTGGGCATATGCTGATCGAAGAAGCTGGTCTGACTGGTGCCCATAAAGAGGGAGAAGAAAGCCGCCATGTCGCTTTGGCCCGTCATGATCTGCTGAAAGAGCGCCTGTGTTTCTGCGGAAGGCGTGCCGTTTGTAAAGGCATCCGCAACCGCCTGAAAAAGCTCGAAAAAGGCGATCCCGTCCTCCGAAAGCCCCGGAGCAGTCAGGCTGTGGCGATCGTTGTAGTAGGAATCGATATCGGGACATGCGCCGAGCAGCGCGAGAAACATCTCGTGCATACCGGCGTTTGTGTTGTCCGGATCGCGCAGTTCGATGTCCACACCCGCACGATGGAACCCCCAAGCAGCGGGTGGCATGCGCGTAATCGCGTCGTTCATGTTCACGAGGTTGAAGATATTCGGACAATCGACGTCCGCCGTATGCACCGTGTTCGGCGTTGCAAACGTGTAAACGTACACATCCGCCGGATCATAGGCCGCATCAAGCAGTACGCCCAATAGATTCGCGCAGGCTGCGCCCCGGCTATAGCCCGTGGCGAGCACAACCGGATTCTGATAAGAATCGATGTCCGGCTGCGCCGCATCGAAGATTGCCTGCGCCGCCGCCATAAAGTTTTCCGCATACAGGCACGCGCCGCCCGTCTCCCCCGCGAAGTCGAAGTTGGAATACCACTCCCCGTCGGCCGTACCGCGAATCGTGATCACGACGAGCGTGCGCGTCTCGCCGCGAATTTCTGCCTGCCCGGCTGCGACGGTGTACGCGCTGGTATTCGAATGATTGGATACGCGTTTTGCATAGTTCGCCTGCCTGAGCACCGAGAATCCCATGCCCTCAAAAAGCGCGCGTGCGGCGTCCGCAGTCTGCGGCGCGGCGAGCTGAAGAATGGAAAAAGCGGTCTCCATCGAAAACGCAGTGCTGTCCTGTGAAATGGAAAACGCATCGCCCTCGGCAAAGGCCGGAATGGCAAAAAGCGCAAGCGCGAGCAACGCGCAGAAAAATCGTCTCATGGTTTCTCCTAATCTCTGAAATAGATGTCGCGCGTGTAGACCTTATCCAGCACGTCCGCGATCTCATCGGCATACCGATTCGCCAGGATCACGTCGCTCATCTCCTTGAATTGCGCAAGGTCGCGGATCACGCGGCTGTTGTAGAACCCTTCCTCCGCAAGCGTCGGCTCATACACGACGACCTCGATGCCCTTGGCCTTGATGCGCTTCATCACGCCCTGTATGCTCGACTGCCGGAAATTATCCGAACCCGCCTTCATGGTGAGCCGGTACACGCCCACGATCTTCGGCTTTCTCTCGATAATCCGGTCTGCAATGAAATCCTTGCGCGTCGAATTTGCCGCCACGATCGCCCCGATGATATTGTTGGGCACATCGGTATAGTTCGCAAGCAGCTGTTTCGTGTCCTTCGGAAGGCAGTAGCCGCCGTACCCGAAGGACGGATTATTGTAATGCGTGCCGATGCGCGGATCCATGCACACGCCCTCGATGATCGAGCGGGTGTTGAGATTGCGCGTCTCCGCATAGGAATCAAGCTCGTTAAAGAAGCTTACGCGGAGCGCCAGATATGTATTTGCAAACAGCTTCACGGCCTCCGCCTCGGTTGGGTTCATAAACAGCGTCTCGATGTCCTGTTTGACCGCGCCCTCGCGGAGCAGGTGCGCAAAGTTTTCCGCCGCCTTTTTAAGCCGCGCGTTTTTGATTGGCACACCCACGATGATGCGCGAGGGGTGGAGATTGTCGTAAAGCGCGCGCCCCTCCCGCAAAAATTCCGGTGAAAACAGGATGTTATCACAGGTAAATTCGGCGCGCGCCGCCTCGGTGTATCCAACCGGTACGGTGGATTTTATGATGATCACCGCATCGGGATTCGCCTCGATCACCTTGGCAATCACGTCCTCGACGGACGAGGTGTCGAAGTAGTTGCGAACAGGATCGTAGTTGGTCGGCGTCGCGATGACGACCAACTCGGCATCCGAAAATGCCGCACGGAAATCCGTCGTCACCTGCAGGTCCAGCGTCCGGTGCGCCAGATAGTCTTCGAGCTCAGCGTCCACGATGGGCGACTTGCCTTCCGAAATCAGTTTTATTTTTTCCGGCACGATGTCATACAAAACAACCGGATTTTTCTGTGCGAGGAGCACCGCGTTCGATAGCCCCACATACCCCGCGCCCGCAATGGCAATCTTCATTCCGCATCCCCCTCCAACGCGGCGGCATCCTTTTCCCATTGGGCGTACATGCCCGCAAGTTCCGCCTCCAACGCCGCTTTCTCTTCCAGTATTTCGTTCAGTTTCACATAATCGCTCGCGCATGCTTCGATCCGGGGCGCAAAATCCGCGAGCCGTTCCTCGACGCGCGCGATGTCCCGCTCGAGCGCGTTCAACTTCCTCTCGGCTTTCTGATCGCGCGCGGGCGCTTTCTCCTGCGGTTTGGGTTTTTCTCGCACAGGCGGAGGCGCATTTTTTTCAAGGGATTTTCGACGGCGGTAGGATTCATAATCACACGGCCAATCACGGAACATACCGTCCTCGATCTCCCATATCCGATCGGCAAACCGCCGGATGAAATAACGGTCGTGCGAGACGAACAGAAGCGCGCCCTCAAATTCCGCCACCGCCTCCTCAATCCACTCGCGCGAAGCGAGATCGAGGTGGTTGGTCGGCTCGTCGAGGATAAGCAAATTTGCCCGCGACAGCATGATGAGGCACATCCGAAGCCGCGCGCGCTCGCCGCCCGAGAGCTGCGAAACGGTCTTGAACTGGTCTTCGCCCCGGAACCGGAACGCGCCAAGCCGGTCGCGCGCCTCCTGCGGCGTCACGTTCGCCTCGTAGAGCAGCGTGTCGTATAAGGTTCTCTCCGGATGCTCAAATTCGACCACCTGCGGAAGGTATGCCCAGCAGACGGACGGTCCGAAGCACGCCTCTCCCGTATCCGCCTTTTCGATTCCCATCAGAATCTTTAAAAACGTGGTCTTGCCGCAGCCGTTCGGACCCAAGAGCGCGATCCGCTCGCCTCCACCGCGCATCTGTGCATTCACGCCCTGAAAAAGCATCTTTTCGCCGAATGCCTTTGTGAGATTCTCCGTCCACAAAACCCGGTCGGCACGAAATTGATCGGAGCGAAAGCCCACGTCCATGCGCGTTTCCTTCGTGGGACGGTCGGTTTCCTGCACGCGCTCGATGCGCTTTTCCATCGCCCGCGCCCGCTTGTGAAGCGCCGGATTGTCATACACAGAACCCCATGCCTTAAGGCGCTGCACCTGAAATTCAAGCTGCTTCACCTTTGCCTGTTCGCGCTGATAGCGCATGAGTTGCTGGCGATAGCGCAGCTCCTTTTCGGCAACATAAAATGTGTAATTGCCGCCGTAAAACGCCGGCTTGCCGTGCTCCAACTCTACGATGCGTGTCACGACCACGTCCAGAAAATATCGGTCGTGCGAGACCACGAGCACGGTACCCTTGTAATGGATAAGATAATCCTCAAGCCACTCCATGGAACGCGTGTCGAGGTGATTCGTCGGCTCGTCCAGAAGCAGTACGTCCGTCTTTTCAAGAATCAGTCGCGCAAGGCACACGCGGGTCTTTTCGCCGCCCGAAAGATCCGCAAAAAACGTTCGCGCATCTCGGGATCGATCCCTAGGCCGTTTGCGACCTTGTTCAGCCCTGTTTCCCATTCATAGCCGCCCAGGGCCAGATATTCGTCCATAAGCCGCGAATAGCGCCCCGCGTCGTCCGCGTCCATGCCCGCGTGGATTTTCTCCATTTCCTGCGCGACCTCGAACATGCGCGCAAATGCCGCGCGCAAAACGTCCTCGCACGTCGTGCCCGGGGCATAGTGATTCAGCTGCGCCACATAGCCCAGTTGCAGCCCCTTCCCGACGTTCGCCACGCCCGCGTCCGGCGCAAGCTCGCCCGTGATGAGGCGCAAGAGCGTCGTTTTGCCCGTGCCGTTTCCGCCAATCAGCCCGACGCGCTCGCCGCGGTCGACCTGAAACGTCACGCCGTCCAGTACGATCCGATCCTGCTGAAACGATTTTTTAACGTTTGCGATATTGATGTCTGCCATAACGACCACCTATATTCAGATAATACTATTATGACGTATATTCATCGCCGCGTCAAGGAAAAGCGAACGCCGTACCACAACGGGATTGGCATAAAAAGCCGCGCGGCGACCCGAAGGCCGAACCGCGCGGAAACAGGGAGATTACATTTCGATATATTCGTCGCGCGCCGCGCCAACCGACACGTAGCGGATGCGGCAGGTAACCGCCTCTTCGAGGTAGCGCACGTACTTCTGCGCGTTTTTCGGAAGCGCCCCGAACGTACGGCAGCCGGAAATGTCGGTCTTCCAGCCGTCCATCTCCTCGTAGACGGGCTTGGCACGACCCAGCCGATCGCCGACCATGAACGTATCCGTCTTTTCACCGTCCACCTCGTAGGCCACGCACACCGGAATCTTGTCAAGGTAGGACAAAACATCCAGCTTCGTCACTGCCAATTCATCCGCGCCCTGCACCAGCACGCCGTACTTCGACGCCGGAACGTCAAATCCACCCACGCGCCGCGGTCGGCCGGTCGCCGCACCGTATTCGGCGCCCGCGTCGCGCAGCGCCTTGCCCGCATCGCCAAACAGTTCGCAGGTAAACGGCCCTTCACCCACGCAGGAGGAATACGCCTTCATGATGCCCACCACGCGGTCAAGCCTGCGCCCGGGAATCCCGGCGCCGATGGGCGCATAGGCGGCGAGCGTCGTGGAAGATGAGGTATAGGGATAAATGCCGTAATCGATATCGCGAAGCGCGCCAAGCTGCGCCTCGAAGATAACGCTCTCGGAAGACGCGAGAAGGGACGTCGTATCGCAGATGAAATCCCGAAACGGCATGCCGTATTTTTCGAGCCAGTCGAGCATCTCCCGCGCCGTAATTGCCGCGTGTCCGTAGCCGCCCACGACGGTCAGATTTTTCCATTCGAGTATGTTCTCGATCTTGCCGCGCAGCGTATCCGGGGTCAGAAGATCAGCCATACGGATTACTTTTTTCATGTACCGATCCGCATACACGGGCGCAATGCCCCGGCGGGTCGAACCGAACTTGCGGTCCGCAAGCCTGTCCTCCTCGAGGTTATCCAGGAGCTTGTGATACGGCATGCAGATGACCGCGCGATCCGAAATTTTGAGATGCGCGGGCGTAACCGCAATACCCGCGTCGCGCAGGCGTCCGACCTCGCCGAACAGATGCTCCAAATCGATGACCATACCCGGGCCCATCACATTGACCGTATCGTCGCGCAAAATACCGGAGGGCAACAGGTTCAAAATGAACTTCCCGCGCGGGTTCACGACCGTGTGCCCGGCGTTGTTTCCGCCCTGATAGCGCGCAACCATCTTATAATCCTGCGAGAGCAGGTCAACCATGCGCCCCTTGCCCTCGTCGCCCCAGTTGATTCCAACCACAGCAGTCAGCATTTGTTTGTCCTCCTATACGTTGACCTGCGCGTCCGCGCCGAGAAGCTCCCGGTTGGCGTTGAGCGCGGGTTCGATGTATTCCGCAATGAACGATTCCGTCTGAAAGGGCGCGAGGCCCACGAACGCCTTGACGTCGAGGATTTCGGCCAGCGCCGCATCGTCGAGACAGAAGCGCGGATCGGCTCTGAGCTTTCCAATGAGGTCGTTATCCCCGCCCTCGAGTTTGACGTGCTGCGCCGTTTCGACCGAGTACTGCCGGATCGCCTCGTGCAGTTCCTGTCGGTCGCCGCCCAGAGAGACCGCGCGCATGAGTATGTTTTCGGTCGCCATGAAGGGCAATTCCTCAAGGAGATGCTTTTCCATCACCTTCGGATAGACCCGGCAGCCGGAAATGACGTTGATGGCAAGCGTCAGGATCGCGTCGACCGCGAGAAACGCCTCCGGAATTGCGATTCTGCGATTCGCGGAATCGTCGAGCGTTCGCTCGAGCCACTGCGTCGCAGCGGTGATTGCCGGGTTCTGCGCGTCCGCAATCACATAGCGCGCAAGGGACGTTATCCGCTCGCAGCGCATGGGGTTTCGCTTGTATGCCATAGCAGAGGAACCGACCTGACCGGATTCAAACGGCTCGTCGAATTCCTTCAAGTGCGAAAGGAGCCGAATGTCGGTCGCCATTTTGGACGCCGACTGGGCGATTCCCGCCAAAACATTCACGACGAAAGAATCCACCTTGCGCGAATACGTCTGCCCGGAAACCGGAGAACAGGCGGCAAAGTCCATCTTCGCCGCGATCCGCGCCTCGAGCGCCAGCACCTTCTCCCGGTCGCCGCCAAAAAGCTCCAAAAAGCTTGCGCCGGTGCCGGTCGTGCCCTTGCAGCCCAAGAGCCTGAGGTTCGAAAGCTCGAAATCGAGCCGGTCGAGATCCATGAGGTAATCCTGCGCCCACAATGTCGCGCGCTTTCCAAGGGTCGTGGGCTGCGCGGCCTGAAAGTGGGTATAGGCGAGCGTCGGCACGTCCTTATATTTTTCAGCGAATGCGCCGAGGGCGGCAATTGCGTTTACGAGCAGTTTTTTGATCTGTTGCAGGCCCTCGCGCATCTGGATGACGTCCGTATTGTCGCCCACATAGCAGGAGGTCGCGCCCAGATGAATGATGGGCTTCGCAGACGGGCACAAATCCCCGAATGCATGCAGGTGCGCCATCACGTCGTGCCGGAGTTTTTTTTCGTAGTCCGCCGCGCGCGCATAGTCAATGTCGTCGATGTGCGCGCGCATCTCGGCAAGCTGCACCTCTGTGATCTCGAGCCCAAGCTCCTGCTCGCTCTCCGCGAGGGCGATCCAAAGCCTGCGCCAGGTCGAAAACTTGAAGTCGGGCGAGAAGATGAACTGCATTTTTTTCGATGCATACCGCGAACAGAGCGGGCTCTCGTAACGATCCTTCATATCGGGGAACCTCCCAAAAAACACACTGGCTCTATTATATCCCCGCTTTGCCGCGTTATCAAGTAAACATAGGTTATGTATCGGATGCATGGCGCACTTTTTGCGCACCCTTAAATCATCCGGGGGTTGGGCCCCCGGATGATCCCTACTCGACTGTCACGGACTTTGCGAGATTCTTCGGCTTGTCGATGTCGCAGCCGTTTGCGTAGGCAACGTAATAGGCGAAAAGCTGCAGCGGAACGATCTCGACAACCGGCATGAAGACGGGGTCGATGACCGGGACGAAGAGCGCGTCATCGGCTTCCGAGAAGATACGCTTGTTCCCCTCGGGCGTGACGCCCAGCACCTTCGCGCCGCGCGCCTTGACCTCCTTGATGTTATTCATCATCTTGTCAAAGAGCGGCTCATGGCAGGCGAGGGCGACGACTAGCCGATCCTGTTCGATGAGCGCAATGGTTCCGTGCTTGAGTTCGCCCGCAGGGTAAGCTTCCGAGTGAATATAAGAGATTTCCTTGAGCTTGAGGGAACCTTCAAGGCAGACCGCGCAGTCGATGTTGCGGCCGATGAAGAACACGGATTCGTTCTTGGCATAGCGCTTGGCGAGATACTCCGCGTGATGGTTCAGGTCGATCGCGCGCTGCATCATCGGCGGCACTTTCTGAAGCTCCGCAATCAGGGCCTTCTCGCGCGCGGCATCAATTTTCCCAATGAGCACCCCGAAACGGATTGCGATCAGATACAGAACCGACACCTGCGTGGTGTATCCCTTCGTGGTTGCAACGGCGATCTCAGGTCCCGCCCATGTATAGATCGCGTCGTCCGCAAGCTTCGCAACCGCCGAACCGACCACATTTACAATTGCCATGACGCGCGCGCCGCGCGCCTTGCACTCGCGCATCGCGGCGAGCGTGTCGGCCGTTTCGCCGGACTGCGAAATCGCGATGACCAAAACGTCCGGCCCGATCCCGACCGCGCGATAGCGCAGCTCGCTTGCGATCTCCACGCGCACGGGGATCCCGCACAGATCCTCGATGGCATACTTGCCCACACAGCCCGCGTGGTAGGCGGAGCCGCAGGCGGTCAGAACGATCTCGCGCACGCCCTTCAAATCGTCGGCGGTCAGCTTCACGTCGTCCAGCGCGACTGCGCCGTTTTTGATGCGCGCATCGACGGTTGACTTCACGGCGCGCGGTTGCTCCATGATTTCCTTGAGCATGAAATGCTCAAAGCCGCCCTTCTCCGCCGCTTCCACGTCCCATGTAATGCGGGTTGCCTCGCGCTCCACCTCGCGTCCGGTACCGTCAAAGATCCGGACCGCATCTTCCGAAATCTCCGCGAACTCCCCGTCGTTTAAATACTTCACGGAGCGCGTGTAGGCGATAAAGGCGGTGATGTCCGACGCGAAGTAGTTCTCGCCGATGCCCAGCCCGATGATGAGCGGGCTCTCCTCGCGCAGTGCGTAGACCACGCCGGGGGTGTCCGCACAGACGACGCCCAGCGCGTAGCTGCCTTTGAGCCGCCCGGCGGCCTTCAGGATGGCATGGCGCACGTCGCCCTCGTAGTAGGCGCCGATGAGCTGCGCGGCGACCTCTGTATCGGTCTCGCTGACGAACTTAATGCCCGTCTGGATCAGCTCCTGGCGCAATTCCGCATAGTTCTCGATGATCCCGTTGTGCACGATGGCAAACTTTCCGTTTTGGGAGATGTGTGGATGGGCGTTGACTTCGTTGGGCGCGCCGTGAGTCGCCCAACGGGTATGCGCAATGCCGGCATGACCGGAAAGCGCTTCGCCGTCCTGCGTTCGATCGCAAAGGTTTTTTATCATGCCAATGGTCTTGACCAACTCGATCTCCCCGTCGCTGCTCAGCGCAATGCCCGCAGAGTCATATCCCCTGTACTCGAGTTTGGAAAGCGCCTGCAACAGAACCGGCGCGGCCTTCTGAGATCCCGAGAATCCGACGATTCCACACATGAAAAACACCTGCCTTGCTTCATTGTATTCGTAAAATGAGAAAACGGGAGGGGCAAAGCCCCTTCCCGTGCTGATTAAACCGTTTCGCCTTTCGCGGCAAGCGCCGCGCGCACGAGTCCCTTAAAGAGGGGATGCGCCTTATTGGGCCTTGACTTGAATTCCGGATGATACTGGACGCCCACGAAGAAGGGACTGTCCGCGATCTCCATCGTTTCAACCAGCCGCCCGTCGGGGGATGTGCCGCTCACAAGCAGCCCGTTTGCAACCAATTCCTCCCGGAACTGATTGTTGACTTCATATCGATGGCGGTGCCGCTCATGGATGAGATTTGCATCGTAGCATTTTTCCATCATGGTGCCGGGTGTAATCTGGCAGGGATAACTGCCCAGACGCAGTGTGCCGCCCTTGTCGATTTCATCGTTTTGCCCGGGCATAAAGTCAATCACGCGGTGGGTCGACGTCTCGTCAAACTCGCGCGAATCGGCGTCCCGATAGCCAAGCACGTTGCGCGCATACTCGATGACCGCGATTTGAAGGCCGAGGCAGATGCCGAGATAGGGAATTCGGTTGACGCGTGCGTAATGCGCCGCGACGATCATGCCTTCGATGCCGCGGCTTCCGAAACCGCCGGGCACGAGAATGCCGTCCGCCTCCGCAAGCGCTTTCTTGACGTTTTCGGGCGTGATGGTTTCAGAATCGATCCAGTCGATTTCGACATTCGCGCTCATGGAGAAGCCCGCGTGCTTGAGCGCCTCCGCCACAGAGAGATACGCATCGTGCAACTGCATGTATTTGCCAACCAACGCGATCCGCACGGTTTTATCACAATTTTTAATGGACGAGACGAGCGCTTTCCACTCGGTCAAGTCGGGTTTGGGTAGATCGATATTGAGCTCTCGGCAAACAATAGTGGAAAAATTTGCCTCCTCAAGCATGAGCGGCGCTTCATAAATGGTTTCGAGGGTGACGTTTTCAATGACGCAATCGGGCTTGACATTGCAAAAACCCGCAATTTTTTTAAAAATGGATTCGTCAACGATGGGCTCATCGCTTCTGAGCACGATGATGTCGGGGATGATGCCCATACCCTGCAATTCTTTTACAGAATGCTGCGTCGGCTTCGATTTATGCTCGCCGGATGCACGCAGATAAGGAACGAGGGTGACGTGAATGTAGAGTGAATTTTCGCTGCCGACCTCATGGCCGACCTGACGGATCGCTTCGAGGAATGATTGGGATTCGATGTCTCCGGTCGTGCCGCCGATCTCCGTAATGACGACATCGGCATCCGTCTTTTTTCCGACGGAGTAGATGAATTCCTTAATGACATTTGTGACATGCGGGATGATCTGGACGGTAGAACCGAGATACACGCCTCTGCGTTCCCGGTCGATCACGGACGCGAAGACCTTGCCGGTTGTGAGGTTTGAAAATTTGTTGAGATTTTCGTCGATAAACCGCTCGTAATGCCCGAGATCGAGGTCTGTTTCGGCGCCGTCTTCGGTTACGTAGACCTCGCCGTGCTGATAGGGGCTCATAGTGCCGGGATCGACATTGATGTAGGGATCAAGCTTTTGCGCGGCGACTTTCAACCCGCGTTCCTTAAGAAGCCTGCCCAGTGACGCTGCGGTGATCCCCTTTCCCAGGCCGGATACCACGCCGCCGGTTACGAAGATATACTTTGTCATGGTCGAACCATCCCTCCTTGCATGACCACAAAAAAAGAAGTCCACATGTCCACAAAAAAACGCTCAAGTCCGTGCGCACGCTGCCTTGGGGTCACTAAAGTAAGGCGGCGGCGCGGCTGACCCAGCGGAATTTGCAGGGCGCGGCGCCCCGTTGTGGCGTGTGAACATCCCCGTTCACAAAACAATAGAGTGATTATACCTTGCGTGCGCTGGCATGTCAATGCGCCGTGGGTTAATTTTGGCTTTCCGCCTTTTTTGATCGCATAACTCATCCCTTGCATCGTTGACTGCGCCACCGATATATGGTATCATTTGATGGACTGGTCGTGTATCCCAATCGAGTCAGATCCATCGGACGACGCTGATGCGGCGTCACGCTACGATCCCGAGGTAATTATGAAACATCTCCGAACATCGGTCTTTGTCGCATTTCTGATCGTATTCGCGTTTTTTGTTGTATATGAAGATTATCTGGCGCGACATACGGATGTTAGTTACCCCGAAATTCGATTTGATTCGGGCACACTCAGTCTTCCTGTTACGGCGTCGGACGAAGACCTGCTGTCCGGCGTAACCGCGTACGATGAAAAAGACGGAGATATCACGTCCCGCATCATCGTGGAAAGTATTTCCAATTTTTCATCGCCCGGCGTTTCGACCGTGACCTACGCGGTCGTGGACAACGATGATCACGCTGTCAAGGCGCACCGCACGCTTATCTATACGGACTATGTGCACCCGCGCTTTACCTTTCAATCGGACATGATCTTTGAGGCGGGCACGAAATTCAACCTGCTTGATCTGATCGGTGCGACAGACGTGATCGACGGTGATATCTCGGAAAAGGTGAAGCTGATCTCCTCCGAGTTAAACACATCTGTTCCCGGGGTATATCAGTGCCAGGCCCAGGTAACCAATTCGAAGGGCGACGTTAGTTATCTCGAATTCAACGTGACCATTACGGGGGCCACGGACCTTCCTCTGGATGTGGAACTGACCGATTATCTCATCTATCTCAATGTCGGAGACACATTTATACCCGGCGACTACTACAAGGACACGCTTCGCTTCGGGACTCCGGTGGACGTCGGCTTCCCGCTGATTCAAAACGGCGTATCGACCAAAACGGCCGGAACCTACAAGGCGTATTACGATCAGGAAACCGCGGATGGCGCCCAGGGCGTCGCCGAGCTCCTGGTTATTGTCGAGGACGAACATGATTCACGAAATTAGACTATCTGACATCAGCCCCTTCTGCGTATTGCGTGACATGCTGCGCAATGCCGCCGTCATCCTGATGATCACCGCAATCGCAATGATGGGTGCGACGATATCGGCACAATACCTGCATAAGAATCAGTACACGGCATCTGTGACTTATTATGTCTCGATGCGTGACAGCACAAATTCCGTTTATTCAAATCTAAAAAACGCGAACCGCGTGGCGACGACCCTCACGGACGTCTACGGCGGCAGCATTATGAAAAAGGTCGTGGGTGACGCGATGAACAGGGACATGACGGACGTCTCGGTTTCTGCTTACGTGCCCATGGAAACGACGAACCTTTTGCGGGTGTTTGTCACGACAAACGATCCCTATCTGTCCTATGAAATCGCGCGCGCTTACATGAGTCAGCAGCGTCTCGTCTCCGATTACATCTTTGATAACGCCATGCTCGACGTGTTGGAAGGTCCGGAAGTGCCCACGCATCCATCAAACTACCTGGATCTGGGCACCACACGGGTCAAAGCAGGTGCCATTGGATTCTTTCTGTCCATTCTTCTCATTTTGGCCTTTACGGTTCTGCGCGACACGGTCATGACCGAGTCCGCCGCACGCGATAAGCTTTCCGCCCCCCTGTTTGGCACGCTTATGCACGAAGAAAAGAATAAGACGCTCAAGTCCTTCCTCCACAAGACGTATAAATCCCTGCTCCTTGGAAATGTCGGCATGAGCTTTCAGTACACGGAGACGGTCAAAAGGATATGCTCAAAGATCGAGTTTACCAAAAAAGCGGGAGAGGGTTGTAAGGTCGTCATGGTGACCAGCGCGCTTGAGAACGAGGGAAAATCAACCGTTTCTACCAACATCGCGCTCGGGCTTGCGGAACGCGGTCACAAAGTTCTGCTTCTCGACGGCGATATCATCCGTCCGTCGCTTTTCCGTATCCTCAACCACAAAAGCGCTGATACGACGGATTATGTGGAGTGCGTGCGTGGAAAGGCAACGCTTTCCGAGGCCATCTCCTATGATGCGCGCAGGCGGCTTTATCTCGCGCTCAATCGGCGCGGCTACGCCGATTCTTCGGACTACCTTGCCTCGCCCGGCATGGAAAAATTCATGGCCGCGCTTCGCGCCAAAATGGATTTCATCATCATCGATACGCCGCCTGCTTCGATCGCATCGGATACCGAGGTTCTCACAGATTATGCGGACGCGATTCTCGTTGTCGTTGCGCAGGACGTCGCCTATGCGCGCACAGTTAATGAAACGATCGATAAGTTCCAGGCAAACCAGGTGCTCGGCACCATCTTCAATAATGTTCGCGGCCGTATTGGCACGACCGGGAGCTACTACGGCAAGGCAAAGTATGGCAAGTACTATGCCTCTGCACGCTAGGGGGAATCAGGATGAGCGAGATGCGACCCGCACACGAATTGGACGAGGCAAGGCGCCTCAACGAGGCGGAGGACGAAATTGACCTGCTCGTGTTGCTCGCGGGCATGCTGAAAAAGCTGAAGTCTCTGTGGTGGGCAGTTTTGCTGCTCGCCGTTGTGTTTTCTGCGGCACTGGGTGGCTACAAAAAAGCGTCATACGTCCCCGTCTATCGCGCTTCCGCCACATTCGCCGTAAATCGGCGACTTCTAACATCGACCGGCAACGACAGTTACGGCTATTCCTATGATTATGGAACCGTTTCCCAGTTGACGGACACATTTCCCTATGTCGTATCCAGCGACCTTTTAATGAACATCGTTGCGCGGGAGATGGGAACGGATTATGTGTACGCACGCATCTATTCGAGCGGCGTGGAGGATACAAACCTCTTTACCATCTACGTCGAGGCGATCGATCCCAATTATGCCTATCGCGTGCTCCTTTCGGTGATTGAAAATTATCCCAAGATTTCCGAATACGTGATCGGCGATACGCAGCTGAGCATGCTGATCGATCCGGTCGTGCCCACCGCTCCCTATAACAGCTCCCAGGTGCTCAAATACGCACTTCTGGGTGCACTGGTCGGCGGTTTCCTCGGATTGGGGCTGCTCTTTCTACTGTCATATTTCAACAAATCCATCAAAACACTTGAAGACGTTTCAAACATACTCAATCAAACCCCACTCGGCGTGCTCCCCCACGCGGGCGGTCGGCGTCATCGGGATGTGCAGGAAGGTTCGATCCTCAACCGCGCGGGAAGCAGCGGACTGCGCGAATCAATCCGCAGTTTGCGCACACGGCTCTTGCGCGACATGGACGAGCGCGGGGCGAAGGTTCTCATGGTAACCAGCACCATGGCGGGCGAAGGCAAATCGACCGTTTCGACTTATCTTGCAATCTCGATCGCCCAGCGGCACGCCTCGGTCATTCTCATCGATGCCGATATGCGCCGCGCAAGTCTCGTGCGCTATCTGGGCATTCAGGAACCGAAGTTCACCTACCTCGACGTCGCTGCAGGCAAGGCGCGCATCGAAGATGCGCTGATCGACTACAAAATCGAAGGCCTCCGCTATCTTGAGTGCGGAAAAGCCAATGCGCCGATGGAAGTGCTCGGCTCAAACGGGTTCATGGAGATGATCCGGCGGCTCAGGACGATGGCGGATTTCGTCATTATCGATACCCCACCCTGCGGCATGCTCGCGGATGCGTCGGCTTTCGCGCCCGCGTGCGATGCGGCGCTATTCGTCATCAAGCAAGACGGCTCCACGAAGTGGCAGATCCTTGATGCAATCGAAGCGATCAACTTCACAGGTCTTCCGGTCATCGGCTGCGTACTCAACGACGTGCTCTCGGGCTTCACAGGTTACGGATATGGTTTCGGCTATTCCCAGCGCAATTATACGGGCGCGTATGCACGCAAAAACTACGAGGCCTACTCCGCAGGGAGAAAATCAACGGACGTGTAAACGAAAATCCCGCATCATTTGGAGGGTTTATCCGCCGCCAAAAGGAACGCAAGGATCCGTTTTCGCCATCGGGCTATGTCCTGACGCCCCACCAATTGCATGCCGAATTCATCCTTGACAAGCGCGCGAATCCATGTTAAACTCACCTTAAAATTGAACGGCTGAGACGGGAAAGAAGTACGTTGCGGGAATCCTTCAGAGAGCCGCCGGGCGGTGCGAGGCGGCGGAAGAACGCATCGGAATACATTCCAAGAGCCGCAGGCCGAACGGGAAGCCGCGTAGGCCACGCCGGGTACGCCCGTTACAGCGTCAGGGTATCGGCCTGTTTGGCCTGTACCCGATAAGGGTTGCGCCGCGAGGCGGAACCGAATTGAGGTGGTACCGCGGGAAATACCCGCCCTCTGCGGAGGGTGGTTTTTTTATGCCCAAATTAATCAGGCAAAAGAAGGGAAGAACGGAGGAACCATATGGTCATCACCGAAATTCTTGAGAAAAATGCACAATTGTACCCGGATGACGTCGCGCTCGTCGAAATCAACCCCGAACAACGCGAGTCACGCAGAACCTGGAAGGAATATGATCTCATCGAGCCGCAGGGGGATTGGGCGTACCGCCGTGAAATTACATGGCACGTGTTCAATGAAAAGGCAAACCGCTTTGCGAATCTTCTTCTGGGCAGCGGCGTCAAGCGGGGCAACAAGATCGGCATTCTGATGATGAACAACCTCGAGTGGCTTCCGGTCTATTTCGGCGTGCTGAAATCCGGCGCGATGGCGGTACCGATGAACTTCCGCTATGGCCCCGACGAGATCCTCTACTGCACGAACCTTGCGGACGTCGATATATTGGTGTTCGGCCCGGAATTTATCGGACGCATTGAGGAAACGGCAGACGAATTGAAGTGCCGCCTCCTCTACTGCGGTCCCGGTATCACGCCGTCGTTTGCGGATAGCTATCAGGAACTTACCGCCAACTGTTCTTCCAAATCCCCCCTCGTCCCCATGTCGGAGGAGGACGAAGCCGCAATCTACTTCTCATCGGGTACGACCGGTTTCCCAAAGGCAATTTTGCACACCCACAAGAGCCTCATGCACGCGGTTTTGACCGAGCAGGCACATCATGGGCAGACGAAAGAGGACGTCTTCCTTTGTATTCCGCCGCTTTACCACACGGGCGCAAAGATGCACTGGTTCGGAAGCTTCCTCGTCGGCGGCAAGGCAATCCTTTTGAAAGGGACAAGGCCGGAATACATCCTTGATGCGGTCTCAATGGAAAAGTGCTCCATCGTATGGCTTCTGGTGCCGTGGGCGCAGGATATCCTCGGTGCGCTCGACCGGGGCGACCTGAAAATTTCCGACTACGACCTCTCCCATTGGCGGCTCATGCACATCGGCGCGCAACCCGTGCCGCAATCTCTGATCAAGCGGTGGCTTCAATACTTCCCAAGCCACCAGTACGACACGAACTACGGTCTTTCGGAGTCCATTGGCCCCGGCTGCGTCCATCTGGGCGTCGAGAACGTCCACAAGGTCGGCGCGATCGGCATCCCCGGCTACGGCTGGCAGGCGAAGATCGTGGATGAAACCGGCGCGGAAGTGAAACGGGGCGGCGTAGGCGAATTGTGCGTCAAGGGCAACGGCGTCATGGTGTGCTATTATAAGGATCCCAAGGCGACAGCAGAGGTGCTCAAGGACGGTTGGCTCTATACCGGCGACATGGCCATGCGCGACGAAGATGGATTCATATTCCTCGTCGACCGCAAGAAGGATGTCATCATCACCGGCGGAGAGAACATCTATCCGGTGCAGATTGAGGACTTCCTCAATGCACACCCGTCGATCAAGGACGTTGCGGTGATCGGTTTGCCCGACCCGCGCCTGGGTGAAGTCACCTGCGCAATCATCCAGATCGCGCAGGGACGTTCGCTCACCGAGGAGGAAGTGGCGGAATACTGCAAAAAACTTCCGCGCTATAAACGCCCGCGCGTCGTCATCTTCGCGGACGTACCCAGAAACCCAACCGGAAAGATCGAGAAACCCAAGCTGCGGAGGATGTACGGCGGTGAGGGGCTCGTGGCAAGCCAGAACCAAAGCTAATAGAGACGGAGGAAACACACATGAACCGGTACATCAGGTTGATCCTTGCGGTCGTCGCGCTTCTCCTCGCGGGCATCATCTACGCCTGGTCGTTTCTGAAGGTTCCCCTTGCGCAAGACGTGTACGCAGGCGCAACCGCCGCACAGCTTCAGCTGAACTACACCCTGACGTTGTGTTTTTTCTGTCTGAGCGGCGTTTTTTCCGGCTCCATTGCCCGCAAGGTGCACGCACGGGTGCGCATGTTCATCAGCGCGGCGCTGGTTGCGATCGGATTCTTCCTCGTTTCACGGCTGGAAGCGGGCGCAAGTCTATTCCAGCTCTACTTCGGTTACGGATTTCTCGCGGGCGCGGGCATCGGCATGGTGTATAACACCGTCATCTCCGTAACAAATGCATGGTTCCCGGACAAAAAGGGCTTCGCTTCCGGCGCGATGATGCTCGGCTTCGGCTTTTCCGCAATGGTGCTCGGCAATCTCGCCGTGAAACTGTTTGACACATCCATCGGCTGGCGCGGCACATTTTTATTGTATGGCGCCGGGATCGGCGTCCTCCTCGCGCTCATCGGGCTCACGGTGCGCCTGCCCAAACCCGGCGAGGTGCCCGCCCACGTGATGCAGGCCGCGACCGACGGGCAGGATTTCACCACCGGGCAAATGCTCCGGCGGCCCTCGTTCTGGTTGCTGTACGCATTCTGCACCATGATCGGCATGGTCGGCGCGACCGCCATCGGTCAATCCAAACAATTCATGGGCAGCATGGAGGCCTCGGCAGCGGTCGTGGCGCTCGGCGCGAGCATGATTTCCGTCATGAACGGACTCGGGCGGCTCATCTCGGGCACAATGTTTGATAAATTGGGCCTGCGCAAGACGCAGTACGTCAATAGCGCGATCCTGATCCTCGCGCCCGTTACCATGCTCATCGCCGTGAAAACGGGCTCCGCGGCCGTGGCGTTTACCGGCCTGTGCCTTTGCGGCCTCGCGTATTCGTTCGCGCCCACCGTTACAACGACGTTCTCCCTGGCGTTCTTTGGACGCAAGTATTTCCCGCTCAACTTCCCGGTCCTCACCCTCACGCTCATCCCCGCGTCCTTTGCGGCAACCGCGCTGGCGCCCATGAGCTACATGAATACATACCTCATTTTGATCGGCGTCGCCGTCGTCGGCGCTACGGTGAATCTCTTTATCAGAAAGGCGTAACATGTCATATTCAGACGGCTGGGCAGCCCTGAACCTTGAAATGCCCGCACGCGTGCCGCGCACAGAATACTCGCTTGCGGAATACCACTTCCCCCTCATCAAACGCGTCACAGGGATTGACGTCAACGACCGGTCGAGCGCCGCCGAAAAGGTACGCGCCCGGCGTGCGATGCGCGAAGCGTGGAACTTTGATTTTTCGTGGAGCATCTACCTCCTCGATCAGCTCATCCAGAAAAAGCGCACCCGCATGGGGCACGCTGCCTACGGCGCATCGGGCACGGACAAGGATACGCGCGTCGAGTGTCCGTTTTCCTCACCGGAAGAGGCGCTGGCGTTCGATCCGCTGGAGACCTACGGACCCATCGACGAGTCCAAGATGAAGGCGGCCTTTGAGGCGCACTACCGCAAAAACGTCGAAGAGCTCCCCAACGAGGTCAACATGACCGGCATCTATGTGACGCTCATTTCCGGGCTCATTGAGATCTTCGGCTGGGAGATCATGCTTGAGGCGATGGGCGACGATCCCGACGGATTCGGCGCAGTCGCAAACCGCTACGCGGACTGGATGATGCCTGCGTTCCGCGCGCTCGCCGCAGCGGACGTGCCCTGCGTCATGATCCACGACGACATCGTGTGGACATCCGGCGCGTTTATCCATCCCGCGTGGTATCGCAAGTACGTGTTTCCCAATTACGCGCGCTATTTCGCGCCCATTATCGAGTCGGGCAAAAAGCTCGTTTACACCTCCGACGGTTGTTACACGCAGTTCATTGACGACATCGCCCAGGCAGGCGCACAGGCGTTCGTGCTCGAGCCATCTACCGATATGGCCTATATTGCCGAAAAATACGGACGCACCCATGCCTTCATCGGCAACGCCGATACCCGCATCCTCCTCTCCGGCACCCCCGAAGCCATCCGCGCAGAGGTCAAGCGCTGCATGGACATCGGAAAATCCTGTCCCGGCTTCATCATGGCTGTCGGAAACCACATTCCAGCCAATACACCCATCGAAAACTGCCTCGTCTACGAGGAGGCGTACCGGGAAATGTCCAGGCGTTGACCGGAGAGGGCGCTGCCTTCGTACTCCCGCCAAAGGGCCATCGGCCCTTTGGCATCCCGACCCAACAGCAGAAAAACCATACTTCGCGTCGTCCGTCTGGGATCCCAACCCCCAGCCGGACGATTTTGTGCATTCAGAAGCCCCGGGCTTGAACCCCGGGGCTTCTGACGGATTGATGATCAATTTTCCGTATGCGGGGTTTTAAAATTCACTCCTTCAGTCCAAACGCACGGTTGATCTCGCGCACCTGATCGTCCGAGATGATGACGACAGGGCCGATATCGCGTGCGCCGATGATGGCCTCTGCGGAGTAGTCGAGCACCTCAAGACGATCGAAGGCGTTGAGAAGCGATGCACCCGTGACGACGACCGCATTGTTATCGATGATGACCGCAGGCGTCTTTTCATCGAAGGCAGCGGAAATCGCCTCCGGATCATTGGCGACTGCCTCAAAGGGAAGGCGCTTGACGTCGCGGAGCATGATATAGCTCTCGGGAATGGTGCGCGAATCAAAAGCTGCGTCGGTCACGGCGAAGGACATGATGGCAGGCGGCTTTGCGATAATAACCGCGCCGATCTCCGGATGCTCGCGGTAAATGCGCGCATGGAGCAGCACGGAGCGCGAAGGCACCTTCCCGCTTTCGCACATGCCGTTTTTAATGCGCACGATGTCGTCGAGATCGAGATATTTGCGATCCTTCATATAGGGTGTGATGAGGAACGAGCCATCCGAAAGCCGATGCGAAAACGTGCCCTGCGTGGAGGTAAAGAGCTTCTGATCATAGGCGCGGTGGATGAGCGTGCACATATCGCGGCGGAGTTCGCGCTCCTCGCTGGAATGACTGGCCGGAATGAAGGAGTCCATCGCGCCACCCGCACGCTCCCGGTCGAGTGAAAGCTGGACATCCGTAAGCTCGCGCGGCACGCCAAGCTTCTTCGCACCGATCTCGATGCGTCCCGCATAATCGAGGGTCTCGAAGGCCATAAACGCAGTAAAAAGATCGGTCGACCCGCAAACGACGCCGTGATTTTCGAGAAGCACCGTGCGCTTGCCCTTTCGGAACTCGTCGGCAATCCGCTCGCCCAGGAGCGCGCTTCCCGGCACTTCGTACTTCGCCATACCCACTTCGCCCAAAAGATCACGCGCGCCGGGCACCAAATTCACCATGGGAATTTTGCGGGCGAGTGAAAACGCCACGAGCGTCGGCGGATGCGCATGCAAAATGGCCTTCAGGTCGGGACGCGTCTGATAAATCATTTTATGGAACGGCAGCTCGACCGAAGGCTTGTGAATGCCGATCACCTCGCCCGTAGGCTTCACGCGGATCATATCCTTGCGCGTCAACGTGCCCTTGTCAACGCTGCCGGGTGTGATCCAGATATTGCCGTCCTCGTCCATGATCGAGAGGTTCCCGCCCGACGTCGTTGTCATGCCATAGTGGTAAATTCGGTCCATGATCAGAACCAGCTGATCCGCCGGATGCATCAGTTCGAAGCTCATTTGAATCCCTCCCGCGTCTTTTGCTGGCTTTATTATACAGCAACTGCGCCCGAAAGGAAACGCGGTTAAAGGAAACGGCGCCCCGAATTAACGGGACGCCGCATTGGCACTTACCATTCCCTGCCGGGATCGTCGGCCATCATGTTGACCGTTCCCGCGGGATAGATGACGCAATAGTGCGAGACGGCGGGGTTCGTACCCGTGCGCGGAAAGACGAACTTGATGGTGAAATCGTCCGTAAGCTTGTAGCTGATAAACAGCTCCGTGTCCGAACGGGTCAAATGTGCCGGGTCGCCGAAGTAATCCGTCACATCCGAAAGCTTGATTTCAGAAAGCCGGGCGTCAAAGGAGCGAATTTCAAAGATCTGCTCTCCCTTGTTTACGCCAAATACGAGTTTCTGCGCATCGTACGTGTAGTAGGTGCCCTTCGCGGACTCAACATAGTTGGAACTGTCCGCGTCGCCCAAATCGTTCATCGCGACGTCGATGGTATCCTGTTCTGCCTTGTAGGGCGCATTGAGCACCCAGCCCATCTGTCCCAACACATCGATTGATTTGAGGAGCGCATGTGCATCCGTCTCCGCCGACGCGGGCAATACCGCAAAACACAGTATCAGGGCCAACAAAATGGATGTCAATTTCTTTTTCATGGATTACACCGCCCAAAAAATGATCTCACCGAGCGCTTGTCGGCCTCGATCCTCTCTTTGCGGGAATCGCGTCGGCCTCGTTCAGCGGCACCTTATAGACGCATCGGATCCGGCGGATGTTTCCAGTTCAACATACCTGTTATATTTTACCATGTTTTTGCCTGAAAGATCAGCTCCGCATCCGCAGCCCCTTCGGCAGAAGCAACGACGCGCACCGCGCCCGACTGCCCATTTGAGCGCAGGACGATCAGCATGTGCCCCTCGTGCATGCGCGCAATCGCGTCCGTCGCGAGGAAATCGCCGTTTGACAGCTTCCACAGGCTCGCCGCGCCTTCGACCGCGACCTTGATTTCCGGTCGCACGCGCGTGGCAATCTGCCCCTCCGCATCGACGAGCGTCGCCTCAATCTGCGCAATGTCCTGCCCGTCTGCCCTGAGCGAATCGCACAGCTTCAGTTCCAGTTTTGCAGGCCCGTCGGTCGTCATCAGCCGATCTTTGCATACCTTTTCCCCGCCAATCAGTCCTTCGGCGACAAGCTCCCCCGGCCCATAAGGCAAATAAAAGTGCGCGATGTGCTCGTCCGGATCGGGACGCGCCGTGCGCGGGAACCTGCCTGTCTGGTGCAACACGACCTCGTCGCAGTTGGTGAACGCAGCCACGTGGTAGATGCGCCCTGGCGCGTTCTGGTTCCAGTCGGCAGCCATCTCCGGGAACCCCCACATGCCGTTTGCCATGTCCCAGCTTTGGGAATCATCAAACACCGCAAGCTTCACCATGGGTTCTGTCTTCCACTGGCTCGCGATATGGTATGCGCGCGGCTTCAAAAATCCCGCGCTGTCGATGGGGCAACCCGCCCAGCCGTGGCAGGGCCAACCGATCGATTCACCGAGATAATCGATCCCCGCCCAGTAGAACCCACCCGCGACCCACGCGTGTGCCTCTACGTCGTTCCAGGGCGAAGCGACCACGAGGTTGCTGTTGGATAACTCCTCAAAGCGGTAATAGGCCAGTATTTCAGAGCCGATAAACGCCTTTCTGAGTCCCTTTTCTCGCAATGCCACATAGAACGATTCCATATAATTACCCATGAACACATCGACGAGTTCTCCATAGCGCACCGTCGCGGCAAGCCTATCTTCAAGCGGCACATCTTCGTTGAAATCCTTGAGCACATAGCTGATGAGCGCCATGGACACGGGGCGCGTCGGATCGAGCTGCCGACAGCGATCGCAAAACTCGGACAGGTATGTGTAAAACGCTTCCTGATACTGGATTTCCACCTCGTTGCCGACGCTCCAAAGAATGACTGAGGGGTGACTCTTGTCGCGCGCAATCATTGCGGCGAGGTCCGAAAAGCGATCGGTTGGGAAAATATCCTTGTAGTAGAGTTGCGTGCCCGTCCACTTATCGTATAACTCATCAATGACGAGAAGCCCCAGCTCGTCGCATAAATCGTAAAATTCAGGTGCCTGCGGGTTGTGGGAGGTGCGCACGGCGTTCGCGCCCATTTCCTTGAGCTTCAAAAACCGCCGCCGCCAGACTTTCTCCGGCACTGCGGCGCCAAAGACGCCGCCGTCGTGGTGCAGATTCACGCCCTTGAGCTTGATGTTCCGCCCATTGAGCCAAAATCCCGTGTCCGGGTCGAAGCGCGCTTCCCGGAAGCCTGTTTTGATTTCCTGCGCATCGACGAGCGCGCCTTTCTCGAACACCTTCGCGGACAGAATGTGCACCTTTGGCGCATCCACGTCCCACAATTCGGGCGACTTGACGCGCACATGCGCCAAAAACACACTCTTCCCCGCCGCCGCAAGGCCCGATATGTGCGTCACCTCGCCGCACAGCGCGATTTCGATCTCAATCTCGCGCGGCGCGCCCGCATTCTCGATCTCAACGGATACATCCACATGCGCGCCCGCTTCGTCCACGGTGTGCGTGGCGCCAAGTCCCCACGGCGCAATCCGGCACGGCTCTTTCACAAGCAGCCGTACATTCCGGTATATGCCCATGCCGCTATACCAGCGATCGCCGGAATCGGTATTGTCAAGCCGCACGCGCAGTTCGTTCTCCGCACCGATCAGGAGTCCCGAAAGCTCGGCGGCAAAGGGCGTATAGCCATATGGATGCCGGCAAATCTCGCGCCCGTTCAAAAAGACGGTTGTGAACCGCTGCGCGCCTTCAAAGACGAGTGAAACGACCTTACCATCCCATTCCTCCGGCACAAAAAACGTCTTTTGATAAAAAATGACGCCGTCGTGGGGGTAGAATCCCTGTGAGCCCGATTCTCCCGCCGCGCGCGGCAACGTGATCTGCGCATCGTGCGGCAGTTCAACCGCATAATACGTCTCCCCGTCCGATGAAAACAGCCATCCACCATTGAATAAAGTCTCCATCCCATTCCCCTCCTCGATTTGATCCCCCGGGATGCCACCCTCTACATACATGAACGACGAGAAGCGCCATCCGAAAAACGAACGGCGCTCCGATTGCAGTTTTTTTAGTTGTATTTGGCGCGCTTCTGATAATGGGTGTGCAGGAGCTCGTGCGCCTTGTGGGAGTTGGGTTTCTCGAAATACTCGTCGTACAGCTTCTGGACGGCGGGCGCCTCATGGGACTTGCGCACGGCCTTGGAAGCGTCCTCGGCGTAGAGCGCCTTGGCGCGCAGACCCTTCACGTCCACAACCTCGCGCACGGTGGGCGAAACGATCGGCTGTCCGCCGCCGTTGATGCAGCCGCCAGGGCATCCCATGACCTCGATGAAGGTATAGTCCTTTTCGCCCGCCTTGACGGCGTCGAGGAGCTTGGAAGCTGCGCCCGTCGAATGCGCCACAGCGACCTTCACTTCGAGCCCGCTCAGGTTATAGGAGGCTTCCTTCACACCTTCGAAGCCGCGCACATCGTTGAATTCGAGCTTCTGGAGCTTATCGCCCGTGATGACTTCGTAAGCGGTACGCAGCGCGGCCTCCATGACGCCGCCGGTCACGCCGAAGATGACCGCCGCGCCGGAGTACTCACCCAACATCTCGTCGAAGGTCTCGTCGGGCAGACTCACGAAGTCCACGCCCGCGATTTTGATCATGCGCGCAAGTTCGCGCGTGGTGATCACGACGTCGACGTCCGGAATCCCTTCATTGCCCAGCTCGGGACGCGCAGCCTCGAACTTTTTGGCGGTGCAGGGCATGACGGAGACGACCACGATGTCCTTGGGATTCAAACCCGCCTTCTCGGCGTAATAGCTCTTGACCACCGCACCCTCCATCTCGTGGGGGGATTTACAGGTGGAGAGATTCGGAATAAACTCGGGATAATAGGTCTCGCAGAACTTGATCCAACCCGGCGAGCAGGAAGTGATCATCGGCAAGACGCCGCCTTCCTTGACGCGGGTGACGAGTTCGGTGGCCTCTTCCATGATGGTGAGATCGGCCGCGAAATCGGTGTCAAACACCTTGTCGAAGCCCAGGCGATGCAGCGATGCCGCCAGTTTGCCGGTGACGTTCGTACCGATCGGCATGCCGAACTCCTCGCCGAGCGCGGCGCGGACAGCGGGCGCGGCCTGCACGACCACGAACTTCTTGGGATCGGCGATGGCATCCCAGACCTTCTGGGTATCGTCCCGCTCGGTGAGCGCGCCGGTCGGGCACGCGGCGATGCACTGGCCACAGTTGATGCAGCCGGTCTCTGCAAGGGTCATGCCCCATGCGGAGGCGATCTGCGTCTTCATACCCCGCCCCATGGCGCCGATGACGCCCACGTTCTGCACCTTGTCGCACATCGCAACGCAACGGCGGCAGACGATGCACTTGGCGTTATTGCGGCGAATGGAGAGGGAGGAGGAGTCATACTTCGCCTCGGGCATGAGGCCGCTATACTGATCCTCGTTGTCCACGCCGTATTCGATGCACATCTTCTGCAACTCGCAATTCGTGTTGCGGGGGCAGGAGAGGCATTTCTTGTCGTGCGTGGAGAGCAGAAGCTCGAGCGTCGACTTGCGGATCGAGCGCAAGAGCGGCGTATTCGTCTTTACATTGATTTCTCCGGTCACGCGGTCGCGCGGCAGGGACTCGACGGGCATCACGCACGCCGCGGAGGGCACTTTCGCACCGGTATCGACCAGGCACATGCGGCAGGCGCCGATTTCATTGACGCCCTTCATGTAGCAAAGCGTCGGGATGCGAATCCCGGCCTTCCTGGCCGCGTCGAGGACGGTGGTACCGGCGGGAACCGTTACGGATACGCCGTCTATTTTAAGCGTAATATCAGCCATTTATATTTTCCTCCTCGCTCACTTTCTGGAGATCGCGCCGAACTTGCACTTCTCCATACAGGCGCCGCACTTGATGCATGTCTTCTGGTCGATCACGTGCTTCTCCTTGACCTTGCCAGAGATGGCGTTGACAGGGCAGTTGCGCGCGCAGAGCGTGCAGCCCACGCACTTCTCCGGATCGATCGTGTAGCTCAGGAGCTTCTTGCACACGCCCGCCGGGCAGCGCTTTTCGTAAATGTGCGCCTCGTATTCGGAGCGGAACTGGCGAATGGTCGAAAGAACCGGGTTGGGCGCGGTCTGTCCGAGCGCGCACAGGGCGGATTTCGAAATATTCGCAGCCAGCGTTTCCAGCCGCTCGATGTCGCCGTCCTCGCCCTGACCATCGCAGATGCGGTTGAGGATTTCGAGCATGCGGCGCGTGCCGACGCGGCAGGGAACGCACTTGCCGCAGCTTTCGTCGACCGTGAAGTCGAGGAAGAACCGGGCGATGTCGACCATGCAGTTGTCCTCGTCCATAACGATCATGCCGCCCGAGCCCATCATGGAACCCGCCGCGATCAAATTGTCATAGTCGATGGGCGTATCAAGCATCGAGGCCGGGAGACAGCCGCCGGAGGGGCCGCCGGTCTGAACCGCTTTGAACGCCTTGCCGTTCGGGCAGCCGCCGCCGATGTCGTAGATGATCTCGCGCAGCGTCGTGCCCATCGGGATTTCAACCAGTCCCGAGTTTGCAATCTTGCCGCCCAGCGCGAAGACCTTGGTCCCCTTGGACTTTTCGGTGCCCATGGAGGCGAACCACTCTGCGCCGTTTAAAATGATCTGGCAGACGTTTGCGTAGGTCTCGACGTTGTTGAGAATCGTCGGACGGCCAAAAAGGCCCTTCACCGCCGGGAACGGCGGACGGGGACGCGGTTCGCCGCGCAAACCCTCGATGGAATTCATGAGCGCGGTCTCTTCGCCGCAGACGAACGCGCCTGCGCCGAGCCGGATGTCAATGTCAAAATTGAAGCCGGTGCCGAAGATGTCCTTGCCCAAAAGGCCGTATTCGCGCGCCTGATTGATGGCGATCTCGAGGCGCTTGACCGCGATGGGGTACTCCGCACGCACGTAGATATAACCCTGATCGGCCGCGATCGCGTAGCCAGCGATGGCCATGGCCTCCAAAACCGCGTGGGGATCGCCCTCGAGCACGGAACGATCCATGAACGCACC
This sequence comes from Bacillota bacterium, assembly GCA_023421735.1. Next base: position 36,341 of record JAEZSP010000037.1, on the reverse strand, counting down.
CGGGTCGCCCTCGTCGGCGTTGCAGCAGACGTACTTCTGACCCGTCGAACCCATGGCGAAGCGCCACTTGGTCCCGGTCGGGAAGCCGGCGCCGCCGCGGCCGCGCAGGCCGGACTTGGAAATGGTATCGACGACCTCTTCGCGGGTCATCTCGGTCAGAACCTTCGCAAGCGCTTTATACCCATCAAAGGCGATATATTCATCGATGCTCTCGGGATTGATCACGCCGCAGTTGCGAAGTGCAACGCGCTTCTGCTTTTTGTAAAAACCGATCTCTTCGAGCGGGGTGACCTCCGGCTTTTCGCCGTCGCCCTTGTACAGAAGCCGTGCGACGATGCGCCCCTTGACGAGGTGCTCGGAGACGATCTCATCGACGTCTTCGACCTTCACCCCGGAATAGAACGCGCCTTCGGGATACACGATGACGACCGGGCCGGCGGCACACAGGCCGAAACAGCCGGTTTTGACAAGCTTTACTTCCTTGTCGAGTCCCTTATCGGTCAAAAGCTGCGAGAAACGCTCATACAGCTTCGGCGAACCGGAGGACGTGCACCCCGTGCCGCCGCAAACCAGAATCGTGGAACGGAAAAGCTCCATTATACTAACCTCCTATGTTTGAGCGCTTACTTCTCAGCAGCCCCGATGGTATATTCGTAAACGGGCGATCCGTTGACGAGGTGTTCTGCGACGATGCGGGGCACCATGTCGGGATTCACCTTGACATAGGTCACCTTCTCCTGGCCAGGCAGCGTGACCTCAACGATCGGCTCATACCGGCACATGCCGATGCAGCCGGTCTGCGCGACGACGACGTCGAGCAGGTTGCGCTTTCCAACTTCGTCGAGAAACGCGGTCATGACGGGACGCGCGCCGGCTGCGATGCCGCAGGTCGCCATGCCGACGACCACGCGGGTGCCCTCGCTCTCGTGGCGAAGGTTGACCTGGCTGAGCGTCTTTTGACGGATCTTTTCGAGATCTGCGATTGACTTCATATGGTTGCCACCTCCGGTTAAATTTGCTTGCGGTCTTGATCGACCGCCATGATGGACTCCCTGATGTATTCCCCAATCCAGGAAAGAACCTCCGGCTGATTGAGCGGGACGCCGCCCAGGGCTTCCCGAACCTCCGCCGTATCAAACGCACACGCACGTTCCCCCCGCGCATACCGAAGCGTGAACTCCGGCGTCTCAGGGCATCCGGTGCAAAGCGCCACCATCGTCCCGGGTAAATCACCCATGGGCGGGAGGTCGATGTGCGAGAGTCGAGCCGTCATGCGAAGCTTCGTCCCCGCGCCGGGCGCGGATGTGATCTGAAACGAACCGCCGCATGCCTCGCACAGCTGGCGCGCCATCGGAAGGCCGAGGCCGACCCTGCGCGTCGTTCGCGTCGTTGTAAACGGACTCGTCACGCGCGCAAGAAGCGCCTCGTCCATGCCGCGTCCGTCGTCTTCAATCGAAATCGCCAGAAGATCCGCCGTGTCCTGGATGTCGAGGGCAATCGTGACCCGACGCGCCATGGCCGCGACCGAATTTTGCACGAGATCGAGGATGTAGAGCGACAGCTCCTTCATCTTCTTACTTTTTGTACTTCTTCAGGATGCCGGGGATGTCGTCCGGCACAAGCCGTCCGTAGACCTCGTCGCCGATCATCATGACCGGGGCAAGGCCGCACGCGCCGAGGCAGCGCGTATCCTTAATGGTGAAAAGGCCGTCTTCGGTGGTTTTGCCGACACTCGTACCAAGAACCTCAACCACCTTGTCGAGAATGTCCTTCGAACCTTTGACATAGCAGGCCGTGCCGAGACAAACGCCAATCACGTTCTCGCCCACCGGCTCAAGCTCAAACTGCGAATAAAAGGTTGCCACGCCGTACACTTCGCTGAGCGATTCGCCCAGCCCTTCGGCGATCTTGATCTGGACATCCTTCGGCACATGGCCGAAAATCTCCTGCGCAGCCTGAAGCGTGCGCATCACCGCGCCGCCCTGGCCCTTCATTTCGGCGATGACCGTGTCGAGCTTCGCGTACTTTTCCTCAGTGCCCATCATACGATTACATACCTCCTCGGATCTATGCGATGCCACTTTGTGACTTTGTCACATACCACAGGATATTATAGCATGTGTTGAACGGGTATGCATTAACGACGGATTAACACCAGGAATATTTCGTGTGGCGTATGTTTGATAACGAACAAAATAGCGCCCGGATTATGCACCTATATATGAAAAGAAGCCCCCTGCATCGGGTGAAATGAGGTCCAGATATTCAACTTTTTCCAATATGTTTTGTAGGTAATGGGCGTCCGAGGAATAGAGAGTTTTTATGGCGGGCATACCGATTTGGGGAATCGGCATGTCGCGCGCGACCTCGATCGCATCAAATTTTACGCCGGACGGCATAAAGCCAAGCGCCTGCAGTATCCCATTTGCGCCGCGATTGACGTGCGCGGGAACAGCAAGACCGCCGAAGGCATGGATCCCATCCGCCAGAACATCAACCGAAATGTCGAGCGCGGAGATGAGAAGCAGCTCCTCCTCCCGCGCGAATTCGTCGTCTTCGTCCAGTTCGATTTGGTGTCCAAAAATGGCCGGACGGTTTTTCACGGGCGGGAGATGCGGGTAAATCTCGTCAGAAAACGCGAGCGCCGCCGAAACCGTTCGAAAATACGCGAGGATGTGCACCTCCTCGCGCGAGCAAAGCTCCATCGCAGGCAACAGCGCCACGCCCACATGCCGCGCGACCTTTTCAATCGCCGGAAGATGGCGGGCTGTATTGTGATCCGCAACCGCGATCATGTCAAGTCCCTTTAACTTCGCCATGTTGACGATGTTGTTAGGCGTCATCAGCTCGTCGCCGCAGGGAGAGAGGCAAGAGTGGATATGCAGATCGACTGCGCAATTCATGCTATGCCCCGACGCCGCCCGCGCACATCATGCCCGATATTTCATACGCCGTTCCCGGCGCGGAGAGGACCACGATCCCCTCTTCCTCCGCTTTTTCACAGACATCTTGCGGAATTTTGCCGTTTTCGGGGATCATGACGCAGCTCATCTCATGGAGCGTCGCAACCGCGATCACGTTCATGTGCGTTTGAACGGTAATCCACGCCATGCCCGGCTTTCCGTGCGCCATTACCCAGGAAAGAAGGTCGCAGGTATAGCCGGATGCGACCTCACGCTCAAGCGGCGCGTCTTTGGTGAGCGCAACGGCGCCCGTTTTTTCCATTAATTCTCCGATTGTCATCGCATGATCCTCACTTTTCTCGCGTCGTTTCGCTCAGTTCCACCATCTGCTTCGCCATGAGCTTGACGCGCTCCTTCAGGAGGAACAGACAGTCCATCTCACGCGCCTCGCCCGCCACAATGTCCTCCGCCAGCGCCTGACAGGTCGGGGAACCGCAACTTCCGCAATCCAGCCCGGGAAGCCGCTTTCTGATCTCCTCAATTTTGTCCATCTTCGTGAGCGCCTGCTTGAAGTCCGTGTCGATCCGCAGCGATTCGAGCGGCTTGATCTGATCGTCAAAAATCATCGCATCGCCGATCTTCTCAATCAGCGCGGGGGAGACCGCCTGACCGACGTCGTTTTTGGGCAATTCCTGCACGAGCCGACGGATGCGGTTCCTGGCGATAAACTGGTTTTCAAAGACGATCGGTCCGCCGATGCATCCGCCCGCACACGCAAGTCCCTCAAAAAAACGCAGGGCAGGCATGCGATCGTTCTCAATGGCATCCAGAACATTCGCCACGTTGTCGATGCCGTCGACCGCGAGCGCCTCATCCACGCCCAGTGACATGCATTCGCCGCCCGAGCGCGCCCAGCCGATGCCCAACGCCGTTGAAGGCTGCATGGAGGAGACGTCCGCGACATTTTGCACCGCATCGCGCCGCAGCTGTCCGCTTAAGAGGCCGTAAATTTCGAGCATGGAGATGGCGCCGTCGAGCGCGGACTCCCGATGCCCGATCGGCTTTCTGATCGCGGTCGCCTTCGCGGCGCAGGGCGTGATGAAAAAGCAGCCGACCTCCCACGCAGAGACGCGGTTTTTCTCGCAGAACTCGCGCCGGGCCACGGTCGCGGCGACCTCCATGGGCGAACGCACGTCGACGATGTTATCAATGAGCTCCGGAAAGCGGATCTGAATGAGCCGCACCACCGCCGGGCACGCGGATGAGATCAGCGGGCGGGGGGAATCCGACTCGTTGAGCCGATCGCGCACCACGCGGCTGACGATGTCCGCGCCGCGCGCCACGTCGAAGACTTCGTTAAAGCCCATGCACTTAAGACCATAGGGAATGCTCGCAATGTTCGAGAGGTTCTTAAACTGCCCATAGAGAGACGGCGCAGGAAGCGCAATCTTATATTTAAAGCGATTGATCGTCGCAAGGGGATCGGTCACCGCCACTTTGGCATGCTGCTGACACACGCGGATGCATTCGCCGCAGTCGATGCACATCTCGTCGATGATGTGTGCGCGGCCGCCGCGGATGCGGATCGCCTCCGTCGGGCAGCGCTTGAGGCAATTTGTACAGCCCACGCACTTGCCTGAATCGAGCGTGACCGAATGATATGTTGTTGCCATATTTCCTCCCGGCTACAGATGAAACGTCATTTGAATGCGCGTACCGACGCCGACCTGCGATTCGATTTGAAAGTCGTCGGCGTTGCGCACCATATTGGAAAGCCCCATGCCCGCGCCAAAGCCCATCATCCGCACGTCGTCCGTGGCGGTGGAATACCCTTCGCGCATGGCGAGATCGATGTCCGGAATGCCGGGGCCCGTATCCGTCACGATGATTTGAATGCCGCCCTCGCTGACGAGCAGTTCCATGTCACCGCCCTGCGAGTGGATGACCAGATTGATCTCCGCCTCGTAGGAGGCAATGGAGATGCGGCGAACGATGTTCATATCGACGCCGAGCTTTTTGATGATGCGCTTAATTTTGCCCGACGCCTCGCCCGCCGCGACGAAATCCCGCGCGGCGACGATGAACTTCTCCGTGTGTATGGTCATGGACAGCTGTCCTCGCGCAATCCGTTGGCATAGAGGATGCCGCTTGCGATGTACATGGTTTTCTCGGTGGAGAGCACCGCCACGCCGTACTCCTGCGCCATCTCATAGATTTCAGGGGTCGGCTGCTTGCCGCGCACGAACACCACGCAGCGGATGTCCAACACGTCCGCCGTACGGATCACCTGCGGGTTATTGAGCCCAGTCAAAAGCGCAATCTGCTCTTTCGGAAACGCGAGCACATCGCTCATCATATCGCTGGCACAGGCAGATGTCACCTCTTGATCCAACATCTCCTCGCCCAGCACCACCCTGGCATTCAGAAGTCTGACCATTTCGCCAATCTTCACGCGCACCACCTCTTTCTAGGAGTATAGTATATAATTCCCGATTTTGCAACAAGCGAGGACCTGTGACAAATCGTGTGCCGAATGTAAAATAGGTGTTGATCTTTCGCGCCGCTGAATATATACTATAAATAATCATACATAGTGCGTAGGAGGCGTCGGTTTATGGATAAAGTCAGCGTGACCGTCTGGAACGAGTATCGGCACGAGGTACGCGAGCCCCGCATTTCAGAGGTCTACCCCGCCGGTATCCACGGCGCAATTAAGGAAATGCTTGACAAGCGCGGGGATTACCGGGTCAGGACCTGCACGCTCGACACGCCCGAACATGGGCTGACGGAAGAAGTCCTCCAAGACACGGATGTGCTCATCTGGTGGGGACACATGGCGCACCGCGAGGTTGCAGATGAAATCGTCGAGCGCGTACACAAGCGCATTCTCGAGGGAATGGGCGCGATCTTCCTCCACTCCGGGCACGAATCCAAGCTCTTTAAGAAGCTGATGGGCACCACCTGCGCGCTCAAATGGCGCGAGAACGACGAGAAGGAACGCGTATGGGTCGTCAATCCCGCGCACCCGATCGCAAAAGGGCTGGGGGAATTTCTCGAACTGCCCAAAGAGGAGACCTACGGCGAACACTTCGACATTCCTGCGCCCGACGAGCTTGTCTTTGTCAGTTGGTTCTCCGGCGGCGAGGTCTTCAGAAGCGGTTGCTGCTTTCAGCGCGGCGCGGGCAGAATTTTCTACTTTAGGCCCGGTCACGAGGAATACCCCACCTTCTACCGCGAGGACATCACGCAGGTCATCGCAAACGCCATCGATTGGGCGGCGCCCGTCCATGGCCCGAACATCCAATACGGGCATGTGCCGGCACCCTGGGAGGACATCCCCCGGAAATTTAAATGATGACAGGGAGGTGGCGGCATGTTCGGTCATCGCAATGACGGCATTGATATTTCAAAAACACTTGACCCCATCATCCTCTTCACGCCTCTCATCATGCCGACGAGATGCGAGTCCATGAACCAGGTGAACTATCCGGCGGATTATGACGCCATGGCAAATTACATCCGCAGCCTTAAGAAAAGTGGGCACACCATATCGTTTCTGACAATCATGGTCGCGGCCTTTGTGCGTACCGTGCGCAAGTACCCCGTCATGAATTATTTCGTGATGGGCAACCGCATCTATGAACACAAGGACATCACGATCTCGCTCACCATACTGCGCGATACGGAAGACGGCTCATTCAAAGAGGCGCTCGTCAAGGTGCATTGCACGCCGGATGACACGCTTCTTGACGTCGCGCGCAAATTCGACGAGCAGGTCGCCATTGCGAAAAAACCGGAAGAGGACAACAGCGCCGTCAATTTCGCAAGCAAGCTTCTGCGCATTCCGATCCTGCCTTGGGTGGCCGTCAAGGTTCTGAAGGGCTGTGACCGGCTGGGAATCATGCCCAAAAAAATCATTGAGATCAGCCCCTTCCATTGCAGTTTCTTCATCACGAACATGATGTCGATCGGCCTGCCCGCCATCTTCCACCACCTTTACAACTTCGGCACCTGCTCCATCTTTCTGAGCTTTGGCAGGCCCGAACGCGAGGTCGCTCTTTCCGGCGGACAGGGCGTGCGCAAGCTCACACTCCCACTCGGTTTTAATACCGATGAGCGCATCTGCGGTGGTGCCGAGTATGCGGTCGGCGTTCACACATTCCTCAATTATCTTCAGCACCCGGAACTGCTCGAGCTTACACCCGAAGAGGAGGAAGCCCGCAAGGCTGAAACGGCATAGCAACGTGGCATGGCTTTTCTGTTCAGATAAAGCGACGTCGTTCCGGGACAACCCGGAACGACGATTTGATTGGGGAGGAAGGTGGATTGGCCCCCAATCGCTTCATCGCCCCATTCGAGCACGGCATTATCCGAAGACGGGTGTTTGTCATTGCTTCCCGCGGCACTTCTTTTTTGCGATTTCCGCAAACCGATTGGATCATGAAGCATCTTTATCCGAATCGAATCTCTGTGGACTCGTCAACGCTGCCGGCTGCCGTACATCTTCCCGCAATCGCCGCGGTATTCGCAGTTGACGATTTCCTCCCACCAGGGCCGATTGCACAAATACCACTCGACGGTGCGGGCAATGCCATCCTCAAACATTGTCTGCGGCTGCCAGCCCAATTCACGATTGATCTTTGCCGGGTCGATGGCGTAGCGCCTGTCGTGTCCCGGGCGGTCGGTCACGAATGCAATGAGCGATTCGCTCTTTCCAAGCGCGTTCAGGATGATCGTAACCACTTCGAGATTGGTCTTTTCATTGTGACCCCCGATGTTATAGACCTCGCCGATGTTCCCCTGACGGCAGATTAAGTCGATGGCCGCGCAATGATCTTTCACATACAGCCAGTCGCGCACATTTTCACCCTTGCCATAGACGGGCAACGGCTGATCCGAGAGCGCGCGGATAATCGTCAGAGGGATGAGTTTTTCCGGGAATTGATAGGGGCCATAGTTGTTTGAACAGCGCGAAATCGTAATCGGGAGTTTGAATGTGCGGAAATAGGCGAGCGTGAGAAGATCCGCACCGGCCTTGCTTGCGGAATAGGGCGAGGAGGTATGGATCATCGTCTCTTCCGTAAAGAACAAATCAGGCCGGTCAAGCGGCAGATCGCCGTAAACCTCGTCGGTCGAAACCTGATGATAGCGCACGCTGCCGCACGTTCGGCATGCGTCCAAAAGAATCTGGGTCCCCAGCACATTTGTGCGCACAAAGATGCCCGGATCATCGATCGAGCGATCGACGTGGGTTTCCGCCGCAAAGTTGACGACCAGGTCCGGCTTTTCCTCCGCAAAAACCGCTTCCACGCGACCCCTGTCTGTGATATCGCCCTTGGCAAACCGAAACTGATCGTGCTTCATTGCTGTCGCAAGCGTTTTGAGATTTCCGGCATACGTCAGCTTGTCAAGGCACACGACCCGGTCCTCCGGATGCCTCTCCAGCTCGTAATAGATAAAATTCGCACCAATAAAGCCGGCGCCGCCCGTTACGAGTATTGTCACACGCATTCTCCTTCTGTGTTCCCGTCGGACGGCAACGCCTCAGTCGCGCTCTCCGCTTGGCGTAGGCGAAAAGGCGCGCTGCGCAATTGTGCGGGTCTGCCTTAGCCCTTTTTATGTGAAATGGCAACCATCTATTACTCCGTCCATGACAGAAGTGATGGAATTCGGCGTAGTCCTTTTGTTCCTGGCACGAAGCTGGAGCGCAGGCGTAGCAGCCAGGGGCGGACTTTCCGCCTCCGTCAAGCGGAGAGCGACAAAGCCAGGGACGAAAGGGATCGCCGAAAACGCGGTTCTGTTGTGGATGGAGTACTATATTCTGTTTGATGATGTCCCGATCAAAATCAGGCAATAAAATCAATATAACGGCCCCGTTCGCAATGCGCTCAACGTCTCACGATTCCTGCGCATAAAGGCCCACAAGACGTGAATCACGCCCGCGCGGTCATTTTCACGCAGTGCCTCGCGTACGTTTCTGAGCATGTCAAGGCGCGTATATTTGCTCTGGTTCGCATTTGTTTGCGCGGAAAAATAGCAATAGCGCAAAAATTTGTTGAGCAGCTCCCGGAAGTAAAGCATGAGCGTAACGTTGTTCTGCGTCGACGCGATCATCTCAAAACAGGCGAGCGTCTGCTTGCTGTAAGAGATGTAATCCCCGTCCGCTTTCGACCGCGCGCATTCCTCGACGAGCACGTCAAAGCCTTTGAGGTCGATCACCCGGCAGAAATCCTCATTTCCCTCCGCGGCGTAGATCATGCCGAACAAAATCGCCTCGGTAATCTCATAAAAATCGCGAAATGCCAACTCCCGTACAATGATTCCGCGCTTTTCCACGGCGCTGACGTACCCATCTTGCTCGAGTCGGAGAAAAGCACCCTGAATCGGGGTACGGCTCATGCCCAGTTCGCCCGCGATCTGATTGGCGGAGAGGAGACTGCCCGGCGGATATGCGCACTCTATAATCTTTTCCTTCAAAATGCCGTATGCAGTCTTCACCATATCTTCGCTCATGTCTATTCCCCTTCGCCTGCTCATGATTATTCCATTATAAAGCAAACACAGCTTGCATGCAAGATCCGAAGGAAAATTCAGTGCTTTCGAATAACTTCCATTTTGGCATGGGTTGATATTTCCTTAAAATTCAACATGTATTATATATGCATGCAAGGTGGATCGAAAAAGGAGGATCACTCATGAAATTTGCGCACCTGTCGGATCTCCATTTTTTAACAGACTACCATAAGGACAGGCTGTTAGGGTTGATGCCGTCCCTTTCAAAGTCGCCGGTCGATGCCGCGCGGGAGGTGCTTTCTGCCATCGCCGCCTCGAACGTTGATTTTGTCCTGCTGACCGGGGACAACGTCCACGAGGGCAACGCGGAAGACTACCGGCTTTTAAAGTCTGTGCTTGAAGAAACACTGGGCGAAATTCCGTATTTTTTGACCCTCGGAAACCATGACCGCATCGAGGGATATGTGACGGCGTTTGGGGACGCGCTGGTAACGGACGGTCAGCTGTTCTACGCGCGGGAAATCAGCGGCATCCGCTTGATCGTGCTGGATACCGGCTATACGAACGCCGAAAACGGCGAATTGAGCGAGGCGCAGTGGACTTTTTTTGCGGAAGAGATGAAAAAGCCGGGCCCGTCCATCGTTGCGCTCCACCATCCCCCGCACACCGCTTCGTTCTTCGGCATGGAGAAATACGAGTTTATCAAGGATTCCGCGCGGTTCGAAGCTCTTTTGACAGGCGACGTCATCGGCATCTTCTGCGGTCATACGCACTCGAATAAGACCGAAATCCTGAAAAATGCGCTTCATTCGACGGCGGGCAGCCTTGCCTTCGGCGGCGAATTCAGCAAAGAGACCATTTCCTTCAACGACGACCGGTATTACAGCCTCGGCACCATCGACGCGGGCAGCGTCAGCGTCGGCCACTTCCGCCACGGGACGGAGACGACCACCTTCTTCTCCATGAAGATGACGGATCTCATGAAGGCCATGAACGAAAAGGAGCGCGTATAAAATGAAACGGATTTTCCTGACTCTTCTGGCGCTGTGCGTTCTCGCAACGGCGCTCCCCGCGGTCGCGGAGGCCGAACCCCTGACCATTACCTTCTATTCCTACAGCCTGGTCAACGAGCCCAACAAGTCCGCCATGGAAGAAATCATCAACGGCTTCAACGACACGGTGGGCAAAGAAATGAACGTCGTCGTGCAGGGCGTGCCGGACGACACCTATGCCGTGTTCCGCGCGGACATCGCGGCGGGCAAGGAGGTTGACATCATTCAGCACACGTTCCCGACGCTGGACGCGTCCGTCGAAAAGCTGGGTCTGAACGCCTATGAGGATATCTTCCCCGCGGACGAACTGGCCGCACACGTCGCGGGTATTTCCGATAACGCGCTGGCGCTTGGCCAGATCGACGGCAAGACCTACGGACTCGCCTTCACGTTTTCGACGCCCATGCTCTACATCAACCGCACCCTCTTCGAGGAGGCCGGGCTTGACCCCGACGATCCGCCCGCGACCTGGGACGAGGTGCTTGCGGCTTCCGAACAGATCTATGAAAAAACCGGCAAGGGCGGCCTTCTGTTCGCGCCGGACAACGGCTGGGTCACAGACGGCGTGTTTTACTCCAATGGCGCGGACATCCTGAACGACGACCGCACCGAAGCTGTGTTCGCCAGCCCCGAGGGCATCGAGGCCATGGAGATGTTCAAAAAGCTGTACCACAGTGACTCCACTCCCGACGTCACCGAGCGTGAGACATACGAAATGTTCATGTCCGGAAACGCGGGCATGCACCTGACCACCACGGCGGTTCTGGCCATGTACAAGCAGGCGGCTGCGGCGGGTGGCTGGGAGCTGGGCGGCGCGGCCATGCCGAGCTTCGCGGGCAAGGAAGCCGTTCCGGTCAATTCCGGCAGCTGCCTTGCGGTACACGTCAATCCCAACGATACGGCGCGCGTGGCAGCCGTGTGGGCGTTTGTCAAGTACGCCACAAGCGCGGAAGCCTACACCATCATCACGACGAAAATGGGCTATCTCCCGCTGCGCACCGAAATCGCAAACGATCCAGCCTACCTCAAGGACTTCGTGGATCAGAATCCGCTCATGCGGATCAACCTCGAACAGCTTGCGCGCATCCGCCGCGTCACCATCTGGCCCGCCAACTGCGCGACAGAAGCAGCCGAGGCGTTCACCAACATGGTTGTCGAGGCCGTGACCACAGACGAGGAAGTGGCTTCCGTGCTTGAAAACGGGCAGGAAGAGATCGATCAGCTCCTCCATCAGTAACGCAAACGACTAGCCGGGACGGCCTGGGGAGATCGCTTCCCGGGGCGTCCCGGTTCAGAAACGGGGGGTTTTCATGACGATTTCAGTTGCCCACGCGGAGCGCGCGACGAGGGGACGACGGATCAGACGGGCGGTTCGGCCGTACTGGTATGTGCTCCCGGCGGTTCTGCTCATCGGATTTTGGCTGTACCGCCCACTGGTGGAGACGTTCCGGCTGGCATTTTATGACTGGGGCATGGTACCGGGCACGGTGCCCGAGTACGTGGGACTGAAAAACTTTCTGCGGCTTGTTCATAACGCGAATTTCGCGCGCGCTGTGCGCAACACGGGTTTTTACATCGCAGGTATGCTGCCCTTCTCGATCGTCCTGCCGCTGTTTCTCGCGAGCGCGACGCAGAACCTCGTAGAAGGTGCCAAACGGACATACCGCGCGCTGTTTTTCATCCCCATGATGATGTCGCCCGTGGTCGTGGGCTCCATCTTTCGCTGGCTCCTTTTGCCGGGCAACGGGCTTGTGAGCATACTGTTGGCAAACCTTGGGCTTTACTCGACCACTGACAAATCCTTTTTCGCAAATCCCGCGCTGGCAAAGTGGGTCATCCTCTTCATCACGGGCTGGAAGATGATGGGCTTCAGCACGATCCTGTTCTCGGCGGCGCTTACAAACGTCAACCGGCAGTACTACGAGGCCGCGATGCTCGAGGGCTCCAAAGGCTTCCACGCCTTCCGTGACATCACTCTGCCGCTCATTTCGCCCACCATCATGTTCATGCTCATGATGACGGTCCTCTTTACAAGCCAGACAACCTTCGTGTTTATCGACATGCTCACCCAGGGTGGGCCAATGAACAAGTCCACGAATATATTCTACATGATGTATAAATACGGCTTCAGTGACCTAAACGTGGGGATGAGTTCCGCCGCGGGCGTGCTGTTCTTCGCAGTGTTCGGCATTCTGGGGCTCGTCCTGACCGCGCTTTCGAAGCGGTTCTCCTTCTATGATAATCAGGGTTGAGGCGGAGGGAAAAATGCGGCGCACATTATTGATATCAAGGAGGGTGCTCATCCACATCGCATTGATCGCCCTGTCGTTTGTTTCGGTTTTTCCGGTCTATTGGATGATCATTTCGTCCCTCAAGGGGCCCGGCGAGATTTATCAGCCCACACTATTTCCCCTTCAGATGACGTTTGAAAATTACAGATATGCCTTCGAGTCCATTAACATGCTCAAAATGACGGCAAACTCGCTCATCATCGTTCTCGCACAGGTTACCTGTCAGCTCGCGACAGGCATTCTTGCGGCATACGCTTTGGTGCGGTGGGAGTTCAAGGCGAAGGGGCTGGTGTTCGTGCTCCTGAGTCTTTCGTGGGTGATTCCGTTTCAGATCATCATGATCCCCAACTATGTGGTCGTCAACCGTATCGGCCTAAATGGGACCCTGATCGCCATCATTCTGCCGTCCGTCGCCTCCGCATTCGTGATTCTATCCCTGTATCAGTCGCTCAAGGCGTTTCCCCTCTCCCTCATCGACGCCGCGCGGATGGACGGACAGAAGGATCTGGGGATTCTGTTCAAAATCATCCTCCCCAATGTCAAGGCCACCGTGGCGTCACTGGCGATCATTCTGTTCATCAACGCCTGGAACGACTATATGTGGCCCATGCTCATCACATCCAAGAACATGGACATCGCGCCCATCCAAATCGGCCTGAAATCCTTTGTGGGCGCCGAACGCAACACCTGGGGCTCCCTGATGGCGGCCTCCACTGTGACCTGCATCCCGATCCTGATCGCCTACTTCGCGCTCCAGCGGCAGGTGGTGGATTCGTTTGCCAAGTTCGGGCTGAAATAAGGAGGAAATCATATGGGGAAAATCCACATCCATGACATCTGCAAGGACTTCAAGGAAACGCCCAATGTGCTCGATCACATCGATGTGACCGTCGAGGACGGCGATTTCGCGGTTCTGCTTGGCCCATCCGGCTGCGGGAAATCGACGCTTCTGCGCATTCTGGCGGGCTTGACGCCCCAGACCAGCGGCAGGGTGTTTCTGGACGAGCGGGATATCACCGAGTCGGAGCCGTCCGAGCGCGACATGGCAATGGTGTTTCAGAATTACGCGCTCTATCCCCACATGAGCGTCCGGAAGAACATCGAATATGGCCTCAAACTTAAAAAAATCCCCGCGCGGGCGCGCCGGGAAATGGTCGACCGGGTGGTGAAGCTGGTGGAGCTTGAGGAGCACGAGAACAAGCGCCCCGGCCAGCTTTCGGGCGGACAGAAGCAGCGGGTGGCCTTGGCGCGGGCCATCGTCAAAACGCCGAAGGTTTTTCTCATGGACGAACCGCTCTCGAATCTGGACGCCAAGCTGCGCACACAGATGCGCTTCGAGCTTATCGAGCTTTATAAGAAGCTGAACGCCACCTTTGTCTACGTGACCCACGACCAGGTGGAGGCGATGTCCATGGGCACGCACATCATCATTCTGAACGAGGGCCGCGTGATGCAGGAGGGCACGCCCCGGGAGATTTACAGCGATCCGGCCAATCTCTTTGTGGCGCAGTTCATCGGCTCCCCGCCCGCCAACATCCTCCGGTTTGAAGACAGCGCGCTGGGAATCCGTCCGGAGCACGTGAGCCTTTCGCCCGTGCGGGACGGCGTCCGCGTTCCCGCAACCGTCATGAACGTGGAGCAGCTGGGCAGCGAGAGCATCTTCAACCTCGCAACCTCCTTTGGCGTCGTGAAGGTGAAGACATCCACCTGCTGGGACATGCGCGAAACGCTGAATGTGGTGTACTTTCCGCCCGAAAAGCTATACCAATTCGACCGCGCGGGCAACCGTTGCCCGCTGGACGCCCGGGCGGCGGTCGGGTACCTGACGACAGAACGATTGAAAGAGGTTGTGTAAATGAAAGGACTGACTGCGGTGGCGCTGGAACGTGCACTGAACTTTCGAGATTTGGGCGGCTACGGATCGAGACTTGGGGGAACTGTTCGGGAAAACCGGCTCTTCCGCTCCGACTCCCACGCAAACCTGACGCCCGCTGACGTGGAGGCTGTCCTTGGTCTTGGTGTGCGCGCGGTGATCGATCTGCGGACGCCCCTCGAGAGGAACCGCGACCCTTCAAGGCTGGCGGATGTGGACAAGATCGCCTATCTGAGCATCCCCCTCTCCGACCGGATGCAAGGCCAGTCCGGAGAGCAGACGTTCCCCGCCTCTATGGGCGCCCTGTACGTGAACCTTCTGGACAACGCGTCCGAGGCAATTCTCTCCGTTTTTGCGGCAATCTGGGAAAACAGCGCGGCCGGCGTGGTGTTCAACTGCACGGCCGGCAAGGACCGCACAGGCGTCATCGCCGCGCTGATCCTCGATCTGCTTGGCGTCGATCGGGAGGAGATCGTTCAGAACTATGCGGTGACGGCGCGGCTCATGCAACCCATCTTTGAGACGATGTCCGTCAATTTTGAAAAGAACATGGGCATAAAGCTGCCCGCTTACATACTGGAGTCCCGGGAGGAATCCATTCGGGAATTCCTCGATCACCTGTACGCACGCTACGGCGGCGCGCGCGCCTATCTGACGGGAAAAGGATTTGACGCGGACCGGGCCGCGCGCTTTATCGAGACGTATCTGGTCAAGGACAACTGACGGCAAAACCGCCGCGCCATGCCTGGCGCGGCGATCTGTCGATTCCTCGTACTCCGTCTATAAACAGAATCGATGGAATTCGGCGCAGCTCTTTTGTTTTCACGGAGCCGGAGCGCAGGCGTAGCAGACAGAGACAGACTTTCTGCCTACGTCAAGCGGGCGACAAAGCCGGGGCCAAAAGGGGGCGCCGAAAAAGCGGTTCTGCCGTGGATGGAAAACGAGTGTCTATTCTCCGTAGAAGAACAGCTCTGCCACGAAGTTGCCGGCGATGCCGACGCCACCCACGGGGATGTTGTGGAGCTTGGCATTGGCGATCACGGACTGCTGCACGTTCTGCAGCGGGATGAGCACCCACAGGTTCCCCGCCACCAGCTCATGCATGGCGGGGAGCACGGTCTGGACTGCCTCGTCCGGGCTTCCGGTCATGACGGCCTCGAGGAGGGTGTAGAACTCTTTGACCTCCGCCGGCGGCTCGATGCCGCCCGCCGTGGCGCTCGCGGCGTTCAGACCGCCGTTTTTATACCAGGTGTCCCACAGCGGCCCAAAGGCGTTCTGCCCCCAGTTGAGGTTGAACCACGTGATGTCGATCGGCGCCCAGAAGACGCGCATGGGGATCTCGTTTGCCGCCTGCGAGGTCGCCAACAGGGAGGACTCCGTGGTCGTCGCGGTGACATTCAGCCCAAGCTCGGTATTCCAGTATTCCACGAGCAGCTCGCACACCGGGATGATGTCGCTGGCATCATCGGCGTTGAAGATCATCCACTGAAGCTTCTTGCCGGACGGCGTCTCGCGGTAGCCGTCATTATCGATGTCGGCCATGCCGATCTCGTCGAGAAGCTGGTTCGCGTAATCGGGATCATACTGATACAGCGAAGTGAAGTACGCGTCGGGCTCCGCAAAGCCGGTGTACACCGCCTCGATGATCTCGTCCACGTCGATGGCTGACGCGAGTGCGGCGCGGAACCGCTTGTCGCCGATGACCTCCTGCCACGCCTGCGACTGCTCGTCGTCCTTGACGGTGCCGTCGGTGTTCAGACCGTAGTTCATGTTGATCATGCAGTCGGTGGGCGTGTTGTTCAGCGAGTAGAAGTGCACCTTGATGCCCGCCGTTTCCTCGTTCTCGAGGTACAGCGTCACGTTGTTGATGGTTGCCGACTCGCGCATGTAATCGATCGCACCCGAGATGATCTGCATCTGCAGCATCTCCTGATTTTCATAGAGCGTGGAGGTCACATAATCACAGTAGGGGAGCTGCTGGCCCGCGGCATCCACCTTGAAGTAGTAGGGGTTGCGCGTCCACGTCACGATGTTGTTCTCGTCGGACGTCAGCATCCAGGGATACAGAACCGGGAAGTTCTGCGTCATGCCCGCGGCCGCGTACATCTTGGCGGTGAGCATGACGGAGGAGTTGGTCATCTCACCCGCAACGCAGTCGATTTGCGTGAAAATCTTCGCCCAGACGCCGTCCTCGGTGACGTCGTAGTAGCCCATGGCCTCGCCGTAGGGCTTGAGGAATTCGTAGTAGGCGTCCAGAGAGCCGTGGCACTCCTCCGCAAAGTCCTTGTGGAACTGCTTGAGGAAGTGCGAGGGCTTCAGATAGCTCGCGTAGCCCTTCCAGCCGCCGACCGACAGGTGCACCAGGAATCCGCCGTACTTCTGCGTGAAGCTGATCTGGAAGGTCTCGTCGTCGAGCACTTCGAAGGTCAGCGGATCGCCCGTGGACGTGCCGCCCGCGCGCAGATAGGAGTCCACAACGGGCGTCAGCTCGGGATTGAAGATGCAGTTTTCGAAGGCGAAGCGATAGTCGTCCATGGTCACTTCCGCGCCGTCCGACCACTTGAGACCCTTGCGGATCTTGAAGGTGTACTGGGTATAGTCGTCGTTGACGGTATAATCCTCCACCACGTTGGGGGTGACGGTACCGGAATACGTGTCGACCATGGTGAGGAGGTTCTCGGTCAGCATGATGAACACGTCCGCGTTGTAGTTGGGCGTGATGGCGCCCGAGCGGATCGTCCCGCCGTAGGTGCCGATTTCAAACGCGCCGTCTTCGAGATACTTGGCCGAGCGGTCATCCGCGACCTTGGGGTTCTCGGGCAGACGCTCCGCAACCGGCGGCAGCTCTCCCGATGCGACCATCTCGTCAAACATCGGTGCCTGCGTATACGTCATTCCCTCCGCGCTCCCGCCGAAGGTAAAAAGCGTCGCAAGCAGCATTGCCGCGACAAACCAGGATACATACCTCTTCATGAATCTTCCTCCACCCGTGAATTAACGTGGGCTTATACTATCATTAATCAGCGCGGCCTGTCAATCGCGTTTCCCATTCTGACAAAAAGCAAAGTCGGAAATCATCAAACAGAGAATCTGCGACTCAATATTCAGGAACTTAACGATGGGGAAACTCATGCCAAAAATAGTAAAATCTCATTACTGGCCATCAAGCGCACACACACCTTCATTTAACAGAAAAAACCTGCTATTCCATTTTGACCGCAGTTGTGGTAACATATGAAAAACGGATATATAGAAAGGATGATTTGAATGCAGCTTCACCAATTGGACGCGCGCGCCCGCAAAATGTTGGAGGTCTTGGGCGAGTATCGCATACGCGCCGCGCGTCCGGCAGAGGGCATCATGATCGCAAATCGCGACTCCAAAGACTTTACGCCCTTCCCGCAGGGCGGCGAATGGGGACAGGATACGGCACACGACTGGATGGATTTCAAGGTCACCGTCAAAACGCCCGACGACTATCGCGGTCAGCTCACGCTTTCGATCCTCACCGGCCGCGAGGGCATGTGGGAGGCTACAAACCCGCAATTTGTCGTGTGGGTCAACGGGAAAATCGAGCAGGCGTTTGACACCAAGCACACCTCCCTTGTGCTCGAGGAACGCGCCGTCCCCGGCAAGACCTACGAGATTTTTTTGCAGGGCTACGCCAATTACACGGGCGTCAGCTTCGGTCAAGGTGCGATTACGCCCCCGCGCATGAGCCTGTTTGTCAACGACGCGATGACCGACGTGACAGGGCTGTATTACGACCTGAACGTGCCCTATGAATCGGCGCTTCTGTTGCCGGACGGTAGCCGTGATCGGGAAAAGACGCTCTATACGATCTCGGACGCGCTCAATCTCCTCGACCTCCGAAACCCCTTCAGCCTGGAATTTCACCAGTCCGTCGCAGCCGCGCGCGACTATATGCACGACATGTATTATAAGCCCCTGGCGGACATTGAGCCCGAGGCGTACGCGGACGTCATCGGCCACACGCACATCGACGTCGCGTGGCTGTGGGATCTCTATCAGACGCGCCACAAGGCGGTTCGCTCTTTCGCAACCATGCTAAAGCTCATGGAGCAGTATCCGGAATTCAAGTTCATGTCCTCACAGGCGCAGCTTTATCAGTTTGTGAAGGAAGATCAACCCGATTTGTTCGAGCGGATCAAGAAGGCGGTCGCCGATGGGCGTTGGGAGCCCGAAGGCGGCATGTGGGTCGAGGCCGACTGCAACCTTTCCGGCGGCGAAGCGCTGGTGCGCCAGTTCCTGTATGGCAATGAATTTTTTGAGACCGAGTTCGGCAAGCGTTCGAAGATTCTATGGCTGCCGGACGTTTTCGGGTATTCGGCTGCGCTCCCGCAGATTTTGAAAAAGAGCGGCATCGATTACTTCTTCACCTCGAAGCTCTCGTGGAGCGAGTTCAACCTCTCGCCCTATGACACGTTCACCTGGAAGGGCATCGACGGCAGCGAAGTGCTCACCCATTTCACGCCCTCGCGCGATTTTACCGGCAACGGCTCGTATGAATCGCACACCGACCTTCAGTACTTCACCACCTATAACGCCATGATCAACCCCAGCCAGATCAAGGGCGGCTGGCAACGGTTCCAGCAAAAGGGCGTGGACAACCACTTCCTGGTCTCCTATGGCTTTGGCGACGGCGGCGGCGGATCCAGCGATTGGATGATCGAGAACGCACGGCGCATGGCGGGTCCCGTGGCGGGTGCGCCGGTCGTGCGGCAGGAGTTTGCACGCGACTTTTTCGAAAAGCTCGAAAAGCGCATGGAGGGCAACAAGCGGCTGCCGAAGTGGTCGGGCGAATTGTACCTTGAGTACCATCGCGGCACCTATACCGCCATGGCACGCAACAAGAAGTCAAACCGCAAGATTGAGATCGAACTGCGTGAGGTCGAGCTTTGGCGCTCCTATGCGCACATCGTAGGCGGGCTTGCCTATCCCAACGACCAGCTGCGGGAAATATGGCGCCGGATGCTGACCCTTCAGTTCCACGACATCCTCCCCGGCTCGTCCATCAAAAAGGTGTACGACGATTCCAAGGAAATCTACGAAGAACTGTTTGCGCAACTGGCCGTTCTGAAGCAAGAAGCGCTGGCAGTCATCGGGCAAAAACTTTCCGGCGACGTGCTTTTGTTCAACTCGCTTTCGGGTGCGCGCGACGACATCGTCTGGTTCGATGCGCCGGCATCTGCCAAGGGGCTAAAGGATGCGGCCGGACACGTGTATCCAATTCAACGCGCGGACGGGCGGGCCTGCGCATTCGTCGAAAACCTCGCGCCCATGACCGCGACGCCCATGTGGTTCGTGGATTCCGCCGAGGCCGAAGAAACGATGTCGATTTCCACAAAGACGTTTGACACGCCGTTTTTCGCGGGCGCGTTTGATTCCGCAATGCGCATCACGTCGCTTGTCGACAAGCGCACCGGCCGCGAGATCGCCAAGCCGGGCGAGGCGCTCAACCGCATCGTGTGCTACGAAAACCGTCCGCACAACTATGACGCGTGGGACATCAATATCTATTATGACGAGCGCCAGTGGGACGTGGACGCGCTGATTTCAGCAGAGGTTGTGGAGCAAGGCCCGGTGCTCACAAAGCTGCGGTGCGAATACAAGTTCAACAACTCGAAGATCGTGCAGCACATCGTGTTCTATTCCGCCATCGACCGGATCGACTTTGAAACGTACGTCGACTGGAAGGAACAGCACCACATGCTCAAGGCGCACTTCCCGGTGGACGTGTTCTACAACGAGGCGACCTACGACATCCAGTACGGAAACGTCAGGCGCGCGACCCATAAAAACACCAGCTGGGACGTGGCACGCTTCGAGGTCTGCGCACACAAGTGGGCGGACGTCTCCGAGGGCAATTACGGCTTTACGCTCATGAACGACTGCAAGTACGGTCACTCCGTGGACGAGAATTCGGTCGCGCTCACGCTCCTCAAATCCTCCACGCTCCCGAACCCGGAAGCGGACCAGGAGGAGCACACGTTCACCTACTCCATCATGCCGCACGCGGGCGACTGGCGCTGTGCCGCCGCGCCGACGATGGCGTATATGCTCAACATACCCGTTACGGCGGTCGCGGGCGCGGGCGGACGGGGCAGTCTCAACTCCATGTTCAGCGTGGACAGCGAGAACGTAATCATCGAATCCGTCAAGCATGGGCTGAAGGCTAACGGCATCGTCGTTCGCCTGTACGAGTGCTACGGAGAGCGCACGCATGTGACGATGACCCTGGGCGGCGCGCCGCGCACGGTTAAACTCATCTCGCTCGTGGAAGACGAGATTGCGGATGTCGCTTTTGACGGCAAGACCGTCGAATTCGACATCAAGCCGTATGAAATCGTCAGTTTTATGATCGGATAAGTCATTGACAACCGGCCGGAGTTTGCTAAAATGAACATATATAAATGGAAATCGGATGAGGGGGTAGGCTCAATGTTCAGCAATATACCGGAAGTAAAGATGGGAATCGTCGCCGTCAGCCGCGACTGTTTCCCGATCACGCTCTCTCAGGAGCGACGCGCGGCGCTCGTCAAGACGTATCGCGCACTGGGCGCGGAGATCGCGGAGATGCAAACGACCATCGAGAATGAGCTCGATACCATGAAGGCGCTCGACGAGCTCAAGGCCGCAGGGGTGAACGCGCTCGTCGTGTTCCTCGGAAACTTCGGACCCGAGGGCCCGGAGACGCTGCTCGCCGAAAAGTTCGGGGGCCCTGTCATGTTCGTGGCAGCCGCCGAGGAGAACATCGATGTGCTTTGTTCGAACCGCGGCGACGCGTACTGCGGCATGCTCAACGCCAGCTACAACCTGAAGCTGCGCGGCGTGCCCGCTTACATTCCCGAGTACCCCGTGGGCACCGCCGACGAGTGCGCAAAGATGGTCGCGGAATTCGAGCCCATCGCGCGTGCGCTCATCGCCGTGAAGGGCCTCAAGATGATCACCTTCGGCCCGCGTCCCTATGACTTCCTGGCCTGCAACGCGCCCATCGCGCCGCTGTTCAAGCTGGGGATCAACATTCAGGAAAATTCGGAGCTTGACCTCTTGGCGGCATACAAGCAGCACGCTGATGATCCGCGCATTCCGGCGGTCATTGAGGACATGGCAAAGGAGCTTGGAACCGGCAACAAAATGCCGGGCATCCTCCCGAAGCTCGCGCAGTACGAAGTGACGCTGCTCGATTGGATCGAACAGAACAAGGGCGCGGCGACGTTCGTCGCCATGGCCAACAAGTGCTGGCCGGCGTTCCAGACGCAGTTCGGCTTCGTGCCTTGCTATGTTAACTCCCGCCTCACCTCCCGCGGCATTCCTGTCGCGTGCGAAGTGGATATCTGGGGCGCGGTGTCCGAGTATTTGGGCACATGCATCTCCGGCATCCCGGTGACGCTGCTTGACATCAACAACACCGTGCCCGCCGATATGTACAAAGAGTCCATCGAGGGCAAGTTCCCCTATCGCGGGAACGAGGTGTTCATGGGCTTCCACTGCGGAAATACGCCCATCTGCCACCTCACCAAGGGCACCATGAAGTACCAGCTCATCATGAACCGCGGCCTCGAGGGCGGCGGCGAGCCCGACATCACGCGCGGCACCCTTGAGGGCGACATCGCCCCCGGCAACATCACCTTCTATCGCCTGCAGGCCGATAAGGACAGCATCCTGCGCGCCTACATCGCCCAGGGCGAGGTTCTGCCCGTGGCGACCCAGTCGTTCGGCTCCATCGGCGTGTTCGGCATTCCGGAGATGAACCGCTTCTACCGCCACGTGCTCATTCAGGGCGGCTATCCGCACCACGGCGCTGTCGCGTTCGGGCACATCGGCAAGTATCTCTTCGCCGTTCTCAAGGTTCTCGGCATCGAGACGATCAGCTTCAATCAGCCTAAGGGCATGCTCTATCCGTCCGAGAACCCGTTCGCCTGAGCGAACAGGGGACGCACGGGGCTCTGCCCCAGACTCCGCTGAAAGGACACTGTTCCATCAGAATCCCGGGCGGAAATCATCAACGCATCCATCGACGGCGCGGGGTAAACCCCGCACCGTCGAGTTTGCTGATGGGGGATTACATGAAAATCCATATCGTGAGTTCGGTCGGAAGCGGAAAATCCACGCTGGCACGGCGTGCGGCAACATTGACGAGTGTGCCCCGCCATCACCTAGACGAGTTATACGAATGGAGAATAATAATTCGTCCGAAGCAGCGAGAGGTTTTTTCGTCCGGCGAGGTTGGTTTGCCGCAGTACGCCGCGGCAAACCAAGTCGCTTCACGACCGCGCCGACTGCGTTCGGCGCGCCTGGAGTTGGAGCGAAACGTAGCAGCGCTACGGTGAATTTGCCGCATGAAATGCGTCAAATTCAGTCCCATAGGGACCAGCTTCGCCCCTTGGGCAAAGCTGCCGTGTTGAGCGGGGGGCAACGACGCTGGGCGGAAAAAGATCCGCCGCAACGACGAATCATTATTTGGAATTCGTGTTAGTTCATATACCCGATCCAACCACCCTATGGGGCAACAAAAAGCGCCCCGACATAGAGCGGGCCGCGCTGTTTTCGGCCACCTTGGAGGAACCGGATTTCATCCTGGAAGATACCGGGCGGGAATGCTTTCTCGAGGGCATGCGGCGAGTGGACTATGTAATTTGGCTGGAGCCGGGGCCACTCGTGCGACGCAAGCGGATTCTGCTGCGCTGGATCAGGCAGAACCTCGGCTTTGAGAAGTGTATCTACAGGCCGAGGTTCGTTGTGCTTGCATCGATGTTCAAGTGGGCAAGAGATTACAAAGCGGGAAAGGACGGTACGAAGGCGCGCGTTTCCCAGTTTTCAGATAAGACGATCATTTTAAAGAGTAACCGTGCCGTACGCACATGGACCGATGGGCTCACTTAACGCCCGTGACGATGTAGTTATAGCCACCATGCCATTCAAAGCTCTGGTCCGTTTCAAAATCCGTTTCGTAATGTGCGTATTTTTGTTCGAGAAGGCTTGCCAACTCCTCGTAATCGCGGCGCCTGAAGCCGCGCTTTTCATATTCCGCCTCATTTTGAGAAAACCGACTCCGCAGCCAGCTGATTTCCTCCCGCGTTTCATCGAGCGCAAGCGCGCGGCGATATTCCAGGGGGACTCCCGCGTCTGAGAAGCAGATCAGGTGTGCGAACGGGAAGAGCCGGATGTCCCGCAGGCCCACCTTTCTGGTCGCTTCGAGTTCATTCATGTGATTCGCATACGCCACTCCCACGATGTCGGAGAACGCGCGGTTCTCGCGTTGCACGAGACGCCCGAGCGTGCCATCCGGATCAAACGGGAAGCACCCCTCATATCCCGCCCGGGGCAGCGCGTTGGAGGCGATGACGCTGGACACCGTCCCGCCGGGTTTGCACACGCGCACCATTTCGCGCATTCCCGCCTCGGGATCCTCCAACGTGCCCACATACGTGTAATTCGTGACGGCATCGAAATGGTCATCCGGATAGGAAAGCGCATAACCGTCCTGCACCTCGAGCAGGATGCGCGCCGAGAGCCCCAGTTCGGCATGCCGCCTATTTCCGAATTCGACGAACGCCGGGCTGATGTCAAAACTCGTGATGTGCCCCGCCTCAAGCCCGCCCGCCAGGTAGCGCGTGAACACGCCGCTGCCGCAGCCTGCATCAAGCACGCGGGAATCCGGTTTGATGCCGAGCCACGCGAAAAAAACGGGGCGCAGTTCCGGCCGAAACCGATGCGCCCGCAATTCGAAGCTCTCATAGTTCGTCGCGTTTTTCCAGTGATCCTTCCCGTATCCTTCCGCCATTTGCCATTCCCCCTTAGGTCAAAACCGCACAAATGAAGTGGTGCGATGGCGTGCGGATTTTTCGTCAGATGCAATTGCAAATATCGAAGGTTTACTGGCGGTAAATCAAGATACTTGCAAGGGGCATATGGCGGAAAAGCAACCGCCATCGTGCCGCCGAATTGTGCGGGGTTGCCCTTGCTATTTGGATTTCGCATCCTGCGAAAAAAGCATCTGCTGCGTGGAGAGATTACACTTTCCGTTCGACTTGAGACCGTTCTTCGTTTGGAAGCTCTTCACCGCCGACACCGTGGTCTCGCCGTAAATGCCGTCCGGTTTTCCCTTCAAATAACCAAGTTCATGTAACCGCTGCTGAATGAGATTCACACCCCAAAGGAAATTGCCCTTTTTATAGACGCGGGGGGCAAGCTGATATGAGTCAACAGGCGGAATTTCATAGTCGGTGATCGGCTTTGTGAGCGCAGTCACCTCGTTGTCCGGCAGGCCAAACAGCTCGTTGAGCGTCACAAGTCGATACCCGGCCGCAACGGCTGCGGGAATAAAGCTCCGAAGCTTTTTCGTGTCTGAATCCGTCGTGTGAAACAGATACACATTGCCCGGTGCAAGGGTATCTTCCAACTTGTCGGCGGGCGTGTCGCTGCCGGAAACGGACCAGCTGGCGATGCCGAGCATGCCGAGCTGCCGCGCATACAGGTGCGTGCGCTGATCGTCGAGCCCGTCGCCGCCATAGGGGCGAAAGAAGTGCTGCTGATACGAAACGCCCAGCGCATAATCGACCGAGAGCGCCTGGTAATAGACCTCTTTCGCCATTTTCTGATCGTTGAGCTTATATAGCCCTACATGGTCGTATGTATGATTTTCAATTTCAAAACCGTTCTCGTATGCAAACCGCAGCGTCCCGCTCAACCCATCGCGCATGGCGTTTTTCCCGACTGGAAAAAGCGTAAGCTTCGCGCCATTGGCGAGCGCGAGATCGACGATATCCACGGCGTTTTGAAATTGGTACATGTCGTCAATGGTCACGGCGATGACTTTTTCATCCGTGCTCGCCTTGCGATAGATGGGCAGATAGTCGTCTTCCGTCAAATCGACGGGCCATGCGGTCTCCGTCACTGTTTCATCGGTATCTCCCGCCACTGCTTCCGCCAGCGCAGACGTCGGCATTGCGGTCACACCCGATGTAGGAGCGGCTGTTCCCGCGTCCGGACTTGTCGCCGTTGCGTCAGCCTGTGCGGTTGTCGACGCCGATACGCCTGGGGTTTGCGCCGGGGCCAGGAGGGCGACGAGCGAGGGGTGCTGCGCCTCATCGGGTGCCGGCCTGCCCATGAGCAGCGCCGAGGTTAAGCCGATTGCCAAACAAATAAAAATACCGACCGATATCCCCAAAACCAAATAACTTTTCCTGCGGCGCGCGCGCCGATGTCTATTGTATGCCATATTTGCCTCATCTGTATTTCACTTCCGGTCAGGCGACCGGAGGCCGGATCCTGCGGCCTGTTCTACCGCGCCTTTGCATCGTCCGAAAAGAGCGCCTCCTGTGTCGCGGGATCGGCCTTCCCCGTGACTTCAATCCCCGCCGCCTTCTGGAAATTTCCAATCGCATGCGCGGTCGCGTCGCCGTAGACGCCATCCGCCTTTTCGTTCAGGTACCCCAGCGCATTAAGCCGCTGCTGAATGATATTCACCTGCCAGATGAAATTCCCTTTTTCATATGTGCGCGGCGTTTGCGCATAGGGTTCGAGGGACGGAATTTCGTCCTTATTGATGTCCTTGGTCAATTCCGTCACTTCGTTATCCGGAAAACCGAACATTTCATTGAGCGTCACGAGCGTATAACCCGCCTCAATTGCAGCGGGAATCAATTTCTCGAGCTTTTTGGTGTCCGCATCCGTCGTATGAAAAAGGTATATGTTACCGGGCTCGAGGGTGTCAATCAGCTTATGAATTCCCGTTCCGCTGCCGGAGACCGACCAGTGCGCAATCCCGTACATGCCCAGCTGCTTGACGTATTGATGGGTGCGCTGGTCATCGCGCCCGTCGCCGCCCATGGGACGGAAGAAATGCTCCTGATAATCGACGCCGAGAACGGAATCGATGGACAGGCACTGAAAATAGATCTGCCGCGCCATCGCTTCGTCGTTCATTTTGTATAACGAGCGATGTTCATAAGTATGATTTTCAATCTCCATGCCGTTCTCATGGGCGTAACGGATCGTGTCCTTCAACCCCTCACGCACGGCGTTTTTGCCAATGGGAAAGATGGTGAGCTTTGCACCGTTCTCAATGGCGCAGTCGATGATCTTGCGCGCATTTTCAAACTGGAAAAAGTCATCCACGGTAATGGCGATGATCTTTTCGTTCGTCTCTCCTTTTTGAAAGATGGGGAGATAGCCTTCCGCAATGGGCGTGGGCATGACGACGCGGTATTTGGGCGACTTCGTCTGCAGGACGGGTTCCGCGGTCGACGTAATGGTTGCGGCTCCGGCAGACGCGGATGTCGGCGCAATGGGCGCGGTTTCGGTCGGCACGGATGTCGGCGCAATGGGCGCGGTTTCGGTCGGCACGGATATCGGCGCAATGGGCGCGGCTCCGGCAGACGCGACGACGAAATCAGGTGCGGCATCTTTGCGCACCACGAGTACAGTGACAGTCAAAACGATTCCAAGGACGAAAATCGCCGCAAAAACCCAGAGAAAACGCACCCTCTGCCGGCGGCTGTGGCGCCCCGGCCTGACGTATTTCGGCATATGCCTTTTCCCCCTTGTCGTCCTGCCATATTTTACCATAAAATATGACGAAATGACAAGTATAAAAACAACTGTTTATGTACGATTGATCAATTTCTCGTAAATGAGCTGCATGTCGGGCTCGGAGCACGCTTCACGAACGTCCGAACATGCAATCCATCGCACACCGCTGTTCTCATCCTTTTTGGGGCGGACGGGCGCGTCGGGATCGGCGATCAGCAGGTAACTGACGTTCATGTGGATGTGCGCAGAAACATACCTTCCGCGCTTTACATGCCCAAAGACGCACAGGCTTTCGACGGAAATCGGATCCGTGGACGCAGGCACAGCATGCGCGCCCGTCTCCTCCTCCGCTTCGCGCAAAGCAACCGCGAGGAGATCGGAATCTCCATCCGCATGCCCGCCCGTCCACGACCAGGATTGATAGATGTTGTGGTAGATCATGAGCGCCTGTGTGCGCGCGGGATCGACAATCCACGATGAGGCGGTAAAATGCGCAATCCCGTTTTCGCGGGTGAGGCAATCGGGATTGCGGTCAAGAAAGGCGAGCATCTGCGCCTGATCTGCCGATTCCTGCTCGCATTTCGGTTCGTATTTTTCAATCGTTTCGCGTACGCGCGTCAGCATGTTTTCTCCTATCTGAACTCTGTCTCGGTCGCGAGGAGCACGGCGTCCGTTTTTGACAGCACATATTCCTCCAACGACTGCTCGATGGAATCCGCCTGTCCGCGATCAAATGCAAGCGAACACACCGAAATCTCGATCATCTGGCGGTCGTCCTGCGCCCCGGATTCACAGGCAGAGACATTGAATGTGTTTCGAAGCCCCATGACGAGCTTTTTGACTTCCGCGCGCTTATCCTTTAAAGACCTGCACCAAACGGCACGCAGGTGCAGTGTCACCACCAGCACAATCATTCTCCGTCCTCAAAAAGCCGTCTGTATTCGTCACGCGAGATGAGCACGGTGCGCGGCTTCGCGCCGTCCGCCTCCGAGACGATGCCGCGTTTGAACATGTCGTCAATCAGGCGGCCCGCGCGGGAATAACCCACGCGCATGCGCCTTTGCAGCATGGAGATCGATGCCTGCCCGGCCTCCATGACGATATCGATGGCCTCCGGAAGGCGCGGGTCTGCATCGTCCGGCTCCTCATCCTTCTCAGCATCCGAAAGGGTTGCGTTCTCGATCTTCTCGGTCACATCCTCGTCGTATTCCGCACCGTGATGGGACTTGATGTGCTCGACGACCGCGTGCACCTCCTCGTCGGACACCCACGCGCCCTGTACGCGCATGGGCTTCTGGATGCCCGAGGGCACAAATAGCATATCGCCGTAACCAAGTAGCTTTTCCGCGCCGCCGTGATCGATGATGGTACGGCTGTCCACCTGGGAGGCGACGAGGAAAGCAATACGGGTCGGGATGTTCGCCTTGATGACACCGGTGATAACGTTGACGGACGGGCGCTGCGTCGCGATGACCAGATGCATGCCCGCGGCGCGCGCAAGCTGCGCAAGCCGACAGATGGAATCCTCCACCTCGCCCGGCGCCACGATCATGAGATCGGCCAGCTCGTCGATGATGATGATGATCTGCGGCATGGGCTTTTCGCCCTCTTTGAGTGCCTTGTTATAACCCTTATGGTCCCGGACGCCGCGCTCCGCAAATTTTTTATAGCGCGTCTGCATCTCCATAACAGCCCATTCGAGCGCGCTGGCAGCCTTTTTGGGGTCGGTCACGACGGGGGCAATGAGGTGCGGAATCTCATTATAAACCGACAGCTCCACGACCTTCGGATCGATGAGAATCAGCTTTACTTCGTCGGGCGTGGCGCGGTAGAGGATGGACATGATGATCGAGTTGATGCACACGGATTTGCCCGAGCCCGTCTGGCCCGCGATCAGCACGTGCGGCATCTTCGCGACATCCGCAACGATGTAGCGCCCGGAGTTGTCCTTTCCAAGTCCGACCGCCACGCGCGACGTATGACGCACGGCGTCCCCGCTCTCAAGTACGCTGCGCAGAGGTACGGTTTCCACTTTATCGTTCGGCACCTCTACGCCCACGGCGGCCTTGCCGGGGATGGGTGCCTCAATGCGCACGCGAATGGCCGCGAGGTTGAGCGCGATGTCGTCCGCAAGCGCGGTGATACGACTCACCTTCACACCCGGGGCAGGCTGGAGTTCAAAGCGCGTGACGGCAGGCCCATGCGCAATGCCGGTCAATTTCGTCTGGATGCCAAAGGAGCGCAGCGTCTCCTCCAGGAGTTTGGCCTTCTTGAGATCCGCCTCATTGTCCTGCTCCGTCTCCCGCACGAGTCCCTGCTGGAGCATGTCGATGGGCGGATAATTGTAAACCTGTTCCGGATCGGCAGGCGGCTCCGCGCCGCGTTTCAGCTTCTTAACGGATTTTACGTAATTGGAGGCGGGAATATCGAAGGGTGTCTCGTCGTGCGATGCTTCTTCGGGCTCGTAGTCGTCGGGTTCAATGCGAAGCTCGTCCACCGTGACCTGATTTTCCACCTTGGCGGCCTTGCGCGTCGAGGGGCGCGGCTTCGTGCCTGGCACGTACTCCGCCTTTGCGCGTGGCATGGGCAGCGGCTTCTCCATCTCCGGCTCATCTGCGGGTGGCGCAACGACGGGTTCCGGCGCGCTCTGCGGCGCAACCGCCGCCGCGACAAAATCCTCCTGATAGAGCTTGCGCCTTTTTTGCGGCGCGGGCTGCTTCGCCTTGCGCACGGGGAAGGCGCTGTCGAGCATGGTATCCTCAGCCGGTTCAAATATGCGGTTCGCGCGGCGCTCACGCGTCTTCTGCTCCGCGGCATGCGAACCGCTCTTGACGAGTTGGGAAAGCTTTGAAAGCTTGCCCGTCGCGGCAAGAAGCAGCGTCACAATCACCAAAACAACGATCAGCCCGCCCCACACATCCAGATGCGTATAAAGCGGCACAGCCAGAATGGCGCCAAACGCACCGCCACCCTGTCCGTCTCGATATGCCTTCACCACACCGTCCGCCCAGCTCAAAAAAGGCTTTAGGGCGACAAGCCGCCCGACATGGAAGAGTTCGACGGACGTCAACAGGCACATGACGAGCAGGAGATTGGCAAGCACGCGCCAGAGCGCGACCTTTTTCCCTGCCGCCGTAAATGCGGAAAGCACGCACAGCCACACGAACAAAAGTGGGAACAGCACGAACAAATGCCCGCCCAGTCCGCGCATTGCCACGCGCATGCCCGAAAGCATGCCGTCCGTGGGCGCGAACACGACGACATACGCCGTCAAAAGCGCGAGCCCGCCAAACAGGATCGACCATGCGATCGGCCAGTTGAAGCGGGGTGCAACCATCTTTGCCTGTTCCTTTTTTCTCTGAGCAGCCGTCATTCCGACCTCCTGAAATAAAGATTTCTACACGATATAGTATACAGCGCCAAACAGGCGGAATCAATTGGCGGCGCGAACAGTCAAAAATTCGTCATAATGGGCATTATTTTCCATTGACAGAAACGGTTAGGTCGCATAAGATGTATGCGAGGAGGTAATTGTTTATGGGTGAACTTTTTAAATCCATCGATCTTTTACCGGTCGTCGATGCCTTGCCGGATGTGCTCGGCGATGCAGATACGCCCGAAAAATGGGAGGCGCGGCGCGCATACATAAAAGAGATGCTCGCGCACTACATGCTCGGCACACGCCCCGAAAACGATGCGCCCGCGCGCGGAGAGATCCTGTCTTCCACACCGGTCTATGGCGGCGAGGGCATCCGCGACGAGGTGCGACTGCACATCGGAAGCGGAGAATTCTTTGACGTCTCCATCTATCGGCCGAATCGCGCCGGCAAATTTCCGGCAATCGTCTGGTCCTACTTCCCACACGCAAAGGATTGCCCCATCGGCGCGGAATTGGTCGCGCGCGGCTATGTGCTCGCCGCATTCGACTACAACGCAGTCTTGAAAGACGACGCTGCCGACACCACCTCTCCTGCGCGGCGCGCATATCCGAATGCGAGCTGGGCCGCGACCGCCGTGTGGGGCTGGGGCTTTTCAAAGGTGGCGGATCACCTCGTAACCACGGATTACGTCGATCCCAAAAAGCTGATCTGCACCGGCCACTCGCGCAACGGCAAGGCCGCGCTTGCGGCGGGTGCCTATGATGAGCGCTTTGCAATCGTCGCGCCCATCAACTCCGGTTGCGGCGGCGCGGGCTGCTTCCGCTTCCTGGGCGACGAAAAGGAAGTCATACAGGATCCCGCAAAAGTCGAATCCCTTGGCCGGATCGTTCATGCCTTCCCCCATTGGTTTTCCCCAAATCTCAACCCCTTTGGCTCCGACGAAGCGCCCTACCCCATTGCGAACGAGAATCGGCTTCCCTTTGATTTGCACTTTTTGAAGGCGTTGGTCGCGCCGCGTGCGCTCATCACCATCGAAGGCACCGAGGATCTTTGGTCGAACGTCTACGGCACCTATCTCACGCGCATCGCGGCACAGCCCGCGTTCGAACTCACAGGAGTGCCGAGCCATAACTTCCAGATCGTCCGCAACGGTCGCCATGAGTATGCCGCCCGTGACTGGCGATGGATCGTCGACTTTGCGCAGGGCGTATTCGAGGGGAAGCTGTAAAAAAAGATGCCCGCGCCGGAAAAATGAACCGCACCTCTAGACAGCTTGGCGATTTGAGATGCGAATCACAAATCATCCGGAGCGTGCCGTCGTGGACGGCGGTACGACGATCATTTCATAGGCAACGGATTGCTGCCGGCAGACCGCGATTCGATAGCCGGGCAGGTGCGGCCGGGCGATATGCGCGCATGTCTCTCCCGCCGCATCGGCAATCCGATCTTCTTTTTCGGTATATCGGTGCATTCCACCCGCAATGCCCGCGCCCGTCAGCTTCAGATAAGCTTCTTTTGCCACCCACTTTAAAAGAAGGAATTCATTTTGATCCGCGCTTGATGTGTATGCCGTCATTTCATCCGGTGAAAGAATGCGCCGGGCGAGAGCACGGTTCATGGGGCGTTCCCATTCAACGTCAAGCCCCACAGGCCTGCACGAAAGGACACAGGCTGCGAGGCCGCGCGTGTGCGCGATACTGATAAAAGCGCCGGGGACGCAGGGACGGCCCTGCGCATCATAGGAAAGCGCGGGCGGCGGAACATAGCCGGGCACGTTTTGGGTAAGCGCGAAGGAAAGCGCCCGATCCGCCGCGGCGGAGAGTTTTTTCGCCTCGGGGTTTGTGATCCGCGCAATTTTCGCCCTGCGCACATCGGAAAGCGCACCTTCCTCATACCGAAAGCCGTCTTTTACAAAAACCAAATAGATCAGAACGCATGAATCCTTACTCATGCGCGGATTATAGCACAGGTGTGCAAATCAGGCAACTATGCAAAAAGGATCGTTTGTTGAGCTTCGTCGAGCTTTAACGCAGTTTGCTTGACTTTGCATACAGGCAGGCTTATAATTAGAAACGATGTTTCATGCATTCCTTAGAATTTTTATATCAAGGAGGTCCTTTACTTGAGCATCAAGCTTACGTGCGACGGCAATACCGCCGTCAGCCATGTCGCTTACGCATTTAGCGACGTGGCAGCCATTTACCCGATCACCCCGTCCTCCCCGATGGCTGAAGTTGCCGACGAATGGGCGGCAAACGGCCGTAAAAACCTGTTTGGCCAGGAGGTCAAGATCGCGGAAATGCAGTCCGAGGGCGGTGCTTCCGGCGCCGTGCACGGCTCCCTCGCCGCGGGCGCTTTGACGACGACCTTCACGGCGTCCCAGGGCCTACTCCTCATGATCCCGAACATGTACAAAATCTCGGGCGAACTGCTGCCGGGCGTGTTCCATGTATCCGCGCGCTCGCTGGCCTATCACGCACTTTCCATCTTTGGCGATCATTCGGACGTCATGGCCTGCCGCCAGACCGGTTTTGCGATGCTCGCATCCAACTCCGTTCAGGAAGCACACGACATGGCGCTGGTCGCGCATCTGGCGGCGCTGAAGGCGCATGTGCCGTTCCTGCACTTCTTTGACGGCTTCCGCACCTCCCACGAAATCCAGAAGATCGACGCCATCGATCCCAAGGATTGCTACGAGGACGTGAAAAAATTCGTCGACTTCGATGCCATCGAGGCATTCCGCAAGGCCGCGCTGAACCCGGATCATCCGCATCAGCAGGGCACCGCGCAGAACCCGGACATCTACTTCCAGGGCCGCGAAGCCGCGAACAAGTACTATGACGCCACGCCCGAAATCGTGGAAACCGTCATGGGCGAAGTCGCGACCATTACGGGCCGCACCTATAAACTGTTCGACTATGTCGGCGCGCCGGATGCTGATCGCGTCATCATGGCAATGGGTTCCGGCTGCGATGCCATTGAGGAGACCGTCGCCTACCTGAACAAGCAGGGCGAAAAAGTCGGCCTCATCAAGGTGCACCTCTATCGCCCCTTCTCCATGAAGCACTTCCTCGCCGCGATCCCCGCGACCTGCAAAAAGATCGCGATTCTCGACCGCACGAAGGAATCCGGCTCCCTGGGCGAGCCTCTGTATCTGGACGTCGCCTCCGCGCTTCTTGAAGCGGGCAGGACCGACATCAAGATCGTCGGCGGCCGTTACGGCCTGGGCTCCAAGGAGTTCAATCCCACCATGGTCAAGGCGGTCTTTGACAATCTTTCGGGCGCGATGAAGAACCACTTCACCGTCGGCATCACCGACGACGTGACCGGCCATTCCCTCCCGATGGGCAAGAAGATCGACGTTGCGCCGGAAGGCACCGTGGCCTGCATGTTCTATGGCCTTGGCTCCGACGGTACCGTTGGCGCAAACAAGAACTCCATCAAGATCATCGGCGATCACACCGACAAATACGTGCAGGCGTACTTCTCCTATGACTCGAAGAAGTCCGGCGGCATCACGGTGTCGCATCTGCGCTTTGGCGACAAGCCCATCCAGTCGACCTATCTGATCGACTCGGCGGACTTCGTGGCCTGCCATAACCCCAGCTATGTCACCAAATATGACATGACGGCGGCCCTGAAGGACGGCGGCGTGTTCCTGCTCAACTGCCCCTGGACGGCTGAAGAGCTCGAAACCGAGCTGCCCTCTTCCATGAAGCGCGCCCTGGCCGAAAAAAAGGCCAAGCTCTACACCATCGACGCCATTGCGCTTGCGCAGGAAGTCGGCATGGGCGGCCGCATCAACACCATCATGCAGGCTGCGTTCTTCAAGCTGGCGAACGTCATTGCTTATGACAAGGCCGACGAGTACATGAAGATGTACGCCAAGAAGGCCTATGGCAAGAAGGGCGACGCGGTTGTCAAGAAGAACTGGGACGCGATCGACATCGCGATTTCGGGCCTGAAGGAAGTCGCGGTTCCGGCCGCTTGGGCGGATGCCACCACCGGCGCGACCCCCGTGAAGGTCGAGGCAACCGAGCACTTCTACAGCGTCATCGAGCCCATCCTCGCACAGGAAGGCGACAAGCTGTCCGTCTCGAAGTTCGATCCCGCAGGCCGCGTGCCCACCGGAACGACCCAGTACGAGAAGCGCGCCATCGCAGTCAACGTACCCGAGTGGCAGATCGACAAGTGCATTCAGTGCAACAACTGCGCTCTAGTTTGCCCGCACGCCGTCATCCGTCCCTTCCTTCTGACCGACGAGGAAAAGGCCGCGGCGCCCGAGACGTTTGCGACCAAGCCCGCCATCGGCCCGAAATTCAAGGGCCTCAACTACCGCATTCAGGTTTCGGTTCTGGACTGCACCGGCTGCGGCAACTGCGCGCAGGTCTGCCCGGCGAAAAACGGCGGTGCGCTCGAGATGAAGCCGCTCGCCACCCAGAAAGAGCAGGAGGCGAACTGGGAGTTCGCTGCAAAGCTGCCTGAGTACAAGGGCGAACTGAACGTCAAGACCGTAAAGGAATCTCAGTTCAAAAAGCCGCTCTTCGAGTTCTCCGGCGCGTGCGCGGGCTGCGGCGAGACGCCCTATGTCAAGCTCGTAACCCAGCTCTACGGCGATCGGATGATCATCGCGAATGCGACCGGCTGTTCCTCCATCTATGGCGGTTCCGCCCCGACCTGCCCCTACACCGTGAACGACGAAGGCTGCGGCCCGGCATGGGCAAATAGCCTGTTCGAGGATAACGCGGAGTTTGGTTACGGCATGAACCTCGCATACACCCAGCGCCGCGCGAAGCTCGCTGAGACGGTCAAGAAGCTCATCGCCGTGGAGTACGCGGAGGATGCCGTCAAGACCGCCGGTGCCGAGTGGCTCGAGAAGATGGACGACGCCGAAGGCTCCAAGGCCGCTGGCGCGAAACTTCTGAGCGCGTGCAAGGATGGCGTGGACGTCGATTTGACCGGTACCGAGTGGGAGAAGGAAGGGCTTGACAATGGCAAAGTTTGCCCCTGCGAAGCCTGCACGCTCGCACAGGAGGTCATCGACAACGCAGACCTTCTGACCAAGAAGTCGGTCTGGATCGTTGGCGGCGACGGATGGGCCTACGACATCGGCTACGGCGGACTCGATCACGTGCTCGCCATGGGCGAAGACGTCAACGTGCTCGTCCTCGATACCGAGGTGTACTCCAATACCGGCGGACAGGCCTCTAAGGCGTCGCCCACCGGCGCAGTTGCGAAGTTCGCTGCTGCCGGCAAGCGCACCAAGAAGAAGGATCTGGGCATGATGGCCATGTCCTACGGCTATGTCTACGTCGCGCAGGTCGCCATGGGCGCTGATATGAACCAGCTCATGAAGGCCATGACCGAGGCGGAGGCTTATCCGGGCCCGTCCATCATCATCGCATACTCCCCCTGCATCAACCACGGCATCAACATGGGCTTCTCCCAGGCCGAGGCCAAGAAGGCGGTTGCTTCCGGTTACTGGCAGCTTTACCGCTTCAACCCCGCCGCAGAGGGTGCCAAGCTCACCGTCGATTCCAAGGATCCGACCACGAGCTATGAGGAGTTCATCAAGGGCGAGAATCGCTATGCGACGCTCGTCAGGCAGTTCCCCGACGCCGCCGAGACCCTCTTCAAGAAGGCCGAGGAGGAAGCCGCTGAGCGCCTCGATTCCTATAAGAAACTGGCCGGTAAATAAGGCGAAGGCCGGGGGCGCAGCCCCCCGCCCCCCCCCCCAAAAGAAAATTGTGGGTTTTTTTTTGTAAGCGACA
>JAEZSP010000098.1 GCA_023421735.1 Bacillota bacterium | reverse complement strand
CCCATATTGACCGCCAGCATATCCATAACCACATTTACTACAATTCCACGGCCCTTGATTGTACCCGGAAATTCCGGGATTTTCTCGGTTCGGTACGCGCGCTGCGGCGGCTGTCTGACCGCGTATGCCTTGAAAACGGGCTGTCCTATATCGCCCATCCGAAGCTGAAAAGCAAGGGTCAATACAAGCACTACGGGCAATGGCTTGGCGGCGGCAAGCCGCTGACATTCCAAGAGCGTCTAAAGGCGCAGATTGATATTTGCCTTGCCGAAAAGCCGCCGGACATGGACGCATTTTTGCGGGCGATGGAGGCGGCGGGCTACGAGGCCCGGTACGCGCGCGGCGGCGTGTTGAGCTTCCGTGCGCCGGGGCAGGAACGGTTTACCCGCCTGCGTTCCTCCACACTCGGCCCCGGCTACGGGCAGGAGGACATTCAGACCGTTATCGAGGGCCGCGCCCCCGTGACGGAGGGCCACGCCGTATCGCCGCGCAAGGTCAGCCTGATTATTGATATACAATCGCGCATGAGGGCCGGGAAAGGCCCTGCCTATGAGCGGTGGGCGAAAATCCACAACCTGAAACAGATGGCCGCGACGCTCCAATTCTTGCAGGAAAACAACCTTTTAGAATATGAGCAGCTTGCCCAAAGGACGGCGCAGGCCACAGACCGTTTCCACGCACTTTCCGATAAAATCAAAACCGTTGAGGGAGCTATGAGCGTCAACGCCGAATTGAAAGCCGCAACGGTGGACTACGCCAAAACCCGCGCCGTGTTCGACGGGTACAAGGCCGCGAAGTACAGCCGGAAATACCTTGCGGAGCATGAGGCCGACATTGAAATCCACCGGGCGGCACAGGCCACTTTCCGGCGCGTCCTTGCCGGGGCGAAACTCCCCAAAATGGACGCGCTCAAAGCCGAATGGCAGAAGCTATCCACGGAGAAAAAGACCGTTTACAAGGAGTACCGCGCCGTCCAAAAGGACATGCGGGAGCTTATAACGGCGAAAAGCAATATCGACCATCTGCTCGGTTTGACGGACACGCAGAAAAATAAGGAAATGGAGCGATAGCGACATGACGCAACAAAGAAGCGAAGCGCCCCGACTTCGGGCCAACTTGGCCCGAAGTGGCAAGGGTTTGGGGCTGGCCCCAACAAGCAATTTTTTGTGGTTTGACCGAGGGCAAATCATGAAAAATGTGCAACTGTGGCCACAGTTGCCCTGCTTGCCGGTTAGAGAAATGCCGAAATTAACGCGATACCGGTTTTTGTGAAATCCATTGACAAGTAAACGATCGTTTACTATAATAATGGTGAACGGTCGTTTGCAAGATGGGGAGGATTTTTAGATGGCCGACACTAAAGAAAACATTTTGTATACTGCGCTTCGTTTGTTTGCGCGGGATGGATATGAGGCCGCTTCGGTTAGCGATATTGCCGGAGAGCTTTGCATGACAAAAGGGGCTTTATATAAGCACTATAAGAACAAGCGAGATATCTTCGACAGCATTGTGGAACGCATGTATCAGATGGATGTTGAAAGAGCAAAAAAGTATGAAGTGCCGGAGGAAACATTTGATAAATCACCGTCGGCATACCGTTATACTGCTGTGGATAAAATCAAGGTTTTCATCGAGGCGCAATTTCATTTTTGGGCGGAGGACGAATTTGGCAGTAACTTTCGAAAAATGTTGACTTTAGAGCAATACAGAAACCCGGAAATAACGGAACTGTATCAAAAATGCCTTGTAAGCGGGCCAGTCAGCTATATGGAAGATTTATTCCGTGAAATGATGGAACAGGGCATTTGGAACAAAAGTAACCCAAAACAGCTTGCGCTTGAGTTTTATGCGCCGTTCTATCTGCTGATAAGCATTTCAGACGCAATGCCTAACAAGGGAGAAGCCGCTAACCTATTAACGGCGCACATTGAGCGATTTATTAAAAAGAATGCCGTCCCACAGAAAACATAACAAAAACTGTTAAGTAAGCCAAAGATACAATTAAAAGATAAGGAGTAATCACAATGGAAGAAACAAAAATCCACGAATTTGAATTTGCCCTCATCAATGAATTTTTCACAGAGCTTGAACGGCAGGGACCCGGCAGCCCCGAAGCAACCATCAGGGCATTGGGTTTTATCGACAATCTTTCAAACAAAACAAAAATTGCCGATTTAGGCTGCGGCACAGGCTTTCAAACAATGGTTTTGGCACAAAATACAGAAGCAACCGTCATCGCCCTCGACCTTTACGCAGGTTCGATTGACAAACTCAACGTAACAGCCGAGAAACTCGGTTTACAGAACAGAGTAAAAGGTATAGTCGGTTCAATGGATAATCTGCCGTTTCAGAATGACGAATTCGACCTTATATGGTCTGAGGGGGCTATTGCCAATATAGGATTTGAAAAAGGCTTGAAGCACTGGAAAGGGTTCCTCAAAAAAGATGGCTATGTTGCCGTAACCTATGAGTCATGGTTTACCGACGAACGCCCCGCTGAAATTGAGAAGTGGTGGGTGGACGCAGTTCCTGAAATTGACACAATAGCGCATAATATTTCCATCATGCAGAAAACAGGTTATATCCCTGTCGCCGCATTTACGTTGCCTGAAAGTTGTTGGATAGACAACTACTTTATTCCGCAACAAGCAAGGCAAGAGGAATTCTTGGAAAAACATGCGGGAAATAAAACTGTGGAGGATATGATTGCATTTATGAAGCGTGAGGCAGATTTGTATTCAAAATATAAACAGTATTATGGATATGTATTTTATATTGGAAAAAAGATTTGAAATAAGCAAGTTGATGAGAAGCGCCCCATTTTGGAACGATATCAATTTGCCCTTGTCAAAAATGGGATTTGGGAGTTCTATATTCCCATTCTCGGT
The DNA here is from genome assembly GCA_023421735.1 of Bacillota bacterium. The sequence goes on along the minus strand of JAEZSP010000098.1, from coordinate 1,825 downwards.
TAATCAGCTTTCACATCAATAGGCAGATTAACTTCGGGCCAAGTTGGCCCGAAGTGGTATCAAAGTTTTTAACAATTCGTTAAAGTAAATCCGACTTTGAGAGGAGGGGTGGATTATAATGCGGAAAACTGGATATTAGTCGTTGGTTATGACCGCTCCCATTTCGAGGCGGTGAGAAAAGACTGACGGAGGCTCAATAGAAGCAAAAAATACCTTGTAATAGATGTAAATATCATTAGTGACTTTATTTCATGTTTCTGCTACGCTGTAACGATATTTATCTGCATTTTGTCTTTTGTCCGTTTTTGTCGTTTGGAGGGATAATAATGAATTTAGAACAGTATATGAAAATTGCTATCGAAGAGGCTCAAATAAGCCTGCGAGAAGGTAATAATGGATTTGGCGCAGTAATTGTGCGAGATAGCAAAATTATAGCATCAGCACATGACAAAGAAGACACCGATCATGACCCCACATCTCATGCCGAAATTAATGTGATTAGAGAGGCCAGTAAAATACTTGGGAGAAAGCTCTCGGAATGTATGTTAATATCAACTCACGAACCTTGTCCAATGTGTTCATATGCAATAGTATGGTCGGGCATTACTACCGTTGCCTATGGATACTCGATTAGCGAAGCAATTTCCCAAAAAAGAAAACGGATTAACTGCCCATGTAAAGATGCTTTTGATAAAGCAGGCGTAGACATTGTTGTATATCCTGGGATCATGAACGCTGAATGTTCTGTGTTATATAGAGAAGACGTAAGAAAGGAAATTGAAAATCTTAGAAATGCGGATAGCAAGAGGCTTGATTTGCTATCTGATGACTCCATACTAAGAAGAATAAGATGGTTTCAAGAAAACAAAGGAAACTTTGACTTCATTAATAATGATTTGCTGAATGCGGGCTACATGTTGCTATTGGAGCGATTACATATTACTCCGGAAGAAGCGCCTATTATAAGAAAAACAGACAAGCAGATAGTTTTTCATTCCAATAATTTTTGTCCTACTTTGGAGGCCTGCAAGATATTAGGCCTTGATACGAGGCTCATATGTAAAAAACTGAATGAAACTTCAACCGATATGCTTGTAAAGCAAATAGATTGTAGGCTTATATTTTCAAGAAACTATAACAAACTTAGACCATATGCAGAATGTTGTGAGGAAATGATAAGTCTATTATAGTCTGATGCCTATTATGACATTCGGACGGTAAATAGAATACGTGCTTTTATGGGTGTTCCAGTGGAATAGTAAAAGGTATTGATGCAAATCCGACTTTTGAAAGGAGGGGCGGATTATAGTATGGAAAACTGGATATTAGTCGTTGGTTATGACCGCCCCCATTTCGAGGCGGCGCGAAAAGATTGGCTGAGGCTCAACGTATATCTGCATTCTGTGGATACGGCAATCGAAGCCATTGAGCAATGCCCCTGCCGGAAGTATCTGGCGGTGATCGCTTCGTATAACGTTCCTAATATTGCGCCGCTTATCGACTTTATGAGCGGAACAAATCAGCTCCCCCTTGTTATTTTATCGCAGAACGACAGCGGCACCAAGTTTGCTGAAAGCATTCTCAGGGGAGCCAATACATTCATTATCGACCCGGACAAGCTGATCGAAAGCATAAAGGAAAATAAAGAAATTATTGATCGCCTCGCAAAAATGCCGCCAAATCAAAGGAAGGCGCTCGGTATCCTGACGCACCGTGACATATTCATGCTTGTGGATTATCGAAAAATATTTGTTAGAAATCGAGAAATTACGCTTGCGAAAAGTGAGTTCGAGATTTTGCAGTTGCTATTGTCACAGGTTGGACG
>JAEZSP010000055.1 GCA_023421735.1 Bacillota bacterium | reverse complement strand
CGGGGCATGCTCGAACGCCTGACGAACCAGCTGATTCGTGCTGTTTGCCCTGTTCGTCCCAACAGATCATTCCCCAGAAGTCCCGGCCGTACCGATCATCGCGCCACCGACGTTCGCAGACCTTTCTGAGCTTAAGTTGATGACATTGGACTTCGTACAGGACAGGCAGAGGGTAAAATCCGTACCAAAATAAGCCCAAAATCGCTATCCGAAAAACAATGTCAGGCATCGGTAGAATAATTCACTTAATCGTGATATAATAAACGCAATACTCTTGGAAGTGCGAACATGGCAGTCAGTTATAAGAAGTTGTTTCACATCTTAATAGACAGTGATATATCTAATGCCCAGCTTCAGAAGATGGCCGGGTATAATGCGAATATAACCACGCGGCTGAAGAATAACACCTATGTGTCGCTTGAGTCGATAGAAAAAATATGCCGGGTGCTGGATTGCAAGGTTGACGATATAGTCGAGTTCGTCCAGGAAGATAATAGCGCAAATGATAATGACCGTTTTATGGGACATCACTTATTGTAGTATACTCAATAGCTAATTGATTGCTTCATATCTGATGAGGGAGGGTGAATGGATGGTTACCCCAGAGACGCGGTATATTGCTCATATGAGAAGTGTTGACGGATGCGAACAAACTGTAGTACAGCATAATGAAAATGTTTCTGCCCTTGCGCAGAGCATCGGAACTCCATACGGAATTGGCGCACTATCTGCACTTGTGGGCCATCATCATGATGATGGGAAAAATACGCAGGAATATCTTGATTATATCAAAGCCGCAGAAAAAGGAATAAATGTTGTTCGCGGCTCTGTCATTCATTCCACTTACGGCGCACTACTGGTAGATAAATTAGCACAGCCAAAAAATATCATTTCGAGACTGACTGCGGAGATGGCGCGAACCGCTATTATGAGCCATCACGGATTGAGAGACTGCATATCCGCAGACGGAAGTCGTGCATTTCCCAAAGCCGCAGAACGAATTGCCGATTCATTCGATGGCGTTAAAGACATTGTATATGAACAATACGGTAATGCATCCATTGTCGACGAATATATGACAGCTTGTAAAGATGCGAAAGATATACAGGACTTAATCAACAATTTTCGCTGCACTGAAGAGAGATATGGGGGTGCGCATTTCTATTTGGCCATGTATGAGCGGTTGCTCCTGTCGATACTTATTGACGCCGACCGCACCGATACTGCTTGTTTTGAGGACAATATTGCGTTGCCTGAATTGCCGTCAAAAACAAATTTGATTCAACTGTGGCATGACTATAGAACTCACTGCGACGCAGGTATAAAAGAACTGCAGCGAGACAAAGCTCCGTCGCTTCTGGATGAGTATAGAGCCGACATCTCTGCGGCTTGTTCAGAATATGACGGCGGAGCAAACGGTACATTTAGACTTGTCCTCCCTTGCGGTGCAGGTAAAACTCTCTCCGCTCTGCGATATGCTCTGCATACAGCGGAGAAATATGGGAAGCGGCACATATTTTATATTGCACCGTATAATTCCATCCTTGAACAGAATGCCGATGAGATTGCGAAATACATCGGAAATGATGATGCAGTTCTTCGTCACTACTCAAACATAGTGTTTGAGCAGGATGACGGCGAAAACGAAAAAAAGTATAAACTGTTGACAGAAAACTGGTCGCTGTCGCCGATTATTGCTACATCCGCTGTTCAGTTTTTGAATACGCTGTTCGCCTCAAAGACCTCCTGCGTGCGTAGAATGCAGGCGCTTGGAGATTCGGTCATCATTGTCGACGAGATCCAGGCGCTGCCCATCAACGTATTGAAGCTGTTCAACGCGGCAATGAATTTTCTAGCTCATTTCTGTGATTCCGTAATTGTTCTTTGCTCGGCAACGCAACCATTGTTGGACAAGCTAGATACATACAGGATTATGCCGCCGCAGAGTATCATTCCGGACGAGGGTAAGTACCGAAAGGCGTTCAAACGCGTGGAAATTGTTGATTACACAGCGGGAAACGGTTTTTCTGTTGATGAGGCTGCAAAGTATATTATGGAGCAAGCGCAAACCGCCCGTTCCACGCTTGCCATTGTAAATACAAAGGTGACCGCACGCGCTATTGCGGAATACATCAGTACGAACGTCGACAGTGCCAATGTGTATGAGGTTGTTCACTTGTCCACAAATATGTGCCCTGCGCATCGCATAAGTGTTTTAACGAAATTGCGGAAGCATTTGAAAGACAATAAGTATCAGAAAAAAATAATTTGTATTAGCACGACACTTATCGAAGCTGGCGTTGATGTTTCATTTGAACGGGTGATACGCTCGCTTACCGGTTTGGACAGCATTGTTCAGGCATCCGGACGCTGCAATCGGAACAAAGAGACGACATGCGGAACTGTATCGGTGATTTACATACGGGATGAAAAGATTGGTTCGCTTGGACATTTGCAGAAGGCCCAGCAGATCACCCTGGAGGTTTTCTACAATATCCGTACACATCCTGAGCGCTATCCCACAGGCGCATTATCTCAGACTGCTATGGATGAGTTTTATGCGAGGTACTACCTTCCGCTGCAAGCAAGGGAAATGGCTTTCCCGCTGAAAGATGATCCGGAGCACACGATTATTGACCTGCTTACAAACAATCCTGCCGGCAGTAAGCGCTGCGCTGATTCAAAGGGTTATCTTCTTAAACAGGCGTTCAAAGAAGCCGGCGATGCATTTTCGGTAATTAAAGACACCGGCAAGCGGGATGTGGTTGTGGCATACAACGACGATGCTAGCAAGCATATAGAGAAGTTGCTCTCAAGCCGCCTGATCTCCGAGCAAAAGAAAGAGCTCCGTCTTTTGCAACAATATACCGTACAACTGAACCAATATACCATTGAAAAAATCGGTGCGGGTATACGATTTGAGGAGAACGCCGGAATCTGGATTCTAAATGGGAAGCAGTATGATAAAACCTATGGCGTAAACTATGAACCGCAAACGTTGATTTACTGAGGAGGTGAGAGCATGGAAAAGAAACGCAATACAGTCGAATTTGAGGTGAGCGGTGACCGGGCGCTTTTTTCCGATCCGATCACCCGTGTGGGAGGTGAAAAAACAAGCTATTATGTGCCAACATACGAGGCGCTGAAGGGTATTCTGGCTTCCGTGTATTGGAAACCGACGATTATGTGGATTATCGACGCTGTGCGCGTGATGAACCCTATCCAGACGGCATCGGAGGGAATCAGAACCAAGAACTATGACGGCGGAAATGATTTGTCAATCTACACTTATCTGAAAGACGTTCGTTATCAGGTGCGGGCACATTTCGTACGCAATGATAACAGGCCGGAGCTCTTTCATGATTACAATGAAAACAAGCATCACAACATAGCAAAGCGCATGATAGAGCGCGGCGGCAGGCGCGACGTCTTTCTCGGAACAAGAGAGTGCCACGGCGATATAACTCCGTGCATATTCGGCGAGGGAGAGGGTGCTTATAACAGCATTGAAGAATTCTCTTTGGGTTATATGTTTCATGGCTTTACTTATGCTGATGAAGCTGTGCGTGAAAACGAAAAAGGCCATATGAGCGTCCGATTTCACCATGTGGTCATGAAAAATGGAGTTATCGAGTTTCCCGCGCCAGAGGAGATACCAGACAAGGACAGGCGTATTCTGCATAAAATGTCCGTCAAAAAGTTTGGCGAGGATATGAATAACTTCAGTGGCCTAAAAGAGTTTTCCGACGAGGAGGTGTGGTCATGAGCTGGGCGACTGCGCTTTGCGCGCTCTATGACAGAAACGCATACCGGGCCGGAGAGGTTGAAAATTGGAATGGCAAACCGCTGGTGCTGATGCCTATCGGATTTGATACGATGAAAGCGCAAATTGAAATCATGATTAATATGAATGGTGATTTTATTACTGCCCGAGTTCTCGACAAATCCGAGTCCGCAACGATAGTGCCGTACCCCGACAGACGCACGAGCGACGTAAAGGCACTGCCTTTATGTGACAGTCTGGCTTACATTGCCGGTGATTTTATGGGTAGCGTTGTTCTGCTTCTTAATGATATGCCAGACAAAAAGAAAAGCAGGACACTAAGTGATATCAAAAAAAGCTTTCCTTCATACTTGGATGGTATATCCAAATGGAGCCATTCTGCATACTCACATCCAATGGTAATTGCTGTATATGATTATATATCGAAGAAAAAAGTAATTGCGGATTTGCTGAAAAGCGGAGTGCTTGTTCCAGATGACGATCTTCGTCTCACCGACAAAAGGAAAATTCAAGGCATTCGCATTGATAAAGCATTTGTCCGCTTTCGGGTCTATTCGAAAGATATACAAGAGACGGCAACTTGGCTCAATAAAGATGTACAAAAGAGCTTTGTCCATTATTATATGTCAACATCGAAGAATGCTGATCTCTGCTATTTTACTGGTGAGCATGAGCTGATTGCAAGGACAAATCCCGTAAAAATTCGCGGCGAGTGGGATACGAAAGCAAGCCTGATTTCATCAAACGACGAATCGAATTTCACATATCGAGGCCGCTTTCTTGCAAAGGACAAGGGCAGTGGATATAACGAAGCAATGTCCATCGGATATGAAACCTCTCAGAAAATCCACAATGCGCTCAAGTGGATTATCCGCAGGCAGGGCTATACCCGAGACGGTGTCTGTATTGTTGCGTGGGAAATTGATCTGAGGGCCATGCCTCAGTATTACCGTGGGGCAAATGAGATATTAAGCGAATCAACGGACGAGGATGCTCAGACTGAAAGTGATATTTTGTTCGATGAACCAGAAGATGAAAACGCTGAAACCAACTATGCGTCTGCAAAAGACTTCAATCTGGCTATAGATGGATATGCCAAAGACCTAAGCAATGCCTCCCAAATGATTGTACTTGCGCTTGACAGCGCGTCGCCAGGACGTCTTGCCATGACCTATTATAAGGAACTGGAAACTTCAACCTACCTTGCAAATATACGGGCTTGGCAGGAGAGCTGCTGCTGGCGACAAGAGTATTTCAACAAGAAGCGTAATTTTCGCCGATATGAGGGAATGGCATCCATACAAGAAATCGCCACGGCAGTCTACGGAACGGAGAAGGACAAGCAACTTCACTTGCTCTCAAACAGCGACGGCAAGTGCCCTATGCTAATTTCGGCTTTTGACCGCTTGCGTCCATGTATTATCGACGGAGCAGTTATCCCTCGTGATATGGTCAAAATGGCAGTACAGAAGGCATCCAACCCGGTGGCATATGAAAAACAGTTCAATTATCAACGTGTTCTTCATGTCGCCTGTTCTCTGGTAAAAAAATACTATTGGGATAAAGGAGTGAGATACGATATGGAGCTTGACGAAACCTGCACGAACAGAAGCTATCTCTACGGAAGGTTGCTGGCAGTCGCGGAGAAGATTGAACGGAGCACTTACGATAAGGGTGAAACGCGCACAACGAACGCCGAGCGGTATATGCAGCAGTTTTCGCGTACGCCGATGCGCACATGGGAGATCATCCGAAGAAACACGCAGGTATACTTGAATCAGTTGAGACCCAGCAGCCGTGAGTTTTATAAAAACCTCTACGGCGAAATCGACGGTTTATTTATTGATGGTGCTTATGAGGAAAAGTGCGCGCTTGACGGTCGTTTTCTCCTCGGATATGATTGCCAGCGCAAAGCGTTGAAATATCGCAAGAATGACAATATTAACGTAGACTCCACAAATGACGATGGTGAAACAAGAAATACTGAGGAGGAAGAATAATGGCTATTCTGCAAAACAAGATCGATTTTGCCGCAATCGTTTCCGTCACACGCGCCAATATCAACGGGGATCCTCTGAATGGCAACCGCCCCCGCGAGGACTACGACGGATATGGAATCTTCTCCGATGTGGCAATCAAACGGAAGATCCGCAACCGGCTTCAGGATATGGGCGAGTACATCTTTGTTCAGACAGACGGGCGTGAGAACGATATGAACTTTGATCCGACGCTCAAGGAGAACTATCATAATTTGAGGGATCGTGCGGCGGGCGATCCTCAACTGGCGGCAGAACTGAAAAAAGGGAAAAATGCAAATACCGAACTGTTTGCAAAAATCGCATGTGAGAAATGGGCTGATGTCAGAGCATTCGGACAGGTGTTTGCTTTCAAGAAAGATAAGAAAAAGGGAAAAGACGAAGAAGACACGAACGGCAGTCAGCTTTCTGTGGGCGTGCGTGGCCCGGTTTCTATCCAACAGGGAGTCAGTGCCTCTCCTGTTGAAATCGTTGATATGCAGATTACCAAGAGCGTCAATGCGGAAGGTGGAAAAACGGGCAAGGCTTCTGATACAATGGGCATGAAGCACTATGTCAATTTCGGGCTTTATGTGATCCGCGGAAGCATCAATTGCCAGCTTGCTGAGAAGACGGGCTTTACAGACGCAGATGCCGAAAAGATCAAGCAGGCGTTATGTACGCTCTTTGAGAACGATGCTTCCTCTGCGCGCCCCGACGGAACCTGCGAGGTCTGCCGAGTCTATTGGTGGATGCATGATCAAAAGACTCCGAAAGAGACCTCAGCTATGATCCAGCGCTCCTTAAAAATCAGCCCGAAAGTCGAAGAGCCTCGTTCATTTGCTGATTATGACATTCGTGATCCGCAAACAAAATGTGTGCCGGAGATCATTAATCTGATTTAGGGCATATAAATAAAGACCACACTCAAGGCTTACCCTTTTGTGTGGTCTTTACTTTTGCTCCGCTTGAAGATGTCGCTCAAAAATTAACTCGTTCGGCTAAACCCTAACCTGCAACATCTTTACGCGGGCGTTTTTTCCGGCAGGAGCAATGTCTCGATTTCCTCCGCGCCAAGGCTCTCGCGTTCGAGAAGGGCGTCGGTGAGCTTCAACAGCTCGTTGACGTGATCTTCGAGTATGGCGCGGGTTTTTTCATAAAGCGAAGCCAATGCGTCGCGGCAGGCGCTTTCCGCCGCACCGTTTGCGCCGCAGACATTTGAAAGCGCGCGCAGCGAAACGGCGGGGTTATCACCCATGCCCAATTCCATGATCATCGTGCCCGCAAGCTCCGTCGCGCGCGCAATATCGCTGGACGCGCCGGATGTCAGGGCATCTTCTCCGCCGACGAGCAATTCCGCTGCGCGCCCGCCCAGAAGAACCATGATCTGGTTTTCAATGTCGCTCTTTTTATGGAGCACCCGCTCTTCCGGAATCGCAAGATTATAGCCCTGTGCGCCACGCCCGGCGGGAAGAATGCTCACGCGCTTCAGGCGGCTTTCCGGGATGAGCGTGCGCAGGACGATGGCGTGGCCCGCCTCGTGCAGTGCGATTGTACAACGCTCGTCGGGTGTGGCTGCGGAAACGCCGTCCGCGCCGGCGACCGTACGATAATACGCCTTATCGATGTCGTCGCGTTCGATCTTTTCGGACTGTCTGCGCGCTGCGAGGATCGCCGCTTCATTGAGGAGGGATTCGAGCGACGCACCGGAGAAGGCTGTGGTTTCCCGGGCAAGCTCCGCGAGATCGACCTCCGATGAAAGGGGCTTATTTTTGCTATGGAGCGTCAGAATATCGAGCCGCTCGTTGATGCCGGGCAGACCGACCTCAATCTGGCGGTCGAAGCGACCGGGGCGCAGGAGTGCGGGATCAAGCGTTTCGATGCGGTTTGTGGCCGCGATGACGATGACGCCGTCGCCCGTGCGAAAGCCGGACATTTCATTCAAGAGGGCATTGAGCGTCTGGTCTCGCTCATCGGAAGACTGGTCGTTTCTGCGGCGACCGAGCGCGTCGATTTCGTCGATGAAGATGACGCACTTCCCCGCCTTTTTTGCGTTTGCGAACAAATCGCGCACGCGGCTCGCGCCCACGCCAACGTACATCTGCACGAAGTCCGAGCCAGACATGGCAAAAAATGGTACGCCGGCTTCCCCGGCGAGCGCGCGGGCGAGCAACGTCTTGCCCGTTCCGGGGGGGCCATAAAACATGACGCCGCGCGGCATGCGTGCGCCGAATGTCGCATATTTCTGCGGATCCTTGAGGTAGTCCACGAGACCTTCGAGGCTCTGCTTGGCCTCCGCGTTTGCCGCAACATCGTCAAATGTGAGTCCCGGTGCCTTGAGGATCAGGGCATCACGGCCGAATTTGGTATATGCCGGACTTTTACGCCGGCCGATTCCGAGCGCAGACACCGCGATGACCCCGATACACCCTACGGCAAGCAACGTACGGGAGGAAATATCGATGATGCGCGGCGTCAGTGCACTTGCGATCAACAAGACGACGCCCATGAGCATCAACATGAGCGCAAGCAGGATCGGCAGGTTATATCTTTTGAACAATCTCATCACCCTCATCACAATCTATATGTTATTATACATATATTACGCAATTATGTCCATGAACAAGATCTGCCGATCGTGCATATATTTGGTTCTTTTGTACAAAATCATATGGGGTGATGTGCATGAGCCGAAAATCGATCATTCTTATAATCCTTGGCGTTGGGGCGGCGATCGCGGTGGCGGTGCTTTTGTGGCAGCTCGATCTGGCGCATTGGGAAAAATTGGATGTCAATAAAATCTACGATGTGCAGCTCGCGACGCGCGTTTACGACGCGGACAACGAAGTCGCCGGGAGTCTGTATGCGAGCGAGAACCGGGTGTACGTTTCGATCGACACCCTCCCCAGCTATGTGCCGGAGGCATTTGTCGCGGCAGAGGATGCGCGCTTTTACAAACACGGCGGCGTGGACTTCAAGCGCATCGGCGGCGCGGTTTGGCAAGATGTGAAGTCCATGTCATATGTGCAGGGGGCTTCGACGATTACGCAACAGCTCATCAAGCTGACGCATCTCACCAGCGTGAAGACAATTTCGCGCAAAGCGCAGGAAGCGATCCTTGCCATTCAGCTCGAGCGGAAGCTGACGAAGGATCAGATTCTCGAGGCTTATTTAAACGTCGTGTATTTCGGAAACGGCGCATATGGTATCGGCGCGGCGGCGGAGAAGTATTTCGGAAAAAGCGCCCAGGAATTGACGCTCGGGGAGGCGTCGCTCCTCGCAGGCGTCATCAAGTCGCCGGGCAGTTATGCGCCGCATGTGAATTTGGACGCCGCAAAAGGGCGCCGCCAGTACGTGCTGGCATCCATGATCGAGAACGGATATATCACCCAGGCACAGGCGGACGCGGCGGAAGCGGAGCCGATCACGATCACCTCGACTGCAGCGGCATCCGGCGAATACGGTTGGTATATCGATGCGGTAACCAGCGAGGCACAAAACGCACTCGGGATTGCAACCGAGGAATTGCTTTCGGGCGGATATACCATTTATACCGCGCTCGACACAAGCACGCAGAAGGCTGCAGAGGCGACCATGGAGGATGCGTCCTATTATCCGGAAGCAGCGGCGCAGGGTGCGCTCATCGCCATGGACGTGAAAACCGGCGAGGTGGTCGCGCTCGTTGGCGGGCGTGATTATGCGGTTCAGCGCGGACTGAACCGGGCGACACAGTCGCGCCGGCAACCCGGTTCATCCATCAAACCGCTGACGACATACGCGGCTGCGGTCGATCGGTATGGGTACGTGCCGACCAGCCCGGTCTACGATGTCAAGCGGACGTATGGAGATGGGTATTCGCCGGGAAACGCAGGCGGTACCTACAGCGGACAGGTGACACTGCGCGCCGCGCTCTCGCGCTCGATGAATGCCGCGACGGTGGATCTTGCGGATACGGTGGGCGTGGACGCAATTTCAAAATACGCGCGCGCGTTTGGCCTCCAAATCGAGAAGGAGGATCAGAACCTGGCGCTCGCGCTCGGATCGATGACATACGGCGTCACGCCTGAGGAGATGTGCGCGGCATACGCGGCGCTCGCAAACGGCGGAACGGTGCACGAGGCGCATTTGATCCGCAGCATCAAGGACAGGTACGGAAACCTGGTGTATGAATACGCGGCGCAGGACGAAAAGGCCGTTACGCCGCAAAGCGCGTACATCATCACCGACATGCTCAAGACGACCGCGAAGACTGGGACGGCGAAGGCCCTCTCCTCCCTTCCCTTCCCTGTCGCAGCAAAGACCGGTACGGCGGGCCTGCCCAACGGGGATACGAGCGACGCATGGACGGTTGCGTACACGCCGGATCTTTCTGTTGCGGTGTGGATGGGCCTCGATTCGAATGCAAACGGTGGCATGGCGGCGTCCGTAAGCGGCGGCGGGTATGCAGCAAAGGTTTGCGCGGGCTTCCTTACGCAAATATCGCAAAAATTGAGCAAGCAGGATTTTGTGCGTCCATCGGGCATTCATGTGCTGCTGCTGGACGGATATGCGCTGAGCAACGAGAATACGGTGGCGCTCGCGTCTGCGAGTACGCCTGCCGAATACGTCGTCAGTGAATTATTCGAAGGGGATCAGGATGAAATGCCGGTTTCTGATATTTGGGATGTGCCGCAGCCGGTATCCGATTTGACGCTGTTGAGCGTAGCGGGCGATACGCCGGTGATTGGGTTCACGGCTGTCAGTCCCTATGCGGAATACCTCATCGTGCGAAACACCAACGGCAAATACGACATTGTGGGCATTCTCTCCGGCGCAGCCGGGGAAGCGCTCAGTTTTACGGATACCACGGCGGACCTAAACACGGAGCAGACCTATACGGTGATTCCGCGCCACAGGTTGCTATTTGAAATGGGCACGCTGGTGACGGGCGCGGAAAGCATGGCGGTGCGGTATTCCCCCGGCGGATTTTTAAACGGGTTGACAAACATGTTCCGGGGAACGGATCAAAATGGCGAGATCGAATCCGGAGAAAAATCGATTTTTGATTGAAGAATCTCCGGATGCGTTTTCGGTGCTATTGATTTCGAGCGACCGTGTGCAGGCGCTTTGCGATCGTCGAAACGACGGGGATGCGGCGCGGCACACGGTCATGCCGCATTCCCGCTTCGATTAAATGGAGATAGCGGTCATACGCCTCGTCGGTTGCCATTTCCCAAGTACGATAGAGGTCGCGATGCGCATTCTCTCCCACCTGTTTGAGAAGCGCCGGTTGATTCAGAAGCGCAGCGACGCGCGCCGCGAGCGATTCTTTTGTATTTTCGCATAAAAAACCATTTACGCCATCGACGACCGAAGCGCTGGTGATGGAACCGCGGACAAAAAGAGTGGGGGTCGATTGGGATGCGGCCTCGATCTGGACGAGTGAGTTGGCGTCAAAAAGCGAGGGAAGTAGAAATAGATCTGCGCGCGCATAGATCTGGGCAAGGAATGCGCGGTCGGTGATCCTGCCGCAGAAGGTCACCTGATCGGATAAATCCATCTGAAGCACCTTGTCCATATAGGTCGCCTGATCCTTGCCCGAACCGACGATGAGCATGCGAAACGGGTGGGGACTTTGTTTTTTCAGGAGCGAGAGCGCGTCGATTGAGGTCGATATGTTTTTGAGTGAATCAATCCGTCCAACATAGAGGAGCACCTTTTCATCCGGGCGGATCCAATACCGATCGTTCACCGCGGCAGTTTGGTGCGAATCGGCGAGCGGGCTCATATCCGTGGCGTTGCGGACGATGATGGGAACTTTGGTTCCGCCATACGTGTCTGTGTAGAGATCCGTCATGCGCTCGTTGAGCGTCCAAACCTCATCCGCATCATCGAATACGCGCATCATCCGCGCAACCGCAAATTGGGTCAGACGCTCGGCATGCACCGCCCGCTGAAATTCCAGATGAAATTGCGTATGCAAGGTGGAGACCGAAGGGATTCCGTTTCTTTTGGCGTACCGAATTCCGGATTTGCCGATGAAAAAGGGCGAATGAATGTGAACGATGTCGAGCTGTGCCGCATCGAGCGCGCGATGGAATCCAGGATCGACATTCGCGAGCGGAATGCGGTAATCAACATGCCCCATGGAGAGCGATTTACAAAGCACAGTTTCGTAAGGAAGCTTATCGAAGTCGTATTCCCCCGTCTTTGGGGCGAACACCGTGACATCGGCGTATCGGCTCATCAGGCGTGCATAGTGATCGACAACCATTGCGACGCCATCGATCATCGGGAAATACGAGTCGATGAAAAAGCCAATTTTCAATCTGCGCATTGAGAAACGCTCCTCGCTTGTATCCATTCGGATCGCCGCACGTGCGGAGTCCACCTTCATCATAACGCATTTTGATTCAAAAAGCATCAAATAAAAGCGAATGATTTTCGGAAGAAACAAAAGGAGCGTCCGATTTGGACGCTCCGGGGAAGTTATTTCTTTTCGGCCGCCGGGATGGCTTTTAATTCTTCCAACTCCGCTTCAATGGGCTTAAACTTGAGTTCGTCGTTGTCGGTGTAGGCACGCACGCGGTCGCCCAGCTTGATATGCCCGAGCAGGATTTCTTCGCTGAGCGAGTCCTCCACCATGCGCTGGATCGCGCGCCTGAGCGGCCTTGCGCCGTATTGGAGGTCATAACCGGACTTACTGATGACGCGCAGCGCCTCGTCCTCGACCTCAAGCTCGATGCCGCGCTCGCGCAGCCGTTCCTTGACGGTTTCCATCATGAGCTTGGCGATCTGATCGATCTCGTCCTGTTCAAGCGCATGGAACACGATGATCTCATCCACGCGGTTGAGAAATTCGGGACGGAAGGTCTTTTTCACCTCGTCCATGATGTTATCGCGCATCATTTCGTAGCCCTTCTCGTCATTGGCGGCGGAGCCAAAGCCGAGTGAGCGCTGACGCTTGAGTTCGTGCGCGCCTGCGTTCGATGTCATGACGACGACGGTGTTCTTGAAGTCCACCACGCGTCCCTGACCGTCTGTGAGGCGGCCATCCTCGAGAATCTGCAGGAGAATATTGAACACGTCCGGATGCGCCTTTTCCACCTCGTCAAAGAGGATCACGGCATAGGGCTTTCTGCGCACCTTTTCGGTGAGCTGTCCGCCCTCCTCATAGCCGACGTAGCCGGGCGGAGAGCCGATCATGCGGGAAACGGAGAATTTTTCCATATATTCCGACATGTCGATGCGGATGAGGCTGTTTTCGTCTCCAAAGAGCGCTTCGCCCAGCGCCTTACACAACTCTGTCTTGCCGACCCCGGTTGGGCCCAGGAAGATGAACGAGCCGATGGGGCGATTGGGATCCTTGAGACCCGCGCGCGCACGGCGCACGGCACGGGCAACGGCCTTGACGGCCTCGTTTTGACCGATGACGCGGTTATGGAGGATTTCTTCCAGCTTCACAAGCCGAATGGCCTCGTCCTCGGTCATGCGGGAAACGGGAATCCCCGTCCACGCGGATACGATCTGCGCGACCTCCTCCTCCCCCACGATTTCAACCTGCGAGTTTCTGCGCTGCTCCCACTGATTGCGGCGTTGCGCCATTTCGTTATGGAGCTGTTTTTTCTGATCGCGCAGGTGCGCGGCTTTTTCAAAGTCCTCGTGTGCGACGGCTTCCTCGGTCTCTTTATTGAGCGCTTCGAGGCGCGCCTCCTGCTCCTTCATATCCGGCGGCGCGGTGAACGCCTTAATGCGCACGCGCGATGCGGCCTCGTCGATGAGGTCAATCGCCTTATCGGGCAGGAATCGGTCCGAGATATAGCGGTCTGAGAGGGTGACCGCCGCCTCGATTGCTTCGTCTGTGATTTGCACCCTGTGGTGCGCCTCGTAGCGGTCACGCAGACCCATGAGGATGGCGACCGATTCCTCCTTGGACGGTTCGCCGACATTCACGGGCTGGAAGCGGCGCTCAAGCGCAGCATCCTTCTCGATATATTTGTGGTATTCGTTGAGCGTCGTCGCGCCCACGCACTGCATTTCGCCGCGCGCAAGCAGCGGCTTTAATATATTCGCAGCGTCGATTGCGCCTTCGGACGCGCCCGCACCGACGATGGTGTGAAGCTCGTCGATGAACAGCACGACGTTGCCGGCCTTCTTGATTTCTGCCATGGCGTTTTTAAGGCGCTCCTCAAATTCGCCCCGGTACTTCGCACCCGCGAGCATGCTCGCGAGATCGAGTGAAACCACGCGCTTGTCACGCAGGATTTCGGGAATATTGCCCTCGACGATGAGCTGCGCGAGGCCTTCGACGATGGCGGACTTGCCGACGCCGGGCTCGCCGATGAGGACGGGATTATTCTTGGTGCGGCGGGAGAGGATCTGAACGATGCGCTCAATCTCCTTCGACCGACCGATCACAGGATCAAGCTCGCCCACCATGGCGGCCTTGGTCAGGTCGCGCGCAAACTGGTCGAGTGTCGGGGTTTCGGCTTCCGCTCCGCCGGGGAGTAGATTGCCGCCTTCCTCCTGACCGTTGATCGCGCGTAAAAGCTCGTCACGGGCCTTGGAGAGATCCAGGCCCATCTTGATGAGCACATGCGCAGCAACGCCCTCGCGTTCACGCATTAGGGCGAGCAGGATGTGTTCAACGCCGACGTAGTTTTGCTTGAGGTCGCGCGCCTCGCGCACGGACTGTTCAAGTACCTTTTTGGTGCGCGGAGTGTAGACCATGGTCTTAATCGGCGAATCATCGTCGCCGCGGCCGAGAATCTGCACGATTTCTTCGCGCGCCGAATCGAGAGAAATCTCCCGGAGGATCGCCTGCGCCGCGCCGGGGTCGTTCAGGACGCCGAGGAGCAGATGTTCCGTACCGACATACGTCCGGCCGAGCTGCGCTGCCTCGCGTTGTGCGGCGAGCAGCGCACGCTGCCCGCGCTCTGTGAATTTTGCAAAGTATGCCATATTACCTCCGCTGCGGAATCATTATTCCATGGTCTGTATTTCCGCGAGACGCTTTTTCATGAGTTCGCTTCTCAATTCATCGCGTTCGCGGTCGGAAAGGGGTCTGCCCGCGTATTTTACGAGCGAACCGGATTGCATATCCATTAATAGTTCGTCGAGCGCCCGAAGCGGCGCATGGAAGTAACCCATGCTGGCCGCGTAGCGGATGTCTGAGAGCCTGCGCGTCATTTCCTTGGCGCCCATGATCCGGGCATACATGACCTCGCCCAGGGAGCGCAGGAGTCGATCCTGCAAAAGCGGCATATCCGCCTGCTCGGCCTTTTCGCGCATCTGTCGTTCGTGGCCGGCAATCTGCTCGGCCGCGGCGCTCATCGAGCGCAGCATGTCGTCCTCGCTTCTGCCAAGCGATGTCTGATTCGAGAGCACGTACATATTGCCGCGCACTTCGCTGCCTTCGCCATAAAAACCGCGGACGGTGAGCCCAAGTTTTCCGACCGCCTGCATAACCGGGCCAATTTGACGCGCGGCGGTAAGCGCCGGAAGGTGAAGGACCGCCGAGAGCCGCATGCCCGTGCCGACATCCGTCGGGAAAGACGTCAGGTAGCCTAGCTGGGCGTCGAACGCGAGGGGATATTGTTGCCCCACCGCGTCGCCGATCCCGAAGGAGAGGTCGGCGCTGCGATCAAGCTGGAGACCCGGCATGATCGCCTGCACGCGGATATGATCATCCTCATTCATCATCACCGAAACATTGCGTCCCGACGAGATGAGCGCCGCGCCGCGCTCCTTCATGGTGAGAAGTTCATTTGAAATGAGCCGATGTTCGTTGAGTTCCTGCCGATCGGCGTCGGAGAGTTCTCTGATGCGATAGAATGCATACGAATCGCCCTGCGGAGCATCCAGAATCGCTGATGAGAGACGACGAATGACCTCCTCCGCCTGTTCATCGGTCTGTTTGATCGAAAACGGGAGATCGTCAAAATTGCGCGCGAGCCGTACGCGGCTCGAGACGATGACGTCCTGTTCGGGGGCGGGCACGTAATTAACCATTTTTTTTCGCCTCCTCGAGTTGCAGCGTCAACGTCCGAATCTGGTCACGAATCTGCGCCGCCTGTTCGTACTCCTCGGCTGCAATGGATTTGACAAGATCCTGCTTCAAACGATCGATTGAAATCTTGATGGACGCATCGTTTTGTACGCCGCCGGGCATGCGACCCGCGTGCTGCAAATTTCCGTGCACCTTGAGGAGCATGGATTCGAGTGGCTTGCGGAATGCCGTATAGCACTTCGCGCAGCCGAGCCTGCCGGTCTTGCGGAATTCTGCGTAGCTTTCCCCGCAGACGGGACATTCGAGCGCGTCGGTTTCTTCGTCGTAAGTTTCTGTCTTTTCTGTATTTTTCGATTCAAGGATACCGCTGAGAATCCCCGCCAAATTTGATATATCAAGGCCGGGAATGCGGCGCTGATACTTGGCCATGCATACGGCGCACAGGTTTTTCTCCCGGACGCCATCTTCCGTCACCGCCTTGAGCAAAAAGTTCGCGGGGCGGACGCCGCAGTCGTCGCACATCATTTCAGTCATCTCCCTCGGCATTCTTAAAAATCTGGATAATCATGTTGCGCAAAACCGACGCGCGCAAAATATCCTTTGCGCTCACCGGGAGCGCCAGCGCGTTTCGGCCAATCGCCGCGCGCATGATGCGCGCCTCGTTCGGGGTGACGAGCTTTCGGTCCAGAAGGTGCATGATGATTGCGACCGAAGAATCCTCGTCGATGGAGTTGCCGATGCGCTCAATCAGCGCGCTCAGAAGGTTTTCCGAGGAGCGCTCGCACATCCTTACAATTCTAATATACCCGCCGCCGCCGCGCCGTGACTCAATAATATAGCCATGATCGACGGTAAAGCGCGTGGCGAGCACGTAATTAATTTGCGATGGAGCGCAACCGAAGTGCTGCGCAAGTTCGTTGCGCCGAAGTTCGATCTGCGCACCGTCTTCCATCATTTCCTTTATAAAATGTTCTATGCTGTCGCTTAATTGCGCCATGTCACTCACCTCGCATTGACCTTCTTTGACTATAGTAGCACAACGCGAGGTGAAAAGCAAGCGATTTTATAGGTTGATTTTTGAAGAGAGGGTTTTTTTGAGAACATTGACGGAATTGTTGGCGGCGCTGGCCGCAAACTGGTCGAACTCCATGTCGTGTGCCTCGTCGGTCGCATCTGAAATGGCGCGAATGACGGCGCACTTGATGCCCGCGATGTAGCAGACCTGCGCAATGGCGCCCGCCTCCATCTCGCACGCAGCGGCGTTGAACGTTTCAACGATCCAGTCTTTGCGCGTGCGGGAGGAAATGAACTGGTCACCCGAGGCGATGCGGGCGAGCCGTGCGTTCAGGCCGAGGGCCTTTGCCGCATCGACGATTGCGGCGGCGATCGTTTCATCGCAGGGAAGGTCGACGCGCTCGATGGTCGCAATCAAACCGACGGGTTCTCCAAAGGCGGACGTGTCGAAGTCGTGCTGGACGACATCCTTCCCCACCGCAATGTCGCAAATGCCGAGATCCGGCGAGAGACTGCCCGCCACGCCCGTATTGATGATGACATCCGGCGCATACTTGATGACCATCGTCTGCGCGCAAATCGCCGCATTGACCTTGCCTACGCCGCATTTTACGACAACGACATCGCGCCCGCAGAGCTTCCCGGATGCGTAACGGTAACCGTATGCTTCCTCGATGGTCGCGCCTTCCAGTTCCCGATATAGCTGCTCGACTTCGATGTCGAGCGCACCGATGATGCCGATCATCCGTTCTCCTCCTTTGTAACCGTGACGATTGCCTGCGAAGAAATGCCCTCCTCGGTACCTTCGAAGCCCATTTTTTCAGTCGTTGTGGCCTTGACATTGACTCTGTCAGGGCGCAATCCGAGCGCAATGGCGATGTTTTTGCGCATTTCGTCCATATACGGCGCGAGCTTCGGTTTTTGCGCAACGATCGTGACGTCTGCGTTCGAGACGCGGTATCCGGCGCTTTTCAGGGTTTTGACCGTTTTCTCGAGCAGGCGCATCGAGGAAATGCCACGATAGGCCTCATCCGTGTCCGGAAAATGGCGTCCGATGTCCCCCAGCGCAGCGGCCCCGAGCATGGCGTCCATCAGCGCGTGGAGTGCAACATCCGCATCCGAATGCCCATAGAGCCCGCGGGTATGGGGAATTTCGACGCCGCAGAGGATGAGCTTGCGGTTCTCAGCGAGCCGATGGGCGTCATAGCCCTGTCCGACGCGCAAATCATGCTGATTCTGCATAAAATCGCTCCGTGTGGTGAGTTTTTTGTTTTGCTCCGCGCCGGGAACGGTCACCAGATGAATGGTGCCGCAGTATCGCTCATAGAGCGCAGCATCGTCCGTGGCGACATAACCATCCGCGCGCGCGCGTTTGTGCGCTTCCAGGATCCGATCCAGTCGGAACGTTTGGGGCGTTTGAACGGCAAAGAGTGTGCTGCGGTCGAGCGTGATTACGCATCCATCCGCGCTCAGCTGTTTGATGGTATCGACGACCGGGGTGGAAATGACACCGCTTCCAAATGCGGCGGCTGCATCGAGCGTTGCCTCGATGATTGCACGGGTCACGAAAGGGCGCGCGGCATCGTGGATCGCCACCAGATTCACGTCTCCGGGAATCGACTTTAGTCCGTTATAAACAGACTCTTGCCGGTCACTTCCGCCGTGTACGACCAATTCCACAAACTTCGGTTTGTTTTCTTGCGCATAGAGCGCCTCATCTTCCTTCGAAATGACGACAGTCGCGCCGGCGAAAACGCCGGCGCGCGCAAAGGCATCCAGGCAGGTACCGAGGACGGTTTTTTCGCCGAGGGGCATGTAAACCTTATTGATCGGTGTGTTTGCGCGCGCACCCTTTCCGGCTGCGACGATCACGGCCCAGGCCTTCATCTGACCTCGCGGTACATTTCCGCCGCATCCTGCTTCATGGCGTGTTCTGCGATGGAGAGAACCTCGTAAGACGAGCGTTTTTCACCAAAGCGCACGGTGATGATGTCCCCGACCTTCACGGATGTGCCGGGCTTCCCTTCCTTGTCATTGACGGTGATGTGCCCGGTTGAGGCGGCATCGTTTGCGACGCTGCGTCGCTTGATGAGCCGCGAAACCTTAAGGAACTTGTCAAGGCGCATGTTGGTCACGACTTCCTTGGCCTCGGGTTGTTTATTTTGTACGGATTTTCTGCTCATATGACACCTTCCAGTATAAAAAATGAAGGGCTGCTTGCGTCAAGCGGCCCTTTAAAAGGATGTGATCCGATCAGAACTCGTCCTTAAAGCTTTTTCCGGCTTTGAAGACCGGCGCTTTGGAGGCCGCGATCTCAATGGACTCGCCCGTCGCAGGATTGCGACCGGTGCGCGCAGGACGCTCCTTGACTTCGAACGTTCCGAAGCCCATGAGCTGAACCTTGTCGCCTTCCTTCAGGGACTCGGTGACCGTCTGGGTGAAAGCCGCAACGGCGATCTCAGCCTGCTTGCGGGTTAATCCGGATTTCTCTGCGACTTTCGCCACAAATTCCGCCTTGTTCATTCGTGTTACCTCCATATAATCGTCATCATGTTGATGCCCTACATTATAGCATATTTTCCCATATCTGACGAGGGCTCCACGTTAATTTTACCTGCCTCGCGGCAACATTTTGTGGCACGCATCGGTGAAAATATCATACAGGCCATATTCGCCGCGATCCTGTGCGTATGCCGCCGAACCGACCAGGCGCACCGCCAGATCGCACAGCTCGTCGTAATCGCCCCGCACGTAGGCGTTCCGGTCGTCGCGCACGAGCGCATCGAGGTCGCGCGCCGTGCAACGAGGCCGTTTTGCGATATCCGGCTCCGGATAAATGAGCGCGGCGGTCGCATGGTCGTAGTGTGCAAGGCGGTCAAGATCATAGAGCGGAATGGTGGCAATGCCGCCACCCGTCAAGACGTCAATGCGCGCATCGTCCGGGTATGCCTCCATGAGGCGAAGCTTCACCTCGCTCGCGAGTGCCCGGGAGTCAATCTCCCGAATCAACATGGCGCGCGACGCATCCGGCTGAACGTTTTCCCAATCGGATGCAGGCGCATGGAGCGCCTCACCGTCTACGCGCCCCGTCAGCGCGCCTTCGAGGGGCGGACCGGCGATGACCTGCGCGCCTGCGCGGGCAAGCAGCACGGCGCTGTGGTCGCGCACGTCGAACACGCAGTAGACGACGTCGGCCTGATCGGCCGCGTGCATCACATGCGCTGCGGCAGCGCGCGCGTGTTCGTCGAAGTCGTCGTGTGTTTCATAGAGAAAATCGAGCGATTCGAACGGGACGCCGCTTTTCTGAAGCCAGTCCGCGATGCCTGCGCGCGCCGTGTGGACGATGACAGTTGCACCGCTTTTTAAAAGCGTACAGATTCCGAGCGTCAGCTGATCCGCCGTCAGGCCCACACCCGCGACCGTGATTTTCCCCATGCGCGCATCACTCCCGGAAGATTATACCACCGAGGGTGCGCGCGCGCAAGTCTACTGCTCCATCTGGCGGCCAATGATGGTCGCCGTCGTTTCCGCAACCTTCTGGTCGATGTCAGTCATGCGTGTGCCGCTTTCACGGCTCAGGAGAATGAGTCCGCCGATGATCTCGCCGTCCGCCAGGATCGGCACGACCACCTGCGCGGTGTACTGGTCGGCTTTGTCGTCCGCCGTAATCGGGATCATCTTGGCAGAGTTGGCAAGGTTCAGGACGCTCGTCTGGCGACTCTGAAGAATCTGATCCACCTCGGGGCTGAGGGCCTTTTCCATGAGTTCCTTCTTCCCCGAGCCCGACGTTGACACCACCGCATCGCGGTCGCTGATGCAGGCGATGTGCCCCAGCGTTCGGTACAGGGAATCCGTATAATCTTTGGCAATGGATGCGATCTCGCCAATGGGCGAGTATTTTTTTAAAACAACCTCGCCGTCATGGTCCGTAAATATCTCAAGCGGATCCCCCTCGCGGATGTGGAGCGTGCGGCGGATCTCCTTTGGGATCACAACCCGCCCCAACTCATCTATCCTGCGCACGATACCTGTCGCTCTCATTTGATTCCTTCCCTCCGTCCGGTATTGGTCTCAAACCGTACCTAGTATTTGTTTGGATTGGGGAATTATGCGCATTCCGGGCTGCTGGTAAATTGCGAGAACTGCAAACACGTGCGGTTGACGGACGGATCAAAATGGGATATATTGAAGGGCAAATAGATGCGGGTGGTTTTGGGTGGGGTACAAATGGACAGACAATTCGAGCGGACGATCCGGCTCATCGGCGCGGAGGCGCAGAATAAGCTGCTTGCCGCACACGTGATCGTGTTTGGAATTGGCGGCGTGGGCTCGTTCGTCGCGGAGGCCCTCGCGCGCGTGGGCATCGGAAAATTGACGTTCGTGGACGCGGACGCGGTGGACGAGACGAACATCAACCGTCAGCTCGTGGCGACGCACGAAACCGTGGGTCTTCCAAAGTGCGACGTCATGCGGGCGCGCGCGCTGTCGATCAATCCGCGGGCGCAGGTCACTGGAATCCGCCTTTTTTACGGGCGCGAAACGGAAAAGGAAATCGACCTTTCAAAGGCCGACTACGTTGTGGACGCCATCGACAGCGTTTCCTCAAAACTTCTGCTGATTGAAAACGCGCGCGCGGCGGGCGTCCCGATCATCAGCGCCATGGGCTGTGGCAATAAGCTCGATCCTGCCCGATTCCGCGTGGCGGACATTTACGAGACAAAGGTGTGCCCGCTGGCGCGCGTGATGCGCCGTGAGCTGAAAAAGCGCGGCGTTGCGAAATTGAAGGTCGTCTATTCCGACGAGGAACCGCTTTCTCCCGCGGGAGATGCCAGAACACCCGCGAGCATCTCGTTCGTGCCGTCTGCCGCGGGGCTGGTGATCGCCGGCGCCGTGGTACGCGATCTCATCAGCCGATAATTGCGCCGGAGGGTTTGACTTTCCCTCCGGCGTGCGCGTCACTTGTTGTGGTAGCTTCCGCACATGCTTTCGTCCTGGGGCGATCCCGTCGCGCCGCCGGAGCAGGGCTCGACCTGAATCGCGCTGAGTGAGCAGTAATCCTTGTTGCCGCAATGGTATTCGCAGCTCTTGACGCGGCAACGAATGTTGCTGTTGGGGTTCTTCTGGGGCATTTGAAACACCTCCGGTTTTGAATTTGCCGTTTGGCGTTTCTATACTTCCCGCCCGCAACACCGATTATTCGATTTGTTAAGTGTATATTTTATCGACGCATTTTTGATTGACAACCGGCGGATTCTGCTGTATGATAGTTAGCGTTCGGTTGGCTTACAAGCCCATGACGAGCGCCTTTAGCTCAGTTGGTAGAGCACCTGACTCTTAATCAGGGTGTCCAGGGTTCGAGCCCCTGAAGGCGTACCAGAAAAAAACGTCGCATTTGCGACGTTTTTTTCTTTTTGAAAATGATTTCGTCTGCACGATTTCTGCACATCCGAATGGTATCATCTGCGCATGCCGAAAGGGGGCATGTGATTGGACGCAAATTTTCGGAAAATTGAGTTGCCGGTGCGCGGGATGACATGCGTCAACTGCCAGAAGAAGATCAAAAAGCGATTGGAGCAAACGGCGGGCATTGCGCGCGCGGACGTGCGGTTCGACACCGGGAAAGCATGCGTCACGTTCGACTGGGCGCTCGTCTCGGAACGTGACATTCGCAGGATCATCCGCGAATCCGGATACGAAGTGGGCGGCGATGAGAACAGGCCCCGGATGATTCGGGCGGCCGGGTTACTCGTTTTGATCGCTGCGCTTTCGCTTCTCTTTGCGCAGGCGGGGCGGATGGGATTCTTTGATCGGTTTCCCCTCGCACAGGAAGGCATGGGCTATCCCCTCCTGTTTATGATCGGACTTCTCACATCCGTTCACTGCGTCGCAATGTGCGGGGGCATTTGCCTAACCCAGACGATGGGGCGTGCGCGTTCTCCGCTTTTGCCAGGCGCGCTGTACAATCTTGGGCGGGTCATTTCCTATACGGTCATCGGCGGGATCGTGGGCGCGATCGGCGGCGTCGTTCAACCGTCGGGCGCATTCCGCGGCGCTATCCAGCTGATCGCAGGCGCGTTCATGCTCATCATGGGGCTCAGCATGCTCGGGCTCTTCCCCTGGCTCAATCGGCTGGTTCCACGCATGCCGGCGGTGTTTACTCGAAAAATCGAGGCAGGGAAAGCGCGGGCGGGCGGGCCGTTCGTCGTTGGACTCTTAAACGGGCTGATGCCTTGCGGGCCGCTTCAGGCGATGCAGCTTTTTGCACTGTCGACGGGAAGCGCCGCGAAGGGTGCGCTCTCCTTGCTCATTTTTTCACTGGGAACGGTCCCGTTGATGTTGGGGTTGGGCACACTTGCGGCGATGCTCGGACGGAAGTTCACGAAGCGCGCGATGGCGGTTGGCGCGGTGTTGGTTGCTGTGCTGGGCATTTCGATGTTTACGCAGGGATTCCGTCTATCAGCGCAGGCATTTCAAGCAACGCCGCAAAGCGCGATTGCGCAGGCGCCAGCAGCGATCCCGCCCGATCAGGACGTTCAGCTTGTGAACAGCACGCTCCAATCCGGCGCCTATCCGGACATCACCGTGCGGGTGGGCGTACCCGTTCAGTGGATCATCGACGCCCCGAAGGGCAGCATCAACGGCTGCAACTACGCGATGGTAATCGGCACATACGGCATCGAACATCAGTTTCAGGAGGGCGAAAACGTGATCGCGTTTACGCCTACGCAGACGGGAACATTTCACTATACATGCTGGATGGGCATGATTGACGGCACGATCACGGTCGTTGATGACGAAACCTAAGGGAGGATACCACATGAAACACATGAAGATGATTAGCGTTATGGCGTTATTGGTCGCTCTTTTCACACTCGCAGGCTGTGCGGGCAAGGACGCTACGGCTCCTGCTGCGACCCAGACGGCTGCGGCATCCACCGAGGCGGAGGCGGCAGCGACCCAGGCGGTCGCAGCGCAAACGACGCAGACTGCTGCGGGCGGCGACCTCGTTATCCCCATTTCGACCATTACGGGCGATGCGAACTATTACCCGATCGATGTGGACGGCACCGAGATGGAGGTTATCGCCGTGCGCGCACCCGACGGCACGATCCGCACGGCTTTTAATACCTGTCAGGTGTGCTATGGCTCCGGGCGCGGATATTATGTGCAGTAGGGCGATGTGCTGGTATGCCAGAACTGTGGGAATCGTTTTTTCATGTCGCAGGTCGAGGTCGTTTCCGGCGGGTGCAATCCGTGGCCCATACTGGACGCGGACAAGACCGTGGATGCGGAGAACATCACCATTCCCTATGCGTTCCTGAAAAATTCAGTATCCCTGTTTGCAAACTGGAAATCAGCCGGATATTAACGCACACCGGTTATATTATACGGGAGCAAGACAGACCCAAACACGGCATTGCGAGGCTGATATGGCAAAGGATGTAAGGGCGATCCTTGTGGTGGACGACGAACCGATGATTTTGGAAGCGGTTGCGGCATACCTCGAGAGCAAAGGACACCGGGTATTGACGGCGGAGGGCGGTGCGGAAGCACTGACCCTCTTTACGCGCGAAAACATCGCGCTGGTCATACTTGATTTGATGATGCCGGGGATGAGCGGCGAGGAGACGTGCGCCGCGCTACGGCGGCAATCGCGCGTTCCGATCATCATGCTGACGGCAAAGACCGGTGAAGAGAACCTCGTGCGCGGCCTGAAGCTTGGCGCGGACGACTATATTGAAAAGCCCTTTGGACTGCGGGTGCTGGCGGCGCGCGTGGAGGCGATTTTGCGACGCACGGAAAGCACCCTTGCGCCACTTGCGGTGCGCAATTCGTGGCATGACGGCGATCTGGTGGTCGATTTTGAAAAAAACATGGTGCAAAAAAAAGGTGCGCCCGTCGCGCTCACGCCGAGCGAGCTGCACATCCTTGCGGCGCTCGTCAAGTATCCGGGCAAGGTTTACACGCGTGCGGAGCTGGTGGAAGTCGCGTTGGGCGACGACTTTGACGGCTTTGAGCGCACGGTGGACAGCCACGTTCGCAATCTGCGCCACAAAATCGAAGACGATCCAAAGGCGCCTCGGTACGTACTGACGGTGCACGGACTGGGCTACAAATTCGGAGGTGCATAAATGCGGCGCGGACTACGGGGGCAACTCACGCTCGCGATCGCACTGGTGGCGCTCGCCTCCATCATCGTGGCTGGATTCAGCGCGAACGCCGTAATCCGGCGTGCGTTTGAACGTTATGTCGCGCGCCAACAGGCGGATGAGATGGACGGCATCGCTGCAAACCTTGCCATCGCGTACGAAACGGGTACATGGGACGCGGATTTCGTGCACGGTGTCGGCATGAGTGCGCTCTTTGACGGGTTCATCCTGCAGGTGACCGACGCAAACGGTGATACCGTTTGGGATGCGGAAAACCATGATATGAGCCTTTGTCGGCACGTGATGGACGACATCAGCGCGCGCATGGCGGCACAGCGTCCAAATTTGGCGGGCGGATACGTAACCGAAACGCGCGAGCTAAAAAGGGACGGAACGGTGATCGGCTCAGTCGTGATTGGGCACTACGGGCCGTATTTTTTGCGCGAAGGCGACTTTGATTTCCTGGAAGCGCTGAATCTGGCGCTTGCGCTCGTGAGCGGGCTTGCCCTTTTACTGGCCGTGGCGACGGGGGCGCTGCTCGCGCGCAGAATTGCGCGTCCGGTTGTGCGGACGGCGCACATTGCCCGGGAAATTGCAGGCGGGAACTACGCCATGCGCTTTGAAGGACGGACGCAAATTCGGGAACTGCTCGACCTGACCGATTCGATCAATCGGCTGTCGCATGCGCTGGACGAGCAGGAGAAACTGCGAAAGCGGCTGGCTGTGGACGTTGCGCACGAACTGCGCACGCCGTTGTCCGCGGTTTCCGCCCATCTCGAGATGATGATCGACGGGGTTTGGGAAGCGACGCCAAAGCGGCTTACCGGATGCGCAGATGAGATCGTACGGCTCACGCATCTGGTTGCAGATTTAGAGCGACTGGCGGAAATCGAAGATGAAAACCTGAAATTGAACCGAAAAGAGATGGATTTGGAGGCGCTTGTGCAGGAATCGGTGCGCCGATTTGAAGCAGAAGCCGCGGCAAAGAATGTATCGATAGCGGCGTCCGGCGCGCCATCGCGCGTCTTCGCGGATCCGGAGCGGATGAATCAGGTCGTCACAAACCTGGTATCCAATGCCATCAAGTACACGCCTGCGGGCGGAGCGATTGAGATTGAGACGGGCGACGATGCGGAACACGGGACAATCCGCGTCACGGACAGCGGCATCGGCATCCCGGCGAACGAACTGCCGCACATATTCGAGCGGTTTTATCGCGCGGAGGGATCGCGCAGCAGACAGACGGGCGGTGCGGGCATTGGGCTTGCGATCGTGAAGGCGATTGTCGAGGCGCACGGGGGCACGATCACCGCGCAGAGCGAAGAAGGGCGCGGGAGCAGCTTTACGGTCTCGCTGCCCCGCGCCCACGGGAAGGGATCATCTACGAATCACTGACTGACGACGATTGCGGAGAGCGTAAACCCATCCGGGTCATCGAGGCTTTCCGCCTGAACGGTCGCATAGCCCGTCATCTGTGCAGATCCGTCCCAATCCAGGACGTTGAAATAGAGTGCGTATTGCCCGCCTCCCATGTCGATGATGTTTGTAAGAGCGGCTGTATTCCCGGAAAGCACGGTGTCCGCTTCGCTCCACGAATAGGTGTCGGACCCGAGGTTTTCAATCCGCACGCCAAAATAACGCAGGACGACGGGATCGAGTTCTGAGATCGGCAGGCTCGCGTTCATATCGCCCGGGCACGCGCTCCGCTCGATTTTGTCTGGAGCATCGAGCGAAATGCGACGCGCTGCGAACGCCGCAAGCGCGGGGGCGGAAGTGTCGGTCAGATAAAAGGCGGCCCCTGAAAGCGCAGCAAAGTCGACGGCGGTAAAGGCAGTGAGAAACCCATTGAGATTTTCGCGCTGGGCAGCGGTCGTCATCTTCCACACGGAAAGTCCGCCCAGGGAGACAACCATGTCGAGCGCGGCGGATGGGACATAGCCCCGCCGTCCATCAAAATGGATGCGGGTATATGTCTGATCCACTTCTGCGAGAACCGTTACCTTGGCCTTTGCCGGGATTTCGCACAGCGTTTCGGCGGTATCGGTCGGTTCGGCAAGCAGATATACAGGTTGATCGGACGGCATGACGACCGCCATGGCGCCGACGAGCATGTCGGATTCCGCATACGCCGCGCCTTGGGCGATGATCGTCAGGGCGAGTGCGAAGAGAATCGTTTTTTTCATGTTGTACCTCCTTACAGCTTGGCGAAAAGGGCGCCGATGGGTTCGCGGAAGATGAGATTGGCGCGCGCATCCTTTGGCGTCTGGGTGCGGTTGACGAGAACAAGGCGACTTCCGCGGTAGGAATCGATGAGTCCCGCCGCAGGGTAGACGCTCAGGCTGGTCCCGCCCACGATCAGCATATCGGCCGCCATGATTGCGGAGATCGCTCCGTACATGACTTCCTCGCCGAGCGGTTCCTCATAGAGCACCACATCCGGCTTGATGATGCCGCCGCAATCGCATGTCGGAATCCCCGCGCAATCGCGAACGTCCGCGAGCGGGTGAAACGCGCCGCAGCGCGTGCAAGAATTGCGTAAAATTGAGCCATGGAGCTCGAACACATTTTTTGAACCGGCGCGCTGATGCAGGCCGTCGATATTCTGCGTGACAACGGCGGAGAGCTTCCCCTCCGCTTCCCACGCCGCAAGCTTTTGGTGCGCTTCGTTTGGTTCGACGCCGTGAGGGATCATCTTGTTCCGGTAAAAATCGTAGAATTCTGCCGGGTGCTTGACGAAAAACGTGTGGCTGAGCATCACCTCGGGCGGGTATTGAAACTTCTGGCTGTAAAGGCCGTCCGCACTACGAAAATCGGGAATGCCGCTCTCCGTGGACACGCCCGCGCCGCCGAAAAAGACGATGCGACGGCTCTCGCTCACCCACTGCCGCAGGATATCGAGGCTGTTCATCGACGCGGCTCCCCGGCGAACGCCGTTTCCCCCGCAATGATCGTTTGCATCGGCTCGAACGCCTCGCTGAAGATCGCGATGTCGGCATCCTTGTTCGGTTCGAGCGATCCTTTTTTGTCAAACACGCCGATGGCGCGCGCGGGGTTTGCGGAGGCCATCTGGATCGCGTCGAAGACCGACGCGCCGCCCCTGTCGATCATGTTTTTCACGGCAAGGTGATACCGCAAAACACTCCCGGCGATGGTTCCGTTCGGGAGGAGGCATTGGATGCCGCGCACGTGCATGATTTGCCCGCCGAGATCGTAATCGCCGTCCGCTAGTCCGCCTGCACGCGTGCAATCCGTGACGAGCACGAGGTGGTCGCCCTTTACTTTTTGCAGGATCGAGAACCATGCAGGGTGAATGTGGAAGCCGTCGGCGATCAACTCACAATACACGCGTGAATCCCACAGGACCTCGCCCGTGAGGGCCAGATCGCGGTGGCCGAGCGTTGGCATGGCGTTGAATGTATGGGTCGCCTGGGTTGCGCCCGCGTCGACGGCGTGCTTTGCACAGTCAAAATCGGCGGTCGAGTGGCCGATGGCGACGTACATGCCCGCGCGCGTGACCTTCTCGATGCAATCGATCGCGCCTTCGAGCTCGGGCGCGATGGTGGTGATTTTGATGACGTCGGCGTGCTTCAAAAGGAAGTCGGCGTCCGGCAGGCGCAGATGCGCGGGGTCGTGTGCGCCGCGCTTGACGGGGCTCAAAAACGGCCCTTCCGCGTTCACGCCAAGCGCGCGCGCCTCACCGGGAAGCGGATTTTTTATGAACGCGCGCGCCGCGTCGAACGCACGTTCGAGTACCTCATAGGAGACGGTCATGGTGGTCGGGAGAAAGGATGTCACGCCGTTGCGCGCGATGCCGCGCGCCATTTTGCGCAGACCGTCGAGATCTCCATCGCTGGCGTCCGCGCCGTCATAGCCATGAACATGCACATCGACGAGGCCGGGCGAGACGTATCCACCCTTTGCGTCGATGTGGGGACAGGCGGGGACATCGGATGTAATGCCGACGATTCGGTCGGTGAAGACGAGCGATTTGTCCATGACGATTCCGTCCGGGGTAACGATTTTTCCATTGACAATTGCTTTCATATTCCACCTCATGAGAGCGCCGCCCGTCGCTGTGTGCGCGGGCGGCGTATTCTGCATCATCCAAAGATTGCGTCGATAAAGGCCGGGGCATCGAAGGGCTGGAGATCGTCGATGGTCTCGCCCAGACCGATATAGCGAACCGGCATGTGCATTTCATTTGCGATGGCGACCGCGATGCCGCCCTTAGCGGTGCTGTCGAGTTTCGTCAAAACGATGCCGTCGATGTCCGCGACGCCGGAGAATGCCTTCGCCTGTGTGAGGCCGTTCTGTCCGGTATTCGCATCGATGACGAGCAGCGCCTTTGTCGTCGCTTCGGGGTAATCGCGTTCGACGACGCGACTGATTTTCTTGAGTTCTTCCATCAGATGCGCCTTATTGTGCAGACGTCCGGCGGTATCGACGATCATGATGTCGACGTTTCTGGCCTTTGCGGCCTGTATCCCGTCGTACACGACCGCAGCGGGATCCGCGCCCTCCTGATGCTTGATGATTTCGACGTCCGCGCGCTCGGCCCAGACAGTGAGCTGATCTGCGGCTGCCGCGCGGAACGTATCCCCCGCACAGATGATGACCCGCCGACCGATCAGCTTAAAACGCGCGGCGAGCTTTCCGATGGTGGTCGTCTTCCCCACGCCGTTGACGCCCACGATGATGAGCACCATCGGGCTTTTCAACTCCATGGGATCGGCGCTCATGATGTCTGTCAGAATTTCCTTGAGCGCGGTCTTTGCCTTTTCGGGGTTGCCGATCTTTTCCGTTTCGCATTTTTGGCGGAGTCGGTTGACCGCGAGTAGCGTTGTCGGCATGCCGATGTCCGCTATGACGAGAATGTCGGTCAATTCCTCATAAAAGTCGTCGTCGAGTTCCTTATAACTTTCCACCAGGTCGTCCATGCGCCCGGAGAACACGTCGCGCGTGCGCTGAAGCCCCGCCTTGATTTTATCAAACAGTCCCATTTTGCCCTCCTACACAGCTTCGTTGAGCGCCACCGAAACGAGCTTAGAGACGCCCTTTTCTTCCATGACGACGCCGTAAAGCGCCTCGCAGCGCTCCATGGTGCCCTTTCTGTGGGTGATAACGACGAACTGCGTTTTTTGTGAATACATTTTAAGGTATTCCGCAAAGTTGTCGATGTTCGCGTCGTCGAGTGCGGCCTCGATCTCGTCGAGGATGCAGAACGGCGTGGGTTTGACGTCCAACATGGCAAACAGGATCGCAATGGCAGTGAGCGCCCGCTCACCGCCCGAGAGCAACGAGAGCGTTTGCAGCTTTTTGCCCGGGGGCTGCGCGACGATTTCGATGCCGCAGTTGAGCGCGTCCTTTGGGTCGCTGAGCCGAAGTTCCGCCGTACCTCCGCCGAACAGCCTTGCGAATGTGCGCTTAAAGTTCGTGTTCATGATCTCGAACTGCTGGCGGAACTGGCGATCCATTTGTGTTTCCAGATCCCCGATGATCTTTTCGAGGTCGAAAATCGCGCCGTTGATGTCGTCGCGCTGCGCGGAAAGTTCCGTGACGCGCTCGGTCGTCTGGCGGTATTCGTCGACCGCCGAGACGTTCACGACACCCATCTGCCGGATGCGCACGCGAATCTGCGCCACGCGCTTTTCAGCTTCTGTGAGTTTGAAATCCTGCACGCGAAACGCCTCCGCGCCCGCGTAGGTCAGCTCGTATTCCTCCCACACGCGATCCTGAATCTGCTTATATTCGCCCTCCGTACGCTGAATCTGCATCTCCGTCTTATGCTTGACGTCCGACTGCGCCTCCACGCCCTCGCGCAGCGTATCCATGCGATGCGACAGCTCCTGTACACCCTTCTGCGCGGCGGTACGGCGCTTGTCCGCATCCGCGAAATCCGCGCGCGCCGCATCCAGCGCCGACTTCTGTGCCCGAAGCTGCTCTTCACAGTCCGCGAGGGAGCGTGCGTTTTCATCGAGCGCCGATGTGCAAACCGTGAGTTGTGTCTCGGTGTCGGCGACGAGTTTTTCAAGATCGCCCGCCTGATCGCGCAGGCGCGTGAGGTCGCGCGCCTTCATTTCGTGCTCGCGCTTCTTGGTCGCATGCCGGACGCGCTCGTTTGAAACCTCTGTGCGCAGCGCCTCCGCATCCTTGCGCATGCGGTAGATCTCGTCCTGCATCGTGCGGACAGAGGCCTGCATGCCGTCGGTGTCCTGCTGGGCGTCACCCTGCCGGAATGCGAGCTGTTCGAGCGCCTCTGCGGTTTCGGAAAGTTGCGTTTCGAGCCGCACGCATTCGCGTTTCACCTGATCGGAACGTGCGACGGAACTCGTCCGTTCGTCGAGCGCAGCCTTTAAATAGGCTTCGGCGCGCGTGCAGATGAGATCCTGCTGATGGATGGCATCGTAAGTCTCGCCGCGCTCCTGTTTGAGCGCCGCGCGGTTTTTCTCGCTGACTTCAAGCGCGGCGGATATTGCGGCGATGCGCGCATCGAGCATCCGGAGCTCGTTCGCGCTTTCTTCGACCTCGCGTGCGCGGGAGAGCAGACTCGTCGCGCGGGAGTGGATGGAACCGCCCGTCATGGAGCCGCCCGAATGCATCACGTCGCCCTCGAGCGTGACCAGCCGGAACTGATAGCGTCCCGCGCGCTGGATGGCGATTCCCGCATCGAGATTTTCCGCGACCACGGTGCGCCCAAGAAGATTGTCGATCACGCCTTGGTATTTCGGATCAAAATCGACCAATTCAGACGCCAGCCCGACGCAGCCCAGCATGCTGAGCACGCCCCGCTCCCCTGGAGCGAGGGTTCGCCCGCGCACGGAACCGATGGGCAGAAACGTCGCGCGCCCAAAGCGATTGGTGCGCAGGTATTCGATCATCCTTTTGGCATCTTCGTCGCGTTCAACGACGATATTCTGAAGCGCCGCGCCCAGCACCATATCCATGGCGCGCTCGAGCGTTTCCGGCACCTTGATGAGATCCGCGACCACGCCGTGCACCCCCGCGTTCGGGTTGCGCCGCGCCTGCAAGAGCACCTGCTTGACGGAATGATTGAGGCCCTCGTAATCGCGCTGCATCTCCGACAGGAGCTTATGGCGCGATTCCGTTTGATTGCGCCTGGTACGCAGGTCGGTGAGTTCGCCCGTTTGGCGCGTGCTTTCGTCATTTGCCACGCGCACGCGCTCCACGATCTCGCCGATGGCCTCGTTGAGCCTTGCCTGCCGCTCCTTCTCTTCCGCAAGCCGCGCCTGGGCGGATTCGACCTGCTCATTGAGCGAACGCATGCCCTCGTCGTCCCGATCGGTGCCTGCGCGCAGGGATTCGATCTGCTTTTCGAGTGCGGATTTCATGGCGGAAAGCCGCGCCTCCTGGGATTTGACGTCGCTCAGCCGATTCATCGCGCGGATGATCTCGGCCTTGACTTCCTCTGCCGCTTCCTCGCGTGCGGACAGCGCGTCCTCGGCGACCTTGCGCGCGGCTTCGCGCACGGAAAGCGACTCCTCTGAAATCCGAAGTGCCTGCGCCTCTTCTGTCAATTCCTCTTCGAGCGCCGCGATGCGCTCGGAAACGCCGCCGCCGCCATTTTCCGCGCTCAGAAGCTGCGCTTCAAGGCGCGCTTTTTCCCGGGTACCATTCTGAATCCGCTCCCGAAGTACGTTGCGCGCGCCCTCCCGGGCTTCCACATCGCCGATGAGCGCCTGCACCTGATCGCGCTTCTCCGCAGAGGCAAATTCCAGTCGATCCAGCGCGCGCTGCATCTCTTCGCGTTCCAGTTCCAGCTTCTCGAATTCCGCATTCGCACGGGCCAATTCCCGCTCGGCGTCCGACAGGCTGACGCGCAGTTCGTTCAATTTTTCATCATACTTGACGGCGCGAACGAGGTAGATATTAAGGTCGAGGCTCTTCTGCTCATCGCGCAAAGAGAGATATTCCCGCGCCTCATCCGCCTGCCGCTTCAGTGGCTCGACGCGCTCCTCGAGCTCTGTCAATATATCCTCCACGCGATCGAGATTCAGCCGCGCAGACTCCATCTTTTTTTCGGCTTCGGTCTTTCTCGCCTTATACTTGACGATTCCCGCGGCTTCCTCGAACACCTGACGGCGATCGTCCGATTTCTGCGAGAGAATATCGTCGATGCGGCCCTGTCCGATGATCGAATAGCCGTCGCGCCCGATTCCGGTATCCCGGAACAGGTCGATCACGTCCTTGAGCCGGCATTGCGCACCGTTGATGGCGTACTCGCCCTCGCCCGAGCGATAGACGCGCCGGGAAACAGAGACCTCCGCGAAGTCGATGGACAAGGCGTGGTCGGTATTGTCAAAAACCAGCACGACCTCGCAAAATGCCTGTTTGCGCCGCTTTTCGGTGCCACCGAAAATGACGTCCTCCATCTTGGCGCCGCGCAGAGACTTTGCGCTCTGCTCCCCCAGCACCCAGCGGACGGCGTCCGATATGTTTGATTTTCCGCAGCCGTTGGGCCCTACGACGCCGGTGATGCCGCGCTCAAACGTGAGTTCGACCCGGTCGGCGAAGGACTTAAAGCCGTGGATGATGAGTTTCTTGAGCTCCAATCAGCTTATCTCCCCGATCAATTTGAGTGCGGCCCGCGCGGCAGCTTGCTGCGCGGCCTGTTTCGAGCGGCCTGCACCTTCTCCGAGCCGCTTTCCGGCAGCCGCAACGGCGTAGGTAAAAATCGGCTCGTGCGGCGGGCCGTCGGATGCGATCATTTCATATACAGGCATTTTGCCTTCGCTCTGGAGCATTTCCTGCAGCCGCGTCTTGGCATCAAGGGTCTCCCTGCGCATCGAGGGATCAAGCATGCCGTCAAACATGCGCATGACCACCTCGTAGGCCATATCCGTTCCGCCGTCGAGGTACACCGCGCCGATGATCGCCTCTGTGACATCCGAGAGGATGGACGGCTTTTCACGACCGCCGCTCTTCTCCTCCCCCACCGAGAGACGAATCTGCGAACCGAGGTGCAATTTTTCGGCGATTTTGTAAAGCGATTCCTCACGCACGAGTTCCGCGCGCAAGCGCGTAAGCCTTCCCTCGTTCACGCCGGGCAACTCAAAATAGAGGTACCTGCTGATCGCGAGTTCCAGCACCGCATCGCCCAAAAACTCGAGCCGCTGATAATGCGGCACTCGGTGATCGGAGCCGTAGGAGGGGTGCGTAAGCGCCGTTTCGACGAGATGCCTGTCGCGGAAGTGGTATCCCAGAAGGGCTTCCAGTTCCTCCACCTCAGGCATTCTCCTCGAGATACTTCACGATGTCGCCGACAGTTTTGACGCCCACGAGCATCTCGTCGGAAACGGTGATGTCGAACTCATTTTCAAGATCCATGATGAGCATGATGAGATTCGCGCTATCGGCACCGAGATCTTCGACGAGCCGCGCTTTGGGAACGATTTCTTCCTTCTTGACGGGAAGCTGATTCAGGATGTATTCCGTGACCTTTTCGGTGACAATCTTCGGATCTGCCATTTATTTATCCCCCTTGTCGTCCGCGGCGGAAAGTCCGGCGAGCCCCGCACGGATCTTGCCGACCACGTCATTTTTGATCATATTGCGCGCCTGCCCGATCGCGGTTTCGATCGCGCGCGCATCCGATGAACCGTGCGCCTTGACCAGCGCGCCTTCGACGCCCAGGAGCGGTGCGCCGCCGTACTCGTGGTAATCCATGCGCGCCTTGAATCTTTTCAGTGCCGGTTTGACGAAAAGCGCGCCGATTTTTGATCTGAAATCGCGCATGAGTTCTTCCTTGAGCATCCGTGACATCGCGGAAGCGAGTCCTTCGGTATGCTTTAATATGAGGTTCCCGTCGAAGCCGTCGAGCACGATCACCTGTGTTTCCCCGGACATGATTTCGCGCGCTTCGACATTGCCCGAAAAGTGATAGCTCGTCTGATTCGACATCAGCTCGTATGTTTCCTTGGCAAGTTTATTGCCCTTTTCTGCTTCCGTGCCGATGTTGGCAAGTCCGACCTTTGGGTTTTCGATCCCGAGAACACCCGCCATGTATGCGGCGCCCATGAGGCCGAACTGGCTGAGAAATCTGGGTTGGCAATCGACATTCGCGCCCGCGTCAATGAGCATGACGGGGCCTTTGATTCCGGGGATAATGGGCGCAAGCGCCGGACGATCGATGCCGTGAATGCGGCCAACCTTGAACATGCCGCCTGCGAGCAGCGCGCCGGTCGATCCTGCGGAAACAACAGCCTGTGCGCGCCCCTCGCGCACTTCCATGAGCGCGCGTACAAGGGAGGAATCCGTTTTTTTGCGCACGGCGAGCATGGGCGATTCATCCATCTCGATCACTTCGCGCGCATCGACGACCGAAACCCGATCGTTCGCCGCCGCCTCCAATGCTTCGCGTTTTCCGCAAAGCAGTATCTTGATGTCATCAAACGACTGAAGGGCCGCCTTGACACCCGCGCGGATGGCCTCCGGCGCATTGTCGCCCCCCATGGCGTCCATGGCGATCACGTACTGACTCACATTATCCACCGTCCCAATTGCTCAACGTATCATACCACATT
Organism: Bacillota bacterium; assembly: GCA_023421735.1. The sequence continues at coordinate 15,967 of JAEZSP010000055.1, read as the reverse complement.
GTAGCAGAAACAAGCCACGCACGCAAGTGAACCTTGACTGAATTTTGGCGACATGCTATAATTTAGCGATGGAAATTGGGCGGGAGGCAGAGGCATGGACGAGAGCATTACAAAAAAGAGAATCTTCTCGGGAATACAGCCCACGGGGCAGTTGACCCTTGGCAATTACATCGGCGCGCTGCGCAACTTTAAACTGCTTGACAACGAATATGACTGCGTGTATTCGATCGTCGATCTTCATTCGCTCACGGTTCGGCAAAATCCGGCTGACTTGCGCAAGGCATGTCTGCGCACGATGAGCCTTTTCCTCGCGAGCGGTCTCGATCCGAAAAAGAGCATTATCTTCTTCCAGTCGCACGTACACGAGCATGCGGAGCTGTCGTGGCTGCTGAGCTGCTTCACATATGTGGGCGAGCTTGGGCGCATGACGCAATATAAGGAAAAATCGGCAAAGAATCAGGACAACATCAACGCGGGCCTTTATACCTATCCCGTCTTGATGGCAGCGGATATTCTCCTTTATCTTTCCGACCTCGTGCCCATCGGTGCGGATCAGAAGCAGCATCTGGAACTCTCCCGCGACATCGCGCAGCGGTTCAACGCCATTTACGGCGACGTGCTGGTGGTGCCGAATGCGTATATTCCCAAAGTGGGCGCACGCGTAATGAGCCTGCTCGAGCCGGAGAAGAAGATGTCAAAGTCCGACCCGGAGGAAACGTTCATCGCGCTTCTTGACAAGCCGGATGTGATCCGCAAAAAGATCCGCCGCGCGGTGACGGACAGCGAAAACTGCGTGCGGTTTGATCCGGAGGAGAAACCGGGCGTATCCAACCTAATGTCAATTCTCTCCGCACTCTCGGGAATGTCGCTGGACGACATTGCGAACGACTATGCCGGCAAGGGTTACGGTGTGTTCAAGGATGCGGTGGCGGATTCGGTGATCGCGGTACTTGAGCCGCTTCAGGCGGAATACGATCGGATCATTGCAGACAAGGCGTACCTTCAGTCGGTGATGGTGGACGGCGCAGAGCGCGCAGGGGCAGTCGCACACAAGACAATGCTCAAGATGCGCAAAAAACTCGGCCTCGCGCCGCTCAAATTATAAAAATTGACGGATTCGGCGATGCGCAATCGCGCGTTGCCGATTTTTATTGAACGAGGGTGACGTATGTTCACAAACGCAAAGGAAGCCATCGATTGGATACACGGGGCCCGGTACAAGGGCCAGAAAAATGGACTTGAAAACACGCGTGCGTTGCTCGACGTGCTAAATCATCCGGAACGGCGATTTCGCTGTGCACACATCGCGGGCACAAACGGAAAAGGATCGACTGCGGCGTTCACGGAACGTGGATTGCGCGAGGCGGGAATGCGCACGGGCATGTATACCTCCCCCTACCTCATCCACTACAACGAGCGCGTGCAGGTCATGGGCACACCAATCCCGGATGCTGCGCTCGTCGATATCGTTAATCTGCTCGTTGAAAAGACGGATGGACTTGTGCGCGAGGGGATCATGCCCACGACGTTTGAGCTGGGCACGGCGCTCGCGTTCGAGTTTTTTGCGCGCATGGGCGTCGATGTGGCGGTCGTCGAAGTTGGGCTTGGCGGTCGGTTCGACTCCACAAACGTGATTACGCCCGACGTATCGATGATCGCGGCCATTGGGCGCGACCACATCAGGATATTGGGCGATACCGTGGAGGAAATCGCGTTCGAAAAAGCCGGGATCATCAAACCGGGTGTGCCCGCAGTCGTCGAAGCACAGGCAGAAAGCATCCTGGCTGTTTTCCGAGCCGCAGCAAATGAGCGCGGGGCGCGGTTGACCATCGCGCAAATGCCCGAAATCATTGACGAATCGGCGCACGGCGCACGGTTCCTGCGGGACGCAATCGAATATGAAACATCGCTGAACGGACGGCACCAGCTTTTGAACGCATCGCTCGCAATCTCCGGTCTGCGCGAATTGGGCATCGATCCTGAGGCGATTCGGCGCGGGATTCAACGCACAAAATGGCCGTGCAGGCTCGAATGGGTCAAAGGTGCGCTCATTGACGGCGCGCACAACCCGCAGGGCGCGCGCTCCTTGCGCGACTATCTGGAACGGTTTTTCCCGGACCGGAAGATCATACTCGTTACCGGCATGATGCACGACAAACAGATGCAGGAATGCGCGGACATCCTCGCGCCGATCTGCGCGCAGGTCATTGCAACCAATGTGGACGAGCCGCGCGCTGCACAACCGGAAGAATTGGCAGCAATCTACCGTGTGCATGGCGCAAATGTCATGACGGTGAACGGCGTGGAGAATGCAGTCGACGTAGCAATGAAGATTGAGGGATTGAAGGTGTTCGCGGGTTCTCTCTACATCGCGGGTGCGGTGCGGCAGACGCTTGCTGGCGACGTCTGTTTTCCGGAGGAATAACAGACTTAGGTCTATTTAAAGAGACTTTGGTCTGGAACAAAAAGACTACGGTTTGTTGATTGGAGAAATGCATGGATTTTCATCACCTGTCCGTGATGCCGGACGAATGCATGGAGGCGCTGAACCTCAGAGATGGCGGCGACTATCTCGACTGCACGCTCGGAGGCGGCGGACACAGTGCAGAACTGCTGAAAAGGCTCGTGGGCGGGACCTTGACGGGCATCGACCGGGATGGGGATGCGATTGCGGCCGCTGCCCAGCGCATTCCGGACGCGCGTTTTCAGGCTCTGCGTGGGAATTTTCATAATGCAAGGGAATTGACGGATCATGGTACATTTGACGGTATTTTAATCGATCTGGGCGTCTCATCCCACCAGCTCGATGTACGTGCGCGTGGGTTTTCGTATCACGACGATGCACCGCTGGACATGCGGATGGATGCATCCGCACAATTAACGGCAGCAGACATCGTAAACACTAGGAGCGAAGACGAGTTGACCCGCATTCTGCGCGACTACGGCGAGGAAAAGTGGGCGCGCCAGATCGCCCGTGTGCTCTGCGACCGGCGGCCGATTGCGACAACCGCGCAGCTTGTTTCGGCCGTCGATGCGGCGATCCCCAGGAAATTCCGGGAAAAGGATGGTTCGCATCCGGCGCGCAGGACGTTTCAGGCGCTTCGCATCGCAGTCAACGACGAACTCGACCCGCTCGAAGGGTCGATTGAGATGCTTGTTGATCTTTTGAAGCCGGGCGGACGGCTTTGCGTTTTGACGTTTCACTCGCTGGAGGATCGCATTGTCAAAAACACGTTTCGGCGGCTCGCAAACCCGTGCACCTGTCCCCCGGACATGCCGGTATGTGTATGCGGCAAAAAGCCCGTGGTGCGCCTCGTGACGCGCAAGCCCATCAGCGCATCCGAAGCGGAATTAAAGGAAAATCCGCGCGCGCGCAGCGCGAATTTGCGGGCAGTGGAGAAGATATGATCGAAAAACTCACGACCCGGGCGGGCGAGATTCCGCTACCGGCCTTTTTCCCGGATGCGACATATGGCGGCGTGCGTGCAGGCGGCTTTGAGGATGTGTATGCTTCGGGACTTTTGGGGCTTGAGATGAACAGCTATCACCTCATGACGAAACCCGGCGCAAAACTTATCAAATCGCTGGGGGGGCTACACGGCTTTACGGGTTACCGCGGCGCAATCCTGACCGATTCGGGCGGATTTCAGCTCTACTCCCTGATCCGTGAAAACGCGGCATACGGAGAAATCCGCGACAACGAGATCATCTTTCGTCCCGACATGGGCGCCCAAAAGCTCATTTTCACGCCTGAAAAGTGCATTCAGGCACAGTTTCAGTATGGGTCGGACATCGTGATGGCGCTCGATCTCTGCACCGCGCCGGACGATCCCGACGACGTGCAGCGCCGTTCGGTCGACCTGACGGTGAAGTGGGGGGCGCGTTGCCGGGCGGAGTTTGACAAACTGGCGAAGGGCAAAGAGATCCCTCCCCTCCTTTTCGGCATCGTGCAGGGCGGACAGGATCCGCAGTTGCGCGCGGAATGCGGGCGGCGGCTCGAGGAAATCGGGTTTGACGGCTATGGATTTGGCGGCTGGCCGCTCGATCCGGACGGCACGCTCCGGCTTGACGTCCTCAAAATGGCGGCGGACGCCATGCCGGATCATAAGATCAAGTATGCGATGGGCCTCGGGCGACCCGAGGAGATCGTGCGGTGCGTCGAGATCGGGTATCAACTTTTCGACTGTGTGATTCCCACGCGCGAAGCGCGCCACCAGCGGCTCTATGTATATGAGCCGGGTACGGCGCTCCACGAAAAATTTTATCGGCATATGTACATTCTGGACGACAAGTATGCCCGCGACGGACGCCCCGTGGAGGACGATTGCGACTGTGTACTGTGCCGAAACCATTCGCGCGCCTATGTGCAGCACCTTTTTAAGATGAACGATCCGGCGGCAATGCGGCTTGCGACGGCGCACAACCTGCGCTTCTTTGGGCGATTGATGGAGCGATTGCGGGGCACGTGATGGAAGATGTTTTGCAGCGGCTGCAGGCCGCAAAAAAATATGCGGACATCTGCCCTGACACACTTGAACGGGTGGTCACGGAGGCCTTTTTGCGCCACAAAAGACCGAAGGATGCGGAAAAGGCGGCGCGCGAGGCGCTTCATGGGATCACAGGCGCGTTCATGTCTCCGGAAGAGTTGAAAAAGGCGCGCGCGCTGCTGCTTGCGGACGACGTTGCGGGTGCGCTTCGGCTCCATGCCTCCACGCGGGAGCGGATGCCGATTGACGCCTTTTACGATGCGCTCTTTTCCCGCATCGGACGTCCTGAGCGGGTGTTGGATTTGGCGTGCGGTTTCAATCCGGTTTACCTGGCCTCGACGGGGATTGCGGTCGAAGGCGTGGATATCTCCGGCGCGCTGGCGAATCTGGCGAACGAATGGGCGGCAAGGACGGGTGCAAGCATGCACATTGCCGTGCGCGATCTGCTTTGCGAAGGCGCGGTGCCGGGTGAACGGTTCGATATGGCATTGGCGATGAAACTTTTGCCGGTTCTTGAATCGCAGAAAAAGGGCGCGGCTGCGCGGCTCATGACGAAGATCAACGCGGCGCACCTGTTTGTCACGTTCCCAACCCGCACGCTTGGCGGACGCGGCGTGGGCATGGAGCGGCATTATTCAGATTGGTTTGAGGCGCTCGCGATGCCGGACTGGACGATCGAAGCGCGTTCCATTTTGGGCAGTGAGCTGGTGTATCAACTGAGGGAGGCACGAAATGGCGAAATTGTACGTGGTGGCGACGCCAATCGGGAACCTGAATGACCTTTCGGCCCGGATGCGGGAGGCTCTGGAGCGTGCTGATTTGATCGCTGCCGAGGATACGCGCGTCACGATGAAGCTTCTCAATCATCTGGAGATCAAAAAGCCGCTGGTGTCCTGTCACAGGCACAATGAGGAAACGCGCGCACCCGAGATCGTCGCGCGCATGATTGCGGAAGATTTGACAGTTGCACTGACCTGCGATGCGGGCACGCCCGCGATTTCCGATCCGGGCAACTTGCTGGTTGCAACAGCGTGGGAAGCCGGAATCCTGGTCGAGCCGATCTCCGGGCCATCTGCTGTGGTCACAGCTCTCTCTGCGTCGGGATTTGACGCGCGGACGTTTGCGTTTTACGGATTTTTACCGCGGGAGAAAAAGGCGCTGCGGGAAAAATTGGAGGCAATTCGCGCGGCGGGCATTCCTGTCGCCGTGTTGTATGAATCGCCCCACAGGATCGTGGAACTCACATCCGAAATGGCGCGTGCTTGGCCCGGTTGCAGGCTGCTTGTCTGTTGCGACATGAGCAAGAAATATGAAAAATTGCTGCGCGGGACGGCAGAGGCGGTCAACGCCGCGCTTATGGCAAATCCGAACGTAGAAAAGGGCGAATACTGCGTGGTCGCCGAGGTACCGGAACCTTTCCCGATGGAGGAAAAACAGGCGGGCGCCGCGGAATTTATGCTGATGAAAATGCTGGCAGGCGATGATCTTCGGGATGCGGCGGATGCGGCGAGCGACGCCGGATACACGCGCAATGAAATCTACCGCGTAAAATTGGAAATTAAGCGCAGATTTGGAGAATAAAGACACACCAACGCTCCCATACTGTTGCCAGATGGGAGTGATGTTGATGGGTCATTTTTTCAAAAACATTTCGAACTGGATGCATGCCGCGCGGGAGAAGGCGTTCCCCGCCGTCAAGCGCGTCTGGAGCAGCTACGGGTACTACATGTCGCTCGCGCTGCTGGTCGTGTTGTTCGGCGTTGCCGCATACCTTTATAAAAATGGAACGCCTCAGACAGTCGATGCGCCAAGCGTCGTCGCCGAGGTCACCGTGCCCGCATTGCCCGTCATGGCGGAAGTCACGACTGCGCCGACGGCGACGCCCGTACCCGATCCTGCGTTCATGCTGCCGGTCGTGGGCGAGGTCACAAAGGCCTACGCGCCGGACACGCTCACGTGGAATGAGACGCTTGGACAATGGCGCACACACCCGGGTATAGACATCAAGGCGGCAAGCGGGGCTGCGGTCATGGCGAGCGAGGCGGGCGTTGTGCTTGACACATATCAGGACGACGTGTATGGGTATGTGATCGAATTGGGGCATGCGAAGGGGTATGTCACGCGCTATTGCTCGCTCGGAACATTGGAACTGGTGAAAATCGGAGACGAAGTGGTCAAGGGCCAGGTCATCAGCTCCGTCGGATCGACCGCATTGATGGAAAGCGCCGATGGACCGCACCTGCACTTTGAATTGGAGTTCGACGGTGAACGGATCATGCCCGTGTTCGAGTGAGAAGCCAGTCAAAGCCGCGCAGACGAAATCGCGTCTGGCGGCTTTTTTCATGTGCGGATCAGGTCCGGACCGGGCGTAAACACCGCGCATCCGTCCATTTGCCGAACAGGCACGAACCCATGCGATTTCAGCACGTTCCAATGGAAAGGCGCCTGATAGACGATCGTCAGCCGCCGCGGCGCGCGCCGAAGGCTTTCGACGAGCGCGTCGCATACCTGCGCGACAACCTGTTCCTTGAAAGGGTTATACAGATACACAAACGTATATCGGTTGTAATCCGAAAAGAGTGCGGCGTCGCCTTCGACGACGTGGAAGCGGTCGCTGCCGGGAAACAGGCGCGCGAAGTTTGCCCGGGCAATGTCTGCGAGGCGATGGTCGTATTCGAGGCCGTCGATGCGGGAAAACGGGAGATCCGCGAATCCGTACATGGCGTAACCTTTTCCGCAGCCGAGGTCGATCAGGCTGTCGTTTTCCCCGATGCACAGTTCCCTGATCAGATTGGGTATAGGATACGAGGGCTCATACCCGTTGCCGCCGACGGAGTGATTTTTCAGAACATCGGAGGGTATGTATCCGCCGAAATCCGTGTGATGTGTTCGGTCGAAACGGCGAATTTCCCTGAGCTTCTCCTTTTTGCGCCTTCCCCGTGCGGCGGCGTTTCTCCTGTTTTGCATGTACTTCACAGGCCAGCGATAAAACGGGACGCCCGCCGTGAATCGCCTGATCCGTGCGAAAAACTGTCTCATGCCGCAAAGACCTTTCGTATGAAATCGCCTCTTTTATTTTACGCGACCGCATTTTGCATGTCAAGCATCCAATAACCTTGAAAATTCATGCTTTGCGCAGCGCCACATGAGAACGGTAAATCGGGACGGAATCGGATCCGCCCCAATGCATCTATATTTGGAATTTGGTCAAATGGATATTTAAATTTTTCTCTTTTTCATCCACTCGTTGACCTGAATGACGTAAGCGAGAAGCTGCGGGCCGGACATGACCTGCCCAAACCAGGGAAGTCCGCCTGCGGGAAGCTCCGCCGCATTGAGCTGTTTAAGCACATTCGGTTCCAGCACGCGTAGCACGGGCGAATCGGCATCTTCCAATATTGCGGAAATGCCGGCGCGCACATCGCGCGTATAGAGGGCCGCATAGGTCTTGGGATACGGGTTTTTGGGGCGGCGGAGCAGCCTTTCAGGCAAAAGATCCTTCATGGCCTCGCGCAAAAGTCCTTTGTTTTCGCCGTTCATAAATTTCATTTCAAGCGGCACATTGTACACGTACTCAATGAGCCGTTCGTCGCTGAACGGTGTAAAAAACGAGAGGGACGACGCCTCGCACATCGCAAGCATGCGTTCCTGCAGATTCGCCATGTAGGATCGAAAGCAAATGGTCTGGAGCACGCGCAGCGCCGCCTCCTTCTCCCCTTCGCCCGGCAATTGCGGCACGGTACCGCGCGCAGCCTCAAACGCATCCTTCGCATAACGCTCGGGGCGAATGTCCTCACAAATGGCGCGCCGCAGGATCACGCGGCGCAAATCCATCGAGCCGGACCATGGGAAGCCATCTTCGAGCGTGAGGCGCGCGGGGTCGAACCACGGATACCCGCAAAAAACCGCGTCGCCGCATTCTCCGGATACAACCGTCCCCGTGCCCGTTGCGATTTCGCGCGCAAAGAGCAAAAGCGACGCATCGATATCCGCCATGCCGGGGAAACCGCGCGCGTCGACCGCCGCCGACAGCGCACCCGACAACGCGCGGTGCCCCAGCAAGACCGTATCGTGACCGGAAGCAAACAGCTTTGCCGCATAGGCGGCGGATTCCCGGTCGCGCTCCGGTTGAAAGGCATTGCCGATAAATTCGCTCTCATCGTTTTCATAGTCCACGGAAAACGCCATGGGACGCATGCCGCGTTCGCACATAAGCGCCGCAAGCGTCGTCGAATCGAGCCCACCGGAAAGCATGATGGCTGCGGCGTGCACAATGGCGTCGTCCACCGCCTTTTCGAGCCGCTCGCGCACGGTCTTAACTGTCTTCTCGAGATCGTCTTCATGTGTTCGCGCCCCGAGCGTGTAATAACGGCGCACGGAAACGCCGGAACGGTCCGCAATGAGCAGACAGCCGGGTTCCAGCGACATGACGTCACGGTATGGCGTGCGTCCGGGCGTATGCGCGGGGCCGATGGCGAATAATTCGTTGAGGCCGTTTTCATCGACCACACGGGAGGCATACGGACTCTCAATCAGCGCATCCGGATGATCGGCTACCGCCGCCGTGCGCCCATGGCGGCAATAAAAGAGCCGCCGATCGCCCATCCGATCGCGCGAGGCGATCATCCGATCGGTACTGCGATCGATGAGAACCGTTGCGACCGGGCCCTCAAAATGATCGGGATATTGTGCGCCCCAGCGACGGTATGCGGCGATGACGAGCGTGGCTGCGTGCGCCGTGGCTGCGTAACCAAGCGTCCGGGAAAGCTGTGTGCGGTTGCGAATCCGGCCCAGTGTGCCCGCCATGAGTTCGCCATCCGACACCGAATCCGCGCACGTCAGGATATGCCTTCCCTTTCGGATGCTCGTAAGCCCCTCCTCTGCGCAGGCATTGCCCAACCGGTTGGCGTGATACACGGCCAGTAGATTCACTCCACACACACCCTTTCGTTTCGCCTTGCGCCGCAGTGCCGGCGTCCGCAACAATCTATGCGACGCAATTCTTCGATATGATTTCACGTGCGGATGTGGTATAATGTGGTCAAGGAGTGGATTGTATGAAACTGACCGTGCTCGGAAACAACGGCCCCTTCCCCGCCCCCGGCGGCGCATGCTCCGGTTACCTCCTCTCAAGCGAAAGCGGCAAGACGAATCTTTTGCTCGAATGCGGCTCGGGCGTGCTTGCGCGGCTGGCAAAATACACCGAGATTCAGAAGCTCGACGGCATTCTCCTGAGCCATTTACACTTCGACCACATGTCTGACATGACGGTTCTGAAGTATGTGCTTCAATTTTCAACGATGAAACGCAACCTGCTTGTCGTCTCGCCCGCGCAGCCCGCGAAGGTTTTTGAGATGATGGAAGACCCGCACCTCGATTTCATCGAACCGCGGGATTTGACCATTGGCGAGATGCGCCTATCGTTTGTTCCGGCGACGCATCCCGTTCCGGCGGTTTCCATCAAAATCGAGTGCGACGGGGCGGTATTTGTCTATACGGGCGATACGAATGTGAATCCGTTTCTCGAGCTGTTTGCGGACGACGCGGACTTGCTGCTCGCAGACGCGGGACTCACGACCGCGCAGTGGTCGGAGAGCGCGCCGCATCTTTCCGCGCGGCACTGCGGGGAAATTGCGAAAAACGCGCGCGCAAAGGCGCTGCTTTTAACGCACATAAGGCCCGGCAATGATCCGGAAGCGCTGCTTGATGAAGCGCGTGCGCAGTATCCCGCCGCGCAGCTCGCCCAGCCAGAGGCGACCTATCTGATTTAATGCGCATCATGACGCGGCGAAAGTTATTCTCGTTCGCGCTGTTTTTGGGCGGCGGAATGGTTTTCGCGCGGCTTTTTGCACCGAACCTGCTGGCCCTTCTGGCTGCTGCAATCGGACTTTCCGGAATCGCGCTTTATTTGCACACGCGCCGCGCGACGCGACGATTCTTTGCAGCATGTGCAGTCATGCTGTTCTTTTCCTCCGTGTTCTTTGCGGGCGCGGGGTATTATGTCACGCGCAAGGAAGCGCGCCCCACGTTCGCAACGGCATATGACATTAAGTTTGAAGGAACCATTGCGGGCAGTCCCTACATCGACGAAGACGGGGCACGGTTCGTCTGCACGCTCAGGGATGTGACGATTGCGGGGGAACCGACCGATTACCGGTTCCGACTCTATCTGCGCGGAGATGCGGCGTCTTTCAATGAAATTGCGTGTGGGCAGAAGATTGTCGGCACGGGACATCTATTTGCGCCGGAGGCTGCGACGAATCCGCATGCGTTCGACTTTGGGGCGTACCTCTGGCGCGCGAATCTTGCGGGGTATTTGACGGCAAAGACCACAGACGTGGAGATGAGCGGCGCGGGCAGCGGGATATCAAACCTGCTGTACACCGCGCGCAAGTCGATTTCCGGACGCGTCTACGAGGCATTCCCCGACAACCCCGAGATTGTGATGGCGCTTGCGCTGGGAGACAAGCGCGACATCGATACCGACTTGCGGGCTGAATTCAGCAGATCGGGCGTCGCCCACCTGCTCGCTGTCTCGGGCTTGCACATCACCCTGATTGCGGCTGCGCTGACGTTTCTGCTCGCGCGGATCACGGGAGCGCGCATCGCCGCGTACTGTTCTCTGGCGGTGATTTTCGCATACGGGGCCATCGTCGGCTTCCGGCCGTCCGTTATGCGCGCGATACTGATGTACGCCGTGTTATGCGGCGCACCGCTTTCGGGGCGCATGTCAGACGGGAGCACTAGGCTCGCACTCGCATTTATCCTCGTGCTGATCGTGAATCCATTGAATCTCGACGATGCCGGGTTTGTCCTGTCCTTTTCGGCATCCGCAGGCATTCTCTGGATCGCGCCGCCGCTTACCAAGCTCGTGCGCGCGGACAAATGGCGGGAAATGCGCGGGATCGGTGCACGGATCGGCTTCTATTTCTCCTCCCTTGCGGTTGTGACCCTGGCAGCCGAGATCGCGACATTCCCGGCGCTGGCACTTTTTTACGGGACGGTGCCTGTCTATTCGATCCTGGCGAACCTGATCCTCGTGCCGTATGCGCTGTTGGCAATGTACGCGGCGTTGATCGGGATCGCGCTTCCTGCTTTTGCGGTCGTGCCGGATCACATGCTCACGCTTTTGCGGCAGGGCGTTTCGTTTTTTGCAAACCTTCCCCACGGCGTCCTTCGGGTCGATCCTCCGCATCCGCTCATATGGCTTTTGCTCATCGCCGTGGCCATCGCGGCATCTGACATGGGGCGGATGCGCGAGAAATGGAAGCCCTGGCTCGTGCTCATGCTGCCGATACTAATCATAGTCTCCTGCGTACTGACCATCGATTCCGGGTGCGTGCTCACGTTTCTGGACGTGGGACAGGCGGACGCGGCGATCATCCGCGTCGACGGAGAAACGTATGTGGTCGATGTGGGCGAGGATGGCGCGGAGGTCGCGGATTACATCAACGCAGAGGGTTGGGAGATCGACGGGGTATTCCTCTCTCATCCGCACGCAGACCATGCGGGCGGACTGGGCGAACTCGCTGCGGCATGCAAAATCGACGCGATTTATGTACCCGTCGGATGGTTTGATCTCGCCGAAAACGAAAGCATCCTTGCAGAGAGCGAGGAAACGAAGGACGCGGGCATCCCTTGGATCGAGCTCTCGCCCGGCGACGCCGTTGCGCTTTCGGATCGCGCGACGATGCAGGCGCTCGCACCCGGATCAAAGACCGACGACCCGGTCAACGATGCAGGGCTTGTGCTGCTTCTCGACTACGGGGATGCGCAGGCGCTGTTTACGGGCGACGCGGAGGTCTCCGCGGGGCCGGACATCGACGTCCTGAAGGTTGGGCACCACGGATCACAGGACGCGACAGATCGCAAGCTCATCGACGCGCTGACGCCTGAGGTCGCGGTCATATCGGTCGGAAAAAACAACTCCTATGGGCATCCAAGTGCGTATGTGATTGAACTGATTGAAGAAGCGGATGGAAAGGTATACCGCACGGACGAATCGGGGGCGGTCACGGTTCACATGGACATTGACGGAGGCATCCGGGTGAACACTTTTCTGAAGGGGGCCGGCGAATGAGATGGGACACGTTTTTTGAAGAGGTGCGCAGCGGCGCGTTTCGGCAGGCATATCTGTTCGGCGGGCCCGAGGCGTATGTGAAGCAGGAGGCGCTTGCGAAGCTGCGGGAAGCGATGCTCCCCGTCGGTCTTGAGGCGCTCAACGAGACTGTTTTCGAGGGCGCGCGTGCGGAGCGAATCATCGAGGCGACCGAGACCCTGCCCGTGATGTGCGACAGACGGCTCGTCGTGGTGAAGGACTTCGCGCCGCTGATGGGCGGAAAGGCGCGCGACGAGGAAAGCGAAGCGCAGCAGATCATCGCGTGGCTCGAGAAGCCGTGCGACAGCTGTGTGCTGGTGTTCTATATGCGCGAGGAATATGACAAGCGCAAAAAGCTGGCACATGCGTTGCAGTCGGCGCTCGTCTCATTTGACCAACTAACGGACGCCGAGATGCGAAAGTGGATCGCCGCGAAACTGAAGCCGCTTTACAAGACCATGTCCGTCGAGGCGATTCGGCATCTGTTGTTGACGGCCGGTTGGGAACTGACAAAGCTCGAAGGAGAGCTGTCGAAGCTGGTGGCCTACGCGGGCGCGCGTCCGTCCATCGAAATTGAGGACATCGAGGCGATCGTCTCCCCCTCCACTGAATACGGCGCGTTCGACATGATCAACAAGCTCTTTGACGGGGATTCCGCAGGGGCATACGATACCCTCGCGCTCATGCTCGAGCGCGGAACCAACCGGATCGCGGTACTTGCTTCCATTACGCGGCAGATGCGCGGCATGACGTTTCTGCGCGTGGCGGCCGAGTCCGGGGACCGTGCGGAGGACGTGGGACGCACGCTTGCGCTTAATCCATACGCCGCAAAGATCATGGCGCAAAAGGCGCGCGCCTTTGACGCGCCCACGTTGGAAGCGCTCTACGAGGCATGCATCGACGCGGATTATGCCGTGAAAAGCGGTCGTGCGCGGGATCAGGCCGCGCTCGATCACCTTTTTATAAAAATTTCATTGGCGGCGTCAAATCATGCAACGAAATAGAATTAAAGCGCGTCAAATATAGGACGAACCATAGGGAGGCAATCAAATGAGGAAGCGTGTAGCGCTATTGCTCGGCGCATTGGTGCTGGCACTGTCGCTGAGTGCATGTGCGGTCGCGGAGGCCGGCGTGCCTTCGATCGACGACAAAATGTTTAAGGACGCAAAGCAGGCGCTCGTCTATTTTGATGCCGGCGATTATGAATCCGCAGCCGCGCTCGTTGGATTTGCGGACGCGGATGAGCTTCAGACATTTGTCGAAGGGAATTTCAAGACCATCGGGAGCGGCGTGCAGTCCGAAGTGTCCGTGGCCTACTGGACGGGGAGCACCTGGGAGCTCGCCGTACCACTCGCCGAGCCGCGTGATGCGGACGTTGAGGCACTCATTTTGATTACCGACGACGGAAAGAACTTCACGGGATATTCCTATGCGAAGTGGGGCGACGTCGAATCGGAATACAACGGGTGCGATTACGTCGTTTGGAACCAGGAATACGTCTCGAATACGCCCTATATCATCGAAGATAATTAAGGCAGAAAAAGCCGCGTGTGCCGTCATGGGCGCACGCGGCTTTCTTATATCGTTTCGTGCAGGTATCGTTTCATCAACCGGAGCATCGCCGGATCATCCGAGGTGGTATTGAGCGCGTATCCGCCCGTACCGCCCGTATTCAGCAGGTTGTCGGATTCGAGGATGTCCCGCAAATGGCGGGCAAGGCCGTCGTTTCCGTCGAAAATCTGTACGTCTGGCAAAATGGCATGAATTGCAGGGCGGAGCCAGACAAAATGCGTACAGCCGAGCACAACCGCTGCGACCTCCCCCACCTTGTCGGGATCGAGCTTATCACGCAGGCAGTCCATGAGCGCATCGGAATCCGTATCGCCCTTTTCGACGAAGGTGACAAGCTCGGGACACGGAATGCTGACCGTATTGCGGCTGAACCGCGCGAGAAGCCGATGATACTTCTCCAGCTTGAGCGTAGCATCGGTCGCGAGCACCGCGATCCGCCGTTCTCCTGCGTATTGCGCGGCGGGTTTGACCGCGGGCTCTAGGCCAAGCACGGGAATCGGGAGGCGGGCGCGCAGATCTGCAGCAGCAGCGGACGTGGCGGTGTTACAGGCGATGACAAGCGCCTTAACGTCCAGCGCGAGGAGTTTCTCCACGACGTCCCATGTGAGCCGGCGAATTTCCGCTTCGTCTCGCGTGCCATACGGCGCGTGTGCGTGATCGCCCCAGAAGACAAAAAACTCCTCCGGCATCCGCTCGATGAGGGATTGGAGGACGGAGATGCCACCCATGCCCGAGTCCATGACGCCAATGGGCCTTGCGTCAGCCAAGATAAGCGCCTCCCCTGCCGCCGAAAGGGCGGGAATCGATCCCGCCCCTCGGATATGATATGCCGAACCCGCGATTATTCTTCCTCGGGCTCTTCCGGCAGCTCGGCGTCGTGAAAGACATCCTGACAGTCGTCATAGTCCTCGAGCCAGTCGATGAGTTTCTGCACCTTTTCTGCGGTCTCGGGATCGGTGACCTCGGTCGTGGTCTGCGGAACCATCGCGCGCTCTGCGGAGAGGAAGACGCAGCCTGCGGCTTCCAGATTATCGCGAACCTGCGAAAAGTCGTTGGGATCGGTGTAGATGACGGCGGTTTCTTCCATGTAATCGACGTCGGTTGCGCCCGCATCGAGCGCCACCATGAGCATCTCTTCCTCGTCGAGCCCCTTTTCGTTGTCGATCTCGATGACGCCCTTGCGCTCAAACTTCCAGGAAACGCAGCCCGTGGCGCCCAGAGAGCCGCCGCACTTATCGAAGATATGGCGCACCTCGCTGGCAGTGCGGTTGAGATTGTCCGTCACGGCTTCGACGATGACCGCAACGCCGCCGGGGGCGTATCCCTCATAGGTAATCTCCTTGTACGCCGCACCTTCGCCCTCGCCGGAGGCCTTCTTGATGGAGCGCATGATGTTGTCGTTGGGCATGTTCGCGGCCTTTGCCTTTGCGATGACGTCCTTCAACTTACTGTTGGAATTCGGATCGGCGCCGCCGCCTTCGCGCACGGCAATTGCGATTTCACGCCCAATTTTGGTGAATATCTTCCCGCGCTGCGCGTCGGTCTTTTCCTTTTTATGCTTGATGGTCGACCATTTGTTATGTCCGGACATGGACAATCCCTCCCAGAATCACGTATACGAATATCATAACACAAATTCCAATTCCACGTCAAGAAAAGAAGCCGTTAGCTTCCGGGGCAACCTGTAGGACTACAATACATATTGGACAGGGGGAGCCAAAAAAGGGTTGAGAGCCGAGGGCACAACGAGTAAGATAAAGCTACCGCACAAAATCTTACGGAAGGAAGTGCCACGGCCCTCATGAACAGT
>JAEZSP010000016.1 GCA_023421735.1 Bacillota bacterium | reverse complement strand
CCGTCCTTTTGGTGCTTTTAGGGTGGTTGCATCCTTAAGTTGATGGCATTGGTTGGAAAAGAGGGCCGGTTTTGTGCCGTCCTTTTGGTGCTTTTAGGGTGGTTGCATCCTTAAGTTGATGACATTGCTCTGCGGGGACATCGGCGGCTTTATGGACGCGGGAAAAAATCGCGCGCAGGTGGAGCGTTCCAAGAAAATCCTTGATCTGGCGCTCGCATTTGAAACCAATATCGTCACCACGCACATCGGCGTCGTGCCCAAAAAGCGGGACAATCCCCTTTATGAGGTCATGCTTGCGCCCTGCCGAGAACTCGCGGACTACGCAAAGAGCGTGGGCGCGCATTTCGCGGTGGAGACGGGTCCCGAGTCGGCCGAATTGTTAAAGGGTTTCCTGGACGAATTGGGCTCGGACGGCGTGGCGGTCAATCTCGATCCGGCGAACTTCGTCATGTGCGCGGGCGTCGATCCCGTGGAGGCGACGAAAACCCTCGGGCGTTACATCGTCCATACCCACGCGAAGGACGGCGTGCGCAACTACGACTTCGATCCCGAGGAGCTGTTCATGCCCGGTGGGTGGGAAAAGTTCCAAAATCGGGGGGAGCCGTTTACCGAGACGCCGCTTGGCGCGGGCAAGGTCGATTTTACGGCATGGCTTTCCGCGCTCGAAGAAATCGGCTACGGCGGCTTTCTCACCATCGAACGGGAGGCGGGCGAAGAGCCCGAACGGGACATCCGCCTGGCCGTCGAGTACCTGAACGCGCGCATCTGACAAAGCCATTCACGCATCTTCCCGAAAGGAGGAGTGCCCGTGGAGACGCTCGGCAGAGTCTATCATTTTTCAAAGGATTTCGACGTCGTCCCGAATTCGTTCGGGAACATACTGCTCTATCAAATCGGAGAACTCTGCTGCGAGGTCGGGTACGAGATCGCGCCGCACAAACAGTGGTGCTATGAGATCGCCTATATTAAATCGGGCGAAGGCACCATGTTTACCAACGGGACGGCGCATCGCGTGCGCACCAACGACATCTACCTAAACTCTAAAAACGACGTACATGCCATTCGTGCGGATGCGGGCAGCCAACTTCGGTATCTGTACATGGGGTTCGACGTGCCGGACGCGGAGCAGCGGGAGCCTGCCCTTGCGGAGGTGTTGCGGTTCTTCGATTCGCTCGAATTGCCCTGCGCGCAGGACCGATCCGGCGTGGGCGAAATCATTGGCAAGACCGTGCAGGAGTTTTACTGGGATTTGCCCTGCTTTGAAGAAATCGTATCGGCATCCCTACGACTCATCATCCATCTCGCCTACCGAAACGCCGTATCCCACGCTGCGTCGCCCGGCCAGCGCGAAGTCACAACGATCAATGTCGGCGTCACCGTCTACCTCATTATCCGCTACGTGGACGACCATATCTGTGAAATCGGCTCGATCCGCGCGTTGGCGGAGAAGCTGGGCTATAGCTATACCTATATTTCGCACCTGTTCAAGAATAAGACCGGGATTACGCTCCAGCAGTACATTCACAAAAAGAAGATGGAAAAGGGGGCGGAACTTCTCACGGAGGCCGCGTTGACGGCCACACAGACCGCGGAGCGGTTGGGGTATCAGAGCATGCAGGCGTTCGGCAAGGTGTTTCGCGGCATTTATGGAATGAGTCCCACGCAGTATCTGAGGCAGCAAAGGCAGGAGGAGAACACATGAAACCGGTTAAAATCGGGCTTGTCGGCACCGGCAGTATCTCAAACGCGCATATGATTGGCTATGCAAAGCTCGCCGAGGAGGGAAAGGTCGAACTCGTTGCGGCGTGCGATCTCAACATGTCTCGCGCGGAGGCATGGGCGAAAAAGTACGGCTTTCGGGAGGTCTATGGAAGTCACAGGGAAATGCTTGAGAAGAGCGACATCGACGCCATCAGCGTATGCACATGGAATAACGGACATGCGCCGATCACGATCGACGCGCTCATGGCTGGAAAACACGTCCTGTGTGAAAAGCCTCCGGCCATGACGGTCGCACAGGCAGAGGCCATGCAAAAGGCCGAGATTGAAAGCGGCAAAACACTCATGATCGGCTTTGTGCGCCGCTTTGGCAGAAATGCCGATTTGGTGCTGGACTTTTACAACAACGGCTTCTTCGGCGACATCAACTTTTCAAAGATCGCGGTTACGCGCCGCTGCGGCTGCCCGCTGGGGTGGTTCGCCAATTCCAAACTTTCAGGCGGCGGGCCATTGATCGACAACGGCGTACACCTCATCGATCTGGTGCGCTATCTGACCGGCAAGCCCCACGCGGTGTCCTGCTATGCGTCCACCTACGACAATATGGGATCCCGCACGCACGTGAAGGGCATCGATCGCTATGCCTCCGTCGATCCCTCCTCCTTCAGCGACGTGGAGGATCTGGCGGTGGGCATGGTCAAGTTCGACAACGGGATGACCATGAGCCTCGAATTTTCTTACAGTCAGGAAATTGAGGAGGGCGTCATCGGCGTGGAAATCTACGGCTCCAAGGGCGGCGCCGTCGTGGAACCGCATCTGACTCTCATGACCGAGATGAACGGGTATCTGGTCAATATCAAGCCCCAGATCGACATTCCGCCCTTTGAGAAGGTGTTCGAGGCGGAAATCCGCCACTTTGTGGACTGCGCAAGCGGCGAGGCAGAATGCCGAAACCGGATCGACGACGGCATCGAGCTCATGCGGATCATCACGTCCATGTATGAATCCGCGCGGACAGGGCACGAGGTCATCATTCAGCGGTAATTCGACCCGCGCAAGCGGTTGAATTTAGAAGGAGAATAGGGGGAATCATTCATGAGAAAACTGACCACTCGCCTGGCACTCATTTTGGCTGTCTGTCTCCTGAGCACGTGCTTCGTGGTCGCGCCCGCGTCCGCGGAGTCCGGCGTATTCACCGACACCTGCTCCTGGCCGCCGGTGAATTCCTACATCGCCAACTACTTCGCCACCAACGGCGTCGGCTGGCAGATCGGCTCGATGACCTATGAAGGGCTCTTCTGCCTGGTCGCGGTCTCGGGTACCTACTATCCGCGGTTGGCGGAGTCCTTTGAGCAGGATGATTACACCGACACGATTCATCTCCGCCAGGATGTCAAGTACAATGACGGCGAACCGCTCACCGCCAAGGACATCTGGGGCTACTACATGCTCAACAACTCCTGCTCAGTCACGCAGCAGCTCAAGAGCATCGAAATCGTCGACGATTACACCCTCAAGTTCACATGGCGTGAAACGATCAACCCCGGCGTTCGCATCCGGATGATCGCGACGAACTACGACGGCTGTATCCCCTATCACATCTTCGGCTCCTACGTGGATGCCGCGGCACAGCTCCTGGCGACGGGCGTCGAGACCGAGAACGCCGCCAACAAGCGCGCATTTGGCCTTGAATACACCGAGGAAACCATCTCCGCGCTGTCCGCCAACTGGCAGGCGTTCATCTCCTATGGACCCGAGAACCAGATCCCCTGCGGAACCGGCTCCTACATGGTCAGCAAGATGACCGACACCGACTGCATCATGGTGAAAAATCCCTCTTACTACAATCTCGATCTGCTGGGCTTTGAGAAGATTCACTTCGTGAACGTCGATACCGACACGAAGATGACCATGCTCCAGGCAGGCCAGCTCTCCCGCTCCGACGGCACGCCCGCCAAGGACGTTCTCGAGGGCATTCTCGCGGCCGACACAAACCTCGTCCACTACATGACCCTCGACAACGCCTCCGTGGGCGTGTCCATCGACATTCAGGACGAAAACCTCAACAAGAAGGAAGTCCGTCAGGCCATCGCGTATGTACTCGACCGCGACGCCATCCGCGAGGTGGGCAACTATTACGGCTATACCGCGACCTATGCGGCGCTGGGTATGCCGGAGAGCTATGTCAACAACGAGGGCTGGGTTTCCGCCGATGTGACCGCGTTGATGACAAAATATCCCACCGACCAGGCGAAGGCCACCGAACTTCTCACATCCGTGGGTTGGACCAAGAAGGATGACGGCTGGTACAACGAGAACGATGCAAAGATCCAGTGGACCACCATTACCACCTCGGACTTCCAGTTCCTCAATGCCGCGCAGGTCTTTTCCCAACAGCTTACGGCCTTTGGTCTGACCACCGAGCTCAAGGTGCTCGAGCCTTCCGTCTATACCAGCGAATACACCGCTGAGACCAAGGATTACGAGTTTGCCTGCAACTGGATCGACAACTGCTGGGGTCTTTACTGCCCCTATGGCCCGCTTCAGGAGGGCTACTACGGCACCGCATTCGCCGCGCGCGCCGGCAACTTCCCGAAGTTTACCGAAGGCAGCCGCAAGGACGAGATCAATATGGTCTATCAGGATCAGAATGGCGAAGACACCGACATCTCCGCACTTCTCAAGACCATGCTGGCCATGTCGGATGCCGACATGATCGCCGCCGCGAGCCGCATCTCCTACATCACGAATGAGAATGTGTTCTCCATTTCCTTCTTCCAGAACGCTTCCGGCTACTGGCTGAACATGGCGGATATCGACGGGCTGCCCCTTGCCGATCAGATTGAGGCGCAGGGCAGAAACATCATGATCCCCACCGACCCCGAGCAGCTCAAGACGGTCAATGACCACTGGTACATCTGGGTGGCGCAGGGTCTCGTGCTCTCCAACGGCACCTATAAGTCGAAATAATCGGCCATTTGAAAAAAACGGCGGGGGCTTTGCCCCCGCCGCCGTCCGTCGAATCACATTTTGAGAATAGGGGGTGGCTTGCTTGCGGCTTTCAGTTCTCCTGAAGCGTGTGGGCATCTCGCTCATCAACATCATCGTGGTCGTGACGATCACGTTTTTCCTTTTGCGTCTGACGCCGGGCGACGTGGTCGAAAACATGGCTATCAAGATCGCGAAGGAGCAAAATCTCACCATGGAGGTTGCGCGCTATCGCGTCGCGTTCATCCTCAATTACAACCCCGATGAGCCGGTCCTCCGTCAATTCGGGACGTATGTGAACAACATCGTCCATGGAAGTCTCGGCTACTCCATGCAGTATCAAAAAACCAGCGTGATGTCCATCATCGCGGATGCGTTTCCATGGACGCTCCTTGTGGTGACCGTAGCGCTTTTATTGAGCTTCGCCGTGGGTACCAATCTCGGTGCCCTCATGGCATGGAAGCGAAAGACGCTCCTCGATCCCCTGATCACGGGGCTGTATGTGATTGTTTCGTCGATTCCTTACTATTTATGGCCCCTGCTTATGATCGTCATCTTTTGCATCAAGCTCGGTTGGTTTCCCGTGGCGGGCAAATATTCGATTATGGTGGACCCGGGCTTCAATCTGCCGTTTTTCGCAAGCGTGCTTTATTATGCGGCCATGCCCATCGCCTGCGTCTTTATCTCAACGGTGCTGAGCTGGACGATGAACATGCGGGCCAGCGCGATCGGCGTGCTGGGCGAGGATTATATTACCGCAGCCTATGCAAGGTCCGTCCCGCAGCGGCGCATCCGTAAATACTATCTCAAGAAAAACGCCATGCTGCCGTTGGTGACGTCGTTTGCGTCCACCTTTGGCATCTACATGGGCGGCGCGGTGTTTGTGGAAACGTTTTTTAAGTATTACGGCATCGGCTATTATATGGGAAATGCGCTCTCCTTCCGCGATTTTACCCTTTTGCAGGGCATCCTCATCGTCTCCGCCACGGCGACCATCGCGGCGCTCCTCATCGCAGACCTCGTCTATTCGGTGCTTGACCCGCGCGTGCGGACGGAGGAATGAAGATGGACGCAAAAAAAACGAGAAAACAGCTGAAGGCTGAAAAGAGAGCGCGCAAGCAACGCCAGGAATGGATGAAGCTCCACAAATCAACGAATGCGTGGATACGCTTTTTCAACAACCTCCGGATGAGCTTTCTGATTCTGTACCGAAACAAGAAGGCGTTCGTGGGTTTCGTAATTCTCGTGATCTTTCTCCTGATGGCGACGATTGGGCCGATCATTGTGAACCTTGACCAGACGGTCGACTACGATGCCCGCTATCAGATGCCCTCCTGGGCGCATCCTTTGGGCACGGACTTTACAGGCATTGACATTTTTGCGCAGGTGGTGCACGGTTCCCGCGACGTTTTGACGGTTGCCGCCATCGCGGCCGTCCTGACCATCCTCATCGGATTTGTGATGGGCGCGGCGGCGGGTTTTATCGGGGGATGGGTGGATGTGGGTCTTTCCTTTATTGCAAAGACCATCCTCACGCTTCCCCAAACACCGGTTTTCATGATCCTTGCCGTGCGGCTCGACATCAACAACGTGTTTGTGTTCGCAACGATCCTGTCGATCTTCACATGGGCGGGGCTTGCCATGCAGATTCGGGCGCAGATTCTCTCCCTCAAGGAGCGCGACTTCATGCTTTGCGATCGGATGATGGGCATGAGCAGGCGTTACATCATCTTCCGGGAAATTCTGCCCAACATCACGAGCTATCTCGCCATCAACTTCGTCATGACCATGTATAACGCAATCCTCATGTCGGTGGGTCTCATGCTGCTGGGCATCGTGACCTACAAATCGACCAACTGGGGTGCGATGATTAACCTTGCCAAGGCAGCAAACGGCGGACTGGTGAGCACCAAGGGCTATTTGAATATTTTCGCGCCCATCGCGGTCATGGGACTGTTCCAGATGGCGTGCATCTTCTTCTCCTCGGGCCTCGAGGAAATCATCAATCCGCGGCTGCGAGAGAATTGAAGAGGGAGGACGCAGGATGGAAACGATTCTTTCAGTGAAAAACCTGTCCCTGCAGTTCCCGCTCCGGTATGGAACCGTGCAGGCGCTCAGGAATGTATCAATTGATATTCCGCGCGGCAGGGTAACGGCGCTGGTGGGCGAATCCGGCAGCGGAAAGACAACGCTCGCCACGGCGCTCATGAAGCTTGTATCCTTCCCCGGCGAGATCACGCAGGGCGAAATCCTTTACGGCGGAAAAGACGTGATCAAAATGACCGCGCAGGAACTCCACCATTACAGGTGGGAAGAGATCGCGATGGTGTTTCAGGCGGCGCAAAGCGCGCTGAATCCCGTCATGCGCGTGCGGGAAATGATCATCGAAACGTATCTCGCCCACAGACCCAAGACGCCTGAAAAGAAGATCCTCGCGCGCATCGCGCAGCTTCTGGAATTTGTCCGCCTTGAACCCGACCGCATTCTCGCAAGTTATCCCCATGAATTGTCGGGCGGCATGAAGCAGCGGGTCATGATCGCATTCAGCCTTCTGCTGGAGCCGAAATTTTTGATCCTCGACGAGCCGACGACGGCGCTCGATGTGATCACCCAGGACTACATATTCGAAATTCTCGCGCGCATCCGCCGGGAGATGGACGTGACGATGCTGCTGCTCACCCACGACATTTCGGTGGTCGCAAAGGTTTCCGACCGGATCTCGGTCATGTACGCGGGCAAGATCGTGGAAGAAGGCGACATCTTCAAGGTGTTCGAGGAACGCCGCCATCCCTATACAAAGCAGCTCATCGGTTCTGTGCCCTCCATTGCCGAGGACACGCCGTCCCAGATCGAGGTGACAAGCGCGCCGCTGGATCTTTTCAACCTGCCTGCGGGCTGTGCGCTCATCGACCGCTGCCCCTTCGCCAAGTCTATTTGCACGAGGATGGAGCCCGCGCCCTTCGTGCTCTCGGACGACCACCGCGTGTTCTGCCATATGTACAACAACGTGGAATACGGGAAGGAGGCGTTCATCCGTGACGAATAACGAAAAAAGTGTGCTCATGTCCATACGGGACATGGACATCGTGTTTACCAAGAGAAAGAATATCTTTACGCCCATCTCAACCATGAAGGCGATCCACGACCTTACGCTGGACATCCGAACGGGAGAGATCATCGCCCTGGTGGGGGAATCCGGCTGCGGAAAGACGACCCTGGGAAAGGCCATCTGCGGTCTGTACAAACCCGCCAAAGGGAAAATACTCTTTCACGGCAAGGACATTTGGGACATGCCCAAGGATGCGTTTGAGGATTATCGCAGAAGCGTCCAGATGGTGCAGCAGGATTCCTATGCGGCCCTCAATCCCGTTCGCAATATCTACGAGTCGCTCGCGGGGCCGCTCATTGAAAAGAAGATCGTGAAAAGCGGTGCGCAGGCGCGCACGCGGGTGGCGGAGCTTTTGCGGACCGTGGAGCTCAATCCCCCTGAACTGTTCTTCGAAAAATACCCGCACCAGCTCTCCGGCGGACAGCGCCAGCGCATCCTCATGGCGCGCGCGATCTCGCTTTCTCCCAAGCTCATTGTCGCGGACGAGCCGGTCTCGATGATCGACGTGTCCCTGCGCATCTCGATCCTCAACCTTATGAGCAGGCTCAACCGCGAATTGGGCATCGCGTTTGTGTACATCACCCATGACCTCGCCACTGCGCGCTATATTGCGCAGACGGGCAAAATTTGCGTCATGTATCTGGGGAAACTGGTGGAATACGGGGACATTTTGCCCGTTCTCAGAAACCCAATGCACCCGTATTTGCAGGTGCTGATCTCGGCGGTGCCGGTCCCGGACCCCAAACTCGAAAAGACAAAGAAGCGATTGCCGCTCAAGTCCATCGACATGCCGTCCATTGTCAATCCGCCCGCCGGCTGTCCCTTTCACCCGCGTTGCATCTTCGCGGATGAAACGTGCGCGCGGCTTGATCCTCCGCTGGAACGCGCAGAAGACGGACGGTTGGTTGCCTGCCATTACGTCGGGGAACTTGAGGCGCGCGCCAAAGCCTATCAGGGAGCTGTGATCTGATGGAAGAAAAAAAGAGGGCGAAAACGCCGCCTCATCTGGAGCGCAATACGCTTACCCTCTCAATCCTGCTGGTGATCCTCGGGCTCATTTGCCTTCCCTACGTCCAATGGAGGGGAGCCACGTGGTATGTCATCATGCTCGTGTTCATCGGAAACGCAGCCACCATCATTTGGGTGTTGGCGCGCATCATCGCGCGCGGGAGGCGGAAGCGATAACGTGCGTGATTCCCTGACTGCTTTGTCGGAGAACCTGTCTGCGGAAACCCGCCATTGTGGGATGATAAAAACCCGTGTCCTTGCAAGGGCACGGGTTTTGGCGTGCTCATGATGGCATTGACGGCCTGCACCCAATCAACATGACCCCGCCAATGAAACGGCGTTTTCACTCATAAACGCGCTTATCCGCCCCCTTTGGCGTTCCACCATTCATAGCAGATACCGGCCATTCCAAAATGGATGGCCATATTTCTTTGAATTGGCCCTTTCTTTCGCGCCTGTTTTGCGGTATTATCTCAATATGGATGCATCCAAAGGAGCAAATTGGCATGAAAATTGAACTCCGCAGGGACCTGAAAACACCCGTGTATATTCAGTTGTCCGATCAACTTCGCAGGCAAATCCTGTCCGGCGAATTGACTGAGGGACAGCGCCTGCCCTCGGAGCGGAAACTCGCACAACTCCTCGGCGTCAACCGGACGACGGTACTCAACGCCTTTGAGGTTCTCAAATCCGAGGGGCTGCTTCATTCCGCCGTCGGCAGCGGGACGGTGGTTCGGCATGCACCCGAAGCGGACACGGCAAAAAAAACCGCCTCCGAGCCGGCGTGGAACCAGCTATTCAGTCAGTATACCGTCCGATCCGCGTCCGGGCTCGTCGGGGAACTGCTCAACCTTGCCAGTCGGACGGACGTCATCTCCTTCGCAACGGGGATCGCTTCGCCGGACTGCGGGCCGGTCGAACTCCTCAACGGCGTGAACGGCGAACTGCTTTCCAGGGAAAACGTGCGGGCGCTCCTACACTCGCCCACCGAGGGATTCCATTCGCTGCGCACGGCAATGTGCGGCTTGATGCAAAAGCGCGGCGTCTTCTGCCAACCCGATGAAGTCATGATGCTGGCAGGTTCCCAACAGGGCATTGATCTTACCGCCCGCGTGTTTCTCGACCCCGGAGACATCGTCGTGCTCGAAGAGCCGACCTATTTTCCCGCGATCCAGGTCATGAAACGGGCGGGCGCGCGCATCATGACCGTTCCCGTGGACGACCAGGGCATGCGCGTCGACGTACTCGAGCAGCTTCTGGAGCGTTACCGCCCCAAGCTCATTTACACGATCCCCACCTATCAGAACCCAACGGGTGCGGAAATGCCCCTCGCGCGGCGAAAGCGCCTTGTCGATCTGGCGTGCCGCTACAATGTAATGGTGTTGGAGGACGACGCATACGGCGATCTGTGCTATGAAGACAGCCAGCCGCCGCTTCTCAAGGCGTTGGATGGCACGGGACATGTGATCTATTTGAGCACATTCTCCAAAAACGTCTATTCCGGCCTGCGACTCGGCTGGATTGTGGCAGACAGCAAGGTCGTCCGGCAGTTCTCTTCCGCGAAACAGCTGATGGATCTGCATTCGAGCAGTCTTTCGCAATGGATGATCGAGCGGTTTGTGGTCTGCGGGGGGATGGAAGCGCATCTTCGCCGAATCTGTGCGGCGTATCACGAACGGCGGGATATCATGCTGGCGGCGCTGGAACGATACGCGCCAGACGGCATGACGTGGAATATTCCGAAGGGCGGATACTATGTCTGGTGCCGCCTGCCCGAGGGCGTGACGGCAAACGCGCTGGTTCCAAAATCCGCCGAGCAGGGCGTGGCGTTCATCCCGGGCGCTCCGTTTTTCGCTTCCGGCGCAGGGGACGACTTTATCCGGCTCAATTTCACATTTGCGCCCAAGGACAAAATCAACGAAGGTGTCCGCCGCCTGTCGCTGGCCATGCAAAGCATCCTCACAGAGCGGCAAACTTTCGCAAACGACGCGCTTCTGGAACTCAACCCGATCGTGTGAAGCCAATATCGCTGAAGAGGTGAAAATGATGAATGGTCCATATGCAAGGCGCCTATCCCAACTGCAGACCTCAGAAATCCGCGAGATTTTAAAACTGACTGCGCAGCCCGAGATGATCTCATTCGCGGGGGGCTTGCCCGCACCCGAACTGTTTCCGGTTGAGGAAATCATCGAGGCCTGCGTCAGCGTCCTCAGGGAAGACGGTCGGGCTGCGCTCCAATACAGCGCCACAGAGGGATATGCGCCGCTTCGCACGTGGATCGCGGCGCGCCTGAATCGGACGCGCGGCACGTCATTTGATCCGGACAACATCCTCATTACGAGCGGTTCGCAGCAGGCGCTCGATCTCACAGGGAAGGTCTTTCTGGATGAGGGCGATGTGGTTCTTTGCGAAAGTCCGACCTATCTGGCGGCCATCAGCGCGTTTCGCGCCTACGGTTGCCAGTTCAAGGAGGTGCCCACAGACGATGGCGGCATGTTGCCCGACGCGCTGGAAGAGATTTTAAAGACAACCCCCCATGTCAAACTCATTTACGCCATCCCGGATTTCCAGAACCCGACCGGACGCACGTGGCGTATGCAGCGGCGCAAACGCCTGTATGAACTGGCGGAGCATTATGGCGTCATCGTCGTCGAAGACGACCCGTACGGCGAACTGCGATTTGAAGGAGAGCGGCTGCCGCCCATCAAGTCGTTTGACAAAACGGGTCATGTCTTTCTCCTCGGAACGTTTTCTAAAATATTCTGCCCCGGTTATCGAATCGGCTGGATTGCCGGAGACCGAGATGCGATCGCGAAGTATGTGCTAGTCAAACAGGGCGCGGATTTGCAGTGCAACACCCTCGCGCAGCGGGAGATCATGCGATATCTTGCGCTGTTCGACATCGACGCGCACATTGAAATCATCAAAAACGCCTATCGCCGCCGCCGCGATGTCGCAGTCCGGACAATGGAGCGCCAGTTCCCTGCCGCGGTCTCCTTCACCCGTCCGCAAGGTGGACTGTTCACCTGGGCGACGCTGCCGGCGCACATCGATGCGCATAGGCTGCTTGAAAAAAGCCTTGCCCAGAACGTTGCATTCGTGCCCGGCGGCGCATTTTACCCAAACGGCGGGCACGAAAACACCCTGCGCATCAATTACTCCAATATGCCGGAGGCGCGCATTGAGGAAGGCCTGACGCGCCTTGGCGGGGTTCTCTCTGCCTTTGCATGAGTCGGCCCCCGCTCTCGCACCCGATCGTACAGGGGGCCGGAAACGGACCCCCGCCCATTCGATTCGGCATCAAGTCGCAAGCGCCATTGCTACATTTGTCAGTATCCTCCGCTTCATTTGTCCCAGACAATAGAGCGACGGCGCTCCCGCGATCCGATCAATGAGCGGAACCGTTCCAGCCGCCAATCTCCGCAAGGAATATCCTTTTTGGAAATGGAGGCGCACCAGACGCATTTCCTCTTTCGTCAGCGCATGGGTCGCCACTTCATAGAGCGCGATCTTCATTTCCAGAACAGCCAGGTCCTTTGCCCATTTGCGCAGTGACGCTTCCTGCTCCGCCTTTTCATCGTCTCGAAGCTGATCAAGCGCCAACGCAAGGCTTTCGGTCCTGCTTGCCCTAAAACCTTTGCCCACAGGCAACCCGTCCAACTGTCCTCTGCGCAACGCATATTGTTCAATCAACGCATCCTCATTCAACGCATCCGCCTGTTCAAGGAGTCTTTTCAATGTCTTCGCTTGATCCAGCCACTCCGGATATTTGCGGAGAAGTTCATCCGCATCATATGCCGGATTTACAACCTGATGCCCCTGTTCCATTCGTACCTCCTTTTTGCATCCCAAAAGTCGCGTGAATCGATTTGAACACATCAATGGGCGGGTTGTGATTCTCTTCTTGCATCGTCCCTGTACTGTTCATTGAATTTGGCAACCAGCGCTTTCCGAACGCGGTTCAGGGTGCTGACCGACATATTGTCCACCGCATACTTTTGCAAGTTCATCCCGCTGATTTTCCGCATGGACAATCCCTTCTCATAATATAGATGCAGGACGATGCGTTCGCGGGAATCAATCGCGCCGACCACCAAGTCATACCTGCAAATCGACAATTCCAACTCGAACAGCTTCTTTCTCCAACTGCGGATGAGGTCGCGTATCTTCCTTTCGTCTTCCGTCAAATCAACTTCCGGAATTCCCGAAAGAAATTTTCGCCCTTTTTGCATCGTTTCGATGCGGTACATAAGGATGCCGGCCTGCGTCTTGTTGCCGATATATTCGGCTGCCAACCTGCTCAAGTCAACCATCGACGCCCTGTCCTTTCTTCGATCTCTCGCTTGATCCGCGGGGAGACATGGTCGCCGACCAGACCTTCGGCATTGACCACGCACAACGTGTCACATCCGAATGCGCCGCAACACGTCGAAGGGGGGGGGGGGGGGGGGGGGGGGGGGGGGGGGGGGGGGGGGGGGGGGGGGGGGGGGGGGGGGGGGGGGGG
>JAEZSP010000011.1 GCA_023421735.1 Bacillota bacterium | reverse complement strand
GTTCGGCGCATAAAAAAAGCCCTTCGGGCTTGCAAAGGGCTTTGGATTCTTCTTATTCCTGTTCTGTGAGCATCTTCGTTTTTTCATCGATAGCCAGCGCATCGATCATCTCGTCCATGTCGCCGTCCAGAAACTGTTCAAGCTTGTAGAGCGTGAGAGAGATGCGGTGGTCCGTTACGCGCCCCTGCGGGAAATTGTAGGTGCGGATGCGTTCACTCCTGTCGCCCGAGCCAATCTGGCTCTTGCGGTTTTGCGAAAGCTCCTTATCCTGTGCCTGTTTGGCAATGTCATACAGGCGTGCTTTTAGCACCTTCATCGCCTTTTCTTTGTTTTTGAGCTGCGATTTTTCATCCTGACACGTCACCACGAGGCCGGTCGGCTCATGCGTGATGCGCACCGCGGAGTCTGTGGTATTCACGCTCTGACCGCCGTTGCCCGATGAACGGTATACATCGACGCGCAGGTCGTTGGGATTGATATCAATGTCCACATCCTCAGCCTCGGGCAGCACCGCCACCGTGGCTGCCGACGTATGAATACGTCCGGACGATTCCGTTTCGGGCACGCGCTGCACACGATGCACGCCGCTTTCAAATTTAAGCCGCGCATAAGCCCCTTTGCCGGTTATCAGCAGCGTGAGTTCCTTCACGCCGCCAAGCTCGGTGATGTTGGAGCCAAGACGTTCAATCTCAAAGCCCGCGCGTTCGGCATAGCGCGTGTACATGCGCCACAAGCTACTCCCAAACAGCGCCGCTTCATCGCCTCCCGTACCGGCTCTGATTTCGAGCACCACGTTTTTGTCGTCGTTCGGGTCCTTGGGGATGAGCAGCAGCTTCAATTCTTCGGCCATCTTTTTTTCGTTCTGCTGACGAAGAATAAGCTCTTCCTTGGCCATCGCGGCGATCTCTTCGTCCTGATCAAGCGCCATTTGCTTCAAATCGTCTATCTGTGCGTGGTTATCCAAATACTCGTTGTACTTGTTTACCACTTCGGTAAGCGACGAATGCTCTCTCACGAGCTTCGTATAAATCTCCTGATTCTGTATCACATCATTATTAGCAAGCTCATGTTCGAGCTCCAAGAATCTTCTTTTGTTTGCTTCCAGCTTGTCAAACATAAAACACCTGTTATCTTCGGGCCGAGACGATTCTGTCGCGCCCTGCATAGTCTTTTTTACATGTCACGTTGCTAAAGCCGCCTGCTTCAAGCAGCTTTGTGACGTCCCTGCCCTGATCCGCGCCGATTTCCAGCACCAGAGCACCGCCTTCATTTAGATACTGCCCCGCTTCATTCGCAAGAATGCGGTAGAACTCAAGACCATCCCCCGCCGTCAATGCCATGCGCGGTTCAAAAAACCGTACGCCCGTCTCCAGCGTTTCATAATCGCTGTCGCTCACGTACGGCGGATTGCTGACAATGATATCATACGTGTCCGTCACCGAGCCAAACATATCGCTTAAAAAAAAGCGGATATCCGCGTTGTTTAATCCGGCATTCTCCATCGCAACGCCGAGCGCCTTTTCGCTTAAGTCGCATGCGTCCGCTTGAATTCCCGTTTCTGTTTGCAGCGATATCGCGATGCAGCCGCTGCCTGTGCACATATCCAGCGCGCGTTTATACCCGTTGGCGCGGATCAGGCTTATCGCCTCTTCGACCACAAGCTCTGTCTCCTGCCGCGGAATCAGCACATCAGGCGTCACATGCACAATTAAGTGTCTGAAATACGCGCGGCCTATGACATACTGGGCGGGTTCACCGGCGGCGCACCTTTGCGCCATCGCTTCGATATTGCTTAATGCGGCGGTGTCCACGTCTTTGCAGACAAAGATGTCAGCCATCCCGATGCCAAGCGCCTCAGCCACAATCACGCGCGCCTTTGCGTCTGGCTCCGAGATATCCGCCTTACTAAGCGTCTCCCTGACAGAAACATATGCGTCTTTTGCCGTTGCCATGCCGATTTTATTCTTCCGTCTGGGCTGCCGGTTCCAAAGGCGTTATTGTTGCCTCTTCCGCCTTTTTAGGAGCAGGACGGTAAAAGCTTTTCACAAGCTCGTCAAGCTCTTCGTTGGTCACTTCATCCTGCGCCGCTTTAAACGCAATGATCGCAACCTCCGCCATGCTGTCATCCGGGTTGGCCGTTGTCAGCTTTTGCAGCATCATGCCCGGCCAGCGGATAATGCGGAAGAAAAGCGAGTCGCCCTTGGCCGCAAACTTTAAAAACTCGTACGCGATGCCTGCAACCACGGGCAGCATCAGCAGCCTTAGACCAATGCGCGCGAACCACGAAGGGTTCCACCCCAGCAGCGAAAACAGCAGTATGGATATCACCATCACAAGCAGCAGATAGCTGGTTCCGCAGCGCGGATGCAACGTTCTGTACTTTTGTATGTTTTCTACAGTCAGAGGCTCTTCGTGCTCAAAGCAATTGATCGTCTTGTGCTCAGCGCCGTGATATTGAAACACACGCTTGATCTCTTTGATAAGCGTGATCAGCATCACATAGCCAAAGAACAGCACGAGACGGATGCCGCCTTCGGTCAGGTTCATCAAAAATGACGACGAAATCAGGGGCCGCAAAAGATTGGCCAGCACGGTGGGCAGTATAAAGAAGATACCCACAGCCAAGCCGATCGAGAGGATAACGGCAAACACCATCGCCACGTCCATCGCGTCCTTGCCGGATTTTTTCGCCACGTATTTTTCAAACTTCGAGGGCTCATAATCTTCGGCAGTGTCGTCATACAGCTTTGCCGATTTGGTGATCGTTTTCACACCGAAAACCATCATATCAAAAAAAGACACAACGCCGCGTACGACCGGCCATCCAAAGAACTTGTTCTTTTTGGTTGCGGATACCACATCTTCTCGTTCATAGACGATCTCTCCGGTGG
>JAEZSP010000078.1 GCA_023421735.1 Bacillota bacterium | reverse complement strand
GAGAGGACGGACGGGTCTATAACATCGTTGACCTGATTGCCGAAAAAGAGGCCACATATGATCGGCAGGTCTCTGAGGTCGCTTATGACCTTAAGCGCGGGATACCGCAGTACAGACCAACGCGAAGAAGGTCAAGGCTGGGATGCGGGCCAAAGCGGTATTGGGCGAGCACATTTCTGGGAGCATCCCGTATGGCTACAAGCGATCTGCAGCAGACCCGAAAAAGTGGGCTGTCGATGAAGAAGCCGCCGAGGTTGTCCGCGAAATTTACAGGCTTTATATCGGGGGCATGACTTTCAAGCAAGTTGCGGAAGAGATGAGCCGCCGCGGGATAGAAACACCGTCCCAACATATGGTGAAACTGGGTCTCTACCAGTATGGTCAGCGCTTGAAACTTGATGTGATACCTAACCTTTGGCATCCTGGGACGATCATCATGATCATAGACCGCTACGAGTACGCCGGACACACAGTCAACGGCCGAAGTGAAAAAATATCCTACAAAAACAGAAAAACAATTAAAATCCCAGAAAGCGACTGGCTTATTACGCGGGATACGCAGGAAGCCATCATTGATGAGGAAACCTGGCAAACTGCGCACAGAATCCGGGAGAGCGGTAGGAAGAAAAAGAAGATCGTTTATGAGAAGGGGCCTCTGAATGGACTCCTTTATTGCGATACCTGCAAGAACAAACTCTATTTCAAGCCTACTCCAAAGCTAAAAAAGCAAGACGGTTGCTTCATGTGCGGTTATAATCTACATTATAATCTCTGCTCGACCCACTACATCCGCCGCTATGATCTGGAAACACTCGTTCTCGCGCGGTTGCAAAAAGTTACGGCCTATGCGAAAGAGCATGAGGATGAATTCGTCAAGATGGTCGAGCGAAAATCCCTGCGCCGGGGCGTGGACATGCTTCGTAAAAATGAACGCGAGCTTTTCGAAGCTCAAAACCGCTTGGAGGAGATTGATCGGATCATCAACCGCCTCTATGAGGATAAAGTGGTCGGCGATCTTAGTTCAGAGCGTTTTGCGAAAATGCTCGACGGATTTGAAACGGAACAGAAGCAAATCCGCACTCGCTGTGAAGAACTCCGAGTTGCCATCGCTGAGGACAAGGCCAAAACGGATGGCGCTGAAAGGTTCGTAAAGCTGGTTCGGCAATTTACCGACATTACAGAATTAACCACGGAGCTCGTGGCGACGCTCATCGAGAAGATATACGTCAGTCAGGCTGAAAAGGTTGATGGCCAGTGGCAGCAGGACGTCCAGATCGTCTACAATTTCATAGGTGATTACGACGAGGAAACTGAAAGCAGCTCCGCCTGATCGGGCGGGGCCGATCTATCGCCCCACACGGTTAAGAACAGCGGAAGCCAAAGGCGGCGCTACGTGTCAGGCCGCCCGGTTTGCTCTATGATGCAGACAAGGGCGCGCAGGCAGGGCCTGCTGCCGCCCTCTCTAAACTTGGTTCCTATCTGCAGCTTTGGACTTTACACAAAATCCGAGATAGACCCAGCCTAAGCGCTTTAGCTCTACCGGAAGCATCGGTAGTTTTCAGCCCGTTTTTTACGTTATTTATCCAACTTGATCATACATGCTGTGTACTTGTTATCAAGAGTGATACGTAACTTGCCATCAAACAGACTAAGATCAGCATCAGTGGGGTAATATGCAGTTGCGCTACCATACCCATATTTTCCAACATCGATCTCCACGCTGCTCTCGTCAACGCCGATTCGCCAAATGGCGATATAGACACTATCCTTTTCAGGTGCTTCCAAGCCAACGCACGCGAATCCCTGTTCATGCGTTGAAAACGTTCCGGTGGGGAAAATTGGATGAGCGGTCTTTATATGTTCCCGCATATTCTTGTACGACGCTATACCCGCTTTTATTAGGGCTTTATTATACTCATCAGCAAGATCGATCCTTCCTGACAGATACATCAACCCACACATGCCGCTTACTATGTTGAAAATGGTCTGTTTGCCGTCGATGAATCTCTCTGCAAAACCCTCCGGTATGCTTCCACCATGGTTCTCAGTAAAGCTCACAGGATAGGGATACGCCCATATCCCCGCCTTCTCTGGCGGCATAATGGCAAGAGATCCGATAATGATCGACGGGTACCGCTCGTAAAATTCCTGGTCGCTAGTGGATTGAAGGTGGAAGTGGCTCAGAGTGTCGTTGTCGGCACGTCCGCCGCCACTGGCACAATTTTCGATAATTAAATCCGGATACATGTCGCATATCTCATCGATGAGAGATATAAAAGCCTCACTGTTTTTCCGCAACCCTTCGGCCGGCGAATTTCCGTACTTGTCCACTCCTATACCAACGGAACGGTTGTAATCGTTTTTGATGTAGCGTACCCCCATGTCGTAAAGGGCGGCAACTCTATTTTTCAGATGCTCCCGCACCTTCTCGTTTAGCAGGTCAAAAAAGTCGTAGGGTATTACCTCCCCGCCGCGGGTGAGCAACCCGTCTTCAATGCTATGAGCGGTAGCTGAAGGCGCGACTTTGTCAAGCTCGAACCATACTCCCGGTTTTATGCCTTTGCCTTTAATGTAATTCAGTACCCCTTGTAGACCTAATTCGCCGAAGCGAGACTTAGCTGGTATCCAATCGCCCTGTGCAGAGCCCCATTCACCTTCCTCAGCATACCAACCCGCGTCAATGCAGAAAATTTCTGCGCCAACTTCGGCAGCAGCGTCAATAAGAGGTAGTAACTTTTTATCGGAGGGAGCGCCCCATAGACAGTTCATGTAATCGTTGAACACTACAGGGATAGTGTCAAAACCGGCGAGGGAAGTGGCGCGTTTGTAGGCGGTAAGAGCGATAATAGCCTCTTCAAAACTGCCCTTCACACAACCGTATACTGCACGCTTGGTTGTGTAGCTTTCATTAGGCTGAAGGGTAAACTGCCACGCAAGGCCTTCATCCGCAGCGGTCGCCTCCAACATAAAGGTCGCCTTGCCTATGCCCCCGGTGCAAATGTGGCGTATCTGCCAACTGTTGGCTCCCTCTACCTCCATGAAATATGTTTTCTCTTCCGACAAAACCATTGAAAGAGGATAGCGGGTTGCCGTGGACCAGCTACCGACAGAGCGTATGACGTATTCACATGTGTCCCAGGGATGAGCGCAGGAGGGAGCGAGGGCGACATTGTTCATGTCGAAAAACCGCCACTGTCCTTCATTCTGCCATCGATTGAAGCACTCCGCGATCTGCCCATATTCTGTTACGATTTGAGCAGATGAGAGGGAGGTGAGGCGTAAGGGTTTTTCACCGGTATTGGTGCAGGTTACGGTTTGGGCGGTGACATCGCCGTATTGGTGCGTATCAACATGCACCTTTATGCAGTGTTCTTTACAGATATAAGTATCTTCGTCCTTTTCAAATTCATATGGCATTATGCCGCAATTGCCTATGCTCAGGGAAAACGGTAAAAACATACGTATCAACTCCTTGTGATGAGTTTAGTTTTCATCTCTCAATGATGCGGAAACTCTTGTGTTAAGCTACAGCTTTCTTGTCCACCAGCAGAGCCGGTGACCTTCTTGTATACAAAAGGGCCCCGGAAACTCTCGTTCCCGGGGCCCGAAACCCCCATGGATTAATGCTCTTCGGGGTTAGTGAAGAACAGATGCTCCATGTCGAAGTTCATGGTATGGGTGATGGTGGTGCCGCCGGTCGGAACATTGCCAAGGTCATTGCTGTAACTAATGGCGCTGGGGCAATTGAACACGGGCAGGATAATGTACAGATTGTCAGCGATGTACTGACTGCACTGTGCTGTGATTACATTTGCCGCAGTGTCTGCGTCGACCTCCATCATGGAAAGTACGAGCTTATAGAACTCCTTGACTTCCTCAGTGGGCTCGAGGTATGAGGTGGTATCGGTGATCTGACCGGCCATTCCGCCTGCGGTGAACCAAGCCTGATAAAGCGGCGCCCAAATGTCGATATCCCAATCGAGGAAATTCCAAAAACTCGGACCATTGCAGTAGAATATGCGCATCGGGATCTCGTTTGCCTGCATGGAGGTGGTAAGCAAGGATTCTTCGGTGACATAGATATTCACGTTCAGACCGATTTCGCGCCAATACTCGGCATAGAGCTCCGCAAATGACGGGAAGTCGTTGGCTTCTGTCATCCACATCTGCCACTGAAATTCTGCACCGGAGGGAGTCTCGCGATATCCGTCGCCGTTAATGTCCAGCGCGCCCATTTCGTCGAGCAACGCATTCGCCTTATCTATGTCGTGGTTGCAGTTGTAGTATTCATTGGCAATCGCGAGACCGCTGTAAATGGTGTCGGATACTTCCTCTGCGTCGATGGCGTACATCAGCGCTTGACGGAAGCGGATATCGGTCGCCATTTCCTGCCAGGTCTGTGAAGCAGCGTCATCCTTGACAGTGCCGTCGACATTCAGACCATAATTGATGTTAATGTCAACAGCGCCGAAGGTGGCGGGGTCAGTAGCGGAAATATAGCGGTAGTTACCTGCGTCCTCGTTTTCAAGGTAAAGGGTCATGTAGTTGGCGTTGGTAACACCGGTGAAGTCGACATTGCCAGCGATGACGTCGAGGGAGAAGGTCTCTTCATTCTCAACATAGGTTGAACGCAGATAGTCGATGTAGGGCAACTGAT
Organism: Bacillota bacterium; assembly: GCA_023421735.1. Next base: position 62,367 of record JAEZSP010000078.1, on the reverse strand, counting down.
TGCCTTCTTCGTCCACTTTCCAGTAGTAAGGATTGCGGACGTAGGTCTGAATGTTGTTGGCGTTGGATTCCATGATCCAGGCATACAAAACAGGGAAGTTGGAATCGATCAGGCCGGCAAAGTATTCCGAGGTTAAGCAGTCATTCGGATCGGTCAGTTCCCAGTTAGTTACGTCGATCTGGTTGAATACGTAGACCCAAACGCCTTCTGCAGCTGGATCGTCGTAACCTAACACCGCGGCAAATGGTTTGATGAACTCGTAGTACGCGTCCAGCGAGCCATGACACTCCTCCGCATAATCCTTATGGAATTGCTTAAGGATGTGTGCAGGCTTTAGGATGTTGGTGTATCCTGCCCAGCTTGCGGAGGTGCTCATTTTAGCAAGGAACCCGCCGTAGGAGCTATCGAAGGTGATCTTGAAGGTAGTATCATCGATCACTTCGAAGTTCATGGGGGTGCCAGACGGCGAATTGCCGGTGCGATAAGTGGTGCCTAGAACAGGATTCAGTTCAGTGTGGAACAGGAAGTCGTTGATGCAGAATTCGAAGTCTTCCATGGTCACATCGACGCCGTCGGACCATTTCAGCCCATTACGCAGAGTGAAAGTAAACTCGGTGAAGTCTTCGTTGACTTCATAGGACTCGACAATATTGGGGGTGATAACGCCGCTGGTCATGTCGATCTGGGTGAGAAGGTTTTCATCTTCCCCCATGAAAATGTGAGGATTCCAGTTGACGCTGGTAGTCTCGGTGCGAAGGGTACCGCCGTAGATGCCGGCCACGAGATCTACAAACTCAGCGCTCAGTTCGTCAGCAACCTTGGGAGTTACGGGTAAACGATCTTCCACTGCCGGAAGCTCGCCAGCTTCCACGAGTGCGGTCAGCATGGGAGCTTCGCCGAATTCGCCTTCCGCGGACCCAGTGTATGCGCACATACTCAGGACCATTGCTAATGCAAGCAGGAGTGACAGCTTCTTCATGCGGTATAACCTCCTAAAAAATGAAGTGCCTAACTATGTTCATAGTAATACTGGCAAGATGATTAGTCAACCGCTTTATATAATATCCATTGTGCCATATATTATATATTTTATGCCAAATGTATAGGTGTTTGTGTTTATTCTGCATGGAGGATATGTTACATACTGGACGGCCCTAATCAGTTTTGATATAATATTACTATGTTGACTTAATATGCGGAGGTGCGCTATGGATAAATTCGTTGATTCTCTGAAAAAGCTCATATTTGAGACCAGCCGTGGCATGACCCGCGAGCCGATGGGCATTTTGAATCACCCCTATATCGTGCCCTGCTCCCAGGAAAGCCCTTACTATTCCGCATCGCTTTGGGACTGGGATTCCTGGCTTACCAGCGTCATGATGGGTCAGGTCGAGGCGGACAGCGGAAAGAGTGGCGAATATGTGGAATATGAACGCGGAAGCACGATCAATTTCCTGGAACTCTCCACGGACGACGGCTTTGTGCCGATTTGCGTAACCAAAGATGGTTCCATGCATACGAATCCCGAAAAGGAAAAAGCGTTCAAGACCAACATGCACAAGCCGGTTCTGGCGCAGCACATCGCGTTCCTTGCGCAACGCGATGGTGGCAATACCGATTGGATTAAGCCCTACTTCGGCAAACTCGAATCTTTTTTGAGTCGCTATCTTGAGAGTCATGTTGAAAAAACCACCGGCCTTGCATACTGGCAGGATGATTTCGCAGTCGGCGTGGACAATGATCCTTCCGTCTTCTACAAGCCCGATGGAAGCTGTGGCTCCATCTATCTCAACTGCCTTTTGTACCGCGAACTGCTGGCGTACGGATACCTGATGGAGATGTCCGGCGATATGCGAAAGGCAAACACCTGGCGCGGAAAGGCACAGGATTTGGCGGACGCGATCAATCGCCATTGCTGGGATGAGCGCGACGGTACTTATTACAGCGTCGATTTCGGTCTACGCCCGGTTGATCCCAACGAATGGCTGCACAAAGGCGCGCCGAGGAAATATGCCTGCCTGATCATGCGTATCGATAACTGGTCGAGCTTTCTCCCCATGTGGGCAGGCGTCGCCAGCGCAGAACAGGCCGCGCGAATGGTGGAGCGCTACCGGGATCCCCGCACATTCAACTGCAAGGGCGGCATCCGCACCTTGTCTAGGCTCGAAAAGCAATATGATCTACGCGCATCCAACAACCCCTCCAACTGGCTCGGTCCGGTGTGGGGCATCTGCAACTATATGGTATTTTCCGGCCTTGTCAAATACGGCTATGAGGACGATGCGAGGGAACTTGCCGAAAAGACCATCAGACTGTTCGGCCGCGACCTTGAAAAAAGCGGCTCATTACATGAGTACTACAACCCCGATACCTGCGAACCTATTGTCACCCACGGCTTCCAGAACTGGAACTTTCTGGTGCTGAACATGATCGCATGGATCGAGGGTAGAAAATTCGTTGATACGTTCTAGTTCATATGGCCGTTAACCCAATATGGTAGCACCTTGGTTCTCCATCTTGAGAACTGGGGTGCTATATATAAGAAGGCAAACCACTTGTTATTGCCCGAAAGTATTACCATAAGACGAGGATTCCCATCCCGCCATCATCGAACCGGACGAGTTCGACGCAGTCCAGCTGGAGATCGAGCGTCGAAAGGGACTCGGTAGGCCCACGAGCTGCACGAGCATTTTCGCCTCCAGAATGATCTGTGCCGACTGCGGCGGGTGGTTTGGAAGGAAGGTATGGAGCAGCTACAAGGAAGACAAGACCCGCCGCCGCGAGGTCTGGCAGTGCAATGATAAATACAAGCGTCGCGGCATTCCAGGCAATGGATGTCAAACGCCGCACATCACCGAGGAGGACATCAAAGCTCGGTTTCTCAGGGCGTTCAGCATTCTGATGGGCGACCGCAATGGGCTGATTGAGGACTGCCGCCTCGCGCAAAGCGTCCTCTGCGATACCTCGGGGATTGACGTCCAACTAGCCGAGGTTCGGAGCGAACTTGAGGTAGTCGCGGAGCTTTCTCGAAAGGCGATCTACGAGAACGCCCGAACCGCCATGAGCCAGAACGAGTGGAGCGAGCGCAACAACAGCTACCTGGAACGCCACAGGCAAGCATTGAAACGGCTAGAGGAGTTGGAAGTGCAGAAGCGCAAACGTCTGGGCAAAGGCAAAATCCTCGAAGGCTTCATCCGCGATATCCAAAACCGCGAGCTTGCCATCACGGAGTTTGACGAGAAGCTGTGGTTGGCAGTCATTGATAAGGTGACGGTCGGTAGGGACGGCTCGATGACGTTCCTGTTCAAGAATGGATCGAAGGTCGAGGCTTAATACTGGGATCCCACGGCTCGCTTTCGGGCGAGCTTTTAGTATGTCTTTCGCCGTTTGACTAGCGCTATTTTATGAGCGTTGCGATGTATTCAGCAAGACTTCCGCTTATTCTTTGCGGAACTGCATTTGGGACTGTTTGGTAAATGGCGCCATCCGCGGATTGCCAAACTACAATCCCATCGATGTGTAACTGCTCGACAACATACCAGTCGGCGGGCACGGAAGGCGTATATCCTCGTTCCTTCATCGTAACATCTGCTACATTGAGCCGTGAAGATGCGCAGACTCCTGTCAACTCATGCGCGTAGAATGAAACAGCACCCAGGTTGAGGACATAGTTCCGGTAATCACCTGAAAATCTCAGTTGAAGCTTTTTTTCGGCCTCCTCGACTTGCTGCGTCGCTGCCGGTTTTAGAGAAACGAAGCCTGGCTTTGATCGCAGGATCTCCACAATATTTCCCATCCTTATATGCCTCCATCCAACAAGAGTTTTGCCATGTCCTCCCAGAATGCAGCGCGCTGTTTGTCAAAGACAGAACGATTGATTTTCGATGTTTCACCTAACTCGTGCCAAATCAAATTATTGCCTCCTTGCATATGCTCGGATTCGGTCAAAATTGCTAAGGTTGAATCCATCTGCTGACCGATGTGATGCAGTTGATAGGCTTGACCGGTTGAGGGGTCAAGAGCGGCAAGTCCATTCTGCATTCTTTGAAGATTCGTTCTGCCAAAATCATCCACGAAGTCAAGGTCAATCTTCCTTACGAGTGCAGCTTTGCCGTTCACTGTTTTCGTGAACAAACCGACTTCCTTGCATATGTTGTATTGATCCATGGTCTTGAAACCCTTGATGACATCAAGCGGATAGCCGGTCTCCCTCTGAATCAGCGCCGCTTCATTCATCGTCAAGCCGTTCAGCGTGGCGCCTTTCAGCGCAATAGCTTCGCTGGTTCCACCTGTAATGGCGCCTGTTATGGCGCCCCACTTGAAGCCTTCGCTTCCGGCGACGGCGGCGGCCTTCAGTGCGGCATCCATGTCGCCCGTTTGTATGCCGGTGACGATGCCCGCCGAAACCCCACCCAGCGCGGCGCCGGACAATGCGCCCACGGTAGCTGACTTTGCCGCAACGGCAAAGATCATGCTGACTGCTGCGGTGCCAGTACCGGCCGTGACGACAGATACCGTTACGCAGATGAGGATGACGCCCGTGCCGATTGCGACATTCCGGATCACTGTGTCATAAGTATCATCATACGCCTCAAAGGGTTGAACGACCGTCTCCTGATCGTCTCCCAGCGTAAACACGTACCTTGTCCCCTGAAACTGTTCGTCAAGCTCGGTCAACGTATAGCCAAAAAATACATTGGCTTGTGAATTGAACGCGAGTTCGTCTAGATATTCCTGAGAGATGTAAATCGCTTGAACGTTTTCAACAAAGTAGTCATCGTTATCAAGTGTATCCACCAATTCTCCGTAAAGGCTACCCTCGATATACGTAAGGAGGCTGGGGTCGTTCAATCCCTGAAAGGACGGCGTGTCAGAAACGGCCGTTTTTGCCAAGCTGACAGACGGAATGGTGAACGAAAGAAGTAGGGCGACGCTCAGCAGCAGAGAAATCAGTTTATTCATTGTTCCAATCCTCCCGCATAATCACTTCAGCCGATCTGTCGAGAAGCCATTATCTATATACTCCTGCAGCAGTTCGTCCGATCCCACAAAAATCACCTTTGTGGTGGATTCACCGGTATAGCGGTTGCTGACGGAGATCGTGTAGATACCCTCTGAAGTATAGCTATCTCCGTCCGTAGCGGGACGGTTGTATCTTACGTCTTCTACGACTCCTGCCGCGCCCTCCAGCAGCACGGAGTACTGCACGTCAATATCAAGATAGCGGGAACGGGCAAGGTCTAGATAGAAGCCATTTTCCGTGAGGGCCGAATTCTGCAGTTCCGCACCGGTCAGCGCGTCAAAAGGATATATCATGCAATTGCCGTTGCGGACTGAAAAGTTGAGTCTGACGCTATAGTTGCCGTACTTGTTCACAATACTCGTGATCTCAGTGTTTTTAAGTTCATAGTCCAGTACAACCTCATAATCGCCTTCCTCGAGGATGAGGACCTTGGTATCTGCTCCGGTGGTTCCATTCGCCAGCAGATAGGATGTATAGATGATGGGGTCGTTCTGAGAGTTCTGATAGTCTGTGTGACGTATAATAAGAGTTCCGCGGCCAAAATCGGTTTTTTGTACGCCGAAATGCTGGTCATATCCATTCATGTCTTCACTCAAGATCAGATGGCTGTTGCCGCCCACGCAATCAATGTCCTGTTCCAAGTCGAACCATAAGGTGATAGAATCGCCCAAAGTTTTGATAAAAATGGGGGTATCAGTTTCATTATCGGTCACCCGCGTAAAACCGCTCATGAAGAAACGACCCATGCGCCAACCAAAATGAGCGTCATCACCTTTGATCTCATTCGCCTTCGAGTAGCCGGTATCGACACCTGTATTCACGGCGGTCGAGGTAAAATAGTATACGGGAATGCCCAATTGGTCGAAGCATTCCTTCATGCGCGACATGCTGTCTTCGTACTGGCCAATTTCATCATACAGACCAGCGGCCGTGGCAAAATCGCCGCTTTCCTGATAATTTACGGCTTGCGCATATCTGCAGGCTCGTCCATGCTCATGGCTCTCGGAATAACCGTTGAGCACTTCAAACAGTTCAATCGCCGCATCATATTCGCCGTTTGCTTCAGCAGAAAGTGCCTGCTGATACCGATTCTCGGTTGCCAAGGAACGGCTGTTGTTATAGGTGTCAAGCGCCTCGAAAATTCTTGCAGCATCCGCATAACTACCGCTTTCCGATAGGCTGACTGCCAAGCCAAACTGCGTGTAAGGAAACGACGTCTGGTCCGCCGACAAATCGATCCACAGGGCGGGGCGAATTCCCATGTCATCCGTCACGGATCCCGTATCAATTGATCCACGGACGTCAATATAGCATGCGTCTTGCTGTTTCTTGCCAGGAGAACGCAGCCACCAATTGGTTTCCCCAATGCCGAGAGATGTGATGCCCAGGAATTTTGCGCCGCGCTCCCGAGCATATTCGGTGCCAGTCAACTTCCGATCGTCTTTTGTGGCAAAGTATGAGCACGTTTCCCCATAGCTCAGTAGGAAAACCTTATCCGTCGTATCGTCTCCACCTGTTGTCTCCCAATCATCGTTGCATTCAGCCTCTGCGTTTGAGATAGTGGAAGAAAGGATAGCCGCCTGCTCCTCTTCCGTAAACGAATCTGTCAAAAAGCTGCCATTCAGCCATGAACGGATTTCACTTTGCTGCCAAGACGTATCGGCTTTATCTGAATGATAAGGTCGGCAGTCCAGCGCGTACCTGCTGGTCAGGAGTGCTTTGCCATCTTCCACAGACAGCACGACCCACTCAATCGGTTCAACACCGTTGCTGCTATCATTGTCCTGCTCATAGTGGCCAAAGTAAAGTGCGGCGCCGGGATTTACGTCAGCCATTTGCTTCTCGGTAACCGCCACGCTGTAACTAAGCAAAATGAATGCGACCATCAGCAGCGCAGATGCGACGCGTTTCATACGTTATACCTCCATATCAAACAAATCAACTTACCCAAATTTTACATTCCATCACGGTGTGTGTTCAGAAACAGTTCGGTGATACAAACCCAGAGCATTAATTCAAAAAGGCCCTATAGATTCAGGTGCACTAAAATGGCAACATGTCATTATCGAAAATATAGTTACCCTCAAACCTAAACCAATTATTTAGTAATGACGATGCTGCTTCTCTTAGTTTTGTGCACTCATTAACTGTTTTCAAAAAATCATCATCATCGATGTCATTAAATCCGCTGAAATGTATCTTAAGAACATTATCTTGATAGTCATAATCGAAGTCTTTTGACCTATCATTCGTTTTATACTCGAGAATGTGTATTAAAATGAAATTAAATTCAAACAAAAACGCGTTGCAAAAATCTTTCCACAAAACCATTACTCTCGAATTGTATTTAAAAATATCAACATAAAAATCATTTACCATTTTGGGATATAATGAACTGTTGCATTCGTATAACTTGTCATATATGTCAATTTGAGCATACAAGGCATCCTTAGAAATAAAATGCACTTTATAAAACGATTCTTTTTTGCTAATTATGTGACGGTTTATGTATTTAATTTCAGAAATTTGTTTGACTACCTTATCTCCATCATTACAAAACACCTCATACATCTTGCCGTCAAATACAGATAATAAACTAAAATTGTAGAAATACTGTTCAACGTTTTGAATCTTAGGTCTTCCGCGATTTTCCTTTTCGTATTCCAAAGCCTTAATCGTCGTTATTATCGATTCATATATTCGCTTATCATCTTCTGGCTTGCCTGAGTTACTGTTAATTTGTTGGAATGCAAATGGTACCCTTTCAATTTCAAATAGAGATACGATACTATCGTTAGATAAAAGATTTTCTCTTGTGATATCAGCAGTTTCTTCCATCATGCAAGACAACCGTCTATCGGTGGTATAATTGTGAAGGAAGAAGTATTCAGTGTTTGGATCGTGCTCTGGCCTTTGCCTTGTTAAGAACGCCCAAAAGCTCTCGGCAGACTTTTTGCAGCTAATTATTAATGTTGTGTAGTAAATTACGGCGTCTTCCTTCTTAGTTTTGTACGCTAAAAGGTCGATTTCGCGCTCAATTCCCTTAATATCATCAACATAGTACCTATTACTAATGACCTGCCATCCTTTGTTTTTCAGCAATTCATAAACGTAGTGCTCAAAATCGTAGCCAGTTTTCTCAACAGCACATACTATCTTGTCACATTCTTCTCTTGTCATTTCTGACTAACCGCCCTTTGCTTGTGTATCAGTAACAGCAGTATAACACTAACGCGTCTTTAATGGAAGCCTTCCGCAATATAATCTTTCGGCATGATGTTAACAATGTATTAATTCAATGTCACAACGCCATGTCATTTTGCATTGCTCAAAGGAGTTAGGCACTCATGCGTTTACGGAGAGCCTATTAAGGAATACGAAATCAAGATGACGTAGACGGTCTTAGCTCCTAAGCAGAATCGTCAAATTTGAACACCTATGGCCAAAAAGGGTGTGAAAATTTGACGATTTGCCGGAGACGCGGCCGAAAAACAGGGCGGGTTCAAATCCCGTCGACAGCAGCGAAGCCCTCGGAACGCCGTCAAAGATTGATAAAATCGAAGCCTCCGATGCCTGAAAAGCCTGAATTTATTGGATTTTGAGCAAAGAGAAAACCACCTATCGAGTTCATCAATAGATGGTTTCTGATTTGGCAAAGTCACCATGAATTGATACGATGCACACCCCGAATCGTCAGAAGCGAGTAATCGTCAAACTGCACACCCCTATTTGCCGTGGCATTTTTTGTACTTAAGCCCGCTCCCGCAGGGACAGGGGGCATTGCGTCCGACTTTGGGCGTCGTCTCAATTTTGAACGGCTCTCTGGGGAGCGGTTTTAACCTAGGGCGTTCGAACTTCTCAATTATCTCGTTTGGGGTGAAGCCGTTGTTGTCGTACATCCTCGTATTATTGTGAGCGTTCATCACTAACTGAGCAAATGCATTGATATCGTCCAGCCCTTTGAATTTGTATCCTCTCTTGGTGAAGTAATCGAATTCATCAGTCGAACCTACCCCGAGCTGAATCATTTCGTGTAGGTCGATCAGGTCGCCGTCCACGCCGTCAATCCCCTCGCCGCGAGTGGTGAGTTTATATTTCAGGATGTGCGCCTTAAGGTCAGTATACGGCTTTTCAGGCTCACGGTAGGCGCTGTCGACGTATCTCAAAAATTCTTCTTTATCCGGCAGATAACGGGGTTTGCTTTTCTGGTTGACTCGGATAGATTTCACGTTTTCTTCATAGTCATCAAAGTCAGGCTGATATTCGGGCCCTGATATTATGTCGCCGGAGATGGAGTATTCCACATCGTCGGTTTTGGCAAGTCGCTTCAAGGCCAGCAATGCTTCCTCAGAGGTCGTGCGGCTTTCCTCGTAGTGGTTGAAAACACCGACAAACTCATCGACGCTTATCACCCCATACAGGAACACCGCCGCCGTTGCATACCTGGCGATTAACTCCTTGCGCTCGCGGCTTATTCGGATTGTTGTGTTAGCCATTCATTTATCCTCCCAAACTCTGTGCGACTTCGTCCTCACCAGCTGCATCTGCCGTCTGAGGCTTTGGTAAATAGTAATACTTGCCTTCCTTTATGATAAGTTCCACGTCTTCAGCGTAGACAGCCATTGGCTGCTCGGTGCTCCCAATTGTGCAATTGACTTGGGAGGCTATCTCATTAGCGATCGTTTTCTTAATTTCCTTATAATTGTACTTTTCATCTATCCAGCCCGGTACGATCGAAATTGCGGCTTCTAATCCAGCCTTGGCAACACGTTTTTTGCCTAAATCAATCCTTAACGTTGAAACCCGCTCTCTGTGCCATTCGCTTAAAAACGTTCTGGTTTGAACCGAAAAGTCTTTGTACCTGTTGTACAGGGCGTAGCTTTGCTCTGTTGAGATAGCGCCTTTGCCTAATATGTACGTTAGCTTGCTTATTTCCTCAAGAATAGCGACTAATACATTCTGAAATCCGACCAATGTTTTTAGTTCTTCGACTACGGATTCGTATTTTGCGTAATCGGGGTTAGGGTTCTTATTCGTTATGTCGGATATCGTAATATTCACTTGCCCTAAGAGTTCTGTGGCATTAGCCTTTATGCCTTCCAAAGCGGAGAGTTTGAGTTTTCGCTGATTTTCATCCTCCAATATCTCCGTGCTAAACTGGGAAATCTCGCCGACAAGAGATATTACTGATAATATTCGGCTTTTGAACTCTCTATCTTGAAAATCGCTGATTTTGTCTATGCTTTTTGTCAGTGTTTCCAACTTCGAATCGATTATCGACATATAGTATTGACCGACAACCAAAGAGGCAACATTCATCACATTGGCCGCCACGTTTGCTACCTGAGCGGTTTTCGCAATGTTCGCTGGAACAACTTCTCCGGCTTTCCCAGCTGCTACTGGGACAAAATTCGCCTGCTCTGTGATGTTTTTTGCTCCACGCGCAAAGCCACGGACCGCTCCTTCCATATTTCTTGACTCGGTAAGCACGGCACCGGGCGACAAGACTGCTCTATAAACATCCCCGTTTCGGAACACCTCTGTAGCTTTCTGTACTGCGGCATTTCCAGCTTTTACGGTTTGTTGCAATGCAGCGTTCGCGGCATTGGAGGCCAGTGTTCTGCTTGCTATTTCGGCGACAGCAGGCAGCGTCTGTGATATGCGGGCAACTACCGAGCGGTCTGTGATTTCGACCAGACTGTTTTCATCAATCTGAGTTGTAGCAGGAAGGAGTTCAATGGGTACAGATAATTCGCCCCTGTGTGTTGCCGAAGCTGCCAACATATCTGTGGACATAGCCTGCCCTGTGCTTTCAGCATTGCTAAGAACAGAGCTAGCCCTTTTTCGCATGAAAACAACCGCTACCGTGATTGCGGCTGTGGCAGTTACCACTAATGCTATCGGCAATATGTATTCCATCGTATATTACTCCTGCTTTAGGTCTTAGATTTAGGCTTTAATCAGTTTTTGGCTGTTCCCGACCATCCTCTTTATCCCTTTCTCTGACACATCAACGCCAACAGTGACATTCAGTTTCTGCGGCATGGATACTCCCTCAGCTTTCGGGCAACGATCAGTTCTTAATTACTGCATCGAGCAAGGGCCTAATAACCCCATACAGGAACACTGCAGCCGTCGCATACTTGGCAATTAGCTCCTTACGTTCGCGACTTATCAGTATTGCTTTTGTGGCCATACTCGTTAGCTCCTCTCATGTTTGATATGACTTGCGCGTCCACGGAGATAGGTGTGTGAACGTCGCGCTGATCGAGCTCACTTCCCATCTGGCGCTATTGGTTGGACGAGGGATTAAGCGACCAACCCTCATCCCCATGATAGACCATGAGTTTTGTCATGCCACCATCGACGGGGAGCACCTGCCCGGTGATGAACGCGCTTTTCTCGCCGCAGAGAAAGAGCACCGCGTTTGCGACGTCCTCCGGCATGCCCACGCGCCCGACGGGTTGTTGCAGGCGGTCGGCGGGGGAGAGTTCGGAATCTGCTGTATCGATCCAACCGGGGGCGACCGCGTTGACGCGCACCCTGCCCGACAGAGTGACCGCGAGCGCGTGGGTGAGGGAAGTGATCGCTCCCTTCGCGGCGGTGTAGCTCTCTGTGTTCGGCTGGCTCATGAGGAAGCGTGTCGAGGAGATATTCACGATCGCACCGCCCGGGTGGAAGGACGAGGAGAACAGCTTCGCGAGGTAATAGGGAGCTGCGGCGCCGACGCGCAGCGCGTAGTTGAAGTCCTCGTATGAGCAGGCGTTCAAGCCGCCTTTGGAGAGCATTGCGTTGTTAATCAGGTAGTCTATCTTGCCGTGTCGGGCGAGCACTTTCGCAGTGAAGGCCTCGAGCACGTGCTCGTCCGCGAGGTCGCCAACGAAAAAGTCGTTCGGCAGAAGGTCGATTGTGCACACGCGCGCACCGCGCGCGGTGAACGCCTCCGCGATCGCCCTGCCGATTCCGCGTGCGCCGCCGGTGACCACGGCAACTTTATCCTGAAAGTCCATGAGTGTTCTCCTTTTAAAAGAGGGACTCTGGTTCACGTTTCGAGGGTTCCCTTGAGTGCGGTGATCTCCTCGCCCAGCGGGATAAAGGAATATCGATAGCAATTTCGCTGGGGTCCGTCAGGGTACGCCTAATTCTCCGTCAAGTGGTGGCAGAGAATCCATCCAGTGATGGCTCGTGGGGCGTCAATTGCACTTGTTTGGGTCATGGCAGACACGAAGTAGGTAGAATGAACGCCATCGTATCACTTTTATCTTTCTGAGGGATAAGGACGACCGGCAAACCGGTCGTCCGATATGCTTGCATTACCGCGCGGTGCGCGCGAAAAGCTTCTTCTGGGAACCATTGTCAGCAAAGACCTCCAAAGTGAAGGTGCCTGCCCACAGATTGTGGCAGTTGCTCTTGCGATGCACATATCCGAAGTAGATGTGGCCGTTGAGCATGAGCTTGGCAATGGCCCAGAAGGAGTGCTTCAGATCGTCCTGCAATTCCGCAATGGGGAAATTGAAGTCCATGGTCTCGCCGGGTGCGATGTCCACGGGAATATATCCCATAGGGATGGAGGACAGGGCGTTGGGATTGCTCTTGCATTCCCAGGTCTCGATAGGGGTGGCAAGAGCCAGCTGCCCCACAAGGCGTTCGGTGGTATTGTTCGTCACGGTAGCGGTGAGCTTTTCGCCGTTGTCCTTCAGGGCAAAATTGGGATCGAAGGTACCGATTTCGTATACATCCGTAAAGGTCTGATCGTCATCCTCATAGGTGAGGCGCACGGTGCCAAGAGTATCTGCCGTGGGCTTTCGCAGCAGCACTTTTCGGGTTTCGTACTTGCCCACGGGAATGTCGTAGGGAATTTCCGAGGTATCCAGCTGCATGCCTGCGGAGGCGGAGAGCTTCATGGTGCCCTTTGCGCAGGCGTCTGGCTGATTGTTGACCAAATTCACGGTTAATTCGATCTCGGTATCGGTGATCTCCCGGATCTTGCGATCGATGGTACCTACGACCGCGAAGTAACCCATGGGCATGGTTCCCAGATCGTGTTCCCAGCTGCGGACGTACACAGGCTGTACAACTTCCATTTCCCGGGCGGGGCAGCCGTCGATGGCCTTGGCGGGCATTTCGGGATCCATGTGGTAGGTTTCGATGGAGAAGCACTTCACATCGTCGGTGAAGCCGTTCTCGCCGTGGGCAATGGCTACGGGATCATGCTCCAGCAGGTTCACGCGGGAAACGGACTTGGTGCCGAAGCCAGCTTCGAAGGTCATGGTGCCGTTCACGCCGTCGGTTTCAAAGCCGCGGAAGGCAATGCCCCGCTGGGCAATGCTGCGCTTCTTCTGGGACATGCTTGCCATATCGAAGCCGCCGGGTTTGAAGCAGGTGGTGATGAAGCTGCCGGTGGTCTTGAAGAAGCTCTTTTCTCCGGGCAGCAGACCCTTTTTGCCCGCCTCGCAGATGTCCGCCACGATGGGATCGTTGAATTCCATGGCACTGCGGTACACGTTGGCTTCCCGGAAGCTGTGGGCATGAGGATACAGGGCGTAGGTGGCGGAATAGGTCTTCTGCTCGGGAATCAGCTGATCCTCGCCGGTGGTGCGGCCCATATTGCCGTAGAAATCGGCGGTGTGGAACAGCATGAGGTTGAGCATGTTGTCGCCTTCCACGGAGCAGGCGATGTTGCCGTTGTTGATGAGGGCTACGCCGTAATCGTCTTCGGCGGCTACGCTGTCCGCGCAAATCGTGGCGGAAAGATTCCAGCGGTGTCCCTTTTCCAGCTGGGCGGACACGGCGGCGATCCAGTTTTCCAAGGCCGCTTCGTCCTTGGTACGCACCAGAATCACGTCAATGGGCTTGGAAAGGGCGTTGTTGCTGTCCACGCAGTAGAGGGTGGCAATGCTGGTTTCCGCAAGGGCCTTCTCGTAGGCGGCCTTCTGGGAGGCATCCATGCGGGATTCCAGGGTCTTTACGTATTCGCACTTTTCCTCGTTTTCCAAAGACAGCACGAAGCGGGTATCGGTGTTGGTCAAATCCTCATTGAAGTGGGGCAGACGCCAGTCGCCATAGCCGCTGCCGTAGACCGAAGGCGGATTGTGAGCAATGCGGCTGCGGGTCTCGATATCGGTGATCTCCACTTCCGGATACAGGGTCACGGGGATGGCCTTTTTGGTGAGCACGGAAAGCAGCTGATCCGCCGCTTCCACCGCCGCACCCTTGTCGTTGCGGATGATGGCGGTCATGCCCAGCTGCAGCGCGCCGCCGCCCATTTCCATGGCTACGGTGGGGCCGACTTCGATCCACTGGTTCACGGGCGCTACGCGGCTATGGGAGAAGGCGTAGTACTGGTGGGTCTGGAAGGACAGCTTGTTGATGCCCTTGTTGACCACATGGGGCGCGAACCGGTCATCGTAAACCACTTTTCCGCCGCTCACGTTCACGGGGAAGGTGACGGTGAACAGATCGTCCCGGGCGATATAGTCCTCCACGATGGTCTGCATGTCGATGCGCTTGGAGCCCTTCCACAAGGTGATAGTCTGGCGTACGCGGGCGATGATGTCCATCTTTACGGTGATCTCCAGACGCTGATACAGTTCGGTGCACACGCGCTTGATCTGGGCGGGCGCCTCGGTGGAGTACAGCTTCTGGCCGTTGGTGTAGAATTCATGCTGGGTCTCGGCGCGGTGGGGCACTTCCTTGATGGCGACCACCCGGTTGGCGGGGCCGTCCACGCCGTTTGCGCACACTTCACGGTTTTCGATCTTGTCCCAAATGGACACGATGCCGCCGCCCAGCTTGGGATCCACACGCAGGGAGAAGTACTCGTTCTCAATGGTGAATTCCTTGTTGCAGGCAGGGGCGGGCTTGTTGGCGACCTTCTTCAGAGCGAAGGTCTTGTAGCCCAGCGCGGGCATATCCGCGATGAAGGCGCAGATCCGTTCGCTGTGCATGCCCTTGCGCACTTCCACCATGGGGTACTCCTTGCCGTTTTCGTCCACGGCAACATAATTGCCTTCCTCCGCGAGGCTCACGAGGCACTTTTCGGCGCGCTCCCAGGGATGGGGGTTGAAGGCAACCACGCCCATATCGCCATCAGGCACCAGAACCACGTTGGAAAGCTGCTTCAGAGCGCCGTAAATGACCTCTTCCGCCAGCTGGATGCACTCCCGGTACTCAATCATCAGATCCACAAAGGAGATCTCGTTGTTGGTGCCGGTGATGGAATCGTGGTGCTGGGCGCACAGAAGCTGACGCCAGCCCTTATCGATGGTCTTCTCGGGATAGGTAGCGCCGTTCAGGGCGGCGATGGTGGCGATCTTTTCCGCGGTGACCAGAAGATTTTCCGAAAGACGGTTGGCCTGCTTGAAGTCGGAGCGGATCAGCAGGGTGCCGGAGTGGTGCTGAGTCAAATCCCGGGAGATGGTCTGCAGCGCGTTGCGGCCGGTCTTTTCCTTCCAGGCCTTGTCATCCGCCGCAACACCCTCATTCATCTCGGAGAAGGTGGAAAAATGGGTGTTGTTTACGGTTTCCTTCAGCCAGGAAAGGTCCGCGTCCACAGGATAGCTTGGCAGCTCACCGGGAATTTCGGAACCGTTGCCGGAATGATGCAGATGTAGGCGGATGGAGTCCTTCATTTCCATGGTCTTCACATGCAGCATGGTGGTGCCGTCGGGAGACATATGGTTGAAGGCGGAATCCAGACCTACAATGCACTTGCCCCAACGCATGGAGAGCACTTCGCCCTTATCGCACATCTGGGAAATCTGGCTGGGATGGCCGTACACATCGCCGGGGGCGAAAATCACCTTTTTCTGGCCGAGATAATCCTTATGATATAACTGGCCGTAAATCAGGTTGCGGGTAAGACCTTCCGGGGAGGAGGTGAGGTCATTGGGCTGGTTGTAGAAGCAGTCCGCCTCGGCGATGCCGTCCTCAAAGCACTTCTTGATCAGATCCCGATCCTGGGGGAAGATGGAGTAGTAGGGATGCAGGTAATCCACCTCGGAGAGGGTCAGCCGGAAATCCGGGCTGTTGCGCTGCTGCTGCAGCATGTTGTGGGTAATATCAAAGGCGCCGAAGGCGTAGGTGCGCTGCTCCTCGTGGTAGGTGGTATCGAAATGGAAGTCGGAGAACAGATGCTCGGTGCCGTCAAAGTTGGGACGCGGGTGGGTTTCCGCTTCAAAGGTGACCACCTTGCCGTTCAGATCGGCTTCTACGCGGGAAAGCCGCTTCCGGTCACAGGAAGGCACGCTTACGCGCATTGCGCAGCACGTTTCTGCCTTCATGGGCGCGATGTCTATGGAGGCGCTGTAGCCCTCTGTGGTGTAGTTGAACTTACACGTAGCGGTATCGGTAAGGGCGCCGACAAAGGAATAGAAGACCTGGCGGGGCGCCTCCTTGGTGCCGAAATATGCGCCGGAAACCGCAGGATAAGTAACGGCGATGCCGTCTTTTTTCACCATAATGGGATGGATATACATGTTGGAAAGGCAGAAATCTATGCCGTCTGCAATGTAGCCCGTGCGGATTTTGAACACAAACAGGTTCAGACCGTCCTTCAGATGGGCGATGAACTGACGGCCCAGGGTGGCGATGCTCTTTATACGGCCGTAGGGAGCATAATCCACCATTCTTCCGTTCAAATACACCAATGCGCCGGAGGATTCATAGCTGACGATGGCATCCCGATCGCCTTCGGACTGGACATACACCGCCGCGTAGAACACGCAATTTCGCTGCGGCGTAACGTACAGGGCCTCGTTGTTGTCCTCAAAGGTTCCAGCTTTGTTGCCCAGATGAATGGTATCCCAGCGGATTTCGCCTTCGGACCACTGTAGCTCTGCAGGTCCCCAGTATTCGTTGATTTCATGCTTACCCAGATACGGCTTCACGTTGGCTTCACCGCCGCCCGCCTGCAGATAATCGCAGTCCAGTGTCTTGGTGCGCTCGTAAAGGTATTCGGTTTCAAAGGCGCCGTTGGTCTTCAGAACAAAGGGACCCAGCGTCATGAAATTGGTGATGCGCCGAACGGGGAAGGGATTGCCTTCGGCGGGAATCAGTGCAGAAAAGTCCGTCACGGGAGCATCGCCGCCGAGAGCCTTTATAAAGCGGTATCTGGTATTCAAGGTATACACTCCCTTTTTTATCTGTTAAGCGATTGAATTATACCACAAAGCCGCCCCCGTTTCTATAGATTCGGCTATGGATCGCTTGACTTCTTAGTTCTCCTCTCCTTTCTGCGGGTGTCAATCCCGCTGTTTTATTTCGCACCGATCGGCACAGAAAGCCGTCGGCGGTATATCAATGCGCCTTTTGGGTAAGAGAGAAGGGCTATGCCCGCTCTCACCACTCCGTTTTTTTCTCCCTGCTCGCGTCACAGCCCGAACAAATCCCGCGCGTTTTCACGGAGGGTGCGCCCCGCCAGATACTGCGCGTACGCGATCCCAAACGCACCGTCGTCAACCATGTGCGACAGTGCGCGCGCGAGCACGTGCTCCATGGCACGCAGCGCGCCGAGCGAATCCTCCGACACCCACGCGTCGCATCCCCAAGTCAGCCGCGTCGCGCCGCCCACCTCCAGTGCGGATATGATGTAATCGACAGCCTTATGCGTGGAGAGGTACGGAATCCACACCGTATCCGACCATACGTTTTTCATGTTGTGCAAAAGCGCGAGTGTGTCGTCGAGCCACGGGAAGCCGCCGTGCAGCAGGTGAAATTTTGCGTCCGGATGCGCGCAGATGAGGGACAGCGCACGCATGGGATTTGTGCCGTTCAGCTGACCCATACCCGTATGGATCTGCAAAGGCAGGCGGCACTCCGCCGCCGCCTCGCAGATGCCACGCATGACGAGATTGCCGAACGCCGTCACTTCCCGCGCGCCTGCATCCGGGTTGTTGAGTGCACGCCGGGCGGCGGACACATCGACCTCGTCAAAGTCGAGCGGACGCTCATAGGCGATCGCGACCTTGAGCGCCACGCATCCCGCTTCCTTCTTGCGAGCGATGGCGCGCTTCATCTCCGCGAGGTAGTCCTCGATCGTCCCGATCTCCGGGTTCTCGAATGTCGCGCGCGCAAAAAAGCCGTTGGGGTCTGGCTTATCCGCGGCGTAGCCCGAGAAATAGCTGTCGCAGCGGAAGCTGGGCGCAAACAGCTCGGGATGCCCGAGGTCGCTGCCCGGGTCGGGCTGCCGCTCGTTGACGATCCGCTCAAACCGGCACACGCCCTTCAAAAGCTCCAGATGCCGCGCTGGGTTTTCGTGCGCTCGTCTGACGCGACGGTCGATCTCCGCAAAGTTCTCGACCGTCACCGCAAGCCCGTAAAGCTCTTCCAGCGCCCCGAACAACCATCTGTAATACGTGTTGCACAGATTTTCTTCGATATACCGTCGGATCGCCCTGGCGTCCGCCATGTCCGGCGCCTTGCCGGTCCAGCCTGTATACGAGTTGTCCAGGATATAACGCAGCCCGGCTCCCGCGTGTAGCGCATCCGGCAAATGGTGGTTATGCGTATTGACAACCGGCACGCGCCGGATCGCCTCAAGTATGTTCTCGTAACTGCCCATCGCGAGACCCTCCCTCTCTATTTCCGAGCGATCGTACGTAGTGTGCCAATTTCATTCGAGAAGCTGGTTCTCGACGATGTTGTTGATGAAGAGCGAGTGCATCATTGGCGTCGGGTGGTTGATCTTGTCGGACAAAAGGCGTGTACTGCCGCCACGTTTTCTCTTCCGTATCGTACACTGGCTGTCCCTCCGCGTCGCAGACGCCGCATGAAAAGCGCGCCCCTTCCCGGAAGTCCATGTCGATATGAAGCTCGCCAGCTTCCTTGTCAAATCGAACCGCCTTGACGTAAATCGGCTCTTCGATCCCCAAAGCCAACCCGAACAGTATCGTCTGATCCATCATTTCCCTTCACCCTTGGTTAGTATACCATACGTACCTACCCACACGGAATAGCGAAGAGCCCGAAAAACTCCGGGGTCTGGGGCAGAGCCCCAGCGTGGCCCGCAGGCCGCTATAGCACTCGGCAGGTAACGCGCTCAGCCCGCGTTCAGTCTTCGCGTCGGCGTGTGTTCATTCTGAGCGACGGGTGTGTTCAATCTGAGCGACGCGCGTGTCCATTTTCACGCGACGTATTCAAGAGGCAATGGACGACCCCCGGACAGGACGTCCGAGGGTCTCGTAATCCATCCCGAGGACACCAGAGACTATATCTCTACTCCAGCCAGCACGACATACGCCGCGACCCCTGTTGTGAAAAGGGTCGCGAAGAAATACATCCACGACTGCTTCTTTATGTACATGTAGAGGAGAACGGCAAGCGCGATCGCGGCACCGATGCCAAGAATGAGCCATTGCGGACGCTCGTACAGTGAAAGACCTATCATCACAAACAGAACCATCAGAGGCGCGTTCAGAAACGTTGCTTTGATCAGATCGCTGAACTTCGATCGAAAGATCAACCAGGAAGCAACTAAGAGAATCAGGAAAAAGGCGTCCCGCCACACCGTCATATTGATCGCAATGTTGTCCTCACCTGAGATTAACCTCGTCAAAGCATTTCCAGCCTGCGTGAAGAGTGTCAGCAGTAAAAACATCAGAAAATAGAGAGCAATTCCACCCACCGCAATGATCACGGCCGACAGGCTGTTTCTCTGCCAGATTTTCAGTTTCATAAAGCCCCATCCTCACATTCTCATACAGTTTGCCCCAATAGAACATCAGCCAAGTCTACGGGAAATGAATGATTGGTTTCTCAAATATCGGAAGATCAGGGTTTAATGTCGGAGCGGGAGTAGGCGTGGAGGTTGGCCGCACCTTCGGTATATTCAATTTGGTCGGGGTAGAATTCGGGGCAGGAGTCGTCGACGAACCTGGGAATACCTTTGGGATTTGGAGGCCACCCAGATCAAACTTGGTCCCTGGATCGACGAGTATAGGCGTGGGAGCCGGGGTATTCTTCAATCCGGGTATCCATGTGGCTCCGACGGCAATTCCTTCCTCTTCGACTTGGACAGAAGAACCTCGAATTTCGAAAGTGCCACTCGAATAGAGTGTAACATATAGGCGGCACTCGCCCGGAATGGTTGGTGTATAGGAGTATGTGAGATCTTCAGTGTCGCAGTTCGAAACCGTATCACCATTCAGTTCGACCCGGTAACCGAGTAGTCCCGTATCACCGCTTACGCCGGGTTCTGCCGCCAACGACCAGGTGATCATCTCGCCGACGTTGACGATCGTCGCGTTGGGCGTGATGGAGACGATGTATGGGGCATCCTCCCCAACCACATAGAGCCCGGGACCTGAAACCATCTCGGTGTTCACGCCATCGGTGACGAATGCCCTGATGCCCAGTTCGGGGTACGGGAGATCAGTGGGTGTATAGGTGATCGAATTCGCGGTCGTCTCACCGAAGGAATCGATGGCGTATCCGGAACACAATATCTGGTACGAATACAGTAGACCTTCCGTTTCGCCTGTAACGTTCACTGTCCATGTAACGGGGGTGCCTTTCGTGACTGAGAGATGGTCGCATGTGACGGATTCGAAATTCCAGAGCCTCTCTGTGACGATGACGTCTTCCGAGGCAGCGCTGAGGGTATTTGACTCGTCCGTCGCGAACGCGAAGACATTGTAGGTTCCGGGCACATCTGTAACATAATTGAACGAGGGAGTCGATCCGGTGTCGTAAGTTCCGATGAAGTCTGAATCGCGGTACAGTGCAAACAGGTAGGCAACCTCGCCCGAGATGCCCTTCGGCAGAACCGTCCATGTTAGCGCGTCGCCAACACGTGCTATCGTTCGATTGGGCATAACCTGCATGGCGCTCAGCGCGGATGCAGGTAGTGGAGCGACAAGGGAAACGAGCAGCAGTAAGGTCATGAGAAACGCATACAACCTAGTCACGTTCACAGCCAATCACTCTCTTTCTTTCGACTGGTCCTGCTGTCAGGGAAGGGCGTCCCGTTTCCGGGCGGGTAAGACTTCTCGGTTACGGCAGATGAATGTCCGGTTTCTCGAAGATCGGAAGATCGGGGTTAAGGGTCGGCGCGGGCGTCGGCGTGGGCTTCGGTTTTTCGGGCGCCATGGGAGGACGTGTGGTTGCGAGCACGCTTGAGAAGTCCACATGCGGGATAACAATCTCGGGAATCGCCAGCGTAGGCGCGGGGATCGCAGTAGATAGCGCGATCTCCCGGAGATGGTCCGGTTCGATCGCCACGTCGAAGTCCATCATCGTCGGGTCGATCACCCGCACGACAGGCGCGTCGCAGACTTGATAATCCAAACCGGTGTCGATTGCTGCAATGAGGAGGTATGTGCCCGGTTGCGTCGGCACATAGGAATAGCTGGTTACACGCGCAAACTCGGTATAATCGATCGCTGTCTCGCCCTGATCGAGCATAAGCCAGAATGCGATTTGGCCGATCGGGTCAGGAGCATCAGTGCCGTAGTCGACCGTCACCGTCCATGTTATTCTCTCGCCGGGATACGAGATTGCCCGGTCGGGCGCGATGGACAGTATACGCGGGTTGCCTTCCCCGGCAACTGAGAGCACCGCACTTTTAAAGCCAACCATTTGTTCCCCGTCGCTTACGAAGCCCTCGATGTAATAACGGTTAAAATCGTCTGAACCGGTTGGAGTATAGGTGAACGAATTTTCGGTTGTGATGTCGGACGAGTAGACGAGTTCCCAGTTCAAGTAGACAAAATACGCGTACCGAAGATTTTCACTGCCCATAGCGTGTACTGTCCAGGTGATGGGTTTCCCGACCACTCCGGTAAGCTGATCTGTGTTCACGGAATCGACGGACAGACCTGTGGATACGACTCGCATGTCCGCCGAGGGCGCACTCGCGGCATGCATGTCATCCTTCGCGTAAACGATGACCATGTATGTACCGACTTCCTTCGGTACGAAAGAGAACACTGGGGAATCGCCGGTCTCATAGAGTCCCATGAGCATCCAGTCGCGGTACAGTGCGAAGGAATAAACGACCGCGCCCGACACTCCCTCCGCCTGCGCCGTCCATGCGAGCGATTCGCCCAGTACCACCTTGCTCCGGTCGCAGGTGACAGAAGTTAGCCGCACGCCGTCGGGCAGTGCGACAGTTACGCTGCCGCTCATGAGGTTCCCGTACTCAAGTCCGCTGCTCGCGTGTACGGAAACTGCGTATACACCAGGCTCCGTAGGCGTCATTCGGTAGACGGATGTGGTGCCAACGGGTGTGAAGCTCACAAGTTGCCCGTCTTTGTAGAGAAAGAACGAAAACGCGATCGTCCCCTCACCGCCCGAGGCAGTCGCCGTCCAGACGATCTCATCACCCAAGGGCATGTCATAAGCGTTCGGAAACACGCTCGTCACGGTGAGCGGCTCTACAGCGCCCTCCGTCACAACGATCGGCGCGCCCGCCATCTTCGCCTTCCCGCTCACGTCGCTCGCGAGCACATCGACGGTGTAGGTGCCAGGCGAATCTGGCGTGTAGTTGAGAACCCCGCTCTCTGGATCGTCCGGAATGCAAAATTCGAGCAGTTTCCCGTCCCGATAAACGAAGAATCCGAAGCGCACACTGCCGCTGCCGCCCTCCGCGCGCACCGTCCAGGTCGCGACCGCTCCCAACGATATGCGCGGGCGGTTCGCGTCGACAGACACAATGCTCAGAGGTGCTTCGACCGAAATGCCTTCCGCGCTCCCGAATAACGACTTCGTCCCGTCGGAGGCGCACACGGACAGGCAATAGAGGCCGGGCGTGTCGGGCGTATACTGGTAAAACGGCACGGCGCTTGCGAGCTGGTAATCGACCAACTGCATATCGCGATAGAGAAAGTAGGCGCACGTCGTCGACGCCCAAGATCCCGAAAGCGAGACCGTCCAGGTGATAGGCTCGCCCGTTGTCGCCTCTGTGCGGTCGGCAGATACTTCGACCTGCGACTCTCCGACCGCCATGCGCGGTGGCGCAAAGGAAACAAGAAGCAGAAGGGTCAATATGAGTGAAGCGAAGCACAAAAGCCTTTTCATACCCGATCCCCCTTTTCATTCCCTATGTTTATTTTATGATTAGACGGTTATGGAATCGGTAAAGTTTTGGGAATTCATAGAAGGGGAGAAAAAAACGCACTCATAAACGCGTTTCGGGTTATCTTCGTGATAGGGAGTTCACTTCGTGATAAACCCCTGTTCAGCCATCGCTTCCAACAGCGCGGCGTTGTTTTCGCCGGTCAATGTGCCGCTATTGTCTACAGTGTAGTTCCCGATGGCGAAGGCGAAGGTCGGCGTGTTATGGTACATCGCCGTCATACCAGTAAACTGGCTGATGGCCTTGACCAGTTCCTTGCGGCGCTCGCCCGTTACATGGTAGGCGAGCTCATTGGTTGCGGGCTCATTGGGCTTGGCGATGGTCGCTTGGCTCCCCTCCCCCATCTCCGCCGAATGCAGCGGCGCTTCGTTCTCCGTCGGCTCTGAGATGACGTCCACATACGCATCCGCTTCCCGGGCTCCTATAGGCGCGTCATCCAGCGTCGCAGTGCCCTCCCGCGCCGTCTTCCTGCTCCTCCGCTCCCGAGCATCCGGGAAAACCTCGGGCAGCACGCCCGGCTCGAACATAATCTTGAAGGTGATCGCGCCATGCGCAGGTACGTCGAATTTATAGTCCTGGTACTCCAGTTTCTTTAGATCGTCCGGAATTTCGATGTTCTTGTACCGCTTGATCTCCTTGCCCTCTACCAATAAGCATACCGGAACCGCGTCCCTCAATTTCGCCGTGAGCTTGCCCATTTCCATGTTTCGTTCCGCCCGTAAAATGTGATGTGCCTCTGCGGCCGAGTCACAGCTGTTACTATATGTTTGCGGCATAAATATGGCAACCAGCTTACGCATTCACGGGTGGAAAGCAAGCCCCACGCCAATATTTTCTGTTGGTGCGTTCATAAAGGGGTGTCTGCCAAATCAGAAATCATTTTACACGGAGTACGACCTCATCACCCATTTTTTCAAGCACAAGTCGATCACAGGCAGCAACATCAGCCTGTGATACATGTTCAATGCGAAACGGAAATAGAGCGGGATGGTGTATAGCTTCTCCCCATGTCATGTATTTACATCCTGAACACTCAATTGTCGCGGCTATGAGGATGCTAACAATGCTCTTGTCCGAAACAATAAATTCAGTGGATTTATATAGCCCACGAGTGTCTGTTGATGTCAAGGCACCTATATCTTTGAGAGATTGAATATTTTTATCCAATGAATGCACAAGTGTCACTCTCGCGCCCCACTTCTCATAAATGCGGTCCCTTATATGTGCCAATGAAATATCTTCACGATAATCGAGCATGCTTCCTATGACAACGCATAGGTCAAAAAATACCGGATACCGCACCATCAATAAAGCCCAATGAAGCGGGACCCGCTCGGATTTAATGATTCGCCGACACGCGAGGATACTGGACGATTGATACCAGTCATCCGTGTTATACCATAGATTTAGCATAATGGTTCGTATTTTACGTACATTATCCTTTGCGTTGATTGTCTGGCGAAGCATCTCATCCAATCGTTCTTGCGCTTCTTCTTTTGTGAGATTAGCCATCTGGCAATCTGCGACCAAGTCCAGCCATTCCAGTTTGAAGTTCCGGGCAAGTCCTACTTTTTCAGCCATTGACAACTCCAACTCGCACAAACGGGACGATGGCCTCCTCTATGGCCATTCCTCCGTGCGTGACATACTCTTTGCCACGATCTCCGTAGCAAGTACCTGGTTCGAATAGATACGTCTTGCAACCATCCGGCAGGTATGTTCCAGCATACTGGAATACGGTAAACTTTTCAAGCTCCTGAGCATCAACATAATCTTGGTAAATGATGGCCCGACGGCTGGCAGGTTCGGCCAATATTCCTGGTTTTGTGAAGCGGCCTTGCGCGATTGCCGCAGTGTTTCCGTGGTCGCTGGTCATATAGACTTGGAACCCCTGCCCTAGCAGTTTATCCAGCAATTGCTGCAAAGGAGCTTTCTCCATCCAGGTTTGAATGTCCTTTTGCATTCCGGACATTCCTTGCAGTTGAGCGTGCATCAAGTCATCAATGATATTGAGAACAATCCCAGCCACCCTTGTGTCAGGCTTTATTTCCGGCATTTCAGTTTTGAAAAAATCTACTTCATGTTCCCGGAACCCCGCAGCGTTCCAATAAGCGCGCCATTGTTTTTCTTCATTGATAAGTGAGTATGGTTTCTCGTGTTCGCACGGCAGTTTTCCGCTGAATATGCTTTGCCTTGCGACGCATGTTACAGTTGGGAAAAATGAGAAAACGCCCGAAGAATCGAAAGAGTACCTCTGATCAACCATACAGCGTTGAATGGTAAACAGATTCTCAAAGCTCATGCCATCCATGACAATGAGAGCAATCTTTCCGCCCTGTTTTCTGATGTAGTCCGCTATACCGCTTAAAAGCACGGGCTGTCTGCGGTCTACAGACCCAGATAGAATGTTGTATCTTGCCCCTATCCACTGTTTGAACTGGTTCTCTATATTTTGCTGTACAGCAGCAAAATGATACAGCGCCATGCCGCCATGGTGTATCATTGCCGCCTTTCCATACATCTGCGCGATAGTGCCCCATTCTCTGTATGTGCTTGCTTCAACGGCCATCGTCACAGCCTGATCCAATAGACGGTTGGCGTAACTTGCCGCGTATACAGCCGAGTACATCCCTTGTCGGCATAATGCTTCCGTTTGCTCTGCGGAGAGCGGCTGAACTGCGGCTGCATCTACGCAAAACGACAACAATGAGTAGTCGATCCCCGGTAGACGGCGCAAGGTTTCTGCATGAAGGTTCGGGAAAACCAGGTCAAACGTCAGCTCAATGACATGAAACCGCTGTGCGATGTCGAAAGGGATGTGCATACCAATCGCATCCGGGACAAGAATTGCCCTCTTTTCAGACTGATAGCGATATCTGTGCTCATACGCGCGGCGCAGCTGCATTTCATCGATAAAATGCTCGACGGCAAATCCATTTGCTTCGGCATGTGCGTCCATACCCAAGCGGGACCAAAGCCCATCACGGTCAATGATGATGGTCTGCGGCCTCCAGCGGATGCCTGTCTTATCGAATACTCTCTGAATCATGCCTTACCTCGTGAAAAGAGCCAGCATCGGCGTGAATGTCGGGCATATGTCTCGTCTGCGCTGATACGCGTTGGTAGCATCTCTCAATAGAGCTTCCAGCCGCGTGATCCGCGCGCAGCGAATGTTCTCGATACCGATGCGCTGTGCCGCTTCGATGCGCAATGTCAAAGCGCGTTGTTGCTTTCTGTACTGCGTTTCATGCCTTCTCTCGTAGGCTTCTTTCATCTGGAAAAAGACATCGGCGGCAAATTCTTGCGCACGCAATGAGACGGCAGTAAATTGGTCAGAGGTTAGCGGTATCGTCCCGCAGACTTCCATGATGCTGCCGGGTTTCAGCAATTCTTCCCAAATGAGCTTTGAGGCGGCAGGGCGATACAGACCACTTTCAGTGATGAAAAAAGCCACAATGCGACGGTCCGCAGCTTCTTCCCCAAGGCAAATTTCCCACAGAGTAAAAATGCCAGGCTCGGTTTTCAAACCGGGGAACCGGACGGTCTGCGCCCCATGCCTTGGATGCCATACCTGCTTCGCCTTCAAGATATCCTGAATGCGCTGGTCTGAAACGGACAGCTCCAAATCAAGCCGACGATCCGGCATATATCCCTTCCAGGTCTGATAATGATAGAGCATCTCTTTCAGTAGCGCGCAAAAATTGTGCTGCTGACGCTCGGACTCACGGTCGGGCAAAAGCGCCTTTTCATCGTGGATTACATCCCGTATGCGCTGCAATTGGTCTACTTGTTTTTGCACATCCTTGCCGAGATTGTCTACGTACACGCCCTGGTGGCGCGGCATGGTGATGCTGGAGATATAGACCCTCGTAAAGTCAATGTCGGCAGTTCCTTCGTCCAGTACGTCTTGGAGCTTATCTATTCCCAGTTCCTTCAGAATTATGGAGAGTTTTTCCTCCAGAACCGTGCGAACCCGGTTCTCAACGGTATCGCGCAAAATGAAGTTGTAAACCTGAACATCGTGCTCCTGGCCGATGCGGTCCGCACGCCCGATGCGCTGCTCGATCTTCATCGGATTCCAAGGCAGGTCAAAGTTGATGACGATGTGGGCGCATTGCAGGTTCAAGCCTTCGCCACCGGCGTCGGTGGAGATCAACATTTGTTTCTCACGTCGGAAGGCCTGAAGCGAAACGTTCCGCTCGTCCAGACTCATACTGCCATTGATGCAAGTGGTCGAAATGCCGTGATACTCTGCCAACTGCCGGATGGCGGCTTGCGTGGCCACAAATTCCGTGAACAGGATCATCTTGGCATCCGGTTCGTGTCGGCGGATGCGGACCAGCAGGTCGATCAGAGCCTCCTGTTTGGCGTCCATGCCTTGCAGAAGTGCTTGTTTTGCCAACGCCAGCAATTTTTGCAGCTGATCTTTTTCTTCGGCAATGCCGGTGGAAAGCAGTGTCAGCGCCTCCTGCAGGGAAATCTCGATATCATCATCCACCAATTCATCGTAATTGCCCGAATGCAGCTGCTCCGACTGCATCTGCAAAGCACTCAAGCGGCGCTCCATCGCGTCGATGATCGCGGTCGTGGACGAAGAAACAAGCCGTTGGAACAAGACCATCAGAAACCCTATGTAGTTCTTGCGTTCGCGAATGGCTTTGTTGTAGCCTTCACGAACGTAATCTGTAACCTGTTCATATAGTTCACGCTGGAGACTGTGCCGCGCCTGCCATTCGATTTCCAGAGCCTGCGTATGCCGTTGCTTGAATAACGGTTGGCCCGCGTTGTCCACAGCCTCCCGCTTTTCGGTGCGAATGAGGAAAGGAGCAACCTGCTCGCGCACAATCGCCTTGGTGCTGGGAAACGCATCTTCATCCAGCAGGCGCATCAGCCGCAGAAAGGGCTCCGTCTTGCCGGAATGCGGCGTGGCAGTGAGCAGCAGCAGATGCGGGCAGGCTTTGGACAGCATATCACCCAGCTTGTGTCGCGCCACCTCGCTGGATTGTCCGGCGACACGGTGGGCTTCGTCAATGATGATGAGGTCCCATGCGCCTGCCACGACGGCTTCGATGCGCTCCTGATTGTACTGGTCTATGCGTTCCTGCGACCAGCCTGCTCGTTCCTCAACCGGCTTGATGGCGTCCATCGGGCTGATGACATGGCTGAATGCCGAAAAGACATTCTGGTCAGGCGCGACCTTTTTGAGTGTCGCATAATCCTCTGGTTGGATGATGGTGAAGCGTTCGCCAAACTTCTCCTGCATCTCCGCTTCCCACTGCGTGACCAGCCCTTTCGGACAGACGACGAGGACGCGCTCGATCAGGCCACGCGCCTGCAGCTCCTTGATGATAAGCCCGGCCTCAATGGTCTTGCCCAGGCCGACCTCGTCCGCCAGCATATAGCGAACCTCGTTGGTGGCAAGGGCCCGCTCCAGCGCATACCGCTGATGGGGAAGCGGCAAGACGCTCTCGGAGATGTCAAATACCGTCCCGGATGCCAGTTCGTTGCGCACGCGGCACCATGCGGCGGCAAAGCGCACAAAGTCCTCCGAGGGCTTTGATAAGCTGTCCTCGGCGCTCAGCGTGCGATCGCTTGCGGTGTACACAGTTCCCGTATCTGGCTCGAACACCCGATAAGTGGTCATGCCGAATACCTGTTGGATTTCAATGATCTGAACGGCCTTGCCGGTGTGCGTGTCGGTAACGACCTGGCTAATGGAGAACATGGCCATACCCCATCACAGACGCCCGCAGGCGTTGTCGTAGTACATGAGCAGGCTGGGGTCCTCTTGTAATACAGCTTCAGGCAATCGCCCACCAACTTTGGCGATCAGTGCGTAGTTGCGCTCTTTCCAGCATTCGTCAAACCCTGCGCGGATGGCTTCCAAGCGGAAAACCTTGAGTTTCCCGGTGCCAGTGGCATAGGTGTCGAAGAATTCCTTGACCAGCTTCTTATTGCGCAGCTTCGCCAGGTCGGCTGCATTGGACAGGTCCGGCACGTACCAGCGGCCCTTCTCATCCTGGAGGAAGCTGTCACGCAGCATGTCCATTAGTTCCGGCAGGGCCTCGTACTTGCTCTGGTGCAATTCTTGCAAGTACATCGGCTGCAGCTCTGAATAGGTCATTGTTTTGGCGGAAAGCTGGTAATTAAGCCACTGGATGACGCTCTTTTCGTCCGAAATTACGAAGGCGAGCTGCGTCTCATCCAGTTCCATCATGGTGCGCTTTTCGTCGTACTCGTTCACCTGATCCGGCAAAAAGAACATGCCATCCCGCATCAGGAAACGCTGGCGCAGGCCCATATAGAAGGTATGCGCGTCCATAGGTACTGGTATGCCGTTCATGATGTGATAAGCCACCATGCGGTCGAACAACAAGTAGTCCTGCCGCTCTGCAACGACCTCAATTATACCCTTCGCGTCCGGCGCGATGGGCACATTGGTCAGATGCTGTCGAACAAATGCCCATGCCATATCCGGGTCGCCTGCGCGCTGCTGGAATTCGCGGACAAAGGACTCCTTAGGCTTGTAGGCAGAGATGACGAGGTCCTGCTTGACAGCGGAAGTCGATGTCAACTGTTTGAAGCTGCCTTGCTGTTTGTCCAGTGTTCGTATGTCAGCAACGATGAAACCGACGCGCTGCAAAGCCTCTTGAATCGCATTCCAAACGGAGTTTTGGGAGTTGTGGAATTCTATTGTTATCCAACGATCGGGCTTCAGCACGCGATAGTATTCGCCAAAGCACTGTGTCATGAGTGCCTGATACTCCGGTAGCCCTTTTCCCTGAACTGCATTTACTATTGCTTCTGTCTTCTGATTTGTTATAACCTTTAGCCATGCTTCACATAGGAAATTAAGTTCAGAATAATTCAAATTGCCACCAAATGGCGGGTCTGTAAAAACGTAATCAACAGAAGATGAAGGCATATTTCTTGTGTCGCCCAACGAACTCGTAGTAATTTGTGTATCTGAATGAAATTTGCCAATAGGCAAAAGAGTGCGAGAAAAGGTCTCAAGTCTGTTTTCCAATGCGAATCCAACTCTTTTTTCAACAGACAAACTTGGAATATATAACGTTCCAGATAGTCCGGGAATAAATGGGCCACCGCCGCCTTTAAAATAGTATCCAATTTTTACTCTTGACATTTTAGAGATGTCTGAAGTCACCGCAGTAAGTAATGCTAAATGACGCCTATCAGTAACTTGTTTTGCAAAAACGCTTATATTGTAAAGATTTCTATTCGTATAAAAGTGATGCACATGCGTGATCCCATATTTGTCGTTGCGACGGCTCTCGCCGCCCTCGCACATCCTGTCCGTCGGATACCAATACGGAATCTCCATCGCATCTATCTTTTCGATCAATGCGATGTCATGTTCATCCGGCGTCTTCTCATATCGATTTTTGCCCACCGAGTAGTTGATCAGCACCGGCACCTGTCTTGCCATCGTCACGGCCTCGTTGAGCTTGTTGTCGAAATGCGTTCCCTGTGCCCGTACGCAATCTGTTTTTTTCAGTTGGCTTGCACAATGCGGACAGTTAAACAAATCCCGTACATTTCCCTTCTCCTTGTCTACCGCAACATCCCAGAACACCATTTCCTTGGAACATGTGGGGCAGATGAACACATCGCTCCAAACAGTATAGTTGATGCGCCCTTTCCTGTCCTCACCAGAAATTGTTTTCTCCGTGTAGCCATTGATGAGATGCCGCGTCTCATACATCCACCCGCATTCCTTCTCCACTTCTGCAAGAATGCGAGTGGCTTCCTTTTCAAACTTTGCCACGTCCACGGGCATGTTGTAGTTGTAGGCGATGAATGTCGCGGCTGGCGACAAATCGTTCAGGACCGCCTTACGTGCACCCCACTCAACTTCCATTTCCTGCTCAATCTGCGCCTTGAACGCCGGATCGGGGCACCCGCACATCTGCGCAGCCACGCCAGTCATTCCCGTGCCGCAAAAGCCGTCGAAGACAATGTCTCCCGGCTTGGTGTAGTGCAGAATGTAGCGCATGATGGCCTTGTAAGGCACCTTGGTGTGGTAGCTGTGGGCGTTGTAGATCGGGTCGTTCTTCCCCTCGCTCACGTCGGCGGCGAAAGGTTCCCGATGGTAATCGTCGGTCGCCTCGTCGTACGGCGCGCCGTTCTCCCGGATAAAATCCTCAATAAAGGGGTTCGGGCAGGCGGTATAATACGGCGGACGGGAAAGGGCTATGATGTCCTCGTCCTTCGCGATAGGGAAGCCTTCTATATGGCGAACCTTGTCGATGTCAGCTTTGGTGAGTTTCATATGCGGCTCCTTTCAGTTCAGGGATCCTTTACTTGATAACAATCCGAACCTTGTCCTTGTCATGTCCGGTGGTTAGGCTGTCGATCCATTGCGCCATACGAGCTTTAAATTCCGCGGGCGCACACGGGCTCCAGGATGCCATGGCATTCAGTAGGCCCGCAACGGACAGTTCCACGCTTTCCATGCCCGATAGCATGGCGTTGACGCTGTCAATGAACTGTTGGTCGATGGGCGATGGCAGGTGCCGCGTCGAAGTAAACCGCTCAATGATCTGCTGTTGCGCTTTGCCCAGCAGCGCGCGCTGATCCTCCAGCATGGGGTCGTCCAGCGCGGAGAGCAGCTGCTGCGTCCAGTCGTTCAGAAGTGAGTCCAGGCGATCCTCGATAAAGTCAAGGCTGCCCGCCACAGGCTTGGATTCGTTGTCTGCCGGATTAAAATGGCAGTGCGGGCAATCGGGCTGCTGGTTCAGTTCTGGTGTGGTGCATTCATAACACACCTTTACCGCGTTCATCTGCGACAGCGTATCATTCAGCTGATTGATCGGCAGGATGTCGCGGATGTTGCGCAAGGCGTGCAGCGCCTTGATGGTGGCGCCTTCCTGGATTTTTCCTTTCCTCTGCGCTCCGGCGTGGTTCAGGCGATACGCCGCGTGCTGCTGCATGTAGAGGTCCACATAGGCAGCCTTCAATTCACTCAGCTCGGTCACAAGCTCGTCGGTTTTATCAGCGTCGTAATCGCTCTCCAAAATTAACGGACGCAAGGCGAGGAATGCGGCGCGCTTTTCAGCAAAGGAAGCTCGAAGCGCACAGTCAGGCGGCAGCTTCGTCTCGGCAATAGCAATATACTGCATGATATCCTGCGTTTCGCCTCTGAAGTCTGAAAGGCGCTCCGCGGTCCGCATGGCCGCGACGCCCTGTTCGAGGTCGTCCATACGCGCATCGTCGTAGTCGAAATTCTTGAGCTTCGCAGGCGTGGTAAAGCGGCTGCGAATGTCATCCGCCGTTTTGTGGACGCTCGTTATCTGACCTTTGAGGATTTCTGCCTGATTGGTCGGGATCAGGCTTTCGCCCCAAAGTGTAACGCTCTTGTCCAAAAAGCCCTTCATTTTGAGCGCCTGATCGCCATAAGCCTTGACGCGCTTTTGCAGTTCCTCCAATGCCTGCGGATAGGTAGTCTCGCTGGCCAGCAGGCCTGTAGAGATGTCCAAAGCGTCGAACAGGCGATTGAGCATCTGCCGGTTCATGGTCTTAGGCTTTTCCAGGCGTTTGAAATTGTAGATATCTGTCGGGCTGAGCTTGCAGAGCGCCTCCATGTTTCCGGCGTCGTACCGCTTGCTGTCGGAGGAGATCAATACGCAGTGCCCGCCATAGACCAATGCGGTCAGAATGACGCTCATCCACTCGACACCGAGCATGAACTTCTGGTCAATAAAATCTCCGACCGTGTCCTTGACCATGATATCGGAAAAATTCAGGACACCACCGTCTGGAAGGGCCTTCAGTCGCTGGATGTAGTATGCGGCATATTTGCTGTTCTCAGGACGGATTTTGCCATCCAGCAAGAGGCCAAGGGATTCGAGCAACGAATTCCCCAGCTGCGTGGGACGGCCAACCAGCGCGCTCAGGGCTTCCAGCCGGTTCGCGGCCAGATTGGCCTTTGTGACTGGGCTTGCAAAGCGGGGATAGTCCGGATACTTGTCGGCAAAATAGTCGCCCAGTGCCCGCGATGCAGCGATATCCACGGTGGATTTGACTGTCAGCTCGTTCATCCGGACGTTCTTCAAATACTCCAAAACAGGCTTCTCGGTGCCAGCGTAGGTAATGCGGAACAGCGTGGTTTTGTGCTCGTCAAGCCAACGCCGCAGCTGCGAAAGATAGTTTTTTCCACGTTGAATATACGTTGTCTTGGTTTCACCAGCAGCGCTCAGGGCTTCCATCTCCTTCGCGCCGGAGTAGCAACGCAGCAACTCTTTGAATTTGCCGTCATACTGAATGGATAAATAGACCTCATCCTTCTTGGGAGCGTTATTGGGCTTCTCATTCCCGAAGGGCGGCAGTAAATAGACGTAGAAATCTTCGGTCGGCTCGGTGGTGGAGCGCTCGCTGTTGTTGCCAAGGAATAAATAGCCGTTGCGAAAGACATTTTTCTCAATCCAATTGAGCTGGTATTGATAGATATGAAAGCCGGCTCGATACTGAGGCGTGGTCCACTCCAGCGTTGAAATGATGATTTCAAAGAAATAGCTGTTCAGGCGATCATCGCCAAGGAAGTCAGCTTTTTCTTGAATCTTCTTGTCGTAATCCACATCTTTTTTCAAGTCCAGATAGTATTGCTCATTATCCTTGTTGTACTCGATGAACTGCCCAGAGACAGTGTTCATGATGTCGCGCAGCACGGTGATCAGTGTGGAGAGCAGGAAATCCTCCTCCATTACGGGCATGGGGATATAAAGGCACAATTCGTCCTTCAAGTTCTGAGCGGCCAGACCCAGTTTAGCGTCCAGCGTGCCTGTAGTGAGACGATGTACGCTCATGGCATAGATGATTTGGAGCGCAATGGGTTTGTACGCTGCCTTGGGGAAGGAACGGGAGACGATGTCCTCCAGCACGGTGGACTTGGACAACACTTCATGCACAGCGGGGTCGGTGCGAAGGCTCGGATTCTCCTTGATGCGCTTCCAGTATGTATCATATGAGATGATGCCGGGCTGCTGTGCCGTCACATCCACATCCAAGATGGCACTGATGGTTTCCGAAATCGTCTTTAGAACTTCTCGCTTTTCAACGGTGATGATGTGCTGGAATGTATGGATGTATGCCGGATGGATGGGGAACATTTCAACATATTCCTCCAACCGGTCGGCCATATTTTGATACAGTTTACAGAAGGGCTGCAGATGATCTCGGATCATGGCCTTCTGTTCTGACGTTTTACTGAGTACACGGTGTTTTGCGACATAGGCAATGTCCTCGGAGCGGATCAGCACCTGTTCAAAGCGATCTTTCATTTTGAGCAGCGAACTGGATACCTGGCGGAAGGCGGCGTTGTCAAACAGTGCCTCCTGCACGCCGCTGATGAAGCGGAAGCGGGTAGACTTGATGATTTCACCCAATTCGCGAAGAAAATTGAGGTCTTGCATCAACTCGTTGTCTTTGCGGCTGCGCAGATAGTCCAGCAATTCGTCGACGACGATCAAATAACCTCGCTCGCCGTACTTCTCGGAAAACGCCGCCATCATATCCATGAGGGCGTCTTTGTTGTTGGTGATGGTTTTAACATCAGGGAAATGATACCGGATGCCGCGCTGTGCAAGGTCCTGTTCAATATTGGAAGTGATAATGTTCCGTAAGGACATTTCCGTAGAGCCGATCTCGATGCGCAGGACTTCAAAGCGGCCTGCAATTTGCCCGGCATCTGAGCGAAACCTCGCATTCTGTGCAATCCCAAGCATATCAGAACTGGTTGCTACAGCAGAAATCACACCCATGAGGTGAGATTTACCTGTACCATAGTTGCCAACCAAGAGAATGCCTTTGTTGTCAACCACGTTTTCCAAACGAAGTTGCGAAAGTATCTTGGCGCTGACCAAATCAGCCATACCGTCACTCATGACATAGCTGCGAACCAACTCTTCGGCCTTTTTCTGGTCGTTGGCACTGCGAAGTACAATGACTGACTCAATCGGATCGAATTGGATGAGATCGCGATACTTCATGCTGTTTTGCTCCTTTTATTCCGTGATGATGTATGTATCCACGTAACGAGCGTAAGCCTGCTCATAATACTCAGGGTTGTTTTCGTCGGCATAGATCAAACGGTCTCCATCTATGTAGCCAACCCAAGCAATGCACAGCTTCCGGTTTCGGCTTACATTCAGCAGCGTCCCTACAACGTCTTGATGTAAAGACGGTGAGAAAAGCAATTCATAGTTGGTAAGAGTTGCCGCAGCGTGCGTGGAAACAATGGCCTGTAAAAGAGACGGCAAATTGAATCCTCGCCTGTCCGCTGGCGTATTACATAATTTATCACTCAGCAACATTCCAACGTTGATAGTAGGTTGATCTTTTGGTATCCGTTTCGGGTTTTGAAAGATAAATAACCCTTGTGCAATACTGGAATACAGGCGCAAAAAGTCACGCCGCGACAGCTTAGTCCCCATCGCTTGCGCTCCTTTCGCCTTCACTATTATCGAATATAAGTTGAATACCCTTGCTTTCCAAATATGTTGTAATGGCATTCAAAAAAACCGGGGTGGGCAGGTGCTTGCCATTCTCATAACGGTTTATGGTTGCATAGCTAATGCGGAGGGCTTTACCAAATGCCATCTGCGACATCCCCAAGGACTCCCTGGCAATGCGCAACGCTTCCGCAAACATCATGCCTACCACCTCAAATTCCATTATAGCATGTGCTATAAGGAAAGTGAAGCAAATACTTGGAATTTTGGGCTTTTCTGGTCGTTTCAATCGAAATACTTCAAATTAGCCAAAGTGAGACGTGCTTGGCGGTATTAGGCTTCAAAACCACTACCAGGAACAGAAAGACCGGCCCGAAGGCTGGCACCATGGATCACTTATGCCCTTTCAAAGGCTACGTTGCAATCGCCGCATACCACGTTCACCTGCTTCGTCGCCCGGATGATCGCGCCGCATACCGGGCAGACGTACTTGATACTGCAATTCTTGGAGGTCTGGCGCCCTCCCCGGATGGTGGTCGTGGTCAACACCTTGTCTACAACACGAACATAGTATGAAATTTCATCCACATGAACATTTGTTCGATTTAGATATTGACAGAATTATGACGGCCTAGTACAATTTTAGGTGCAGCAAGCTTCCGGGTCGGATTCCGGAGGATTTCCTCAATATAGCTGGCGGGGTGCAGATCATCCTCGTCCATCAGGAAATTACCCAGCACGGAGGCCTACCGCTGATATGGGTCATCATTAATCGCTGGAGGGCAGGTCGTGAAGAAGCGCGTACACATTGACAGTATAATCCATTTATTGAACCGTGATCGTCATGGTGGTTTGTTTCAATATGAACCAAAATCTGAAGAGGCTGCGGAACCGGAGGGCCGCCCCCTCCATGACATGCCGGAAGAGGCATATCCTGAGCGTTCAGATCGTCGAAAGACGATTTTGGTCCCCGTCATTCAGACCATGAAGGACTATATCCTGCTGCATTACAAGCGCGGGATCGCTGCAGAATTGTGCCGCCAAATTTTGGAGGGTGAGGTTTCCACAGGATATGATGTCGATGACATTCAGGTCATTCCTCAGGCGAATACTTACCGCCTCCGGAAAATGTCGTTCTGGCGGGCGTCAACATCAGTCGTTATCGCCGATATCGATGTGGGGATTGACCTCTTCCTGCAGGACGGCGTTATCGACGATACGGTGAAGGCTTCGTTCCGGGTGGCGCTGCATATCGATATGGACGAGGGCGAAGTCCTCGAATGCAGCATCTATAGCGAGTCGGACACGAAGCCCGTGCGCGACATGTGGATGCTGAGCGATTATCTGGTGCCGATCCTCCGGAAGGACGAAATCGAGGCTGGTGCCGAGGCGCTGCTTGAAAAGTACTACCCAGAAGCGCTGGGCGATCTGAAGGCTCATGATGCGTTTGTTCTGGCTGAGCGCATGGGCTTAAAGGTGATGCTACTTCCGCTGCACAAGCGACCCAGAACCAAGAGCATCCTGTTCTTTTGTGAGAAGGAAATCGAGGTTTGTCAGAACCAAGCGGATCAATCCAAAGAAGTTCCCGAGCTTGTCCGTATCCCGGCAAATACCATTGTCATCAATACAAACATTGTTCCCGCGTGCTCCTGCGAACTGGAAATATACCACGAATGCATCCATTTCGAGTGGCATTATCTGTTCTACCGGCTGCAGGACATGCACAATAACGACCTGAAATACATGAAAACGCGGCGCGTCGCCAAACCGTTGAAAAAGAGTGGTGAGAATCCTCTTCTCTGGATGGAGTGGCATGCGCGGCGAGGCAGCTTTGGGACATATATGTCGGCGCCTGCAATGAGGCGAGAAATCAAGGCCGCAATGGGAGAGATAGCGGATCAACATTGGCATACCGGGCGGAAAATGGAGTTCGTAGCAAGAAAAATCGCCTATGAGAACGACCTGCCCAAGTACCGCGTCCGGGCCCGCCTGATTCAGCTCGGCCATGTTCTTGCAAAGGGTGCGCTCAATTACGTGGACGACCGGTACATTGATCCGTTCGCCTTTGCCGTCGAAAAGGGCACCGGGGACTACACTTTCGTCATCGACAAAAAGGACGCGTTTACGGAGTACATGGACAACCCCGAGTTCCGGGAGTATCTGGATAGTGGTGAGTTCATCTATGTGGACGGGCATATTTGCCTGAATGATCCGAAGTATGTCGAGTACACACGCAGCGGCGTGAATCTCACCACGTGGGCCAATGCTCATGTAGACGCATGTTGTCTGCGCTTCATCGCTGTATATGAGCAGTACAGCGTCGCGGAATACTGCTTCGGCGCGCTAAACAGCGACGAGGAGTACAATCGCCATTACCTCATGCTGGGTGACAATGACCGAGAGCAGAAAATGCCCATGAACTTCGAGGAAATGAGCGATATCGTAAGCAGCCTTCCGAATACATTCCATGAAGCGCTGATCGCGTTGATGAAGATGAAGAGCTTATCAAAGGAGCAACTGGCGGAAAGAGCATCCATGTCCGTCGAAACGATCAAGCGCCTAAGGCGCATTGAGCGCAGGGACTACATGATAGATCAGGTCGTTGCACTATGTGTGGGGCTGCACCTACCGCCTTGGCTTTCAGGTGAATTAGTCAAACGCGCCGGATTGATGCTGCGCGACATTCCGGAGCACCAAGCCTACCGGTATATCCTTAATTGCCTGTTCATGGACAGCATAGACGATGTGCAGCATTTCTTGAAGGTAAACAAACTCGAACCGTTAAGCTTGAACTCAGCCGAATAGCACGAATAGTAGAACATGCTGCCGGGCAAACGCCCGGTATTTTTTTTTTCGCAAATTTTCTTTTTGGGAGGGGGTCAGCAGCTGACCCCTTTTTGGCTCTTTTTTGGGCTATTTTGATGCTCAAAACAGTGAAAACCCTTATGACATAAGGATTTTGGAGGGGGTCAGTCGCTGACCTGTTTGAGCGGTCCCAAAACTGCTACCATGCACATGGCGCGAATGAATGTGTCGGCAAAATGCAGAGCGGAGGCTGAAGAAATGCAAGGCAAATTGACGGAGGTCAGAACACCGAAAGGAAGGATGGTCGGAACGCTTGACACGCGAACCGGCACACTTCACATCAAGGATGGCAGGCGGATCACCATCATTGAAGTTCCCCAAAGCGGGCTGGACATCCGCTTTGCTTCAGGAGACGGGGGCTTCGAACAGATTCGCGTAACGCTTCCACAGGAAAAGTTCAGAGCCTAATTTCATACCACTTTCACCCCGAATCCGCCAGATTGCGTAGACGACAGCGCGGACGCCCCGAAAGGGCGTTCCAGCTGTCGTCTTTCTGTCTATTGGCGGACACGGCGACTCCGGCGGATTCAGAGAATCTGCAATCCGAAGGAGTCAAATGATGCTCATCAACTACACGGACGCGGACGGCCGCTTTGTCGAACTCGAGGTCACCGAGGAGGTCGGCCAGTTCTATCTCACCTCTCTGGATCAGGAACGCAAAAGCGATCGGCGCGAGACCCGCCGGCACACATTGCTCAGCACGTTTACCTACGAGGACAAGGATTATTTCGACAGCGGCGTCGATATTGGCCGGGAGTTCGCCCTCTCGGACGCGATGAGGCGCGCCATGGGCACTTTGACCGCGCGCGAGCGCTACCTGCTCACGGCCATTCATGATGAGGGCCGGTCCTATACCGAGATCGCGCGCTCCGAGAACAAGGCCCCGTCCACGATCCTGCGCGAAACGCGAAAGGCGGCGGACAAGTTCAGACGGCTTTATGGGGCGGACGAATAAAACCGTGATGATTTTCAGAATCCACGCAAAACGCGCCTCTGCCCGTGGCCTATAGCGAAGGCACTCAACACATCGCCTTCGGAAAGAAGGTCACGGCATGGCCCACACGCTCAGGATCGGCGTCTCGAAAGCGCCGTCGAACGGAGACTGGAGTCTGGCGGACAGGATCGTCACGTGTCGCAAAGTCGACCTGCGGGAACGGCTGCTGCGGTTTCTGCTCGGCGAAAAGCGCCGGCTGACAATCCTCGTCCCCGGCGACAGCGTGAAGACGCTGTCTATCATCGAGGAAGGAGGGAACCCGGATGAGCAGGATGAGTGAACTCGACCTCTGCGTCGGCGAACTGCGGGCCGCGGCGCAGGCGCTGACCGCCGCCGCGGACAACCTGGCGTCGCTGTTCGGCGGCGGCGCGGAACCGGACGCTGCGCCTAAGAAACCGCCCAAGGCTGCGTCCCAGGCGGAAATTCCAGCGCAGGAGCCCATCAAGCTGGAGCAAGTGCGCGCCGTCCTCGCGGAGAAGTCCCGAAACGGCCACACGGCCCAGGTGCGCGCACTGCTCGAAAAGCACGGGGCCGCGAAGCTTTCGGAGATCGACCCCGCCGAATACGCGGCGCTTGTCGCGGAGGCGGAGGTGCTGGGCGATGGGTAAGCACGCGCTTCTCTCGGCTTCCTCAAGCCACCGCTGGCTCAACTGTCCGCCGTCCGCCCGGCTCTGCGAGCGGTACGAGGACAGGGGCTCCGACTACGCCGCCGAGGGTACGGACGCGCACGCGCTCTGCGAGTACAAACTGCGCGGCGCCCTCGGCGAGGATGTGGCCAACCTAGCCGACATCCGGGAAACGCTCGACTTCTACTCCGAGGAGATGGAGGAGTGCGCGAGCGGATACGCCGCCTACATCCTTGAACTCGTCGAGTCGGCGAAACAGACCTGCGCCGATCCCGTGGTGCTGATCGAGCAGCGGCTGGACTTCTCAAGGTATGTGGAGAACGGCTTCGGCACCGGCGACTGCGTGATTATCGCCGACGGCACGCTGCGCATCGTGGACTATAAGCACGGACAGGGCGTGCTCGTGGAAGCGGAAGACAACCCACAGATGAAACTGTACGCCCTGGGCGCGCTGGAACTGTTCGACGGCATCTATGACATTCGAGAGATCAGCATGACCATCTACCAGCCCCGCCGCTGCAACGTCAGCACCCATACGGTGTTCAGGGAGTCGCTCTGCCAGTGGGCGGAAGAAGTCCTGCGCCCCGCCGCGGAGCTCGCCTTTACCGGCGATGGGGACTACCGGTGCGGCGGGTGGTGCCAGTTCTGCAAGGCGAAATACGATTGCCGCAAGCGCGCGGAGCAGAACCTCCAGCTCGCCCGGCATGACTTTAAACTGCCGCCGCTCTTGGAGGACGACGAGATCGAATCCATCCTCGACAAGCTCGACGGTCTCGCGGCGTGGGCCGCGGACGTCAAGGACTACGCCCTGCAAGCCGCGCTGGCCGGGAAGCGCTGGCGCGGGTGGAAATTGGTCGAGGGCCGCGCCAACCGCAGATATGTGAGCGAGGACGCCGTTGCCCAGGCCGTCAGCGCGGCGGGCTGCGACCCTTACGAGCACAAGGTGATGGGCATCACCGCGATGGAAAAGGCACTCGGCAAAGGCAAATTCTCCGAACTGCTTGGCAGCCTGGTGGAGAAACCGCAAGGCAAACCAACGCTCGTGCCGGAGGGCGATCAGCGTCCGGCGCTCACTACGGCAAAACATGATTTCATGGAGGTAGAACACAATGGCTAATCAGGAAAAAGGCAAGCACGTCAACCCGACGAAGGTCGTCACCGGCGAAGCCAGGCTCTCCTACGCGAACCTCTGGGAACCGAAGTCCATAAACGGCGGCACGCCGAAGTATTCGGTCAGCATCATCATCCCGAAGTCCGACGCGCGGACGGTCGCCAAGGTCAAGGCGGCGATTGAGGCGGCCTACCGCGAGGGCGAGGCCAAGCTGAAGGGCAACGGAAAGACCGTGCCACCGTTTGTCTCCATCAAGACCCCTCTTCGCGACGGCGACATTGAGCGCCCCGACGACGAGGCGTATGCCGGCAGCTACTTCATCAACGCCAATTCCGCGAACGCGCCGGGCATCGTCGACCACGCCTGCGAACCGATCCTCGAACGCTCGCAGATCTACAGCGGCGTCTACGCCCGGGCCAGCGTGAACTTCTACGCTTTCAACTCGAACGGGAACAAGGGCGTCGCCTGCGGGCTGAACAACATCCAGAAACTCCGCGACGGCGAACCGCTCGGAGGCAAGTCCAGGGCCGAGGATGACTTTGCCACCGACGACGATGAGGACTTCCTCGGCTAACCGCATTCAAAAAGACCGCGGAGGGCGGCGAACTTGACAGTCCGGTGGACTGACAAGGCCGCCCTTTGTGCGATATGGAGGGCCAATGAAAACGATCAGTATCGACATCGAAACGTTCGCTTCCGTCGAGCTTGCGAAGTCGGGCGTCTATCGCTACGCCGAATCGCCGGACTTTGAGATTCTTCTGTTTGGATATTCGGTGGACGGCGGCGAAGTGAAGGTCGTGGACTTCACCGCGGGCGAAACGCTTCCCCCCGAAATCCTCGATGCGCTGACGGACGACAGTGTTCGGAAATGGGCGTTCAACGCGAGTTTCGAGCGGGTCTGCCTTTCCCGCTATCTTCGGGATATGGGCGTCCCCCTCGATCCGTTCGCCGACAATCATCCGTCTTCCGCCACCCTTGGCAAGGCGAAATACCTGAATCCCGAATCGTGGCGATGCTCCATGGTCTGGGCGGCGTACATGGGCTTGCCGCTCTCCCTCGAAGGCGCGGGCGCGGTACTGGGTTTGGAAAAACAGAAGCTGACTGAAGGCAAAGAACTCGTCCGTTTCTTCTGCAAACCGTGCGCCGCTACCGCGGCGAATGGTCAGCGCCTACGCAATCTGCCCGAGCGCGCGCCGGACAAATGGACAGCATTTCAGGCGTACAACCGCCACGACGTCGAGACCGAGATGGCCATCCAGGCGCGGCTCGCCGGGTTTCCCGTGCCGGACGCGGTCTGGGAAGAGTACGTCCTCGACCAGGAGATCAACGACCGGGGCGTGGCGCTGGACAGGGCGCTCGCGCGGAACGCCATTACCGCCGACGCGCGGTCAAGGGAGGAACTTACCCGGCTGATGAGGGAGATCACCGAGCTTGACAATCCAAATTCCGTGGCACAGATGAAAGAGTGGCTCGCCGGTCACGGGCTGGAGACGGATTCCCTCGGCAAGAAGGCGGTCGCGGAACTGCTTAGGACCGCGCCGGAGCCGCTGCGCGGCGCACTCTCGCTCCGCCAGCAGCTGGCGAAGTCCTCGGTCAAGAAGTACCAGGTGATGGAGAACGCCGTCTGCGCCGACGGGCGCGTGCGCGGCCTGTTCCAGTTCTATGGCGCAAATCGAACCGGGCGATGGAGCGGCAGATTGCTTCAGCCGCAAAATCTCCCTCAGAACCACTTGCCCGACCTCGAACATGCTCGGGCGCTGGTGCGCGCCGGCGATTTCGAGGCGCTGGAACTGCTCTACGACTCCGTGCCGGAGGTGCTGTCCGAGTTGATCCGGACGGCGTTTGTGCCGAGGCCCGGCCGCAAGTTCATCGTGGCCGACTTCAGCGCCATCGAGGCCCGCGTCATATCGTGGCTCGCGGGCGAACAATGGAAGATGGACGCCTTTGCGGCCTGTGAGGATATTTATTGCGCCACGGCTTCCCAGATGTTTCACCTGCCTGTGGTCAAACACGGCGAAAACGGCCACCTGAGACAGAAAGGGAAGATCGCGGAACTGGCGTGTATCGCGGAAGGGCAGCTTGTATTGACCGACAAGGGTCTGATCCCCATTGAGGAGGTAACGCGCGCACACCTGCTGTGGGACGGAGAAAGCTGGATTCGTCACGGCGGGGTCATTTATAAAGGGCGACGGAGGGTAATCGAATATGAAGGACTTATCGCCACCCCGGATCACCTCGTTTGGGTTGAAGGGAAACCGAGGGCGGTACGATTTGAAGACGCCGCCGCCGGCGGCGCACATCTCGTGCAGTCCGGAGATGGTCGGCGAGCGATATGGGTGGGCGCAAATCATCAGCCCGGAAAAGCGGTGGAATCGGGCGATGAACCACTGCTATGTCCTCACCCAGTGTCAGGGCTGCGGCAGCGTTCAATGGCAGGATCGTGGCAGTCTGATACGTGGAAAATCGAGGGGATGTCAGCGATGTTCACAGCCGCGCAAGATACCTCTGTGGCTGGACAGGCGACTCACGGCGGCAAAACAACGTTGCGAGAATCCAAACGACGC
The DNA here is from genome assembly GCA_023421735.1 of Bacillota bacterium. Next base: position 18,644 of record JAEZSP010000078.1, on the reverse strand, counting down.
CGCATATCGCGACTACGGCGCGCGCGGAATTCGCTTCGATTTTCCGAGCGTGATTTCAGCAGGGATCTATTTGATCCGCAAATACGGTTATCCGGACCGGGAACTGGAGATCGACCGAATCGACAACAACGGGAACTACGCACCGGGCAATCTTCGTTTCGTCAATCGATCGCAGAATTGCGCAAACAGGCGCAATACCGTTTTATCGGAGTTGCACTACCGCCTGGAGCACAACTGGCCGACAGAATTGTTGTGCGCGATACCGGATGTGCGAAACCAGTGTACGACATCCGGAACTGTGGTCCGCGGCACCGATTTGTCGTATGGAACAACGGAAAAGGCCGCATCGTAAGCAACTGCGTCCAGGCGATCAGCCGCGACATCCTTGCTTTTGCCATGCGCGCGCAGCGGCATTGCTCAATCGTGATGCATGTCCATGACGAGATGGTGATCGAGGCCGACAACCGCATGTCCGTCGAGGTCCTGTGCGAGCAGATGAGCCGGACGCCGCCTTGGGCGGAAGGACTCCTCCTTCGTGCCGAGGGGTATGATTGCCCATTCTACAAAAAAGATTAAGAAAAACATTTAGCCTTGTCCCATTTCACGCAAAACAGGCCGCCCGCCGTGGCTAATAGCGAGGGCACTACCATACCAAGCCCTCAGAAAGGGCGTTCAGGATGACTTTGTGTGGAACACTCGACGGTGGACCGCGGGCCATGAATAACAAGCAAGTGGAAGGAGAGTTACCCATGAATGAGAAACAGCCGGATGCGGGCAAGGAACTACGCGCGTTGACGATTGATCCGGAATTCCGTGACCTGATCCCGCCGCTAACCAATGAGGAGCGAAGCATGCTGGAGGACAACATCGTGAAAAGCGGCTGCGATTCGCCGCTTATCGTCTGGAACGGCGTGATCGTCGACGGCCATAACCGCTACGCGATCTGCCAGGAGCACTCAATCCCTTTTGCAGTTTCAGAGAAGGTGTTCGAGAGCCGGGACGACGCGCTACTTTGGATCATTACGAACCAGTTGGGGCGGCGAAACCTGACCTCGTTCCAGCGCGGCGAACTGGCGATTAAGTTCGAGCCGCTACTCAGGGCTCAGTCGAAGGTACGTCAGCTTCGGAAATCCATCGACAATTCTGTCACGCAGAATTCTGCGGAACAAAATGCACCATCCGGAGAAACACGAAGGCAGCTCGCGAAGATGGCCGGTGTATCCCACGACACCATCGATAAGGTCAAGAAGCTGACCGGGGCGGTTGACGACGATACCAAGCTAAAGCTCCGGCGCGGCGAAGTATCAATCAACCGCGCCTACACCGACCTGATGCACAAGGAGCACGCGGACGAAACCAAGGCATGTGACAGATGTGGGCAAGAAAAGCCCGTGACCGACTTCGCCATCCCGTCAAACCGCCACGGCTTCTCCGCGCTGTGCCAAGACTGCGAGCGGGAGATAGCTCAGGCTTCACGGCAAGCGGCCGAAGCCGCCAGGCAGACCACGCGACCGGTGGCGACACAACCAATCACGGTGCCGCAGCCCGTACAGCCGGTCTCCGCGCAGCCGCTTTCCTCGGTTGCCATGCACAAGGGACACCCCATCCACGTGGGCGCGCCGCTGCCCGATCGGAAGGATATGTTCCACTTCGTCGAGGATCATATGCGCTTCGTGGTCGGCAACTTCCTCGCTGCCGCGGGCAACGCCATCAAGCTGTACACGTCGGGGATGGCCTCCCCGGAGAATACCCAGGCGCTGCGGGATATATTGGACTCCGCGGCTGATATCGTGGATATCTTTGACGAATACATGAAGGAGATGGACAACCAATGAGTAGGAAGAATCGGAACGCCCGCCGAACGAACGCGGCTACCTCGAACATCGGGAGCCAGATCAGCCAGAATACTGCCGTCCGGATGTGCACCGACACCTGCGGTTACGAGTACCGCCAGTTGATGAGCAATGTGCTCTTCACAGACACCAGCTATCAGCGCAGCATCGACGCCGCTCGTGTTGAGAAGATCGTGGCCAACTTCGACCCGCGCATCGCCAACACGCTCAAGGTGTCCTTGCGAGACGGGTGCTTCTACGTGTTCGACGGCGCGCACACGCTGCTGGCACTCAAAGAGGTTCATGGGGAAACGGCCTTCCCGGTGGACTGCAAGGTATTCTTTGGCTTGAATTATGAGGACGAGGCCTACTTGTTCGCGCTTCAAAATGGCGCGTCCAAGGAGGTGGCATTCAGCGCCCGGCTGCGCGCGATGCTGATCTCACGAAGCGCGGAGGCAGAGGATTTCCGCATGCACACAGCCAACGTCGGGCTGTCGTTGGCGGAGGGCACCGGCAGCGCGACCCGGAACACCATCGCAGCCCTGGCAAAGGCGTACAAGTTGTACACGGATCGCGGCGCGGAGGAATATGAGCGCATCCTTCGCCTGATCGTCGACACCTGGGGCGGTGTGGCTTGGAGCCTGACCGGGTACATCCTCGGCGGCGTCAGTGTTTTGTTCGAGGAGTACGGCGAGGCGCTCGACCAGGATCGGTTCATAAAGAAGCTGCGAAGCACGACCTACGAGAGTCTCCGCGACGAAGCGCGTCGGCAACAGCGTTCTTCCTCTGATATCGCGCACGCGCTGGCGCTTTTGAAGGTCTACAACAACGGCGGGCGCGGTGCGCTCGACACCCGCGCACTGATGATGCGGGATTGAGGTGAAGACGTGATGGAGCAAAAGAATGTCACCGCGGAGCAAACCTATCTCCTCCGCGCGATCCGCGCCGAGAGCGAGTTGGACGCCTATAAGTACCGCCAGCACAACGAGATCTTCCATCGCGATAGCGTTATCGGGTATCTCAAGCTGCGCCTCGCCGAACTGGAGGCCGCGCTCACGGCGGCGAATGCCCGAATCAAGGAATTGGAGGACACCATCCAATGCGAGAGCTGAAAATCGCCTACGGCGACAGCCGCCTTTCCAAGCGCTGGGTCAATAAAAAGACCAACTTCGACGAATTGTGCGAGCGGTTCAAGTCCACCCGACGCACGACCGAGACGGTCGCCGAGTATCAGAAGTTTACGAAAGATCGGCGCGACGCCGCGAAGGACGTGGGCGGCTATGTCCTTGGCCACCTGAAAACCGGTCGGCGCAAGAAGGATAGTGTCGAGAGCCGCTCGGGCATCACGCTCGACGCGGATCATGCCGATCATGCCTTCATCGACAGCGTGGAGATGCTGTTCACGCACAAGTGCGCGATCTACTCCACGCACAGCCACACGCCGGAAACCCCGCGGCTCCGCATGGTCGTCCCGCTCTCCCGAGACGTCACGCCGGATGAGTACGCGGCGCTATCCCGCCTGGTGGCGGACGAGATCGGCATCGATTTCTTCGATGACAGTACCTACGAACCGGAGCGCCTGATGTACTGGCCGTCCACGCCATCCGACGGGGAGTATGTGTTCAAGGTGATCGGCGGCGACGAGCTTGACCCGGACGAGTACCTGGCGAAGTTGTCCGACTGGCGGGACTGCTCGCTCTGGCCGACGTCGAGCCGACAATCCGAGGTGGCCCAGCGGAACATCCGTCATCAGCAGGATCCGCTCGAAAAGGAAGGTGTGGTCGGGGCGTTCTGCCGAGCCTACACAATCGAGGACGCAATCGCGGTGTTCCTTTCCGATGTCTACGCGCCTTCGGCGATGAGCGGGCGCTACGACTACATCTCCGCCGATTCCAGCGCCGGCGTCGTCCTCTACGACGGCAAGTTCGCGTACTCCCACCATGCCACCGATCCCGCCTGCGGCAAGCTCCTGAACGCGTTCGACCTCGTGCGAATCCACAGGTTCGGCGACCTTGATGAAAAGAAGTCGTACAACGCAATGACCGATTTCGCAAAAGAGGATGCGTCGGTCAAGGCGCAGTTGGCCGAGGAACGCCTTGCACAGGCATGTGGAGACTTTGCCATTCTCGACGATGGCGATAAGGAGTGGCAGCTCAAACTGGAGGTCGAGAAAAGCGGAGAGGTCAGCGATATCTACGAAAACTATGTCGTCATCGCCTTGCATGACAGCGTTCTCAAGAACGTCGCGTACAACGAGATGCGGGACACCCTCGACGTCCGCGGCAAAGTGCCATGGGAGCGCATCAAGGCTGGCTGGTCGAAATCGGACGAAGTCGGACTGTACGGCTACTTGAGCCACATCTACGGACTGTACTCGCCCACCAAGTCGGACAACGCGATCAAGTACGCTGCCGACAAGCGCCGTTTTCATCCAATTCGCGAGTATCTCGACGGCCTACCCGCCTGGGATGGCGTTCCGAGGGTCGAAACCCTTCTAATCCGCTGCCTGCAGGCCGACGACACCGCCTACGTCCGAACCGTCACCAGAAAGACATTCGCGGCGGCGGTCGCGCGCATCTACAGGCCCGGCACGAAGTTCGATAGCGTGCTGGTATTCGACGGAGCTCAGGGCATTGGTAAAAGCACCTTGTTCAAAGACCTGGCGGGCGAGGAGTATTACTCTGAAACGCTCTCGCTCACCGATATGGACGACAAGTCAGGCGCGGAGAAGCTGCAGGGGTTCTGGGTGGCGGAGATCCCCGAGTTCGCCGGCATGAAAAAGGCGGATGTCGAAAAGGTCAAAGCCTTTCTCTCCACGTCGGACGATAAGTATCGTCCAAGCTACGGCAAGGTTGTGGAGAGCCATCCGCGGCAGTGCATCATCATTGGCTCCGTCAATGGTGAGCGCGGCTATCTGCGCGACATCACGGGAAACCGCCGGTTCTGGATCGTGAAGGTACACCAAGAGGAGCAGGTAAAGAAATGGAGCTTCACCTCGGAAGAGCGCGCCCAGATCTGGGCTGAGGCTAAGTCGATCTACGAGGATGGTGAGAAGCTGTACCTCGAAGGCGGCATGGTTCGGGAAGCCGAGGCTGCGCAGCGCGATGCCATGGAGGTCGACGAGCGTCAGGGGCTGGTCGAGGAGTACCTCGAACGCCTGCTCCCCGAGGGTTGGGCCGAGATGGATCTGTACAAGCGGCGCGACTTCATCCGCGATCCCGACGACCCGACGCACCCCAAAGGCGTGGTGCACCGGGAGACCGTGAGCAACCCGGAAATCTGGTGTGAGTGCTTTGGCAGAAAGCCCGACGAACTGAAGCCCGCCGACAGCTACGCGCTTGCCGCCCTCATGACACGCGTCAGCGGTTGGGAGCGAAGCAGCGAGCGCAAGCAGATCCCGCTGTATGGGCGGCAGAGGGTTTACAGGCGGACAAGCTGTCCGGGCTAGAAAACCCTTGCGGCAAGCGGCTTTTGGGGCATTTTCGGACGAGTGGACAGGCTCCCCTTATTAATTTAATCAGCGTACATATCAAGGGAAAGCAACACAAGCACACGCGCGTAGAGAATATATAGGGAATTGGATGGCCACTCGTCCACGAAAGACCTGAAAAGTCAATAAAATCAAGGGTTTTGGCGTGGACAGCTTTCTCGGGACAAGGACAAACGATCGGGAGGTCAACATGCGTGAAAAGTCACTGGAGCGCAAACTCGTCGAGGCAGTCAAGGCGATGGGAGGTATCGCGCCCAAGTTCGTCAGCCCCGGATTCGATGGAATGCCCGACCGCTTGGTACTTCTTCCGGATGGCAGGCTCGCCTTCGTGGAAGTGAAGCGCCATGGGGAGAAACCACGCCCCTTGCAGGAGTCTAGGCATGGGATGCTGCGGCGACTGGGCTTTCGGGTCTACGTTCTTGATAGCATAGAGCAGATACAGAAGATTTTGATAGAGATGGGAGGTTACGCCGAATGAAGTTCATACCGCATGGATACCAGCAGTACGCAATCGACTACATCGAAAACAACCCGATTGCCGCCGTGTTCCTCGATATGGGCTTGGGTTGAGGTAAGACCGTGATTACCTTGACCGCCCTCGCTGACTTACTGTTCGACAGCTTTGAATCGCATAAAGTCTTGTGCATTGCACCCCTGCGCGTCGCGCGGGACACCTGGCCGGAGGAACTGCGGAAGTGGGATCACCTCGCCGGGCTGCGGTTCTCGGTGGCGGTCGGTTCGGAAGCGGAGCGCCGAGCCGCCCTTTCGAAGAAAGCGGATGTCTACATCATCAACCGCGAGAACGTGCAATGGCTGATCGAGGAAAGCGGACTGTCCTTCGACTACGATACCGTGGTGGTGGACGAGCTGTCGTCCTTCAAGTCCCACCAGTCCAAGCGCTTCCGTTCCCTGATGAAGGTGCGTCCGAAGGTAAAGCGCATCGTGGGGCTGACTGGTACCCCTTCGAGCAACGGGCTGATGGACCTTTGGGCGGAGTTCCGGCTTCTGGACATGGGCCAACGTCTTGGGCGGTTCATCGGGCGGTATCGCACGGATTACTTCATCCCCGACAAGCGCAACGGTCAGGTGGTATTCAGCTACAAGCCGCTGCCCGACGCCGAGCGGCGGATCTACTCCAAGATCGCCGACATCACGATCTCGATGAAGTCCACCGACCATCTGACAATGCCGGAATTGGTGACCGCGGAATACCCCGTGTGGATGTCGGAGTCGGAGCGCGAGTGCTATGACCAGATGAAACGCGACCTTGTGCTGCCCCTTGCGGAAGGTGATATAACCGCCGCCAACGCCGCCGCGCTGTCGGGCAAGCTCTGTCAGATGGCGAACGGCGCTGTCTATGGCGATGAGGGGGCGCTCTCTGTTCACCAGATCCACGACCGGAAGCTGGACGCCCTGGAAGATTTGATCGAGGCTGCGAACGGCAAACCCGTCCTCGTGGCGTACTGGTTCAAGCATGATCTGGAGCGCATCGCCGCAACGCTGAAAGCACGCCACATCCCGTTTACCAGGATGGACACGTCAGAGAGCATTGCCCGCTGGAATCGTGGGGAGTTTCCGGTCGCTCTCATCCACCCCGCTTCAGCCGGCCACGGGCTGAACTTGCAGTCCGGCGGCAGCACCATCATCTGGTTCGGGCTGACATGGAGCTTGGAACTGTACCAGCAGACCAACGCCCGGCTATGGCGTCAGGCTCAAAAGGCTGAAACGGTGGTTCTCCACCACATCATCGCCAAGGGCACGATTGACGAGCGCATCGTGAAAGTTCTGTTCGAGAAGGACAAAACCCAGGCCGCGCTGATCGACGCGGTAAAAGCAAATCTATGACAATCACAGGAGTCAAAAGCTGCCAATCCGAGCGGATCACATTTTCGGAGGTGGCCGATGGAAACCAAAACGAGCGATATGCGCTGGGAGCTCCAGATCACATGGCCGGACTTCGCAACCCGTACAAGGCGGTGCGACGTATGACAGCGCTTGTATACCTCCAGCAGGCAAGAACCATCCCGATCAGGTTGAGTGCCATGGCCGAGCAGCTGGAACGCCTAAGGTCTGCCGCCGAGTACATGGCGCCTCGGCTATCCGATATGCCCAAGTCTTCCACCCGCAATATACGCGCGAGCGAGGATGCGATCATCCGCTATCTGGACTTCGAGGAGCAGATGAAGGCTCAGTACGATAAACTGACTGAGATCAACGAAACCATCAACGCCGTAGCTGATCCAATACTTCACGCGCTGCTTGTGAAGCGGTACATCAGCGGCAAACCGTGGGCGGCAATCTCAAATGAGCTTCATTACAGCGAGGCCCAGGTTTACCGGCTCCACATCGCCGCCCTTGAAGAGGTGGAACGGCTGATAGCGAATGAGAGTGTTTGAGAGTCGATGCTCCCTTGCATAGCGGGTTCCGTCGTGGTACTATTAGGATGACAGAGTTGGGTGCGCGAGCCTCGCGGGAGAAATCCTGCGGGGCTTTTCTGATGCGTTGAAGCGGAGGCGAAGCATGCCATACAAAGCAGTGAAACCCTGCGGCTACCCCGGCTGCCCGGCGCTGACCGACCAGCGGTATTGCCCTGAGCACCAGAAGCGGGTGTCTTCGCATTACAACCGCTACGAGCGCGACCCCGCATCGAAGAAGCGCTATGGATATCAGTGGCAAAAAGTGCGCGCGCGGTTCCTCGCGGCGCATCCATTGTGCGCAGAGTGCATGGAGCACGGACGAGCCACCCCCGCGTCTGAGGTACACCACATCCTGCCCCTCTCGCGGGGTGGGACGAACGACGAGGCCAATCTCGCTGCTCTCTGCAAGCCTTGCCATTCGGCCATCTCCGCCCGTGAGGGTGATCGTTGGGGACGCCGCTAGTGAGTTCCAGCGACCTACCGCGCGCTATCCATAAACCCACATCGACTGCTGGATACCATTATGCCAGCAATAATTCAACTGTCCAGTATTTGGGCTGCACTCTCTGCTTTTTGTCCGAATCTCTCGGCCCCAAGCTTTCAAGTAATTTTCATTTTCTGTCCGGTTTCAGGGATACAATTCAGGGTAGGGGGGATCACTTCTCTACCACTTTACCATGCTAAAGCGGGCCGCCCTCTCGCGTGCGTTTTTCAGAAATCAAAAATCAAAAAATCAAAGGCTCGGAATCAAAACAGGGGAGGCGACGCCCATGCCCAGCGGAGGGTATCGGCCGGGGGCGGGGCGTCCCCGGAATAACATCCAGGACAAGAAGCTCGAAGGCAGGGCGGTCAAGACGCCGCCCGCGCCCGCGCCGAAAAAGGTGTACTCCAAAAATGTCATGGCGAATTACTTCTCGATGGCGATGAAGGAGTGCGAGAAGGAAGTCCCCTCTGCGGATGTTCTCCGTGTGGAACTCGAGGAGTTCATCGCGGCGCGCGGCTGCGAGGGCTTCGTCGCGCCCCAGACGATCACCGATTATGTGCTCAACCGGCAGGGCTTCCTCGCCTGCGAGTGCATGAACCGGAAGATCGGGCGGATGACGAAGGAACTGAAGCTCTCACCCTACGTCACCGCCGGGCAGGGCTATTACAAGGCGATGCGCGACGACTTCAACCTCATCATGCAGATCATCAACAGATACAGCGGCGACAGGGGCGAGGAGAAAAACGCCTTCCTGGAGCTTTTAAAGACAAGGGGGTTTTAGGGATGTTATCCACGACCCGGTTCGAGCAAGTAGAGATTGACCGTCTGGTCCCATTTTCGCGCAATGCCCGCACTCATTCTAAAGAGCAGATTCTCCAGCTGCGCGCATCCCTGCGGGAATATGGGTTTGTCAATCCCTGCATCATCGACAAGGATTACAACATCATCGCGGGCCACGGGCGCGTGGCGGCGGCGAAAGCCGAGGGGCTGACCGAAGTGCCCTGCGTGTTCGCGGAGCATCTGACCGACGCGCAGAAGCGCGCCTACATCCTCGCCGACAACAGGCTCGCCTTGAGCGCAGGATGGGATGAAGAGCAGCTGGCTCTTGAAATGGGCGAATTGAAGGACCTCGGCTTCGACCTGGAACTGACCGGCTTCGACGCCATTGAGATCGAGAAGCTGTTCGCCGGGGATGATGCCGAGGCACGTGAAGATGATTTCGATGTGGACGCGGCTCTTCAGCAGCCCCCGTTCGTCAACCCAGGAGACCTCTGGCACCTGGGGAATCATCGATTGCTCTGCGGAGACAGCACGAAGCCGGAGGATGTGGCGCGTCTTATGGACGGCAAGCGCGCGAACACTTGCCTGACAGACGCCCCTTACAACGTCAACTTCAACGGTGGTAAGGGCAAGATACTCAACGACAACATGCCGAAAGAGCAGTTCTATGAGTTCCTGCTCTCGGCGTTCAAACTCGCATACGAACACCTCGCCGATGGCGGGGCCTTTTATTGCTTCCACTCGGACAGTGAAAAGGTCAACTTCTATAACGCGACCGTGAACGCCGGGTTCCACTACAGCACGACGTGTATCTGGGTCAAGGACGCGCTCGTCCTCGGTCGCGGCGACTTTCAGCAGATTCACGAGCCTTGTCTTTACAGCTTCAAGGACACCAAGAGACACGCATGGTACTCCGATCGCAAGCAAACGACCGTATGGAGATTTGATCGTCCGAAAAAGTCCGAGTACCACAGCACCCAAAAACCCGTGCCGCTGATGGCGTACCCGCTGACTTGCTCGACACAGGCGAACGCGATTGTGTACGAGCCGTTCGCGGGGAGCTTTTCGACGGGCATTGCCTGCGAGCAGTTGAATCGCATTTGTTTCGGCATGGAACTCGATCCGAAGTTCGCGTCTGCAGCAGTGCGTCGCTGGATCGACAGCTACGGCTCGGACGGAGTGACGGTCGAGCGAGAAGGGCGCCTATTTGGAGCCGCGGAAATCCTCGTGTCAGAAAGGGCCTCGAGCTGACCTTTTCCAGTACACACTTTCTTATCTTGCATTCATGGGCGATTCGAGCGAATATGTGCATACCGCAGGGGCAGTAACCCTTCGGAATCGAAATCGGAGGAAATGCACATGAAGATTGCCTACAACATCACGGGCACGGAACGCAAGGCGCTAGTGGGCGCCATCAGTCAGGAACTGAACGCCCCGGTTAAGTACCTCGGAATGCCCACGGCGGCTTACGAGGTGGGCGACCCGAGCCGGGCTGGCAGCTACCACATTGACAAGACCGGGACGGTCACAGGTCCGGACAATCGCGATCTGGTCGCCGATCTCTGCGGCATGCACGACTTCAAGGCGGTCAGCGAGGAATACGACGAATCCCCCGATATCGACCAGCACCACCCCGGACGATACGCGGACGCCAACGTGCCTCCGACCGAAGCAAGGCTCAGGCAAGCGGAAGCGTGGATGGAAGGGCAGCCCGAATACGAGGACTTAGCGCTTACCGAGCGCGAGGAACTGGGGCTTGGGCGGGTGCGGCGCGAAGACTGGCAGGGCGAGAACGGGATGCAGCCAAGCGACGTTCCCGAATTCAAAGTTCCCGATCGGCTCACCATCGAGATGCCGCTCGAGGGGTTCACACCTGAGAAGCTCGATAACCTCACCAAGCTGGTCAACGCCAAAGCCACGCTTCTGAAATCCGCTCTCGACGCGGACGAACTGCCGATCCAAATGAGCGAGGATACGCTCCGGTTTCCTTGGTTCAGCGTAAACATCGATGGTGCGCACGCGCAAGCCTACGCTACGCTCATCAGTCTTCTTTGCAGGACGGCGCTCGAGAAAAAGCGCGTCACCGCCAAAGAGAGGGTCATCGAGGGCAGTCCTAAATTCGCTATGCGCTGCTTCCTGCTCTCCCTTGGGTTCATCGGCGACGAGTACAAGGCGGCGCGGAAGATTCTGCTCTCCAAGCTTGAGGGCAATTCAGCCTGGAAGAACAAAAAAGAGGAGGCGGCAAGCGATGAAGTATCCGAATAAGGAGCAAGTCGAGCAGGTGCGCAGGGCTTTCCCGGTCGGGGCGATGGTCGAGTGTGTTTCAATCGCTGACCCCTACACGAGCATCCCCCCTGGCACAATCGGTGAGGTGACGAACATTGACGATACCGGCACGGTTTTTGTGAAATGGCGCAATGGTGTAACCCTCGGCGCGGTTTTCAGTGTGGACGAGATCAGATGCATTACCCCAATGCGCGATAAGGTGTTGGAGCAACTCTTACAAGTCAGGGCTACCGGGGCGACCAATATGATAGACACTCAGGGTGTCCAGCGGATTGCCTTTGACATGGGCTTCTACGAACTGGTGAATTTCATCGAGTGCGACCGCGGCGCATATGTGCGCGTCATTCTGACAGGCGCGACGAACCCGTAGCGCAACGACTGCCACGCCGGAGGACGCCCCGAAAGGGGCTGTTCCTCGTATAAAATGACCTTTGTGATTTCTTCGGATGTCTTTTCTTTTGCGGGAGGGAGGCACTCCTTTGGGCGAATACATATATACACCAACGAAGCTGATGCTCCCGACCAGCCACTACGATTCCCGGCGCGCTGACTTTGCGGTCAACTTCATCCAGATGCTCAAGCATACCACGGGTGAATGGTTCGGAAAGCCGTTTCATCTCATGCCCTGGCAGGAGCAGATTGTGCGCGACATTTTCGGTATCGTCTGCGAGGATGGGTACCGACAGTTTCGCACAGCTTACGTAGAATTAACAAAGAAGCAAGGAAAATCAGAACTTGCAGCAGCCATTGCCTTGTACCTATTGTTCGCAGATGGCGAAGCTGGCGCCGAGGTGTACTCCTGCGCGGCCGACATAAACCAGGCGGCCATCGTGTTTAACACGGCCAAATCCATGGTGGAACAAAACCGTGACCTGCTCGCGCTTTCGAAGTTGGTACCCTCCACTAAGCGGATCGTCTTCCAGCATACGAACAGCTTTTATCGGGTGCTCTCCTCGGAAACCAAGTCCAAGCAGGGGTTCAACGTGAGTGGGCTGATCTTCGACGAGTTGTTCGCACAGCAGACCCGTGAGCTGTACGACACCATGACGAAGTTTACGGGCGATGCCAGACGGCAGCCGCTCTACTTCCTCATCACCACCGCGGGCAGGGACAAGACGAGCATCTGCTACGAGATCCACAGCAAGGCGAAGGCTGTGCTGGACGGCTCGAAGGTTGACTCCTCGTTCTATCCCGCAGTGTTCGGCATCGAGGAAGATGACAACTGGGAGGATGAAGCCGTCTGGCGACGAGTGAATCCGTCCATAGGAGTGACGATCCCATATGAAACCGTCCGGGCGGCCTTCGAGCAGGCGAAGCAGAACCCCGCCGAGGAGATGCACTTCCGGCAGTTCCGGCTCAACGAATGGTGCAACGCAGACATCCGCTGGATGCCCATGGATAAATGGGACGCTCTCGGTGCTCAAATCGACTGGAACGAGTTGGAAGGCCGCGATTGTTATTGCGGGCTCGACCTCTCCAGCACGGGCGATCTTACAGCGTTGGTGCTGGTGTTCCCGCCCGCGGCCGTCGACGAGAAGTACACCGTCCTACCCTTCTACTGGCTCCCAGAGGATGTGATCGAACTGCGCACGCGGCGCGACCACGTTCCCTACGCCGTATGGCGGAAGATGGGCGTGTTCAACACCACTGAAGGCAACGTGGTGGACTACGACTACATCGTAACGTTCATCGCCAATCTGTCCGAGCGCTTCCGCATCCGGGAGATCGCCTATGACCGCTACGGCGCGGAGAAGATACGCCGCGATTTGGAGGAACTGGGCGCGGAGCATGGCTTTTCAGTATTCCCGTTTGGGCAGGGATTCGTGTCTATGTCCCCGCCGAGCAAGGACTTCTACCAGTTCGTGATGGAGGGCAAGATTCGGCACGGCAAACACCCCGTCCTCGACTGGAACATGGGCAACGTCGTTGTCGATCAGGACGCGGCGGGGAACATCAAGCCCAACAAAAAGAAGTCCACCGAGAAGATCGACGGCGTCGTCGCGCTGATCATGGGTTTCGCCAGGGCAACGCTGGGCGGCGGCATCAACGAGTCGGTCTATGCGGAAAGGGGGCTCCTGTATGTCTAGCTTCCTTGGTCGTATCTTCAGGTCGAGGGACAAACCGCAAAACAGCCTGAATGGCAGCGGTTATTCTTTCCTGTTCGGCGGCACGACCTCCGGCAAGGCGGTTAACGAGCGCAGCGCCATGCAGATGACTGCGGTCTACGCATGTGTTCGAATACTCGCCGAAGCTATCGCCTCCCTTCCCCTTCATGTGTATCGCTACAACGACACCGGGGGAAAAGAGAAGGAAATCCAACACCCGCTGTACATGCTTCTTCACGACGAGCCGAACCCGGAGATGTCTGCGTTCTCCTTCCGGGAAACCCTCATGACGCATCTTTTGCTCTGGGGGAATGCCTTTTCCCAAATCATCCGCAACGGGCGCGGCGAGGTCATTGCGCTCTATCCCCTCATGCCGGACCGCATGACGGTGGACCGGGACAACGCCGGGCGGCTCTACTATGCATATACCCGGTCGGACGGTGACGCGCGGACACTGGGTCAGAAGAGCACGGTTGTGCTCGCTCCCCCGAATGTGCTCCACATCCCGGGCCTCGGCTTTGACGGTTTGGTCGGCTACTCGCCCATCGCCATGGCGAAGAACGCCATCGGGATGGGGCTCGCCTGCGACGAGTATGGCGCGTCCTTCTACCAAAACGGCGCGCAGCCAGGCGGCGTGCTCGAACACCCGGGCGTCGTGAAAGATCCCAAGCGTGTGCGCGACTCCTGGAACGCCATCTACCAGGGCAGTGGGAACGCCCACCGCGTCGCAGTGCTGGAAGAGGGGATGGCCTACAAACCCATCTCAATTTCTCCCGAACAAGCTCAGTTCCTGGAGACGCGGAAGTTCCAGATCGACGAGATCGCACGCATCTTCCGGGTGCCGCCCCACATGGTTGGCGACCTGGACAAGAGCAGCTTCTCTAACATCGAGCAGCAATCACTGGAATTCGTGAAATACTCCCTCGCGCCGTGGATCGCGCGCTGGGAACAGGCCATGCAGCGGGCGCTCTTTTCGCAGGACGAGAAGAAGCGCTTTTTTATGCGGTTCAATGTGGAGGGCCTGCTCCGCGGTGACTTTAAAAGCCGCATTGAGAGTTATGCCGTTGGCATCCAAAACGGATTCTACTGTCCAAATGATGTCCGAAACCTCGAGAACATGAATCTGATTCCGGAGTCTGAAGGCGGATTCAACTTCATGGTGAACGGAAATATGGTGAAACTTGCGGATGCCGGCGTATTTGCGGGCACAAAAAGAAAGGAGATGAACGAGTGAATTCAAGGTTCTGGCATTGGTCGGAGCCCGACCGGCAGGTGCGCGACGAAACCAACGGCGCACGCACGCTATATCTGGAGGGCGTCATCGCGGAGGAGAGCTGGTTCGACGACAGCGTGACCCCTGCGGCGTTCAAAGCCGAGCTCATGTCGGAGTCCGGTCCTGTGACCGTCTGGATCCACAGCCCGGGAGGCGACGTGTTCGCAGCGGCGCAGATATACAACATGCTCATGGAGTACCCCAACGACGTCACCGTCAAGATTGACGGGATTGCCGCATCAGCGGCATCGGTGATTGCCATGGCGGGCACGCGCGTGCTCATGTCGCCGGTTTCCTGTCTCATGATCCACAACCCCATGACGCTGGCCATTGGGGACAGCGAGGAGATGCGGAAGGCCATCGATATGCTCGCCGAGGTCAAGGAGTCCATCATCAACGCCTATGAGATCAAGACGGGCCTCTCCCGCGCGAAGATTGCCCACCTCATGGACGGAGAAACCTGGATGTCCGCGAAGAAGGCAGTCGAGCTTGGATTTGCCGACGGCATTCTTTTCACGCAGGACAAGTTGGAAGGCACACCAGACGGAGCCGTCCTGGATGACAGCTTCACCTTCTCCCGCCGCGCGGTGACCAACAGCCTGCTTTCCAAGCTCCGGGCACGGATGCCCAAGTCGGATCACTCTAGACCGCCTGATGCGAATGTCCCCGGTAGCGCCAAAGGTATCCCGGTCGAGTCGCTCGAAAAGCGGCTCTTTCTTATCTCTCACTGATGAAATTGGAGGAAGCAAGATGAATCAGATTCTTACCCTGCGCGAGAAGCGCGCGAAGGCATGGGACGCCGCCAAGGCGTTCCTGGACGAAAAGCGCGGCGCGGACGGTATGATCTCCGCCGAGGACGCGGCGACCTACGACAGGATGGAGACGGACGTGGTCGCGCTCGGCAAGGAGATCGAGCGCCTGGAGCGCCAGGCGACCCTCGACCTCGAACTCGGAAGGCCTACCGCCGCGCCGCTGACCGACAAGCCCGGCGCACCCGAACAGAAGGAGAAGTCCGGCAGGGCGTCCGACGCGTATAAGTCCGCCTTCTGGCAGGCCATGCGCAACAAGAGCATCGGGCATGACGTGTACAACGCCCTCAAGATCGGCGAAGACGATCACGGCGGATACCTCGCCCCGGACGAGTTCCAGAAGACCCTCATCGAGGCGCTCGAGGATCAGAACATCTTCCGCCGTCTCGCCAAGAGCATCACCACGTCTTCCGGCGACCGCAAGATCCCGGTGGTCGCCTCCAAGGGCGCCGCTTCCTGGATCGAGGAGGGCGCGGCGTACCCCGAGAGCGACGACACCTTCGGGCAGATCTCCATCGGGGCCTTTAAGCTGGCGACCATGATCAAGGTGTCCGAGGAACTCCTCAACGACTCGGTGTTCGACATCGCTTCCTACGTCGCCCGGGAGTTCGGCCGCCGGATCGGCGCCGCCGAGGAGGAGGCCTTCTTCACCGGCAACGGCACCGGCAAGCCCACGGGTATCCTCAACGCCACGGGCGGCGCGGGTGTCGGCGTGACGACCTCGGGCGCGACCGCCATCACCATGGACGAGGTCATGGACCTGTTCTACTCCCTGCGCGCGCCGTACCGGAGAAGTGCGGTGTTCCTCATGAACGATTCCACCGTGAAGGCGCTCCGGAAGCTCAAGAACGGGAGTGGAGATTACATCTGGCAGGCTTCCGTCCTCGCGAACACGCCGGACACCATCCTCGGAAAGCCCGTGTACACCTCGGCGTTCATGCCCGCCATTGCGGCCGGGAACAAGACCATGCTGTTCGGGGACCTTTCCTACTTCTGGGTGGCGGATCGCGAGGGGCGCTCCTTCAAGCGGCTCAACGAACTGTATGCTGCCACCGGCCAGGTGGGCTTCCTCTCCTCCGAGCGCGTGGACGGAAAGCTCATTCTCGCGGAGGCCGTTCAGGTACTCCAGCAGAAGAGCACCTGATGAGGTGACGACATGAGCGAAAACCAGACGCACAACTATACCGCCCACGGCGGCCGGGAAACCGTGATCGGCGGGAAGCTGACTTTCCTGCCCGGTGCTGTGGTGGAGGGCTTCGCCGAAGCAGTAGAACTGACCAAGGCGGCGCACCAGTCTGACAGCGAGGCAACGACGGTCGCCGCTCTCCGCGAAGACTTCAACGCGCTGCTTGGGAAGCTACGCGCGGCGGGGTACATGGACGACGTGGCGAATGGTCAGGTGACGAGCGAATGATCGTCACCGTCCCCGAGCTGAAAGCGCATCTGCGCATCCAGCACGATGAGGAGGACGAACTGCTCGGAATCCTCATCGCGCAGGCGCAGGGGGGCGCCGAGGAGTTCTGCCGCGTGACTTTTGATGAGAACGCGCCGCAGACGGCGCGGCTGGCCGTTCTTCTCATGGCGTCCTATTTCTACGAGTGCCGCGACCTGTCCGAGAAGAACGGATACAACATCATGACCGCGGCGTTCCGCGCGCTGCTCTATCCGCACCGGTCTGCCGAACAGCTTTTTTAATAGAAGGAAGTGCATGAACATGGCCATGCCGCACCCCGGACAGCTTCGGAATCTTGTGGATATCGGGCGTACCGTCAATGTCCCGAACGGGAACGGGTACACCGTTGAAACGGAGGAAGTCGTCTGCCGGGTGTGGGCTTCTGCCGAAGACGGTTCCTCGCGCTACCTCGTCGCAGGGGACGCGGGAACCGCCGCGCGCGGGCTGATCTTCGTCATCCGCTGGCGCGGGGATGTTGTACCCGGCATGTGGGTGCGCTTTCGCGACGAGAAGCACAGGATCGAGAAGGTGGAGGAGTACGACTTTAAACGACGGTATCTTCGTTTGATTACGACGAGCGCGAAGGGGGTGGGCGGATGAAACGAGTGCAGGACGCGCTGGCGTCCACCGGCATTCCCGCCTTTCCCAGCGCGTGGAAACCCACGGCGGCACAGCCGACCGCACCGGCACAGTACCTCGTCTATACGACGCTGACCACAGAGGACGAGCACTGGGACGACGGGTTCCGGCGCTACCGGGTGTACGTTTACCTCAACTTCTGGAGCGATGTCGATCCGACGGATGCCATCCGCGCGATCCGTGCTGCCCTGCGCGCTGCAGAGTTTGCGTTGGTGGAAGAAACCGAGCAGGCGTCCCGCGACGAAGACGCTAATCAGTACCTCGTCTCCTGGACGTGGGTATTTTGGCCTACATCGGAGGAATTGCCATGAGCCTGGAACTCAAGGGCGGCGCGGACCTGCGCAATGACATCACCCAGATGGCGGAGGCGCTTCGCACGGACGGCGGAAACGCCACTGCCGACCGGATTCTAGAAACCGCAGCGCAACCGGTGCTGGAGCAGATGATCCAAAACGCGAGTTCAGATCCACGCCCGCGCTCCGGGAATCTGCGAAGCGCGCTCCGGATTAAGAAATCCTCCCGCAAACGCGGCGTGCGTGTGACAGTCGGCGTCCATGCCACAGAGGGCGGCGTCGCTTACAGCGTGCCGGTCGAGTTCGGGCATGGCGGGCCGCATCCCGCGCCGCCCCATCCCTTCGTCCGCCCGGCATTCGATGTCCGCGCCGACGAGGCGTATGAACTTCTCAAGGAGCAACTGCGAAACGCCCTCGATAAGAGAGGGCTGTAAGAAGGAGGAAACGTTATGCCCGCAACCGCGGCGCCCGCCGTGTCCAGCACGGTGGGTCTCAAAAACATGGTGCTCGCGCCCATGACGGCAGACACCGAGACCGAAACCACCTACGACGCCCTGCAGAAGGTCGCCGGCGCCATCGAGGCATCCATCACGCCCGAGAACAGCGATCCGGAGATTCAGTATTTCGACGATGTCGAGGGAGATGTCCTGTACCCTGACCCCGAATTGGCCTTCAAGACAAAGCTGGCCGACTTGCCGCTCGTCATTCAGGAGATGATCTTCTCCCATAAGATTGACGACAACGGCGTGCTCATCCGCACCGCCGCCGACAAGCCCGGTTACT
>JAEZSP010000073.1 GCA_023421735.1 Bacillota bacterium | reverse complement strand
GGCGTATACGGGTGATGCCGTCTGGAGCAATTCCGATCTTATGTCGGGTTATGCGCAGAGCGTTTCGGATTACTCCGTGGGCGGCGGTAAACTGACGCTTTCATACAAAGGTATCACAAAATCGTTCGACTATGACGGCAGCCATATCTATATGGGAGGAATGACGCTCAGCAAAGTCGATTATTAACACTATAATGGAATTCGGGATGTCCGCGAGTTGCAGCAGCCCTTTTCAATGTGGGTGCATACGGCAGGGCTATCTTTTTTCGTTGTGTGCTTATTTTTTTCTGCTATAATGAAACAAAAACGAGGGCATTTATGAGACTGGATAAATTTTTAAAAGTATCGCGCATCATCAAGCGCCGCACGGTGGCCAGCGAAGCGTGTGACAAGCAGCGCGTTTACGTGAACGGCAACCCTGCCAAGGCTGGCAAGGATATTAAGATCGGCGATGTGCTGGAAATTCGCTTTGGCTCGAGCACGCTAAAGGCCAAGGTGTTGAGCCTCGCTGAGACGGTGCGCAAGGAGGCCGCCGGCGATATGTACGAAGTACTTGAGGAAACGCGCAATGGCTAAGACCTATGGCGTTGTGCTGGCCGCGGGCAGCGGACAGCGCATGGGCCGCGACCGCAACAAGATGTTCATCCGCATCGGGAATATGAGCGTGCTGGAACGCTCACTGACCGCCTTTGAGCAAAGCGGCTGCTTCGATCATATCATTCTGGTGTACCGCGGCTGCGACAGGGAAGAAACCGAAAATGTCGCAAAGCGGGTATTAAGCCTGCCGTTTACGCTCGTGGAAGGCGGCCGTGAACGCCAGTTTTCGGTGGAAAATGCGCTCCACGCAATCGAAGACGCGGACATCGTGGCCGTGCATGACGGTGCCCGGTGTTTTATAAAGCCCGGGGTCATCCGCGCATGCGTTGAAAAGGCGCGTGAAAAAGGCGCCGCTGCTGCAGGTGTGAAAACGCGCGACACCATCAAGGTGGTGGACGGCGATATCATCAAGGAGACGCTGGACAGAAGCCGTCTCGTCAACATACAAACGCCGCAGGTGTTCCGCTATAAGCTGCTTAAGGAAGCGCACGAGGCCGCCGCGTCAGAAGGGTTTTTGGGTACGGACGAATGCGGGCTTGTTGAGCGTATCGGGCATCCTGTGAGCGTTGTGGACGCGGGATATGACAATATCAAGATCACCACGCAGGAGGATATTTTATTGGGACGCGTGATCACGGGGGAAACCGTACGCACGGGGACGGGCTACGACGCGCACAGGCTTGTTGATGGGCGTCCGCTGATACTCGGCGGCGTCGCGATACCGCATACGCATGGCCTGCTGGGTCACAGCGACGCGGATGTGCTGCTGCACGCCATTATGGACGCGCTGCTTGGCGCTGCCGCACTGGGTGACATCGGCAGGCATTTTCCCTGCACCGATGAATTCAAGGACGCGAGCAGTCTCGATCTGCTTTCCCGCACACGGGAAATTATTGAGGATAAAGGCTTCATGATAATCAGTATCGATGCCACGTTGATTATGCAAAAGCCCAAAATCGCGCCGTATGTCGATGAGATGAGAAGAAGCATTGCTAAAACGTTGGGCATTGGCATAGGCGCTGTAAGCGTCAAGGCCACGACGACCGAGGGCATGGGCTTTGAGGGCACGGGCGAAGGCGCGAGCGCCATGGCTGTCGCCACTATCGTGGGATAGATTGTTTTTATACTCCCTCAGTCGCCTAAACGGCGCCAGCTCCCTCAAAGAGAGAGTCCAGAGTGTCAAAAAAGGTGTTTATGTCATTCCGATTGAGCGTAAGCGATTGACTACGAAGTGGATTGGAATCCCCTTCTACTATGCGCTTTTCATGGGATTCCAGTCCACTACCGTAGTCGACAAGCTCGGAATGACCAAATGTTTATCGACAGCCTGAGCTCCCTCAAAGAGAGAGCCAATAGTTCGAGCATGGAGATAGGCAAATGTCATTACCGTATGATAAAAATCTTATAGCTCGCGCGAAAGAGTTGCGAAAAAATATGACACCACAAGAAAGAAAGCTGTGGTATGAGTTTCTTTCAAAATATCCGCATCGGTTTCAAAGACAGAAAGTGATTGACCATTATATTGCGGATTTTTATTGCTCAGGCGCGAAGCTGGTTATTGAGATTGACGGAAGCGGGCATTTTACCGAAGAGCAGCAGCGTTATGACCAGAAAAGAACAGAGGCTCTTGAAAGCGACGGTCTTTACGTACTAAGATTTACGAATATAGACGTGACAGAAAACTTTGAAGGCGTTTGCTTTGAAATAGATAAGGCTGTTATTGCCCGAACCAAAGCCTCCCTCCTTGAGGGAGGTGGCAATTGACGGATTCTATTCGTCAATTGACGAAGGGAGCAATCGTTTTTAAGTCTCTTTCCCTCCCCCAGTCGCCTTTCGGCGACAGCCCCCTCGTCAGAGGGAGCCAAAGCATGAAGACGGTATTGCTTGATTTTTTTTTCGTTATATATAATAATGTGTGAAGCGAAACAGCTTAGGAGAAAAACAAAATGGATTTGTTGCAGGTTGAACAAAAGTGGCAGAGCAAATGGGAGCAAACAAAGCTTTACAGCTTTGATAAATCCCGCGTCGATAAAAAGAAATACATACTTGAGATGTTCTCGTATCCGTCGGGCGCAAGGCTGCACCTTGGGCACTGGTATAACTATGGCCTGACCGACTCTTACGCGCGCTATATGCGCATGAAAGGCTATGAGATCTTCCAGCCCATGGGCTTTGACGCGTTTGGCCTGCCCGCCGAAAACTACGCAATCAAAACGGGCATTCACCCCGAGGACTCCACGCTGAAAAACATCGAGACGATGGAAAAGCAACTGCAGGCCATGGGCGCGATGTTCGACTGGGATTACGAGATAAAGACATGCCTGCCCGACTACTATAAATGGACACAGTGGTGCTTTTTGCAGCTGTATAAAAACGGCCTTGCCTACCGCAAGGAAGCGCCTGTTAACTGGTGCGAGGGCTGCAACACAGTGCTTGCCAACGAGCAGGTGGTGGACGGCGGCTGCGAACGCTGCGGCACATCCGTGGTGCGCAAAAACTTAACGCAGTGGTTCTTCAAGATTACCGATTATGCCGAACGCCTGCTGCAAAACCTTGATAACCTCGACTGGCCCGAAAAAACCAAGATGATGCAGCGCAACTGGATCGGCAAATCCACGGGCGGCGAGATCCTGTTCCAGCTGGAGAACGGCGAAAGCTTTACCGTTTTCACGACGCGCGCCGATACGCTGTATGGCTGCACATATGCGGTGCTCGCACCCGAGCATCCGCTCACACTGAAAATCACGACGGATGAGCAAAAACAGGCCGTCCAAGACTATATCGCCTACGCCGCGAAAGCGAGTGAAATTGACAGACTATCCACAGCACGCGAAAAGACGGGCGTATTCACTGGCGCTTACGCGATCAACCCTGTCAACGGACGGCGCATCCCCGTATACGCTGCAGACTATGTGCTGGCCACGTACGGCACCGGCGCTGTGATGGCGGTGCCCGCACACGACGAAAGAGACTTTGAATTTGCAAAGAAGTATGATCTGCCTATCGAACGGGTGGTCAAGGGCCTTGAGGGCGAAGACGATACGCTGCCTTATGTGGAAGACGGCATACTCGTAAACAGCGATGAGTTCAGCGGTCTTGCTGTGGAAGACGGCAAAAAGGCGATACTTGAAAAACTGAAAGGCAAGGGTCAAGGCGACTTCAAAATCAACTACCGCCTGCGCGACTGGCTGATATCGCGTCAGCGCTATTGGGGAACGCCCATTCCGGTCGTTTACTGCGACAAATGCGGAGAAGTGCCGGTGCCCGAAGAAGATCTGCCGGTCAGGCTGCCATACGATGTGGACTTTACGCCGGACGGCACGTCACCGCTGCTCAAGTCCGAATCGTTTCTGCACACCACCTGCCCCAAATGCGGCGGCAAGGCCGTGCGCGACGCGGACACGATGGACACGTTCGTATGCTCGTCATGGTATTTCCTGCGTTATCCGGACAACAAGAACGATCAAAAGGCGTTCGATACCGACTGGATCAACAATATGCTGCCTGTGGACACCTACGTGGGCGGCGCGGAGCACGCATGCATGCACCTTTTATACGCGCGTTTCTTCACGATGGCGCTTAAAGACATGGGTTATGTCAGCTTTGAAGAACCGTTCACGCGTCTTGTGCATCAAGGCGTCATATTGGGTCCGGATGGCGCGCGCATGAGCAAATCTCGCGGGAACGTCATCTCACCCGATGAGTATATACAAAAATACGGCAGCGACGTGTTAAGAACATATCTTGGCTTCGGCTTTTCCTATATGGAAGGCGGCCCATGGAACGTGGACGGTTTAAAAGCGGTTCACCGCTTCTTGGAGCGCGTTGAACGCATCGTCCTGCGCTTGAAAGACGTCAAGGCTTCAAGCGACGAGGGCAAGAAAGAGATACTTTACGCCCAGAACTACGCGATCAAGCACGTATCCGCCGATATCGAAGCGTTCTCGTTCAACACGGCAATTGCGCGGCTGATGGAATTCACCAATTCGCTTAACAAGTATCTCGATGCCTCGCCAGATGATGCCGTCTGTGCCGATGCCGCAAGAGCGCTTGTCAAGCTGATCGCGCCGTTTGCGCCGCACTTCGCGGAAGAGCTCTGGGAGCTGCTCGGCGAAGAATATTCGGTATTCAACCAGCCGTATCCCGTGTGCGATGAAAGCGCTCTCGTGCTGGATACTAT
>JAEZSP010000057.1 GCA_023421735.1 Bacillota bacterium | reverse complement strand
TTCACGGGTAGCAAGTAATAGACCCAAGCAGATGTCAGATCGTCCATGCGCCTGTTAGGGCGCGGCTAGTATTCCAGGGCTATGCCCGCATGTCACAAACCCCCGGCTACGCCGGGGGATGATTATTTATCGCGCAACAAAAACAGGCGCGTCTGGCTTTTTGTATTGCGCATATAGAGACACCATATGAACCAATTGACGACCAATCGGCATAGTACGATAGCGCGGGGAGCCAACCCACGCGACATTCTCGGGCGGCGTCTATGCCGCATCCGGTGGCAGGGGACGCCCCCGCTTTAGACCGGAAAGGACGGATTCAATGACTCTCGATGAAATGAGAGCTCTTTCGGTTCGATATATGAAGAGCCGCAAGGGACTAAACAAATATACCAACTCGAGCGACCGCAAGTTCTTCTTTGGAAAGCCCGACAATGAGGCGGGAAACACCACCCAGAAAGGATTTTCGGATTGCTCCAGTGCATGCCGTGCCGCGATTCAGGCGGCATCCGGCATCAATATCGGTTCCAACACGCACCACCAGCTGCTCAATCGCGCGAATGGCGAAATCGTGGACGCGACGGACGGCTATCAGCCGGACGAGTCAAAGCTCATGCCCGGCGATCTTCTGTACTTTAAGGGAAACAAATACCATATTCTCGACGTCGGCCACGTCGAAATGTATGTGGGCAAAGATACAATTTACGGCCACGGAAGCGGCACAGGCCCCCGCAGGGCCGGCATGAAGGCGTACTGTGCCTCTCGTGCCACGCCCACAAAGCGCTATTTCATGGCAATCCGTTGGATTCCCACGGAGGGCTACCCCATTCTGACGGTCGGCGCAAAGGGTGAATATGTCGTGAAGATGCAACAGTTCCTCATCGAGGCGGGCTATCCGCTGCCCAAATACGGCGCGGACGGCGCGTTTGGCTCCGAGACAAAGGCCTCGCTCATGGCATTCCAAAAGGACGCTGGCCTGCCCGAAACGGGCATCTGCGACCAGACCACCTGGAACGCGCTCATGAAAAAGGCTGCGGAAATGGGCGGCGAGGAGAACGTGAACCCCTATCTGATGCCGACCAAGAACATCGCGCGCGGCGCGACGGGCGAGGGCGTCAAGTGGATTCAGTGGGAACTCACGGACTCGGGTATTTCCTGCGGCGTATACGGCATCGACGGCGACTTTGGCAAGGACACACAGGCCGCCGTGCTTCGCTTTCAGACGCTTGTATTTCCGGATGACCCCACCGAGTGGGACGGCATCGTCGGCCCGAAGACGCGCGCTAAGCTCGTCGAGGCAACCGACCCCGAGCTCATCACGGCGACGGCCGTTTAGGGCAAGGAGGATGCCGTATGGGCGATCTCGGAATCATCGTCTCAGCGCTCAGTGTACTCATCGCCTTTTTCGCGTTGCTCTTGTCCTACAAGACATCCCGCCATCGGGATGAGCGCGATCGGACGCAGAACGCAAGCCAACTCACGCGCATGGAAACAACGCTTGAGAACGTGCGCGACGGCATTGATGAAATAAAAATCGAAGTCAAAGAGCAGCAAATACAACTCGGCGAGGTGACCGAACGCGTCGTCCGCCTCGAAGAACTGACAAAAAACGGACAGAGACGCATAGAGATCATCGAGGGGAGGATTGAGAATGAGCGAGAAGACAAAGAACATCATTGAGCGCTCCGTCAAAACGTTCATAGAAACGGCCATCTCGTACTTGATCGCACACCTGTCCGGTGCAAACTTTTTCGAACGCAACGAAGTGAAGACCGTTTGGGTCGGTCTGGCAATCTCGGCTGGCGCGGCAGGGCTTTCGGCCACATGGAACGGCGTGCTCCAGCCGCTTTTTGCACAGACAAAGAAACCGCAGGAATGACCCGACCCCCGCCGATCAAGCGGGGGTTTTCTTCGGCGTTTTCACCCATTCCATCCGCTTACATACTCTTTCCAAACACATATCATTTCGCATGGCAAGAAAGTGTTATAATAAAAGCAAAACAAATCGACCGGAGGGTAACGATTGAAAAAGCTGCTCGTCCACCTCGCGGAATACAAAAAAGAGTCGATCCTCGGCCCCCTGTTCAAGCTGCTGGAAGCGTCGCTGGAGCTTCTCGTCCCGCTCGTCATGGCGGCGATCATCGACGTGGGAATCAAAAACGGAGATCAAGGCTATATCGTCCGGATGTGCCTGCTGCTCGTGCTGCTCGGCATCGTAGGACTCTCTTTTTCGATCACCGCACAGTATTTCGCCGCAAAGGCATCCGCGGGTTTTATCAAACGACTGAAGCACGCCCTCTTTGCACACATCCAGACGCTCTCCTACAAAGACCTTGACGCGCTGGGCGCCTCCACCATGATGACCCGCATGACCAGCGACATGAACCAGGTGCAATCCGGCGTAAACCTCACGCTGCGGCTGCTCCTGCGCTCCCCGTTCGTCGTGTTCGGCGCGATGGTGATGGCGTTCATTGTCGATTTCAAAGCGGCGCTCGTATTCGCGGCGGCAATCCCGATTCTGTCCGTGGTCGTCTTCGGCATCATGCTCTGGACGATCCCGCTCTATAAACGCGCGCAGGGACGGCTCGACCGCGTGCTCGGCCTGACGCGGGAAAACCTGACCGGCGTGCGCGTCATCCGCGCCTTCCGCAAAGAACAGGGCGAAGTCGCCCAATTCACCGACCGCAACGAGGATCTGACCCGCGTCCAAAAGCACGTCGGTCGCATCTCCGCGCTCATGAACCCCATTACGTATGTCATCATCAACCTTGCGATCGCCTATCTCGTGTGGGTCGGCGCCATCCGGGTCGAGGCCGGCATCCTCACGCAGGGCGCGGTCGTCGCGCTCTACAGCTACATGTCGCAGATCCTTGTCGAGCTCGTGAAACTCGCAAGCCTCATCATCACGATCACAAAGGCCGTCGCCTGCGGAAACCGCATACAGGCGGCCCTCGAGATCGCACCCACCCAGTCTGCGCCGGAAACACCGCCCACGCAGTCCGGCGATTATGCCGTCGAATTCGAGCACGCGGCGCTTCGCTATCCGAACGCGGGCGGAAACGCCGTCGCAGACGTCAATCTGAAGGTGCGTCGCGGAGAAATCGTCGGGATCATCGGCGGTACGGGCGCGGGCAAGACTTCGCTCGTGAACCTCATCCCCCGCTTCTACGACGCGACAGAGGGCTTGGTAAGGGTCAGCGGCGCGGATGTGCGCGATTATCCGCCGGACGCGCTGCGCGGGAAAATCGGGATCGTTCCGCAAAAGGCATCGCTTTTCAAGGGCACCATTCGGGAAAACATCCTCTGGGGAAAGCCCGACGCAACGGACGATGAACTCCTCTTTGCGCTCCATGCCGCGCAGGCGGAGGACGTCGCATCCTCGAAGGGCGGTTTGGACGGCACCGTCGCGCAGCGCGGGCGCAATCTCTCAGGCGGACAGGCGCAGCGGTTGACCATCGCGCGCGCGCTCATCAGAAGGCCTGAAATTCTGATTCTCGACGACAGCGCCTCCGCGCTCGACTTTGCCACCGACGCGGCGCTCCGCAAGGCCATCCGTGCGATCGAACCGCGCCCGACGACATTCATCGTGTCCCAGCGCGCCTCATCCGTGCGCTTTGCGGATCAAATCATCGTGCTTGACGAAGGCAAGGTTGCCGGCATCGGCACGAGCGATGAACTCTATCAAACGTGCGATGTCTACCGTGAAATTTACGACTCGCAGTACGAAAAGGAGGTGCGGGCATGAAGGCGACGAAGCCTCTCTTTCAGGTCATCCGCCATATGCGCGGCTATTGGCTCTGGCTCGTGTTATCGCTCCTTTGCGCTGCCGCGGCGGTGGGGCTCGCGCTCTATGCGCCGATATTGGTCGGACGCGCCATCGACCTGATCGTCGGGCGCGGGGCGGTAGACTTCCCGGGTATCCTGAACATTCTTCTGCGCATCGGCGCCGTTGCGGGCGCAGCCGCAATCTTCCAATGGCTCATGAGCGCAATCAACAACAAGGTGTCGTACCAGGTTGTGCGCGATGTGCGCAAGGAGGCGTTTCAGAAGATTCAGATCCTCCCCCTCGGCTATATCGACGCACATTCCACCGGCGAGGTGGTCAACCGGGTAATCGCGGACGTCGATCAGTTCGCGGACGGACTGCTCCTGGGCTTTACCCAGCTCTTTACAGGCATCATGACCATCGCGGGCACGCTGGTCGTCATGTTTTCAATGAGCGGATGGATCGCGCTGGTCGTGGTCGTACTGACGCCCATGTCGCTGCTCGTCGCGCGCTTCATCGCCAGCCGCACCTATCAAATGTTCAAACTTCAGTCGGAAACCCGCGCGGAGCAGACGGCGCTCGTCGATGAAATGGTCGCGGGACAAAAGGTCGTGCGCGCGTTTTCGCGCGAAGGGGCGGTCATCGAGAAGTTCAATGAGATCAACGATCGGCTCGAAAGGGCTTCGCTACGCGCGACGTTTTTTTCCTCCATCACAAATCCCGCAACACGCTTTGTCAACGCATGCGTCTATGCGGGCGTCGCTCTCGTCGGCGCGCTGATGTGCGCAAGCCCCCAAAGCGCCTTCACGGTCGGGAGCCTCGCCGCTTTTTTGAGCTATGCAAACCAGTATACAAAGCCCTTTAACGAAATTTCAGGCGTCGTGGCGGAATTGCAAAATGCGCTCGCCTGCGCGGCGCGCGTGTTCGAACTGATCGACGAACCCCCGCAGACGCCGGACGAGGAGGGCGTTCTTAAAGACGTGCAGGGCAATGTGCTCCTAAATGACGTCGCGTTTTCCTATGCCCCCGAAAAACCGCTCATCCAGGACTTCAATCTCCACGTGACGCCCGGTCAGCGCGTTGCGCTCGTCGGTCCCACCGGCTGCGGCAAGACGACCATCATCAACCTGCTCATGCGGTTTTACGATGTGGACGACGGCGCGATTTCCGTCGAAGGCCGCGACATCCGCACCATCACGCGCGCGAGCCTGCGCGCAGGCTACGGCATGGTGCTTCAGGAGACGTGGCTGAAGGCGGGTACCATTCGCGAGAACATCGCCATGGGACGCCCGGATGCCACGGAGGAGGAGATCGTGGAAGCCGCAAAGGCCTCACACGCGCATCCGTTTATCGCGCGCATGCCGGACGGTTATGACACGTTCATCGCGGAAGACGGCGGAAGTCTCTCCCAGGGCCAGCGCCAGCTTCTGTGCATCGCGCGGGTCATGCTGTGCCTGCCGCCGATCCTCATTCTCGACGAGGCGACCTCGTCCATCGACACGCGCACCGAGCTCAAGATTCAGGCGGCATTTGCGCGGCTCATGAAGGGCAGAACCAGCTTCATCGTCGCCCATCGGCTCTCCACCATCCGCGAGGCGGACGTCATCCTCGTCATGCGGGACGGAAACATCGTGGAACAGGGCACGCATGCGTCTCTGCTCGCAAAGGGCGGCTTCTACGCGAAGCTGTATCAGAGTCAGTTCGAAGCATAATCGGGTCAAAAAAGGCGGCCACGCGAATGGCCGCTTTTTCACTGTCAATACCCGCCGCTCCGTTCTTCCCGCGCCTGCTCGATGGTCAACCCCAGAACCACCGGGGTCGAGCGATACCCGATCCCCATGCGGTCGATGCCCATGTCGATCAGTTCGAAAAAGTGCGCCTGATCGCGAATGCCGCCGGAACCCTTGACTTTGCAGCGTCCCTCGGCCGCGTCCATCATCACGCGGATCACCTCGCACGTCGCGCCCTTCGATTCCCCGCCGGTAAAAAACCCGGTCGATGTCTTCACAAAATCCGCGTCGGCGCGGCATGCGGCATCCGTCGCCTTCGCAACCTCAGAAAGCGTCAGCGCGTCCGTCTCGAAGATCACCTTGAGAATTGCGCCGTATTTGTGCGTCACATCGGCAACAGCGGCGATCTCACGCTCGACGTCCGCCCACAGCCCGCTTTTGATCCAACCATAATTCGATACGATGTCGAGATCCGCAATCCCGCCGCCCCTGAGGATCTCTTCCGCCTGCAGGACCTTTGATTTCGTCGTCGAAAGCCCAAACGGAAAATCACACACGGCACAGATGCCGGTCTGGGTGCCAAGGCACATCTTCCGCGCGATTGCCACGGATGCGGGGTTCACGCACGCCGTCTTGCAGCCGAAGTCGATCCCCTCCTGAATGTACTTGCGAATGTCTGCCAGTGTAAATTCAGGCTTCAAAACGCTCTGGTCAATGTAGGCAGCCAGCTCGCGCGCGCTCATGTCGCGCGCCTTTTTCGTGGGCTTCATGCGCACCTCCTAAACATGCTCCATGATGAACGCAAAAATCGCATCCACCAGAGCCGGGCTCCAAAACGGCCCCTCGTGCGGCGCGCCCTTCACGCGGATCATCTCCGCATGTGCGCCCGCATCGATCAACCGATGGAACATCAAAACCCCCTGCTCGTAGGGCACCACCGGGTCGGCATCGCCGTGAATGATGAGCGTGGGCGGATACTGTGCGCCGTTTTTCACATGGCTGATCGGACTCATGCCGCGCAGCACGTCCGCAATCTCCCCGTTTCCGACAAGCCCTTTGAAGATCGCAGCGCCATCGTTGTCGGGTTTCTCTTCCCGCACGTCCACCATCTTCGTGAGGTCCGTCGGCCCAAAACATGCGGCGACGCATCGCACCGCGTCCGAAAAGTCCGCATATTCATTGGATTTGTATGCCGGATCGTCGCCTGTTACGCCCACAAGCAGCGCAGTATTCCCGCCGGACGAGGTGCCATAGACGCACACTCTGTCCGCATCGATGGCATATTCCGCCGCATGCGCCCGCAGAAAGCGGATGGCGGTCTTTGTATCCACAAGGTAGGCCGGGAATGCCTCTCCCTCGAGACTCGACCGATGCGTAATCGTCGCAACGACAACCCCCGCGCGCGCCAGCTGCGAAAGCTGCGGTATTTCGTAGTCCATGTTTGGCGTCGTCCAGGCACTGCCCTGCACAAACACCACGAGCGGATATTTCGGATGCGCTTCCATCGTCGCGCCCCAAGGCAAAATGAGCGTCATTTTCGTCTTTTCCCCGCCCGCCGTCGAATAGACAACGTCACGCTTCAACTCCGCCATGCCCGCGAGCGTCGGATTGGATTCAAACTCCCTGATTTCCGGATACATCATACCTTGCCTCCATTCTTGACAATATCAAAATTATGAAAACAACTTCATAGATTGAATCGCCTCGACTAGCTCCTGCCGAAGGCGAACCGTATACTCACCTTTTTCTTTTTTGACTTGAATCCATGCGTATCCCCAATAGATCTCCCGATCTTCCTCACCGATCAATCTATATTTCCCAAGGTGGCGCGCAGCAGCTTCCCCAAGCCTGCGATTCTGTACGCTAAAGTAACGAAAATCGCAATTATACTGTTCCCCCAGGGCCTTGCATGAAGCCGTGTGAAATGGCGCACAATACCATTTCCCCAGCGCAGCAAGCATATTTTTGTCATCGCGTACTTTGGGCAAATTCAAAATAGCTTTCCAGTCTTCCATCGAAATCTCTATATCATAATTGTGCGTACGTCCATTTCGATACACGTCCATCTGATATTCCCCTTTCGAAAAAACCTGTCTCATCTATCTTTCATTTGTGTGCGTTCCATCTTCGATGTCAGCATACCATGCGTCTGTAGAATTGTCAATTCATAGAAAAAGCCCGTCTCCACGACTCCGTGGAGGCGGGCAGGCGGGGCCACTTCAAACCCCGGTATACCGATCTCTTTGTGTTTTTCTCAAAAAAGCCCCGTGATCCGCCCATCCGCGTCGATGTCAATGCCCTCGGCGGCGGGCACTTTGGGAAGGCCGGGCATGGTCATGATATCCCCGGTCAACGCGACGACGAAGCCCGCACCCGCAGACACGCGCAGGGCGCGCACCGTGACCTCAAAATGCTCCGGCGCGCCGAGCTTTTTCGGATCGTCCGAAAAGCTGTATTGGGTCTTCGCGACGCAAACGGGCAAGCTTCCAAAGCCCGCTTCGGAAAGCTTTTTCTCCATCCGCTTTGCCTCCGGCGTCAGCACGACCCCGGAAGCACCGTAGACGCGCGTCGCAATGGCCTGCAATTTCTGCGAAATGGTCGTATCTGTGTCGTAACAGAACTGAAATGCAGACGGCTCGTCACAGAGCCGGATGACCTCGCGCGCCAAGTCCATGCCGCCCGCTCCGCCATCTGCCCACACGCGCGAGACGACGGCCTTCGCTCCGGCCTCAGCGCACGCGGCTTCCACAAACGCCAACTCCTCCGACGTGTCGTCCGGAAACTCGTTGATCGCAACGACACAGCCCAATCCGTACACGTTTTTGATGTTCCCGACGTGGCGCATCAAATTCGGAATCCCCTTCGCCAACTGTTCCATGGGAGAAAGCTTGGAATTCCTTTTACCGGCGCCGCCGTGGTGCTTAAGTGCACGTACAGTCGCAACGACGACCACTGCAGCGGGCACGAGCCCCGCGGCGCGGCACTTGATGTCCAAAAACTTCTCCGCGCCCAGATCCGCGCCGAAGCCCGCCTCGGTGATCGCGTAATCCCCCAACTTCAACGCCATTTTCGTCGCCGTTACGGAGTTGCAACCGTGCGCGATGTTCGCAAACGGACCGCCGTGCACGAGCGCAGGCGTGCCCTCGAGCGTCTGAACGAGGTTTGGCTTAATGGCGTCGCGCATCAGCGCGCACATCGCGCCGGCGGCGTTCAGATCGCCCGCCGTAACAGGCGTTCCATCGTAGCGATAGCCAATGACGATGCGCGAAAACCGTTCTTTCATGTCCGAAATGGAACCCGAAAGACAGAGGATCGCCATGACCTCACTCGCAACCGTGATGTCAAATCCATCTTCGCGCGGCGTGCCGTTTGCACGCCCGCCGAGGCCGTCCACAATGTTTCGCAGCTGTCGGTCGTTCATGTCCACGCAGCGGCGCCACGCGATGGCACGCGGATCGATGCCCAACTGATTCCCCTGATGAATGTGGTTGTCGATCAGCGCGGCAAGCAGGTTGTTCGCGGCGCCCACGGCGTGAAAATCACCCGTAAAGTGCAGATTGATGTCTTCCATGGGCACCACCTGCGCCCATCCGCCGCCCGCCGCGCCGCCCTTCATCCCGAAGACCGGGCCGAGCGACGGCTCGCGCAGCGCGACGACGGCATTTTTCCCGAGCCGCCGCATGCCGTCCGCAAGCCCGATGGTCGTCGTTGTCTTGCCCTCGCCCGCAGGCGTGGGGTTGATGGCGGTCACGAGCACGAGTTTGCCGTTTTGCGCGTCTGATTTCAGAATGTCGAGCGGCAATTTTGCCTTGTACCGTCCGTAAAGTTCGATTGCGTCGGGATCGACGCCCGCCGCGCGGGCAATTTCCGCAATGGGGCGCATCTCGACCGACTGCGCAATCTCGATATCAGTCATTGAATCACACCTTATTAAAATAATTCACCGCCGAGCGGAACAGCCCAATGTCGTAATCACCCGGCACGTTTTTGTAAAGCCCCTTTCCGATGCGCTCGGCATGTCCCATTTTGCCGAACACCCGTCCGTCGGGCGAGGTGATGCCCTCGATGGCGCACGCGGAGCCATTGGGGTTGAAGCGCACGTCATACGTCGGCTCGCCGGAGAGATCGACATACTGCGTCGCAATCTGCCCATTCTTCGCCAACGCCGCAATTTCAGCATCCGACGCGAGGAACCGGCCCTCGCCGTGCGAGATCGGCACCGCGTACACGCCACCGAGTGCCGCATGCTTCAGCCACGGGGACAAGTTCGACGCAACGCGCGTCCGCACGATCTTCGACTGGTGCCGCCCGATGACGTTGTAGGTCAGCGTCGGCGCGCCCTCGTCCGTGTCGATGATCTTTCCATATGGCACGAGGCCGAGCTTCACGAGCGCCTGAAATCCGTTGCACACGCCGAGCATCAAGCCGCTTCGCGCGTCGAGCAGATCGGTCACCGCGTCGCGGATTGCATCGTTTCTGAAAAACGCCGTAATGAGTTTCGCAGAGCCGTCCGGCTCATCTCCGCCGGAAAACCCGCCGGGGATAAAGATCGCCTGCGCATCCCGGATGGCAGATGAAAACCGCGCAATCGAATCGGCCACCGCCGCACTCGTCAGGTTGTTGATACCGATCAAAATCGGCTCGGCACCCGCCTCGCGCACTGCCTTTGCCGAGTCGTACTCGCAGTTCGTGCCCGGGAAAATCGGAATGAGTATCTTCGGCTGTGCGATTTTCACCATCGGTGCAACGCATGCCTTCGCGCGAAAGTTGAACGTCTCGATCTGCGCGTCCTGTGTTTGGATGTTGCAGGGGAAAACAGGCTCGAGCTTATTTTCGTACTTCTGCAGCAGCTTGTCAAGCGCAATGGATACACCCATGAAAGAAAATGCCGCATCTTCCGTCGTATAACCAAGCGTGATGCCATCTTTTCCATCACCGGCAAATTCCACAACGAACGCACCATAATTGTATTCAAACAGCGTCTTCATGTCGCATTCGAATGAAAAACCGATGCCGTTTCCAATCGCCATTTTGAAGATTGCCTCCGCACAGCCGCCGATGCCGGGCGTGTACGCCGCGACAATCTGCCCTGCGCGCATCAACGCCGTCACCTTCGCAAACGTCTGCTTGAGCGACGCCGCGTCCGGAAGCCCGGTGTGCGCCTTTTCCGGTGCGATGAGTGCGACGCGATGGTTCGTCCCCTTGAACTCGTTTGAGACGATATTTTTGATCTGATCGGTTGTGACCGCAAAGGAGACGAGCGTGGGCGGCACATCGAGCTTTTCAAACGTCCCGCTCATGGAGTCCTTGCCGCCAATCGCCGCAACGCCCAATTCCATCTGCGCGCGGAATGCGCCCAGAAGCGCCGACAGCGGCTGCCCCCAGCGGCGCACTTCGCTGCCTGGTTTGGGAAAGTATTCCTGAAACGTCAGATACACGTCCTCAAACGACGCGCCTGCCGCGATGAGCTTAGAAACTGACTCGACCACCGCGAGATAGGCGCCGTGGTACGGGCTCTTTTCACAGATGAAGGGATTGAATCCCCACGCCATCACGGAACACGCATCGGTGTCGCTTTTCTCCACGGAAACCTTTTGCGCCATGACCTGACTGGGTGTGAGCTGGTTGTCACCGCCAAACGGCATGAGCACCGTGCCCGCGCCGATGGTCGAATCGAACCGCTCGGACAGACCGCGCTTGGAGCAGATGTTGAGGTCGGAAACCAGCTCCTCCATGCCGCGCCGGAAATCCACCGGACGCTTCCTGTCATAATTCTCGGGCTTTGCCGCCTCGATCTCGACGTGCTTCTCCGCACCGTTGGAATTGAGAAAATCGCGCGAAACATCTACGATCACTTTCCCGCCAAACCGCATCATGAGCCGGGGATTCTCCGTCACCTGCGCGACCACCGTCGCCTCGAGATTCTCCCGCGCCGCGCAGGCCAGAAATTGATCCGCGTCCTCGGGCGCGACGACCACCGCCATGCGCTCCTGTGATTCGCTGATCGCAAGCTCGGTTC
Source organism: Bacillota bacterium (assembly GCA_023421735.1). The sequence continues at coordinate 44,209 of JAEZSP010000057.1, read as the reverse complement.
CGGTCAGCCCCTCGTACTTCTTGGGCACCTTGTCGAGATCAATCTCGAGTCCGTCCGCAAGCTCGCCGATGGCAACCGAAACGCCGCCCGCACCGAAGTCGTTGCACCGTTTGATGAGCCTGGAGGCTTCCGCATCGCGGAACAGCCTTTGCAGCTTGCGTTCTTCGGGCGCGTTGCCCTTCTGAACCTCCGCGCCGCAGCTTTCGAGCGACTGGAGCGTATGCGATTTGGACGAACCGGTCGCCCCGCCGCAACCGTCGCGCCCCGTGCGTCCGCCGAGAAGGATCACCAAGTCGCCCGGTTCAGGCGTCAGTCGTACGACGTTTTGGGCGGGCGCCGCCGCGACCACCGCACCGATCTCGAGGCGCTTGGCCGCATAGCCATCGTGATAGATTTCGTCCACCTGTCCTGTCGCAAGTCCGATCTGGTTGCCGTAGGAGGAATAGCCCGCCGCGGCGGTCGTCGTGAGCTTGCGCTGCGGGAGCTTGCCTGGCATAGTCTTGGAAACGGACTTGAGGGGATCCGCCGCGCCCGTCACGCGCATGGCACCGTAGACATAGGCGCGCCCGGAGAGCGGATCGCGGATCGCCCCGCCGATGCAGGTTGCCGCACCGCCAAACGGCTCGATCTCCGTGGGATGGTTGTGCGTCTCGTTTTTAAAGAGCAAGAGCCAATCCTGCGCCTTGCCGTCCACGTCGATTTGCATCTTGACCGTGCAGGCGTTGATCTCCTCGGACTCGTCGAGTTTTTCGAGCTTGCCCTGCTTTTTGAGCGCGCGCGCCGCAATGGTCGCAAGATCCATCAGGTTCACGGGCTTTTCGCCGCGCCCAAGTCCTTCGCGCGTCTTCAGATAATCCTCATAGGCGGAGGCGAGCATGGGATCCTCGAACCGAACGGCATCGATGGTGGTCAGAAACGTCGTGTGCCTGCAATGATCCGACCAGTAGGTATCGAGCATCCGAATTTCCGTAACGGTCGGGTCGCGCTTTTCAGATAAGAAGTAATCCTGGCAAAACGCAACGTCGTCCAAGTCCATCGCAAGGGCGAAATCGTCCAGGAATGCCGCAAGTCCCGCACGGTCGAGCTTTGTAAACCCGGTCAGTGTCTCCACATCGCCGGGCACATCAAAGTCCATTTGAAGGGTCGCAAACCGATTGAGCGTCGCGAGCCGCGCCTCGACGGGGTTGACCACGTATTTTTTGATGCGGTCAATCTCGTCCTCAGATAGGCTGCCCGCAAGCGCGTATACCCGCGCGGTGCGCACGGCGGGTCGTTCGCCCTGCGCAATGATCTGTACACACTGCGCGGCTGAATCCGCACGCTGGTCAAACTGACCGGGGAGATATTCCACCGCAAAGACCGCCATTCCCGGCATCTCCGGCAGATGCTCCGTTGCGGTGTCCAGCTGCGGCTCGGAAAACACCGTCTTGACCGCGCGGTCAAAGAGCGGCTTGTCGATGCCCTCGACGTCGTAGCGGTTGAACAGCCGAACCTCCGTCAGCGACTCGATCCCCAGAAATTCGCGCGCGTCGGCCAGAAGCGCCGCCGCCTCGTTCGCCAGTCCCGGCTTTTTTTCGACGTAAATTCTGTAAACCATCAGATTTCTTCCCCCATCGCACGCGCGCCAATGTCGCTGCGCATATATCCGTTTTGAAATTGCACCCGGCTTGCAAGCGCATACGCCCGTAAAATCGCCTGTTTGAGCGTGTCGCCGGTCGCCGTCATGCCGAGGACGCGTCCACCCGCACTCATGAGCGCGCCGTTTATCCTCTTTGCACCCGCAACGGTCACATATTCGCCCGCCTCCGTTTCCGGAAGCACGATGGAAATGCCGCTCTCGTACTTTTCGGGGTAGCCCTTCGATGCAATCACCACGCAGCAGGCGTATTTGTCTTTTGCAAACTTGATCTCAATGTCAGAAAGTCGTCCCTCGGCGGTGGCGCGCATGACATCAAACAGGTCCGTTTCCATGAGCGGCAAAACAACCTGCGTCTCAGGATCGCCAAAGCGGCAGTTGTACTCGATCACCTTTGGCCCATCCTTGGTCAGCATCAGCCCAAAGTAGAGGCACCCGCGAAATTCCCGCCCCTCCGCCTTCATGGCGCGGATGGTCGGAAGGTAGATCGTCTCCATACACAGATTCGCAACCGCATCCGTGTAATAGGGGTTGGGCGCAATGGTGCCCATGCCGCCGGTATTGAGCCCCCGGTCGCCGTCGTGCGCGCGCTTGTGATCCATGCTGGAAACCATGGGCACGACGCGCGTCCCGTCCGTAAACGACAAGACCGAGATTTCCGGCCCCTCAAGGAATTCCTCGATCACGATCTTCGCGCCGGATTTTCCGAACGCGCCTCCCGCAAGCATGTCGGTCGCGGCCTTGACGGCATCGGCTTGCGTCTCACAGATGAGAACACCCTTCCCCAGCGCCAACCCGTCCGCCTTCACGACCAACGGGGCGGGCGTCCTCTCGATGTAAGCGATTGCCGCCGCGAGATCCGTAAACGTCGCGGACGCCGCGGTCGGAATGCCGTATTTTTTCATCAAATCCTTCGAAAACGCCTTGCTGCCTTCGATGATGGCGGCATCCTTCCTGGGACCGAAGCATTCGATGCCGATCTCGTTTAGCGCGTCCACGCAGCCCAAAACCAACGGATCGTCCGGCGCGACGACGACAAAACCGACGGGGTTTTCCTTCGCAAACGCCGTGATGCCCGCGATGTCCGTCGCCTTGATATCCACGCAGATCGCATCCGCCGCAATGCCCCCGTTCCCCGGCAGCGCGTAAATCGTCTCGATTTCTTTGTTTTTTCGAAGCGCCTGTATGATGGCGTGCTCGCGCCCACCACCACCCACGACCATTACGTTCATGTTTGACCTCCTTGGCAGAAAGAAGTGGCAAAAGTCCATCCCCTTTTCAGAAATGGACTTTCGATATTTTTGTCAGTGGTGGAAGAGCCTCATTCCGGTAAACGCCATTGCAATTCCGAACTTGTCACACGCCTCGATCACGTTATCGTCGCGCACCGATCCGCCCGGCTCGGCGATGTAGGAGACGCCGCTTCTGTGCGCGCGCTCGATGTTGTCTCCAAAGGGGAAGAACGCGTCGCTGCCCAGGGAAACGCCCGTAATCTTCGCTAAAAATTCCTTTTTCTCCTCGGGCGTGAACGGCGCGGGCTTTTCCGTGAAAAATTCCTGCCAGCGCCCGTCATCCAGCACATCCTCGGGCGTTTCACCCAGATACATGTCGATGGCGTTATCCCGCTCGGGCCTGCCGAGCTTGGGGATAAACGGCAGATTCAGCACGCGCTCCGCCTGCCGCAGATGCCAGAAATCCGCCTTGCCGCCCGCGAGCCGCGTGCAGTGGATGCGCGATTGCTGGCCCGCGCCGACGCCGATGGCCTGTCCGTCCACAGCATAACACACGGAGTTTGACTGGGTGTACTTCAGCGAGATGAGCGCAATGATGAGGTCGCGCATGGCCGCATCCGGGATGTCCTTTTTCGCGGTCACCACGTTTTGAAGAAGTTCCGCGTCGATCTTGAATTCGTTGCGCCCCTGCTCGAACGTCACGCCGTAGACTTCCTTGGTTTCGATGGGCGCGGGCACGTAGTCCGGGTCGATCCTGACGACGTTATAGCCCCCCTGCTTTTTGGCGGAGAGGATTTCGAGCGCCTTTGAGGAATACGCGGGCGCAATCACGCCGTCCGATACCTCGCGCTTAATGAGCCGCGCAGTCACCTCGTCGCATTCGTCGGAAAGGGCGATCCAATCGCCAAACGAGGACATGCGGTCGGTGCCGCGCGCGCGCGCATAGGCGCAGGCGAGGGGCGAATCGTCAAGGCCCTTCACGTCGTCCACGAAGCACGCCTTCTTGAGCGCGTCCGGCAATTTCAACCCCACCGCAGCAGATGTTGGGCTTACGTGCTTGAATGACGTGGCAGCGGGCATGCCGAGCGCGGCCTTTAACTCCTTCACGAGTTGGTAACTGTTGAACGCGTCGAGAAAGTTGATGTATCCCGGGCGACCGGAGAGGATTTCGACCGGGAGATCGCTGCCGTCCCGCATGAAAATCCGCGCGGGCTTCTGGTTCGGGTTGCAGCCGTACTTGAGCGCAAAATCCTTCATCATAGACTCCTTACTGATTTCTGTTGATGAGGCGCGTTTCAGACGCCCCGGTCTTTAAATCGATCATGCGCGTGTAAAGCGACACGCGATTGTTTTCGTCCAGGTTCTCCCAAATGGACACGGTGAATGCGTCCAGGCAATCGGGAACACAAATCCGCTCCGGCTCGCCGACAAAGGATGGGATGGGATCGCCGTCGGTGACATATGTGTGTATGAAGTGCCCCACGCCGGGGAGCGCCGGATAGGCGAAATTCTGTCGCAGGCACGCCGTTCCCGCCGCGTCCGCAGATTTCAGTATGTTCATCTGATAAGAGAAGTCGCCATTTTCAAACGTCAGCATGCCGCTGATCCGGGGCGTAAAGTTCGGCGCGTCCGGTTCAAATGCGCGCGTGTCAAGCGCGGCCGCAAACGTGCTGCCCATATTGAGGAAATCCCAAACGGTGTCCGTCTGGTCGCCGTTTGTCACGATCAGGTGCTCTTCATATTTGCGCACGGGCGAATAAATGATGAGAGAGGGATCCTTTACCTTGGAGGGATCAAAAGGGTGAATCACGATTCCGTCCTTCGTCTCCACGAACACACGGTTACGGCTGTTCTCGCTGCGCCCCATGATGAAGTACGCGATTGCCGCCTTCTTTCCATCCACCGTCTTTCCGATCACCACACCGCGCCCCACATAGGGGTTGCCCGCGAGCCGCTTTGCCATCGGTTGACACTCATACACGTTCATTTTGAATCTCCTTTGCCACCTTCTCGACTGCCGGCGGGAGGATCTTCCACTCCGCCAGCCGCATCACGCGCTGCTGAAGCGATTCGGGCGTGTCGTCTGCACGCACGCTGACCGCGCGTTGGGCGATGATCGCGCCCCCGTCGCAAATTTCGTTCACGTAATGAACCGTCGCGCCCGTCACCTTCACGCCCCGCGCGAGCGCCGCCTCGTGGACGTGCAGCCCATAATAGCCCTCGCCCGCAAACGACGGGATGAGCGCGGGGTGGATGTTGATCATCCGGCCCTCGTAGTGCTTTGTAAACGACTCCGGCAAAATGCACAGGAAGCCCGCCAGCACGATCATGTCGATTCCATGTGTGCGCATGAGCGTCTCGAGCTTTTCGTCAAAATCCCGCTTGCGCAAAAAGGCCGTCTCGATGCCGTTCTCCCGCGCGCGCGTCAGCGCGTAAGCGTCCTTTTTGTTGGAAAAGACCAGCGCAATTTCACCGCTCTTGATCTTTCCGGCCCTCTCGGCGTCGATGAGCGCCTGTAGATTCGTGCCACCGCCGGAGACGAAGACCGCGATGCGCGTCTTTTTTTTCTTCATACGAGCTCAATTTTGACGGGCGCTTCAACAATTTCGCCCATTTGATAGGCCTGGGTGCCCGCCGCGTTCAGGATTGCGATGGCCTTCTCGGCGTCCTTTTTCCCAACGACCACGCTCATGCCCACACCCATGTTGTAGGTGTTGTACATGTCGCGCGCGGGAATTTCGCCCACATCTGCTATCATGCGGAAGATGGCGGGCGTCTGAATGGCGGATTTATCAATGCGTGCGCACAGTCCATCCGGAATGGAACGGGGCACGTTCTCGTAAAACCCGCCGCCCGTGATATGCGAAATGCCCTTTGCCTCGACTTCCGAAAGGAGCGCGAGCACGGGCTTCACATAAATCGCGGTCGGTGCGAGCAGCGCCTCGCCCAATGTGATGCCGCCCAGCTCGTCCTTTGCGACCGTCAAATCGGCGGTCTCGAAGATTTTGCGAACCAGTGAAAAGCCGTTTGAATGAACGCCCGTCGATTTCAGCGCGATCACCGCGTCGCCCGCGCGCATCTTATTTTTGTCAATGATCTTCTCGCGGTCGACCACGCCCACGCAGAATCCCGCGAGATCGTACTCGTTTTCCGGATAAAAGCCCGGCATTTCGGCCGTCTCGCCGCCGATGAGTGCACAGCCCGCCTGTACGCAGCCTTCCGCGATCCCCTTCACGATGTCAGCGATTCGCTCCGGCACGTTTTTCCCACAGGCGATATAGTCGAGGAAGAACAGGGGTCTTGCGCCCGTGCAGATCACGTCGTTGACGCTCATTGCCACGCAGTCGATACCCACCGTGTCGTGCTTGTCCAACTGAAACGCGAGTTTGAGCTTGGTGCCCACGCCGTCGGTGCCGGAAACGAGAACGGGACTCTTCATCCCGCAGACATCGAGCGGATACAGGCCGCCGAAGCCGCCGATGGAGCTTTCCACGTCGTTTGTCGTGCGCGCAATGTGCTTTTTCATCAGCTCAACCGCGCGGTACCCCGCCGTAATATCGACGCCCGCCTTCTTATAGCTCTCGGAACGCGAAATCTCGTCCATGCGCTCAATCCTTTCGTTCTTGGGTAATCGCTCTTAGCATTCGTTCATCGCGTCAAAGCGATGCGAGATGAGCCTGTCCTTTTCGATGATCTTTTTTTTCGCCGTTTCGCGCGCATCCGCGAGCTTTTTTGCGAGCCCGTCGTCCGTCACCGCAAGAATCTGAATCGCAAGCAGCGCGGCGTTCGCCGCCCCGTCGATGGCGACTGTCGCAACCGGAATGCCGGACGGCATCTGAACGGTCGAAAGGAGCGCATCCATACCGTCCAGGCTGGACTTTACCGGGATGCCGATGACGGGCAGCGTCGTGTTCGCCGCAAACGCACCCGCCAGATGCGCAGCCTTGCCGGCCGCCGCGATGATGACGCCAAACCCCGCTTCCCGCGCGGAAAGCGCGAACGCGCGTGCCTCCTCCGGCGTCCGATGCGCGGAAAAAACATGCACTTCATAACCGACCCCATAGTTTACAAGCACGTTAACCGCTTTTTCAACCACGGGCAGATCGCTGTCAGAACCCATAATGACCGCAACTTTTTTCATGCTGGCCACCTCCACGAGCCTCAGATTACCATAATATCCGAATGCCGTCAAGTGCGCCGGGTGTTGCGTTCGTTATGAAACGGGTAATCGAATGTTATTTGACATATTTCTCATATAAATGTTCGTGTTTCAGGAGATTGTGGGCGCATATTGCGCAAGTGCGCCGAAACGTATATAATAGATGAGAATACGGAAGGGGAAAATGAAGACAAATTGTGGATAAGAGAAAATTGATTCGGCTGTGGAATCGCCTGAACGCGCTGCAATTGCTCGCGATCGGCTTCGGGGTCATCATTTTGATCGGCGCGGGTCTTTTAAGTTTGCCGATTGCAAACAGGAGCGGCGGGTCAATGCCGTTTGTCAACGCGCTGTTCACCTCAACCTCGGCAACCTGCGTCACAGGGCTGGTGGTGTATGACACGTACAGCCACTTCAGCCTGTTTGGGCAAATCGTGATCCTCATGCTCATTCAGATAGGCGGCCTTGGCTTTATGACGATCGCCGTGCTCATCTCGATGATCCTCGGGAAGCGCATTGGCCTGAAGGAACGTTCGTACCTGAAGGAGGCCGTGAGCGCGTTCCAACTTGGCGGCGTCGTTCGGCTCTCAAAGCGCATACTGATCGTCACCGCCGCTATGGAGGTGCTCGGCGCCGTATTGCTCTCGCTCCGGTTCGTCCCGATGTTCGGGTTTGGGCGCGGCGTGTGGTTCGCGGTGTTTCACGCGGTGTCCGCGTTCTGCAACGCGGGCTTCGATCTGTTCGGCTGCATCCATCCGTTTTCGTCCCTCACCGCCTTTGCGGGTGACTGGCTCGTCATGGGCACGATTATGGGACTTATTCTCATTGGCGGACTCGGATTCATCGTGTGGAATGATCTGCTGGACAACGGGCTGCGCTTTTCAAAGTATCAGCTCCATACGCGCGTCATCCTTATCGCATCCCTGGTGCTCGTCGTGCTCTCGACGCTCGGGATATTTGCGGTTGAGAAAAACGCCTCTATGGCGAATATGGACGTCAAGACGCGCGTGCTCGCATCCCTTTTTCAGGCGGTCACGCCGCGCACGGCAGGATTCAATACAGTCGATATGGCCGCCCTGAGTGAACCCGGCTCGGCAATCATCATGCTCAATATGTTCATCGGCGCGGGGCCGGGTTCGACGGCCGGCGGCGTGAAGATTTCCACCATAGTGGTGGTCATCCTCAGCCTCATCGCCTACACGCGCGGCATCGACGACGTGAATGTCGGCGGGCGCAGGCTTCCGCCCGGCGTCGAGCGACGTGCGTTCTGCGGCATGATGCTCTACGTCGTGATGATGTTGACGGGATTCATGGCGCTGATTCTCTTAAACGATGCGAATTTGCACGACTCGCTGTTCGAGGCCATCTCCGGCATCGGTACGGTGGGCCTTTCAAAGGGCATCACGCCCACACTCACGAACGGATCGCACGTGGTGCTGATTCTCCTCATGTACGCGGGACGCGTGGGCAGCCTTTCGGTTGCAATGGCGCTGACCGACAGACGGCGCGCAGGCGCGCTCAAACACCCGGTGGGTCAAATACTGGTAGGATAGGTGAATTTCATGCGTTCAATGCTTGTCATCGGTTTGGGTCGGTTCGGAAGACACCTCGCGACAAAGCTCGGGGAACTCGGCAATGAGGTCATGGTCGTCGATCGTGACGAAGCGGCGGTCAACCGCGTGATGCCGGACGTCACTGCCGCGCACATTGGGGATTGTATGGACGAGGAGGTCGTGCGTTCGCTGGGCGTGCGCAATTTTGATATCTGCTTCGTCTGCATTTCTGATAACTTCCAATCCTCGCTGGAAATTACATCGCTTCTCAAGGAAGCGGGTGCGCACATGGTCGTATCAAAAACCGACCGCGAAATGCACGCCAAGTTTCTCCTGAAAATCGGCGCGGATGCGGTCATCCATCCCGAGCGCGACATGGCCTATCGCACGGCGATCAAATACAGCGCAAAAAATGCATTCGACTACATCGAGCTCACGCCGGAATATGCCATCTTCGAAACCACACCGCCCGCCGCCTGGATCGGGCACACGGTCAACGAAATGAAGGTTCGCACGCGCTATAATGTCAATATCATCGGCATTAAATACGGCACACACGTCACCCCCATGGTCGACGCGAGCCATGTTTTCGCAGACGACGAACATATTCTCATCGCCGGCGGACAAAAAGACGTCTTGAAATTGATGGAAAAGTGACCTGAAAATCAACATTTATCCCCCTTTACGGATGCATGCGAAGCTGGTATAATGGGAAAAGGCATAGAGGTTGCGATGCGTCAGAGTACCGACGGGAGAAGGCATTCCGTGAACGTCGGGAAAGGTAATCATCGCCGAACGCATGTTCGGGGCACTGGACGGGCGTGAGATTGCGAGAGAATATCCGCAATATTCCTGCTTTCAAGGAAAGCAGAGGCGCTTGCTTCCATTCCATCGCATGGATAAATAAGCAGACGCCTCGCAACGGGGCGTCTGATTTTTTCATTCGTCCCGCATCAGGGCAACGGTGCCCGAAGACGCGAGGAGGAATTCAAGTGTTCCAAGGAAGTTATGTGGCGCTCATCACCCCATTTCACCCGGACGGCACGGTAAACGTTGAAAAGCTGCGGGAATTGTGCCTTTGGCATCTCGAGAGCGGAACCGACGGCATCGTCGCGCTCGGCACGACCGGCGAATCGTCCACCCTTTCCCACGAAGAGGACGATTTGGTCATTCGCACCGTAATGGATGCGGTCGGCGGCAAGATCCCCGTGATCGCAGGCAGCGGCTCCAACTCGACCGAGACCGCGCTCATGAAGAGCCGCACCTATGCGGCAATGGGCGTGGATGGCATATTGGTCATTACCCCCTATTACAACAAGGCCAATGAAAAAGGCATGTATCGCCATTTCGCAACGATCGCGGACGCGGTCAACACGCCGATGATCCTCTACAACGTGCCGGGACGCACGGGCTGCGCACTCTCCGTATCGTGCGTCGATGCGCTCTCGAAGCACAGGAATATCGTGGGCATCAAGGAGGCAAGCGGTTCCATTTCCTATGCGGCAAAGATCGGTAATCTCCTGCGGGACGACTTTTTCATGATGTCCGGGAATGACGACATGATCGTTCCTCTGCTCTCTCTGGGTGCATCCGGCGTCATCAGCGTGTTCGCAAATATATGCCCGCGCGAAACGCACACCATCTGTGAAAAGTGGTTCGCGGGCGATATCCGCGGCGCGCGAGACATTCAACTCAAATACCTCAACCTCATCAACGCGCTGTTCATCGAGGTCAACCCCATCCCCGTCAAGGAAGCCATGAACGTCATGGGTCTCGCAGTCGGCGGTTACCGGATGCCGTTGTGCGAGATGGACGACCAGAACCGCGAAACACTCGTCAAGGCAATGAAGGTGCTGGACGCATGAATATCATTTTACAGGGATATGGCCGGATGGGCAGGAATATCGAACAGGCGATGGCGGAATATCCGGACATGAAGATCGCAGGCGCGGTGCATCCGGGGTTGTTCGGACGGCCGCAGGACGTGCCGGGCGATATCGACGTCATCGTGGATTTTTCCTATCCGGGGAATCTTCAGAATATGGTCGATTATGCGAAGGAGACAGGCTGCGCGCTCGTCGTGGGCACGACAGGCTACACCGACGAGCAGGTCGCGTATCTGAAGACCGCATCGGCATTCGCACCGGTCATGTATTCCGCGAACTACTCCTTGGGCGTCGCGGTGGTCAAGCGCGCGGCCGCGACGCTTGCCGAGGCGCTCATGCCATCCGGCTTCGACTGCGAGATCGTCGAAAAACACCATAACCAAAAGGCGGATGCGCCCAGCGGCACGGCAAAAGCACTCCTTTCCGCCGTAGATCCCGCGAACAGCTATCGCCACGTGTTCGGACGGCAAGGCCTAACGGGCGCGCGTGGACACGAGATTGGCGTAAGCGCGGTGCGCGGGGGGAATGCGGCGGGCGAGCATGCGGTTCTATTCCTCGGTACCGATGAGGAGATCGAACTCAAGCACACCGCCGTCAGCCGCATGATCTTTGCCCGCGGTGCGGTACGCGCGGCACGTTCGATGGTGACTGCGCCAAAGGGCTTTTACACGATGGACGATATTTTCGATCTATAAGGAGGACGGCATGGACGCATACGAGATCATCAAATTTATTCACGACGCGAAAAAAAGGACGCCTGTCAAGGCGTATCTGAAGCTCACGCGCACGGTTGCATTTCCAAACTGCAAGGTGTTCGGTGCGCCCGATTGCATTGTCTTCGGCGATTGGGCGGATATTGCCGCAGTGATCGATGCCAATCGGGACGCAATCGTCGAACTCGAGGTGGAATACGACCGCCGCAACAGCGCGATGCCACTTCTCGATTTGCGCGCCGTCAACGCGCGCATTGAACCCGGTGCAATCATCCGCGACATGGTCGAAATTGGCGACCGCGCCGTCATCATGATGGGTGCGATCATCAACATCGGTGCGGTCGTCGGTCACGACACCATGATCGACATGGGCGTGGTCCTCGGTGGACGTGCAACCGTCGGCGCGCACTGCCACATCGGCGCAGGCGCTGTTCTCGCGGGCGTCGTCGAACCCCCTTCCGCAAAACCCGTCGTCGTCGAGGATCATGTCCTCATCGGCGCCAATGCCGTGGTGATCGAAGGCGTGCGCATCGGCGAAGGTGCGGTCGTCGCCGCAGGAAGCGTCGTCATATCGGATGTTGCGCCCGGCACCGTCGTTGCAGGTGTCCCGGCGCGCTTCATCAAAAACAAGGACGCCGGTACCGCCGAGAAAACGCTTCTCCTTGACGCGCTCCGGGAACTGTAACCAAATAATACCGCTTTGCGTCCCGGCGTTTCATGCCCCGGGGCGCTGCATTTTGACAGGGTCACACCACCCACCCGCTCCCCGTGGTCTACTCTCCTGCGAACAGGATTCTCTTCGCAGACCAGGAGATCAAGGGCAAGCGGACGAGTGTGACCCTGCAAACTGACACGGACCTCAATATCAAGATCTGGATTTTACAAACAGAAGTAAAAGAAGCGAAGCACCTCTATGTAATCGTCGGATTCAAACTTGACGGTGCGGGAATCGGTCTGTACGACGCCGGGATAAAGGCGCGCGCTGCGTGCCGAGGCATGCTCGCGGAAGCAGATCTCCGCCACGTAGTGCTCGGGCAGCGGGAACATGCAGCTTTCGGGATCGAGCAGCATGGCCTTTTCGGCGGTTGCACGGATGCGATCGACCGCTTCGTCGGGGTGGATTGAGAGCGAAGCGCGCCCGATGCCTTCCTTGACCGGAACGGTCAGTACGTTCGGATTGACGGCGGTCATCCAGTCGCAGAGCGCCTTGTCGCCGGCCACCATCAAAATTGGCACGCCAAGCGTCGCGGCATAAAGCGCATTGATGTGCAGCTCGCTCGCCAATTCGCCGTTGATCTTGACCCAAACGTTTTTCGTGTTCATGGTGTGCGAAAGCGGATTCCCGTCGATTCCGGCGGCGGAGTGATAGCCCGTGAAGATCACGCCCCTGTGCTCCTCGGTCATCCCGACCATCATGCTGCACAAATCCTGCGCCCATCCACGCAAAAGGCGCGTCTTACGGGGCAACTGCTCCGCGTCGATGTTGCGCGCGGAATCGTGCGCATCCTTAACCAACACTTCATCCGCGCCGCCCACGAGCGCGCCCTGGCACGCCGCGGCGACCTCGCGCGTCATCTGACGGGCATAGGGTGCATAGTCCGGCTTCGTTTTTTCCGTTTCATCCCAATGGATGATCCCACAGGTTCCTTCAATGTCCGCAGATAGAAATATTTTTTTCATTCGCGTCATCCCTTCATGTGTTTTAACTATTATAGCATACAGCTTCGCGGATTGCACGCGCAAGAATGTGCGCAGCAAGCGTGCCGACCACATTGACGTCCGCAGGCACCGTGCCATTTGCAAGTGCATAGATGGTATCGCCGTCCGCCATCGTCCCGACCGGAGAAATGCAACGCGCATAAGCGGCGCGTGCCATTGCCGCGACCTTTGCGCAGTCTGCCTTTGAAAGCTGTGCGTTTGTGATGATGCAGGATATGGTCGTGTTCCCCGTAAACAAATCGGTCGGCGCCTTGAAGCGATACAGCGCATCCTCTGCGCGCGCGCCCTTCAAACCCGCGACCTTTTCACCCGTTTCAAAGTCGAATACGTCGCCCAGCGCATTGACCACGGCCACCGCGCCCACCTCGAGCGCGCCAAGCCGCGCGGCACAAAGCCCGAGTCCGGACTTTTCCGCAGTCGACATGCCGCCGATCTTCCCCACCGTCGCACCCGTGCCTGCGCCCACTGCGCCGGACGTTTGCGCGCGCTTTTCCGCATCCACGCATGCCGCATAGCCCATCGCCGCATCCGGGCGCACCGATTTCGAACCGATACCGAGATCATAAATGCAAGACTGCGCCACCAACGGTACCTTTGCATACCCCGTCTCATAGCCGATCCCATGTTCTTCGAGGTAGCGCATCACACCGTCCGCTGCAGCGAGCCCAAACGCCGACCCACCGGAAAGCACGATCGCATTGATCGGGTTATCGGCAGTCAGCGGCAATAACAGCGGCGTCTCACGTGAAGCCGGCCCGCCGCCGCTGATATCCACGCCGCCGCGCGCGCCGCCTTCGGCGATCACGACGGTCACACCCGTCATCGCCTGGGCATCCTGCGCACTTCCGATCCAAAATCCCTTCATTTGGTTGATGTCAAAAAAATCCATATGCCCCCCTCTTTTCCCACAGCGAAAACCCGGCGCCGCCGTATGCAAACGCGTCGTCCCGGGACACGAATCCCCGGGACGACGATGGCAGAATATCAATGAATGTCAACCCGATCGGCAAGGAGATATTGTCCCTAAACCCGCCTGCATGCCGACGAATTTGGGAACAGCGTCCATCCCCTACCGCTACTGTTTTACCGAACCCAGAATGCCTTCGACGAAATTTTTCTGAAGCAGGAAGAAGATAATGACGGTTGGAATGGTGGTAATGGTCACCGCGAGCATAATCTGTCCAAAATTCAGCACATAACCGCCCATAAGGTTTGAGATGTACATGGGCATGGTGTGATTTTTGGGGTTCGCGGCCAATATGACCAACGGCCAGAGGTAGGAATTCCACGAGTTCATAAACGTAACAGTCGCGGCGGCGGAGTAGGTTGGCTTCATGACGGGCATGAAAACCCGCGTGAAAATGCCAAACTCGCTCAATCCGTCGATGCGCGATGCCTCAATCAGCTCGCGCGGGAACGACTGCGCGCCTTGACGGAACATAAAGATCAAAAACGCAGTCGAAAACGCAGGGATCACGACGCCCCAGTAATTGTTCGTCATCCCGATCTTCGAAAACATGCGGAACAGTGGAACCAATGTCGCCGCTGCTGGAATCATCATGGAAAGCATGATGAGCTTCATGACAAACTCCTTGCCCTTTGACCGGTATACCACAAACGCATAACCTGCTGCGGACGAGACGAGCAACGAGCCAGCCGTGATCAGCAGCGTATTGCGCAGCGAGTTCCAGAACGCGGTCACAATCTTTGAAGACCCAATGATACTCAAAAACTGCCAGATGGAGTCGACCTTCGTTGCGGTCGGATCCGCCTCGGTTTCGTCGCTGCTTCCCATGAACGTGAGATCGAGATTTTGATTATCGGTCACGAGTCCATACAGATTGGCGCCGAGATTCGTCCCGGGATAGAGACGCGCCTGCACAACATCGTTTGAGGTGTTCGTGGACGACACCACGATCCAGTAAAACGGAAACACCGAAATCAGGGAAAAGACGATCAGGACGATGTGCGTCGCAACGGTCGCGCCTGAGATGTGCTTTTTATTGCGCTTCAAATTATTTTCGGTCACTTGGAATCACCAACCTTCAGCTGTATGAGCGCGAGCACGGCGACCAGGATCAAAATCACGTAAGAAATCGCCGCCGCATAACCGAAACGCGGCGTACCCTCGAATGTCAGCTGATAAATATACTTCGAGAGCGTAATGGTCTTAAAGTCGCCGTTCGTCATATTTTGAACCTCATCAAACAACTGGAGTGTTCCGTTGGTCGAGAGGATCGTCGTCATGAGGATGATGGGCTTGAGAAGCGGCAGCGTGATCTTTGTAAACCGCTGATACGCACTCGCGCCGTCGATCTTTGCAGCCTCGTAAATGCCGGGGTCGATGTTCTGAAGCCCCGCGAGGTAAAAGATCATGTTATAACCCGTCCAGCGCCACAGCATCGTGAGAATGATGATGTACTTGGCGGTGGCGTTCTGGGTTAGAAACTTGATTGGCTGATCAATCAAACTCAAATTGAGAAGGACTGAGTTGATAAAGCCGGAATTTGAAAAGAGCTGCTTGAATATAATGGCACAGCTGACCAGCGAAGTCGCGCACGGCAAAAAAATCGCCGTTCGATAAACGCCCTTCATGGTTAGCTTTTTGTTGTTCAGTAAACTCGCGAGCACGAGCGCGGTGAGCAGCATGATCGGCACCTGGACAATCAGATAAAAGAAGGTGTTCGATAATGCCTCCTTAAACTTTGCGTCCTTCGTAAACAGCCGAATATAGTTATAAAACAATTCATTGACAGCCTGACCCGTGCTCTCCGAATTTTGAAAGAGCTCGGTGACGGACGAATAATCGCCAAATCTCAGCGCATCGCCCTTTCCCTGCTGCAGCGAATATATAAATGCCTCGATCATGGGGTAAAACGCCAGCATGATAATGAGAATCGTTGCCGGCGCGATGAACCACCAGCCGTTGCGCTGCGTACGCGCCTGCAGGCCGGCCTTGTTCGGAGCGATGGTCTTTTGCATTTTGCTCCCCCTCTGTCCTTGAAAAGCGGTCGCACGCGCGGCCGCTCACCATTGTTTGTGCACCAAAGGCATCCGCCCATATGGCGCCATCCGAGCCGGACGGGGGAAAATACCCCCGTCCAACCCGTTCACGCGAAGCGCCTTCGCCCGCGTATCGTTTGTGGGTTATTCCATCTCGAATTCGAGATTTTCCTGTGCGGTGTCGAGTGCCGACTGCGCGTCTGCGCCGTTGAGAACTTCCTGCAGCGCCTCGATGATGGCATCGCGCGCCTCATAGTTGTAAACGCCATAGTTGACAACCGGGATGTTGGAAGCGTAGTTCAGGATGTCCTCGAAGATCTTCTGGCCGCCGAAGAAGTCCACGGAAATGCCGTATGCTTCGCCGCCCGCAGCCGGGAGATACGTCGCGATCGCGGAAGTCGCGGGGAGGATGGTCTGATAAAGCTCAACGGAGCTGCCGAACGTCTTCGCAAGGAAGTCGGCCGCGATTTCTTCGTTCGCGCCGCGGATGACCAACCAGGAAGAACCGCCTTGGCTGGAGTAGTTCACGGAGCCGTCCAGGCTCAGACGCGGCGTGGTGGTCATGCCCCACAGACCCGCCTGGTCTTCGGAAAGCACGATGGACGCCATGATCCAGCAACCGTTCACGGTGCCGGCGCAGTTGCCGGACTGGAAGCCCGAGATGTAGTCTGCCCAGTCAACGCCCTCGTACACGATGCCGGACTGCTCAAGACGCGCAATCTGATTGACGATTTCGACGAACACATCGCTGTTGATCTGCGGATCGCCGTTCTCGTCGAAGAACCACATGCCCATGGACTGCGTCATCATCATGACGAAATCGGTGTAGCCGGTGGTGGTCGAGAGGAGGTACTTGCCGGTCTTTTCCTTGACGACCTTGCCGATCTCGATCAGCTCGTCCCAGGTGACGTTGGTCACGTCCGCGAGGGTGTAGCCGGCATCCGCAAGAATGTCAGTACGCAGGAACATCGCCGAAGCGCCGTTGTCAAACGGCACGCAGTAGCGCTGTCCGTCGTAGGTAAAGTTGCCGACCTTGTAGGCTGCAAACTGGGTGTAATCGATGTAGTTGTCCAGCGGCAGATAATACTGGGAAAAGTTCGAAAGGAACTTCTGGCCCGAATTGTCCTGCATGAGGATGATGTCCGGAAGATTGCTCGTGTCACCGGACATGAAGGATGTGGTCTGGATCGTCTCAATATCTCCGCTTTCAATATCGACAACGTTGACCGTCACGTTCGGGTTGATCTCCTTATAGATCTTCACCGCTTCGTTCATCGAGTAAATGTTGAACGCCGGATCCCAGCACCAAACGGTGATGGTCTTCTGATCCTCCGCCTGACCGACAACCGCGAACGCGGGTACCATCAAGCACAGAGCCACGAGGATCGCCAAAATCTTTTTCATACGGGTCCCTCCTTATATTTTTGTGTGTTTAACACAATACACAAAAATGATAGCGCATCACCAAAGGTTTGTCAACCGTATTTGAACAAGGTGGTAATATTTTTATGAGTAAAATCCCATTTTGCAAAGCGCGTTCGGTTCAAGGTTCGTTCATTCCGGCCTTGAAATCAGACGCCTTCGCATTCACCCGCCCTCTAGACAAACTGTCAACCGCCTATGCGCCGGGGAATGCCGGTTTCGGCCATGGATTTGCCACAAATTCGCCGCCCCGACACCATTTGAGGTAGGAAAGCGCGTGCAACTGGCCCGTCATCTCCCAATCGCGGGAATACACAGGGTCGTGATAACCCTCCACCGCAATGTCGCCCTCGTAGCCGCCCATGTGCAAAAGGGAAAAGACGTCGCGCCAGTTGGTATCGCCAAAGCCCACCAGGCGCTCGGGCGCGTAGTGGTCGGAGTTTTGCATCACGCCGTTTTCGCGCACATACGCCCAATCGACGGACGCATCCTTGCCGTGCATGTGGTAGACTTTTTTCACCCATTTTCGCAGCTGCGGAATCGGATCGATCAGCTGAATCATTTGGTGTGCGGGCTCCCATTCAAGACCAAGCGCCGGGGAAGGCACCTCATTAAACATCATCTCCCACGCGCGGGGATTGAAGCCGAGGTTGCAGGTGAGGTGATCCCACGTTCCACCCATGGGGCAGTTTTCGATCGCAATTCGAACGCCTTTGTCTTCGGCGCGCTTTGCAAGTTCACGAAATACCTCGCCGAACTTTTTGATGGACTCCTCGACGCTCTTCCCCTCGTAGGCGCCTGCGAATGTGGAAACCGTCTTTGCGCCGTACAGGTGGGCATTGTCGATTGCGTATTCGAGCGTTTTTTGATGCTCCTCGTACTGTACCGCGTTGCAATAGTAACCAAAGGTCGTGATTTCGACGCCCGTACCCGCGAGAAGCGCCAAGAGTTCGGGCGCCTGCTCCTCCATTTTGACGCCATGCAGACTCATGTGGTTGTTGACGGAGACCGTTTCAAATCCCGCCTTCACGAGATGCGGCATCCATGACTGCGCAAACGGGCCGGGGATACAGGTGCCAATGCGAATCTGGTTCATTTTACTTCCTCCTTCGTCACTCGACGATTTGTCGTTTCGGTAAATTTTTCCGAATCAGGATCAAAAGCTCGTCCCACGTGCCCTCGGTCACCAGGCGCTTGTCAACCGCAGCCCAGTGCCGCCTGCCCATGGCGAGAAAATAAACGGCGTCTTTTAAAATGTACGCCCGGTCGATGTCGCGCCAACGCGTTTCGATCAGCTTTCCGGCCGCGTCCACGGGGCCAAAGGAAAAGCCGCGCTCGTCAAACACGAATGTACGATCCCGCAGCGATTCGTCCCCTTCCTTTACGCGCAAAGCGACCATCCCCGCGCGCAAAAGTCTCACAAGAAGATAGAGCGTCAGGACGACCGCAAAATAAAAAACGTAAATGAGATATGGCGTGTCGCCGCCCAGAAACCAAAGCAGAACGGATGCAAGCGCGAAGATGGCCAGCGCAATCATTTCGATTTGAAACCTTTTCTTAAAATCCTTCGCGCGGTACATGCGATAGAACGCGACGCGACGCCGGAAAGAGCGATCGTGATTGTATTTAACAGCAACTGCCATGAACAACCTCCGTTTTTTTTACATTATACTGCGAATCACCGAAATTCGCAAGAATCATATGATGCATTGTGGGTCCGATCCCACACTTCATTCCGAGGAGGAATCTCCATGTCGTTTTACAGTTACAAAAACGCGAACGCCGACTTGTGCCCGGGAAACGTGGCGGGAAACGTGCTCACGGGCCTCAACAAAAGAGTTTGCATCCAGGTGAAGAACGTGTACGACGCCTGCCTCCAGCAGGAACAGCTTGACGACGAGGAAGTGACCATTTCCAATATCGTGCCGGTCCTACCCCCGTCCTGCCAGCAGGGAACCACGCGTCAGTGCAACTGCTCCTGTGACGCCAACATCTGCAACTGCTCCTGCACCACCTGCGGCGCGAACGGAAGGCCGATCTCCCACGAGGAAGCCGTCGAAAACGCCGAGAACACCGCCTGCCCCCTGCCCCAACCCTACGGCACCTGGACGTTTGAAAGCTGCCGCTCGTCGACCACGAAGGGCGACATCACGAACCTCACGGTCGAAAGGATGTGCGACAGGCCGCAGTTCGCACGAGTCAAGGCCGACGTCGAAGTCCCCATCGACATTCTCTTTACCGATCAGCGGTGCCAGGAGTGGATGGGTCAGGCAAAGATCATAGTCGCACGCGATGTGCTTTTGTGCATCCCCGACGACTCGATCATCCCCTTCACGCTCGAAAGCCTTGTGAGCGCGATTTGCGTCTCCGGCACTTACATCGGTTCCTGCAAGTTCGAGATCACCGTCTGCGTAACAGTTGCGCTCAAGGTGCTCGCCGAGGTCGACATAATGGTTCCCACCTACGGTTTCTGCGAAATCCCGCCTTGCGAAGAGTTCGCCGAGACGGTCTGTGACGAGTTCTTCTCTCTGCCCCTCTTCCCGCAGTCCTCCTGCGCGTTTGAGGACGTTGCAGGCGCAACCACCAATGGAACGACCACCTCCGCAATGGGCGGCAGGGTTTCATGCCCGCCCAGAGGCGTTGCAGGCGCCACCTCGCCCTGCAGAACATGCTCCAATTGCGGCACTACCTGCCAAACGGCCGGCCAAAGCTGCCCCCGCTGCGGCTCGACCATGACCACACTCAACTAGGATACTTCGGGGAGCCCGTTTCCGCGAGGAAGCGGTTGATATAGGCGTCGGGGACGAAGAAATGTGCTCCTACGAAAGAACCCGACGCCGCGATACATAGGAAAGCCCGGTGCCTTTGGGCACCGGGCGGTTTCGTTTCTATGCCAGTCCGATTTTGCGCGCTGCTTCCCGATAAAGATCCTCGGAAATAGCACCATCCCCCACCATCTCCCGCGCCGTGTGGTTCAGGAGATCCGGCACGTTTCTTTCCGTGCGCGCCATCGCCATGACGGCTTGCGCCCACATGCCCGCGCGCGCCGCCAGTCCCGACGACTCGATTTCGGCGATTGCCGCCTCCACGTCGTATTCCGCCATGACGTGCTCGATTTCCCATGCGCCCGTCCGATCGTCCAGATAGGCGAACTGAGTCAGCCCGCCGTATCCGTCCGGCAATCCAACGCTCCCGACGAAATGCGCTTCCCGGCCGCCCGCACGAAAACGGCGGATTCTGTGGGTGTGCCCCAGATACAGCCTGCTTGTCGAAACGGCGCGCAGACATTCCGCGATCCGCGCATCGTCGTCGATGATCACCTCGCGCACAGGAAACGGCGACACGTGGCACACGGTAAACGGTTCGTGCCCGTCGATATGAATTTTGAGGCAGGAAGGAAGCGATTCGAGCAGCAGGAAATCCTCTTCGCGCAGCTGTTCATAGGTGTATAAAAGAGACCCGCTTCCGGTGCCGTCCCGCCAATCAGGAAATTCGCACGCCCGATGGTCCAGCAGATATTCGTCGCGGTTCCCCCGGATCATCCACATTGGATGCCTTCGTCGCAGCGCAGTGATCAAGTCGAACGTCTTGCGCGGATTTGCGAAGTCGCACACATAGTCGCCCATCAGCACAAAACCGTCGACGCCCGCCCGTTCGGCGAGCGAAATCGCGCGCGCAAAGGCGATGTGGTTGGCGTGCACATCCGATAGGAGCGCCAGCCTCACGCCGTCGCATCCTTTTCGCCCGTCTCTGATTCGAGCGCGTCGCGCGCGTTCGCGAGCATGAGCTTCAGCCGATTCTCCTGATTGACCACCGTCGCGCCCGCATCGTAATCGATCGCCACGATGTTCATGCCGGGATTTTTCTCCTTGAGCGGTTTCATCATGCCCTTTCCGACGATGTGGTTGGGCAGGCATCCAAACGGCTGTGCGCACACGATGTTTTTCACGCCCGATTCGTAAAGTTCCAGCATCTCCGCCGGCAAAAGCCAGCCCTCCCCCATCTCCGCGCCGATGTTGATATAGCCGTCGATGAGCGACACCGTCTTCATAAAGTCCGTCGGCGCACGGAAAATCCCGTGCCGCTCGATCATCCGGATCACGTCGCGCTGTTTTTTGAGCATGTAGCGAAGCGCCAGCTTTTGAATCGGATACTCGATTTTGCGCATGCCGTACATCTTGTAGTCCATGATGTGGCAGTAACTCGAGCTCATCATGAAGTCGAGGAGCCCCGGCATGGAAACCTCCGCGCCCTCGGAAACCAGAAAATCGTTCAGATTGTTGTTGCCAAGCGGCGAATACTTCACATAGATTTCGCCCACCACGCCAACCTTCACCTTCGGTGTGCGTTCCGTCGGAATCGCGGCAAATGCGTCCAGAATCTCCCGGCAGTTCGCCTTGACCTTTTGATACGAGATGCCGTCCGTGTACATCCGGTCGGCAAGCTGCTTCGTATACGATTCCGCAAGAGCCACCGCGCGGCCCTTTTCGAGTTCGTAGGGGCGCGTCTGGTTGACGAGCGTCAAGAGAAGATCGCCATAGACCAGCGCGTAGATCATCCGCCTGAGGATCGGAAGATTGAGCCGAAAGCCGGAATGCCGCTCGAGTCCCAGAAGATTCAGCGAAATCACCGGCACGTTCTCATAGCCCGCCTTTTCGAGCGCCTTTCGGATGAGATAAATATAGTTTGACGCCCGGCAGCCTCCGCCCGTCTGGAACATGATGAGCGCGGTCTTTTCGGGGTCAAAGCCGCCCTTTTGCAGCGCGTCGATGAATTGACCAATGACCAGGATCGCCGGATAGCAGGTGTCGTTGTGCGTGTATTTGAGGCCCGTATCCGCGATCTGGTGCCCGCCCGTCTCGAGCAGTTCCACCTTGTAGCCGTATGTGCGTAAAACCTGCGCAATCAGCCGAAAGTGCATGGGCAGCATGTTGGGAATGAGGATGGTATAATCCTTCTTCATGTCCTTTGTAAACTCAACGTAGCGCATTTTTCTCCTCCAATGCCCCGATCAGGCTGCGAAGCCGAATGCGAACCGCACCCAGATTCGAAATCTCGTCGATCTTGAGTTGCGTGTAATACTTGCCGCTGCGTTCCAAAATCGCGCGCACCTCGTCGGTCGTAATCGCGTCTACGCCGCAGCCAAACGACACCAGCTGCACCAGCTCCACGTCCTCGTTCTGCGCGGCAAACGCAGCTGCGCGGTAAAGCCGCGCATGGTAGGTCCACTGATTGAGCACCCGCACGCTCTGCGCCTCTGCGAGGTGATAGACGCTGTCCTCGCTCACGACCACAAAACCCAGCGATCCCGCAAGTCGGTCGATGCCGTGGCAGATTTCCGCATCGATGTGATATGGCCTGCCCGCGAGAATCATGATCCGCTTCCCGTTTTCCCGGGCGTAGGCGAGCGCGCGCTCCCCCTCCCTGCGCACGGCTGCGGTATAATCGTCGCGCGCCTGGAAGGCCGTGCGCACCGCTGCTGTCATTTCACGCCGCGCGATGCCGGGGAAGAAGTCCGAAAGGTATGCGCTCAGCGTCCGGGCCAGGTGCGCGCGGTCATTGATGTTGAGATAGGGATAGAGAAACTTCACATTTGAAAGCTCCTCCATATTGGCGTTCAAGAGCTCCGAATAATAGGCGACGACCGGGCAGTTATAGTGGTTGTCGGATGCCCTTTCGTCGACATTGTACGTGAGAGAGGGGTAGAATATGGCGTCGACGCCCTTTTCGATCAACTCATCCACGTGGCCGTGCATGATCTTTGCGGGATAGCACGCGGTGTCGGACGGAATGGAGAACTGCCCCTTTTCGTAAGTGCGGCGCGAGGACATGTCGGAGACGACGACCTCGAACCCCAGGCTGGTAAACAGCGCATGCCACATGGGCAGGAGTTCATACATGCCAAGCGCCAGCGGCAGGCCGATCTTGCCGCGCGTACCCGCCCGGGATTTCAGCCCCGTCAGATAATCGCGCTTGAATGCATAAAGGTTCGGAATATCCGCGCGCGCCCTGGGCAGCCCCGCGCCGCGCTCGCATTGATTCCCGGAGATATACGTCCGCCCGCCGAAGCGATTCACGGTCAGATGGCAGTTGTTTGTGCATTTTCCGCACACGGCGGAAGTGGCGGTATGCGTAAATGCCGCCAGCGCTTCCGGCGATAAGAGCGCAGATTTTTCACTCCTTTTCGCATACAGCGCCGCGCCGAACGCGCCCATGAGGCCCGCGATGGCCGGACGAACGACGTTTTTCCCAAGCTCACGCTCAAACGCGCGCAAAACCGCGTCGTTTAAAAACGTCCCGCCCTGCACCACCACATGTTCGCCCAGCTCGCTCGCCGAGCCCACGCGAATCACCTTGTAAAGCGCGTTTTTCACCACGCTGATCGACAATCCGGCGGAAATATCCTCCACGGACGCGCCGTCCTTTTGCGATTGCTTGACGGATGAATTCATGAACACCGTGCAGCGGCTCCCAAGGTCGGAAGGGTTTCTCCCAAAGAGTCCCTTGTGTGCAAATGCCTCGATGGTCGTTCCCATCGCGCGCGCGAACGTCTCCAGGAACGAGCCGCAGCCCGACGAACATGCCTCATTGAGCATGATCGAGTCGATCGCGCCGTTTTTGATCCGGAAGCATTTGATGTCCTGCCCGCCGATGTCCAATATGAAATCCACATCGGGCTTGAAATGGCGCGCGGCGGTATAGTGCGCAATGGTCTCGACGATTCCATAGTCAACGCCGAACGCAGCGCGAATGAGCTCTTCGCCGTACCCGGTGACGGCGCTGCCCCGGATGGTGATCCTCTCGCCGATCAAGGCGTAAATCCTGTCGAGTTGTTCTTTCACGATCTCGACCGGCGCGCCGCGGTTTGACGCGTAATAGGAATAGAGAATGGCGTCGTCATCCGCGAGCAAAACGAGCTTCGTCGTGGTGCTCCCGCAGTCGATGCCCAGATACGCATCGCCCGAATAGGACGCGATATCACATCTTGGCACGGCGGCCGCCGCGTGGCGATGCATGAACGCCTCGTAATCCGCGTCGTCTTCAAACAGCGGCCTGAGCCGCCCCCGGCCCATCTCATGGCCCTTTCGCGTCTCAATTCGCTCGATGAGGGCGGCAAGCGTCATCTTCTGTCCCGTTTTTTCCGCGTACGCAGCCGCGCCGATGCCGACCGCAAAGCGCCCATATTCCGGAAAGATCGCGTTCTCGGGGGAAAGTTTGAGCGTCTCCACAAACCGCGCGCGCAGCCCCTTGCAGTAGAAGAGCGGACCGCCCAGAAACAGCACCTTGCCGCGAATCTTTTTCCCCTGCGCGAGCCCCGCAATGGTCTGATTGACGACAGCCTGATAGATGCTCGCCGCAAGGTCCTCCTTGCGCGCGCCCTGATTGAGAAGCGGTTGGATGTCGGTCTTTGCGAACACGCCGCAACGAGAGGCAATGGGATAGAGCCGCTCGCACTTCAGGCTCATGTCATCCAGCGTCTCCACAGAAACGTCCAAAAGCGTCGCCATCTGATCGATGAACGCGCCGGTGCCGCCCGCGCAGGAACCGTTCATGCGCTCGTCAACCCCGCCGTCAAAGAAGATGATCTTGGCGTCCTCGCCACCCAGTTCGATCACGCAGGAGGCATCCGGCGCATACCGCTTGACAACCTCGCTGGTCGCAAAGACCTCTTGCACGAAGGGCACGCCGATCGCCTCTGCAAGGCCTAGTCCGGCGGAGCCGGAAATTGCGACGTTGGCCGGCTCGTCGCCTGCATATGCAGCCGCTTCCCGTATGAGCGATTTCGCCTTTTCCCGTACCTTCGAAAAATGCCGCTCGTATTTTTGAAACACGACCTCGCCGTCACGCATGAGAACTGCCTTTGCGGTGGTCGATCCAATATCAAGTCCCAGTGAGAACATGCTATCCCTCTTCGCGCAAATTTTTTTTCATGCGCTCGATGTATTCGTTCAGGTGGTCGAGCTCTTCCTCCGAAAAATCCCGGGTGAGGATTCTGCTCAGGTTTTCGGATTCGCGCCGCATCTGAATCGCCAGCGCCTCCGCTTTTTCTGTGAGCGTCAGTTTCAGCATCCGCGCGTCGTGCGCGGCAATGTTCCGTTTCACCAATCCCTTTTTTTCCATGAGGTTCACAACCTTCGAGGCCGTCGAGCGCGTGATGGAAAATTCCTCTTCCAGCTCGCGTTGGTACACCTCGCGGTCTGCGTGCTGCAAAAGATATCCCAGTATCCAGCTATTCGAGCCGGTCAAAAGGTCACAGGACTGCGCACGCGCACGCTGTTCGATAAAGCGCATGACCAGGTTCCCGAGCGACCGAAGCTCGATCCCAATGTTCTTCATATATACCCCCATACGCGCGGTTTGTCGCAGGAAGATTGTACGACATTCAACAATATACTGTCAATATAGGTTAGTGAAATATAACATATGTAAATCATGTCGCGTTTTGTAAAAAAAACCGCCGCGCCGGGTTGTCCGGAACGGCGGCCTTTTCATGATATGCGATTGTTACAGTCTGTTGACCACGGCGTCCGCAAATTCCCGCGTGCCCGCGTTGCCGCCCAGATCGGTCGTGGTCGTCATGCCCTCCGAAATGACCGCGATGATGGCCTCCTCAAGCTTCGTTGCGGCGTCCTGCTCGCCCAAATGGCGCAGCATCAACGCGGCAGAGAGCATCAGCGCGGCAGGATTGGCGATATTCTGGCCCGCAATTTGGGGCGCGGAACCGTGAACCGCCTCAAAAATCGCAAGACCCTTGCCGATGTTCCCACTGCACGCGAGCCCGGGCCCGCCCACAAGTCCCGCGCAAAGGTCGGATACGATGTCGCCGTACAGATTCGGCATGACCATGACGTCGAATTTTTCAGGCGTCTGCACAAGCCGCATGCAGGTGGCATCGACGATC
The DNA here is from genome assembly GCA_023421735.1 of Bacillota bacterium. The sequence goes on along the minus strand of JAEZSP010000057.1, from coordinate 17,984 downwards.
ATGTCGTCCGATTCGATGGCGGGGTATTCCGCCGCGATCTCGCGAAACACGCTTAAAAACAGGCCGTCCGTGCACTTCATGATGTTCGCCTTGTGCACGCACGTCACTTTCTTGCGTCCGTTTTGTACCGCATAATCAAAGGCGAATCGCACGATGCGCTCGGTACCCTTGCGCGTGATGATCTTGATGGATTCCGCCGCCACGTCGCCGATCATGTGCTCAACGCCCGCATACAGGTCCTCCGTGTTTTCGCGCATGACGACCAGATCGACCTTCTCGAACGGCGTCTTCACGCCCGGCAGCGTACGCGCGGGGCGGACGTTGGCGTAGAGGTCGAGATCCTTGCGCATGATGACGTTCACGCTGCGAAATCCCGTCCCGATGGGCGTCGTGATCGGCCCTTTGAGTGCCACGCCGTATGTGCGGATGGCGGCGACCGTCTCGGGCGGAAGCGGCGTTCCGTGCTTTTCGATCTGCGCGCCGCCCGCCTCGTATGTATGCCAGTTGATTTGTGCGCCGGTCGCGTCCACCGCGCGCCGGGCCGCCGCGGCGATCTCCGGGCCGATGCCGTCACCGGGAATAAACACCACGTCGTGCGTCATTTCTCGCTCGTTCCCTTCGTGAAGTTGATGAGCCCGCCCGCAAGCAGGAGGTCCTTCTGGCGCGGGGAAATCGCAAGCCCAACCGTCAGGGGGTTTCCCTCGACAAGAATCTCGACCGCGCCCGTCTCGACCGCCTTTTCAATCTGCGCGCGCGCGTTTTTGATCTGGATCTGCGCGCCCTCGGAAAGCACGGCGGAAGATGTCATGGGTAAAATCCCATTGTTCACGAGGTTATCCGCGTGAATGCGCGCAAACGACTTCGCAATGACGCCCTTGACGCCCAGATACAGCGGCGCGAGCGCGGCGTGCTCCCGCGAGGAGCCCTGTCCGTAGTTCGTGCCCGCGACGATGAATCCGCCGCCCGCCGCCTTCGCCTTCTTGGGGAAGTCCGGATCGGAGGGGGTCAGGCAGTATTCCGAAAGATATGGGATGTTCGAGCGGAAGGGCAAAAGCTTCGCGTTCGAAGGCATGATGTGATCGGTGGTGATGTTGTCGCCCACCACGGTCAATACCTTGCCGGACACAGTCTCCCCCAGCGCGGCATTGAGCGGGAAGGGTTTGATGTTCGGGCCGCGCACGACCTCGACATTCACGCCTTCCGGCGCCGGCGGCAGGATCATGTTGTCGTTCACGAGGAATTTTTCCGGCATCTCGACAGAGATCGAAACGCTGGAGGCCAAAGGATCAATGAGCACGCCCGCCAATGCGGAAAGTGCCGCCGTTTCGGGGCTGACAAGATAGACATTCGCAGACTTTGTGCCGCTGCGTCCATAGAAATTGCGGTTGAATGTGCGCAGGGATACCGCGTCGGTCGCGGGGGCCTGCCCCATGCCGATGCACGGGCCGCATGCGGATTCGAGAATGCGCGCACCCGCCGCGATCATCTTCGCAAGCGCGCCGTTTTGCGCAAGCATAGTCAGCACCTGCTTCGAACCCGGCGCGATGACCAGGCTCACGCCCTGCGGCACGGTCTTGCCGTCCAGGATCGCCGCAACCTTCATCATGTCGGCATAGGACGAATTGGTGCAGCTGCCGATGGCAACCTGATCCACCTTCATCCCCGCAATCTTTGAAATTTCAATCACATTGTCCGGGCTGTGCGGCTGCGCAGCGAGCGGGACGAGCGTCGAAAGATCGATCTCAATCTCCTCGTCATACACCGCATCCGCGTCCGGGCCGATAAACGTGAAATCGTCCATCCGCTCCTGTGCGCGGAAAAACGCCTCGGTCACCTCGTCCGCCGGGAACACCGATGTCGTAGCGCCCAGCTCCGCGCCCATATTGGTAATGGTGGCGCGCTCGGGCACGGAAAGCGTCTTGATGCCCGGACCCACGTATTCCATGACCTTCCCCACGCCGCCCTTGACGGACAGGCGCTTCAAGACCTCCAAAATCACGTCCTTTGCGGATACCATGGATCGAAGCGCGCCCGCGAGATTCACCTTGCATACCTTGGGCATGGTGATGTAGTAGGCACCGCCGCCCATCGCCACCGCGACGTCCAGCCCGCCTGCGCCGATGGCGAGCATGCCGACGCCACCCGCCGTGGGCGTGTGGCTGTCGCTTCCCAAAAGCGTCTCGCCGGGGACGGAGAACCGCTCGAGGTTCACCTGGTGGCAAATGCCGTTGCCGGGCCGGGAAACCCAAACGCCGTGTCCCGTCGCAACGGTCTCAATGTACTTGTGATCGTCCGCGTTTTCAAAACTCTCCTGCAGCATGTTGTGGTCGATATACGCGACCGATTTTTTCGTCTTGACGCGCGGGATGCCCATCGCCTCAAACTGAAGGTACGCCATGGTGCCCGTGGAATCCTGCGTCAGCGTCCGGTCGATCCTGATGCCCAGCTGCGCGCCCGGCTTCATTTCGCCCGAAACCAGGTGCGATGCGATGAGCTTTTCGGTCAAATTCATGTACGTCTCTCCCTTTAAAAAATCCCGTATTCAGTCGCCATGCGCCGAAGCTCCTCGTCGGAGATGGAGGTCACGCGCCCGGCCTCGTATTGCTTATCGACCCAGTCCTTGAGCTTCAAAACGCGCTCGTCTTTTTTATCCACCTTTTCACCCTTGAGGTGCGCGGCGAGCCAAACCGCGATGCCCGCCGTACCCGATGTGTTCGAAATGGCGACCATGGGCGGGCGGTTCAGGAGCTTCGATGTATCGAATATATTGTAGATCTCCTCGTCCTTCAAAAGGCCGTCCGCATGGATGCCCGCGCGCGTGACGTTGAAATCGCGCCCGACAAAGGGCATTTTTTCAGGCACGTGGTACCCAAGCTCGCGCTCAAAGTATTCTGCGATCTCCTGAATGGCGGTGGTATCCATGCCGTCGAGCGTGCCGCGCATTTGCGCATACTCAATGACCATGGCCTCAAGCGGCGTATTCCCCGTCCGCTCGCCCACGCCCAGCAGCGAGCAGTTGACTGCGGATGCGCCGTAGAGCCACGCGGTCGACGAATTCGAGACCGCCTTGTAAAAATCGTTGTGTCCGTGCCATTCGATCAGTTCCGATGGGAAACCCGCGTATACGTTGAGACCGTAGATGATGCCGGGTACGCTGCGCGGAAGCGACGCGCCGGGGAAGGCAATGCCGTAGCCCATCGTGTCGCAGGCGCGCAGTTTGATGGGAATGCCGCTCTCCTGCATGAGCATCGAAAGCTGATTCGCAAACGGCACCACAAAGCCGTAGAAATCTGCACGCGTGATGTCCTCAAAGTGGCAGCGCGGGTTGATGCCCGCCTCCAGCGCGTCCTTCACGACGCCCAGATAACGGTCCATCGCCTGCCGCCTGGTCATTTTCAGTTTTTTGAAAATGTGATAATCCGAGCAGGAAACGAGAATGCCGCATTCGCGCATCTCCATCGCGCGCGCAAGCTTGAAGTCTTCCTTGCTGGCGCGAATCCAGCCCGTGATTTCGGGAAAGTCGTAGCCCAGTTCGCGGCAAAGCCGAATGGCCTCTCGATCCGCCTCGGAATATAAAAAGAACTCCGACTGGCGCACAATCCCCTTGGGGCCCGAGAGCCGATGTAACAGCTTGTAGAGGTCGCGCACCTGTACGGGGGTATAGGGCGCGTAGCCCTGCTGTCCGTCGCGGAATGTCGTGTCCGTGATCCAGATTTCATCCGGCGGGTTCATGGGCGTCAGGCGTTGGTTGAACGTGCATTTTGGAATTTCACCGTAGGGAAACAGGTCGCGATAGAGAACGGGTTCCGCAACGTCCTGCAGCTCGTACTGATAATCAAACTCCATCAGCAGGTTACGCCTCTTGTTGTATTCAATCATTTTTATACGCCTCCTGCCCGTTTCTTTCTTTTATCATACCTTCCCCCTTCCCGCATGTCAAGCGTTTTGCGCGAAATTTCGCATATTAAAATTCCCTAATTTGCAAATCGGCACTTGTTTTACTCAATTTTGATTGTTTTTGAATTTTTTCAATTTCCTTGATGCGAATATAAATGCATAAATAAACACCCCAGCAAAGCCGAGATGTTTGAGATCTGCGACAGATCAGATTTCCATCCCGGGGTCATATGAAGGCGCTTGCGCACCTTCGTTTTTCATCAATGTGCAGTGGCGCGCACGCCGCCGTAGAGTGGGCAACCGCCCGCTTCCCTTGCAGGATTTTCTATTGCGCGAACCGGCGCGCGAAAACACCCCGGCAATGCCGGGGTGTCTGGGGTCGTCACTCGGCCGGCGACTGGCAATAGACCCACCAGCCGCTCCCGTTCTCCCCGATCCATTCGTAGTCGTCCAGGCCCGGCGGGGGCTCGGGCGTAAATCGGGCGGGCAGCGCGTAGCAGATGACTTCCGGGGTACACGCGCTTCTGACCCCTATGTAAGAACATGGATAACCGCAGCTTTCGAGGATGGGCAGCTTGACAAACGACCAGCCCTCCCCTTCCATGGGCGGCATCTCCTCCGTCTCGGGTGCGGCTTCCTCTTCCGGAGGCGGCGTTTCCTGCGCCTCCTCCTGTACTTCCTCCGGCGCCTCTTCCTGCGCCTCGGGCGCGGGCGTCAAATCCCAGATGATGTTTTCCTGCTGTTCTTCGGGCTCTTCTTCGGTCGCCCCCTCAACTTTTTCGGGCAGGAGCTCGCTGACGGGCGTTGCCTGCGCGCGGTAGAGTCCGCAGGCCGCGTCCTTCGCCTTGCCCCAATCGACATCCACGTTGCCGTTGAGGTTTCCGACCATCGCGATGTCTTCCTTGCCGCCCGCGACCTCTACGAGCGTCAAAAGGCTGTACGCATCCAGCGGTCGCCCGCCGATATCGCGCGGATCAAATGTCGCCGTCATGACGCCCTGCCCGCGCATGTCCCGCCGCAGCGCGCCCAACGGCGCCGCGAAGTATTTCCCCTTGTGACTGCCCACAAGCGCGGCGTATACGCTCCTCTCCCCCTGTGGAATGCTCGCCAACGTCGAAAGCGTTCCCGCGAGTGTGCGTACCTCGATGCGCGCGTGCCCCCCGTAGCCGCCCAGCAGCGAACGCAGCATGATGAGCGCGCGCCTGTAGTCGTTGCGAATCATATCTTGGCCTCCTTTGCCCGGGTTGCGGCCGTCAACCAAGATGCCGCGTGCGCATCCTGTCGTGACTTGCCATGAGCTGGCGATAAACGCCGTTTTGCTTGATCGGATTCATCACGAGCTTGCGCCCCGGCGCTTCAGGGCGCTGCGGCGCCCGTGCGGATTCCGGCGTCTTTTTCTGTGGCGCGGCATATGTACGCTTCAGCATTTCCTCCGGCGTCTGCATCACAAAACCTCCCCCCGGCAGATTCCTACGATTCATCGTATGCCGAAGGGAGGTTTGACGTTACGTTATTTCGACCTTATTCGAACAGGGATGCTGCGCGGTTCATCTCGTCGATGATCTTGATGTGCTGCGGGCAAACTTCTTCGCACTGACCGCACTCGATGCAGGCGCTCGCCTTGCCGCCGCGCATGGTCGCCCATCCGTAGCCGCCCTTTGCGCTCGAGACGCTGTTATACACAAGGTACGTATTGATGTTCGAGAGAATGCCCGGAATGTTGATCTCCTGCGGGCAACCCTTCATGCAATACTGGCAGTTGGTGCAGGGCACGCGCGGCATGGCCGAAAGCGCCTCGTTCACCTTGTCGATCAGCTTGTATTCCTCGCTCGTCATGGGCTTGAAATGCTCCATGGTCGCAAGGTTGTCGTCCATTTGCGCGATATTGGACATGCCGGAAAGCACGGTGATCACGCCCTCCAGGGACGCAGCAAAGCGCATTGCCCAGGAGGAAAGGGACGCATCCGGATTTGCAGCACGGAAAATATCCGCCACGGAGTCCGGCAGTGTGGAGAGCGAGCCGCCCTTCACGGGCTCCATGATGATGACGGGCTTGTTGTGCTTGCGCGCCACCTCATAACATGCCTTCGCCTGCACGGAATCGCTCAGCCAATCGTTGTAGTTGATCTGGAGCTGCACGAATTCCGCCTCGGGGTGCTTGGTGAGGATCTCCTCCAGCGCGTCCGCCTTCGCATGCATGGAAAAGCCAATGTGCTTCAGAACACCCTTTTCCTTCTGCTCGAGCACGTAATCCCAGATGCCGAAATCATCGAACACCTTCGTGCGGTTGTCGCCGAGATTGTGCAGGAGATAAAAGTCGAAATAACCCGCGCCGGTGCGCGCAAGGGAAGTCGTCAGCATCGCCTTCGCCTCATCCGCGTTCTTCGCGCCCGCCCAGGCCGGAAGCTTGGTCGCCAGATAAAAGCTCTCGCGCGGATACCGCTTCACGATCGCCTCTTTTACGGCCTCCTCCGATTTTCCGCCGATGTAGCCGTAAGCCGTGTCGAAATACTTGAAGCCCTTCGCAAGAAATTTGTCGACCATGACCTTCGTCTGCTCGATGTCCACTTCCTGTCCCAGCATGGGAAGCCGCATCAGACCGAAACCGAGCTTTGGAATGTCCTGTCCAAGATAACCCATAAAAAAACACCTCCGCCAGAGCGTTTACACGCGCGCTCGTTTGTGATACTATGATTATACAGCATTCGAGTAGCTCTAATGCAATACCCCCAAAAGGAGTTTTAACATGGCGTTCTATACGGTCAAACAGGTCGCCGACCTCTACGGCGTCTCAACGCATACCATTCGATTTTACGACAATGCGGGCCTCTTCCCGGACGTGGAGCGAGGTGAAAACGGCGAGCGGCTGTTCTCAAAGGAACAGCTCGATTGGCTCAATATCGTAATGTGCCTCAGAAAGACCGGCCTCCCCATCGCGGGCATCCGGCATTATATCGAACTGTGTGAAAAGGGCGACTGCACGCTCGAGGAACGATACCAAATCATCCTCAGTCAAAAAGAGCGCGCAAAGCATGAGCTTGAAGAGTGCAAATCAAAGCTGGACGTCCTCGAACACAAGGAAAAGTGGTATCTCCAAATGCTGGCAGAACACCGATAATTTCACGCAAGAACATCAGATGAAGCAAATTCGCCGTCCCGGGGCCCAAGCCCCGGGACGGCGACATGCGTTGTCAGGAGAATCTCTAAAAGGGCTTCTTAAGGGCCGATGACCCTTAAGCGGGGGCCGGGGAGCGGCGCCCCCCGGCTACTCTACACTTCCTCCGGCAACACCCGCGCATATGTCATGAACGCGCCGAGCTGACGGGAATAGGGTCTCATGACAAAGGAGTAGGAGGCCTCCTCGTTGAGGTACAGCTTGTACTGCTCCTGCGGCTCGGGGCCGCAGATGTTGGAACCGAGGCCGCACTGGCGATAATCGATGGAGAGGGTGACCTCATCCTCCGCTTCCAGCTCGTTCGTATGCTTCGCCTCGTCGAGGGCCTTGTCGGAATAGTTGTGCGCGGTGAAGCTGAATCCCTCGCCGTAGCAGGTTTCCGCAATGAACATCAATCCGTTTCCGAGGATGTCGGTCACCGCCAGCGCCCGCACGTCGTCGCGCGCACCGTTTTCCTGCGGACGGACATAGGGCTCGTGCAAATCCTCCACGAGCGCGCTGTACTGCCCTACGGTCGCCGCCCACTTCATGTCGGGATAGTTCTCGTGCGGGCCGCGGCCGTACCAGAGGACGCGGTCGAACCGCTCGGGCAATGTCATCTGTACGCCCAGCTTCGGGAGCCACGTGAGTTCGCGCATGGGTGTGAACTTCACGTCGAGCCGCACATCGCCGCATCCGAAAATCGTATAGGTGAACACCGTTCTGATCACGGGCGAAACCACGTATGCGGAATGCACCGCCTGCACGACGACCTTCACGACCGCGCGGTCGATCTGTTCGCAGGCAAACTCCTCCACACGCGCCTGTAATCGATCGAGGCCCAGCTTGTTCCATTTTTCCTTCTGGTGCACGTCGTTGTCGATGGGCGCGCGCCAGCAATTGAAGTGCGGCGCAGTCTCGATGAGCGAAACGCCCGCCTTTTCCCAGCTCACCAGTTCACCCGTGATCGGATCGAACACGATGGAAAAATCCTCGCCGTAGATCGCAGCCGCTCCGTCCTCGGCGTCCAGCAGCAATTCCGGCATGTCGTCCGGCGCAATCTGGACGATTTCCGGCGCAACATCCAGCTTGATCTGCTCCGTCGTCACGATATGCCCGCGCTCCGCCCATTTGGTCTCGAACGCCTCGAAGATCTGAAGCTCAAGGAAGCATTCGCCGTTCTCAGGCAGATCAAAGGGTAATTCAACCGCCTTCTCGCCGTACGGCGCAACGCCCGAAAGATCGATTCGTCCGCGCGCAACCAGTTCGCCGTCCTTTTTGACCGCCCACATGCCGTCAAAGTCATCGAGCGGTACAAACGCAAAGAGATTGCGAATCGTCAGCGTCTTTCCGGAAAGCGAGAACTTCACCGGTTCGTATGCCTTTTTCAGTTCGATCAAACCCGTGTGCGGCGTGCGGTCGGGATAATTGAGCGCATCTACGCAGAAATTCGAGTCGTTCGGCTCGTCGCCAAAGTCGCCGCCATAGGCGTAATATTCCTGCCCGTCCTCGTCCACACACAGCATGCCGTGATCCACCCACTCCCACACGCAGCCGCCAATCAGCCGCTTGTGCGCATAAATGGCATCCCAGTATTCGCGCAGGGAACCCGGCCCGAGGCCCATCGCATGCGCATACTCGCACATGAAGTAGGGCTTGGGATTGTCGGATTCGCCCTCCGCAATCAATTCCTCCATCTTGGGGTACATCACGGAGGAAATGTCCGTGGTCAAAAGATCCTTGTCGCGCTCGTAGTGAATCGGGCGCGTATCGTCCATTTCGAGGATGCAATCCTTCATCGCCTGGTGGTTCTTGCCATAGCCGGACTCATTGCCCAGCGACCAGATGATGATCGACGCATGATTGAGGTCGCGCCCCACCATGCGCTCCGCACGATCAACGTATGCAAGCGTCCATTCGTCGCTTTCGGAGAGCATGTGCCAGGTGTTCTTCTTGTCGTCATACGCCTGTCCCGCCAAAACGCCCGGGATCACCATGCCGTGGCACTCAAGGTCGGCCTCGTCGATCACGTACAGGCCGTACTCGTCGCACAGCTTCAACCAGCGCGGATCGTTGGGATAATGCGACGTGCGCACGGTATTGACGTTATACTGCTTCATCAGCTCGATGTCCCGGATGAGCGATTCCATGGGCGTCACATGCCCCAGCTCGGAATGCGTGTCATGGCGGTTCACGCCGCGCAGCTTCACGGACACGCCGTTGACAAACAGCTGCTGATCCCGGATCTCGACCTTTTTGAAGCCGACGTCGATCTTCTGATACACGTCGCCCTCGTCGGAACTCAGGGATACCAGGAGCGTATAGAGGTTCGGCGTCTCGGCCGTCCAGCGATCGCAGTCCGCAACCTCGAATCTCACCTGCGCGACGGTCGGCCCGTCCGCCTCCAGCACAGCCTCGACCGTCTTTTCGCCGATGATTTCGCCCTTTTCGAGGAATTTCACGGTCAGTTCCGCCGCACAGTCGTCCTCCATATAGTTGATCAGTTCGATGTTCGCCTCGAGCACGCCGTCCTTATAATCATTCACCAGATCGGCGCGCGTCACGACGTCGCGGATGGTTGCCCGCGGTACGCCCAGGAGGTACACATCGCGGAAGATGCCGGAAAGCCGCCAGAAATCCTGATCCTCAAGATACGTGCCGTCGGACCACTTGTAGACCTCGACCACGATCAGGTTGTCGCCCGGATTCACAAGCTCCGTGATGTCAAACTCGGCGGGCATGTGCGGCACCTTCGAAAAGCCCGCCATCTCGCCGTTCACATACACGTAAAAACAGCTGTTCACGCCGTCGAAGTTCACAAAAACGCGGTTGTCCTCCCAATCGTCGGGCAGCGTAAACGCGCGGCGATATACGCCCACGGGATTCTTGTCGGGCACATAGGGCGGGTCGCAGGGAATGGGATAATTGACGTTCGTATAGTGCGGGATATCGTAGCCGTGCATCTGCCAGTTGGAGGGCACGTCCAATTCGTCAAAGTCGCCGTCATACTCCGGCTGCTCGAAACCGGCGGGCAATACGCCCTCCTCGAAATACTTGAATTCCCATGTGCCGTTTAAAAGCCTGTAGTAGGGGGAAAGCCCACGGTCGTCCTTTAATGCCATGCCTTCGCAGACATAGGGGATCAAGGTCGCCCGCGGCGCCTCGCGATTGATCTGCATGACCTGTGGATTCATCCAATCCGGAACTCTCATTTTTTAACCCTCCCTGATATCGGTCGTTTTGTATGTGCGCGGCCCAGCCGCGTCGATATGCAATTCTCCATTTATGAAATCCGCGCGCACGGTGAGCGCGGGGGTTCCCCATCTGTCCGGAATGACGACGGAGACGGGCTTTGTCACGTTATACGCCCGGATCTCGACGCCCTGCGCATAGTCGTATTCCGCACTGTCCTCTCCTGCGCCCATGGGAAGCAGCGTGTTTTCGCGCACCCACAGGGGCAGCGACATGAAGTCATACGTCTCGCGCATCCATTTGCCGCCCGCGACCATCCGCCCGTCCAGCAGATGCGTCCATGTTCCTTCCGGCAGGTAGTAGTCCACCCGGCCGTCCTTTTGGAACACCGGCGCGACCAGCAGCGCATCGCCCAGCATGTACTGGCGGTCGAGGAAATCGCACGCCGGATCGCCCGGGAACTCCATGTACATGGGCCTGAGCATCGGCACGCCCTCTTCATGCGCCGTCACCGCAAGCCCGTACAGATACGGCATCAGCCGCATCTTGAGCCGCGTGAATTTCTTGAGGACGTCCACCGCCTCCTCGCCGAACAGCCACGGCACCCGGTAGCTTTTGGAGCCGTGCAGCCGGGAGTGCGAGGACAGAAGCCCAAACTGGCACCACCTTTTATAGACGTCCTCCGGCGCGGTCGATTCGAAGCCCGAAATGTCGTGGCTCCAGAACCCAAATCCACAGCTGGCCAGGGACAGCCCCGCGCGCAGCGTCTCCGCCATCGAAACGTACGTCGCGAAGTTGTCGCCGCCCCAATGAACCGGGTATGCCTGTCCGCCCGCCGTGGCGCTCCGCGCGAACACGACCGCATCGCCCGTGCCGCGCTCCTCCACCAGCAGCGAGAATACCGCTTCGTTGTAGAGTTGCGTATAGTAGTTATGCATCTTCACAGGGTCGGCATTGTCGAAGTATTTGACACCCCTGACCGGAATGCGCTCGCCAAAATCCGTCTTAAAGCAGTCCACGCCCATTCTGAGCAGTTTTCTCAATGATTCCCGGTACCATGCGCGCGCGGCGGGATTTGTAAAATCCACGATGCCCATGCCCGCCTGCCAGAGATCGGACTGCCAGACGCTCCCGTCTTCCCGCCGGATCAAGTAGCCGTTTTCCATGCCCTCGTCAAAGAGCGGCGACGCCTGCGCGATGTAGGGATTGATCCAAACGCAGATTTTAAGGCCCTTTTCGTGGTAGCGCCGGAGCATGCCCGCGGGATCGGGGAACATTTCCCTGTCCCAGATAAAATCGCACCAGTTGAACCCGCGCATCCAGAAACAGTCGAAGTGGAATACGCTGAGCGGAATGCCTCTTTCGAACATGCCGTTGATGAACGAAGACGCGGTCTTTTCGTCGTAATTCGTCGTAAATGACGTCGAGAGCCACAACCCGAACGACCATGCGGGCGGCAGCGCCGGACGCCCCGTCAAATGCGTGTAGCGCCGCAAAACGTCCTTGGGCGTCGGCCCGGCGATCACGTAATAGGTCAGATGCTCGCCCTCGACCGAAAAACCGACGCGCTCCACCTGCTCGCTCGCGACTTCAAACGAAACGTCCGCCGCGCTGTCCACGAACACGCCGTAGCCCCGGTTCGTCATGTAGAACGGCACGTTTTTGTAAGCCAGTTCAGAACAGCTTCCGCCGTCGCCATTCCACATATCGATTGCCTGTCCGTTTTTTACAAATGCGGTAAACCGCTCGCCCAGTCCGTATACGCATTCGCCAACCGCTAGCTCGAGCTGTTCCGCCATGTATTTTTTCCCGGTCTCACGATCGCTCATATGACCCGTCGTGCGGAACCCGTCGCGGGTGAGCGGTCCCTGCTGTCCGATGAACGTGACGCCCCATGCATCCGCCGCAAGGGATACCTCGGCGCGCAGCGCGCCCGCGTCCACCGACGCGCACGCATCGCCAATCTCAATCTGCGCGCCGTACTCCGCACGCTCGATTGCAAATGCAGGCTTCGCATCCGGCGTCCCCCGATGATGCGACAGCGCCACCCCGATCACGCCCTCGGCGGGCGAAAACAGCCGCGCAAACAAAAGCGGCGACTGCGTATCCCCGCGCCCGGCGATGTGCCTTGACGCGAGCAGCAATCTCAGTTCCCGGCCCACCGCTTCCGCGCGGCAAACTTCCACCGCGTAAAGCGGATCGATGTATGGTTTCACCATCCAATGTCCGAGCTTAAACTTCATTCCCCCGACCCCCTCGCCCGCATCAGTATACCAAATGGCATCCTGTTTGACAAGGATAATTGGCGCATGAACATCATTCATGCGCCAATGCCGGGAAACATCAGTTTGCAGCTTACCGTTTTTCCGCTATGAGCCACTGCCCTTGAGAAGCAATGTGGGCGCGGCATGCACCTTTCGTCTTTCATAGAACGCCGCCAGTGCACCAAGCGAGATCGCGCATATCCACCCGAGCATGGGATAACCGACGCCAACGAGGCTCTTGAGACCGGTCGTGCTCATGAGCGCGATGGCGGCCACGGTCAACAGCGCACAGGCAGGGCGGCTTGCGGCGCGGGAAGCGAGCGCCATGATCGATCCAAGCGCGCAGGCGAGCACGGCCGCGCAACCGAGCCACATGATGTAAACGCAGATATAGTACCCCGCAACACCCCATCGCGCGGAGAGCACCACCGCCGGAAGGCTCAGGCTCCACAGTTCGCGCCCGCCGCGTTGCAGCGCCCCGTTGAGACAGGCCGCCATCACGGCGAGAATTCCGCCGCACGCAACCCCAAAGCGCGCAGCGCGCAATCCCTGCGATCGCGCAGCCGCGACGCCCCCCACCATCGCCGCCTTTAAAAACGCAAACAGCGTACCCAGTACAATCGCCACGGGAATATTTCCGCGCATGTCAAATGTCGCCTCGGACAAATAAGCACCGGTGCGCGTCGGGCGCGGGTCAAGCGCCAGCGCAAGGAAAAAGAGGATAAACACCGGCGTGATGACGACGCCAAGCGCCGCCAGCGGACGCATGCCCCTGTAGGTAAAGAGCAGCGCGACCGCAAGCGCAAGCCCCGCCGAAACGAACTGCGCGGAACCGCCGTCCATCGACAGCATACCCAACTCCCCCGCCGTCGAGAGCGCCACCGCCCCCATCATCAGCATCAGCAGCGCGTGTACCACTGCCATCGCGTCGCCGCAGCGCTCGTCCAGCTTCTTATAGTAGATCCCCGGCAGATTCTTTGCGCCCGTTTCGATCGCAAAGTGGCATATCATGCCCATCAAAACGCCAAAAAGCCCCGCCGCCACCGCGATCGCGATCCAGGAAGCCCAACCCGCCACCGTAAAAAACGTCGCCACCTCGCGCCCGGATGAAAACGCCGCGCCCGCCACCGCCGCATTCACCGCACACGCTGCGGCAAGCTCCTTGGGAAACCTTTTCCTTTTCACATGAACCACCGCCTTGCGCAACCAGTCTATGCACGGCGCGCGGCCTCTCATGCGTGATTGACGGCGCATGCTATACTGGTGCAAAAGGGGTGATACGCATGAATCTGGATCGTTTTATTGGCGTAACAAGGGAGAATGGACTCATCGGCGTCATTGCCATACAGGGCGGCGCGGTGGTCGCGGAAGCCTACCTTGAGGACAAGGATCGGCGAAACGTCTATTCCGGCACAAAGTCGTTCACATCTGCGGCGGTCGGCTTTGCCGTACAGGAGGGGCTTCTCTCGCTCGACGAGCGCATCGTGGACTGCTTCCCGGGCGACATTCCCGCCCATCCCAGCGAAAACCTGAAACGCCTCACTGTGCTCGATCTTCTGACCATGCAGATGGGGCACGACCGCGAATACCTCATGGGCTATGAGCGGCCTTTTTTGCATTTCAACAACTGGCCGCGTTACGCGCTCGCCCAGAAAATTCCCGTCAGGCCCGGCACGGCGTTTTTCTATGACAACGCACCGCCCTATCTCGCGGGTGTGCTGGTGGAGCGGCGCGCGGGTTGCGACCTTGCGAACTATCTCAATCCGCGGCTGTTCAAGCCGCTCGGCATGATGAAGCCCACGTGGGAACGCGACCCGGACGGCCACTGCTTCGGGGCGGGCGGAATGATGCTCGCGCTGTGGGAGTATGCGCGCTTCGGTCAGCTCTATGCCCAGGGCGGCGTCTACGAGGGCAAGCGGATTCTGGACGAAAAGTGGGTCAAGGCATCGGGTGAAAAGCACGCCGAGACGGGAGCGCACGGCTATGGGTATCTATTCTGGCGCGGACCCCACGGATCGTTTTCCGCAAATGGAAAATACGGCCAGTTCTCCGTGATCTTCCCGGAGAAACAGGCCGTGATCGCCGCCACGAGCGAGTCGAGAGATGGGAACGCCATTCTCAGTGCGATTTACGAACTTTTGTACCCGCAGCTTCGTTAAAAATCAGTCCTCGGGCTTGTACTTGTCGTCGAGCTTGCTCATGCCAAACGCGAGCGCCACGCCCACGCCGCAGGCAGCCAGACAGATCAAACCGCCCCATGACAGATAATTGAAGTCGAAGGGCACGATGACGAGCGTGGAGGCAAACACCACGCCGAGGATGATGTGGAAAAGCGTCGCATACGCGCGCGAAAAGATGTACTCCATGACCTTTGAAAGCAAGATCACACATGCGAACACGCCAATAAAGAGCGGAATGATCACGCCGAAGTTCAGCCCCTTGATGCCGTCCGACATGGGCTCATAGAGGTTCATGTACAAAAGAAGGTTCGAGGGACTCAGACCCGGCACGATGACGCCCAATCCGATGATGCCGCCCGCGAGCAGCCATGTGAATATGTTCTGGGGCAGGTTTGCAAACTGCGTGTTCTCAAGCGCGCGCAGGAGGAAAAACGCCGCCGCCGTTACGACGAGCATCAGCGCAACGTGCATGGGCTTTCTCCCCTTGCGGCCCGACTGGCGGGCGAGCGCAGGCACCATGCCGAGTACGCACCCGATGAAGAACCACTTGGAGTATGTCTCGGCGTTTCCGAGCATGTAGCTTACGACGAATGAAAACGCGAAAATGCCCGCGCACGCGCCGAGACCGACGGGAATAAAGAAGACAACGTTCTTTTTGAAATCCTTTGTTATGTTGGAAAAAAACGAAATCAACCTTTCATAAATGCCGAAGACGGCTGCCAGCGCGCCGCCGCTCACACCCGGCAATATGAACCCGCTGCCGATGAAAATGCCCTTGACGAAGCGCAGAATCCAATCTGCCCGCTGTTTGACATTCATGCCATGTCCTCCAAAACGATTTACCCGTAAATGATTCGACGCGCGCGCGGCATTTCCTGCTTTGGGGCATAATCTCGTTGACCACATGAAATGAAGATGTTATAATATGGCGACAAACAAATCGGCGGGAGGTCACGCATCATGAAATTTCTGCATTGTACAATTCAGACGAAAGATCTTGCGGCATCCGTGGCATTCTACAAGGAGATCGTCGGACTCCATGTCGTGCGCCAACTCGACGGCCCGAACGGTCCGCGCATCGTGTTCCTCGAGGACGAGGGAAGCCAGATCGAGCTGATCCAATCGGCAAAGGACACCATCGAGATCGGAACGGACATATCAATCGGTTTTGAGGTGAAGTCCATCGAAGAGATGATGGCATTTCTGGCAGAAAAGGGAATCCCGGTCGCGGCGGGACCGTTCCAGCCGAACCCGCACACCAAATTCTTCTACGTCCTCGATCCGAGCGGGCTGCGCGTCCAGTTTGCGGCCCACACCTGACGCATGCAAGGCATCATGGATTTTTATTTCATTCGGCACGGCGAGACGCCCATGCGATCCAGCGCGACCTACAACCGGGAGAAGCGCACCGCCGACCCGCCGCTCACCGAAAAGGGAATCGAGCAGGCGCGGCTCCTATCCAAGCGCTGCGCAAGCATTCCGTTTGATCGGATTATCGCAAGCGATCTCGTCCGCGCCGTCCATACAGCATCGATTCTGGCGGAGAATCAACGCTGTGCAGTTGAGACCGATTCCCGGCTCAGGGAGATCGACATGGGCGAACTGTATCAGCGCGTATGGTCAGACTTTCCGGCAGAATACGCGGAATTTTTAAAGCATGAACACGACGTCCCCTACCCGGGCGGCGAGTGTGGCGCGGACGTCTGGCTGCGCGTGTCGGAATGGATGAATGAAATCCGGGAAGAGGGCGGAAACCGATTTGCCGTCGTTTGCCACAGCGGCATCATCCGTTCAGTCGCTTGCGGCATTCTGAATATCCCACAGCAAAGGCGGTTTTTTCTCGGCGATCCGCCGATGAACTGCTCCCTCTCCGTGATCCGTTTTGCGGAGAGAAACGCGTATCTTCATACGTTGAACGATCATGCGCATCTTGGCGATTTCAGCCGGTCATAGCGGCAGGACAATCGCTTACGACTTCGCTGTAAGCGATTGCGGGAGAATGAGGAACCGGATTTCTGCATTTCCCGCGGGAAATGCAGAAATCCGGACGGCGGAACCGATTCGTCGTCGAGCGCGCAAGCATGCCCTTGAGACGAATCCATTTGCGCCGGCAAAGCCGGCACAAATGACATAATATGGAGGGCTGCGCCCCTCCAAACCTCCCGGAAATTTGGTAAGCGATCGCCCTGGTCATAGCGAACCGTCGTCTTTACATTCCCCCGGCGATGTGCTATAATGATCGTCCAGAGGTGTCGGGAGGAGGGTGTGGCATGCGGCAAAAGGGCATCAAGACAATCGTACAGAACCGCCGCGCGCGGCACGAGTACTTCGTCCTCGAAACTTGGGAGGCAGGCATTGAGCTGAAGGGAACAGAGGTCAAGTCCATGCGGCTTGGCAGGTGCAACCTCAAGGACAGCTATGCGGCCGTGCAGGATGGCCAAATCTTTGTCCAGAACATGCACATCAGTCCTTATGAGAAGGGCAGCTTCTCAAACATGAATCCGCTTCGGCCCAAGCGTCTTCTCATGCACAAAAATGAGATTCGCAAGCTGCACGCGGATGTCATGCAGAAGGGATTTTCCATCATCCCCCTGCAGGTGTACCTCAAGGATGGACGAATGAAAATGGAAATTGCGCTCTGCCGGGGCAAAAAGCTCTATGACAAGCGTGACGACATGGCAAAGCGCGATACCGATCGGGACATCGAGCGCGCCTTCGCCGGGCGGGAATGATCCGCATATGGGGGTGTACTGGTTTCGACGGGGGTTCGGAGGACTTGAGTAGCGAGCGGCGGCCCTGTACCGCCTGACAACGGGACAAATAATGAACTGACAACTACGATAACGTAGCTTTCGCGGCTTAGTCCGTGAACGTCGACCCTAAGCCTCCTGCGGCGTAGGCAATCGGCGTCGCAAATGCAGGGAACCGTTCCGCTTAAGCTTTGCGGCGGACCGGAACTTATTAAGCTACTGATGCCGTAACGCCGTCCATGGCGGTTCGGCGGAGGGAATGTCAAAACGTGGACTGCGCTCGGAGAAGCTTCTGTTGGCCGGCTTTCGGACTGGGGTTCAATTCCCCACACCTCCACCACATCAAACCCCTTGATTTCATTGAGAAATCAAGGGGTTTACCATTACCAAAGTACACACAAAAGTACACGTTTTTGAGCCCTAAAAGTTCGCCGCATCAGTCGGGTTGTTGACAATGCCGAACGTCGAGAGCGCGCCGAGCACCACCGTCACAACGTCATTGATCGCCTCCGACTGGCTCATCGTAATGACCCCCGTCGCATTGAGT
>JAEZSP010000095.1 GCA_023421735.1 Bacillota bacterium | reverse complement strand
AAGTCGTAAAGCTGATACAGGAGGAGCTGTAGATGACGGACGGATGCTGTTCGGGCGGCTGCGGCTGCGGCTGCACCCCGCAGAAGCAGGTCGTGATCGACTTTTTGTACATAGACCTCAACGTGTGCGACCGATGCCTCGGCACCGAAGCCGCGCTGGACACGGCGGTGGCTGCCGCGTCTCCTGCGCTTAAGGCCGCGGGCTACAGCGTCATGGTCAACAAGCAGCTGATCCGCACACCCGAGCAGGCGGTGGCGATGGGCTTCGTGTCCTCCCCCACCATACGCGTGAACGGGCGCGACATCGCGGAGGTGGACGAAACGCCCTGCGCGTGCTGCGGCGACATATGCGGCTCGGATGTGGACTGCCGCGTCTGGCACTACGACGGCGAAACCTTTGACGCGCCGCCTCCTGAGCTGATCACCGAAGCGATATTGAAACTGTTCGCGTTGCCGCCTGTCACGCCGCAGCCGTGCGATTTGCCGGACAATCTGACGGCGTTCTTTCAGGGGCGATAATTATTAAGACCGTGGAGGCTCTGCCTCCACACTACCGCTCATACCCCTTCGGGGCACACGAGGGATTCATCCCTTGAGAATCCCATCAGGAACATGCCTTATGGCATTTTCCAAGGGAAGTAATCCTATGAAATAAATGATTTTGCAATTAACCATATTCTTATTAACGGAGAAATTTCACTATACTATTCACCATCGTAATAGCTCACCTGTTTAGAGACCGGAAAGAGCATTTTCCTGCCCATGCCGAATATGCCCGTTTTGTCCGAATCGGGATAGAACACCACCTCAAGGTCGTGCAGCAGGTCAAAGTCGGCGTAGACCAGCGGCTCCGTTTCGGAGGTGTTGGTGAGCTTGTGCGCGCCGCTCTCGTTGTTGGGGAAGTAGAGAAAATCTCCGGCGGTCACCGTTTTCTCTCCCTCTGGGGTTTTCAGCAGCGCCGTACCGCTCATAATGAAAAACACTTCCTCGTTGCGCAGGTGGTAATGATAGGGCACCGCCGACTTGCCCGGCGGCACTTCGTAGATGGACACCTCAAAGTTCGGCGAATCGTCCTTACCCACAATCACCTTCTTTTTAAATTCGTATTCGGGATGGTCCGCTTTGTGAATGACGGCTACCGTTTCGGCCCGGCGCACCACTGCTTTATCGCTCATATATAACGCCTCCTTTTCACTGCGGCATTCCTGCCGCTTACCGCCATCTTATAGTGATTTTACGGTGCGCGCAAATATTTTTTGCGGCAATTTCATTTGCCTCTTGACTTGTTCCATATTTGGTATTATTATTTGTTATGGAATCAATGGAGGGCTTGAACGTTGAAGGATATCAATGAAATACTGCTGAATCCGGTGCGGATAAGGATCATACAGGAGCTGGCGTTGAGGCAGACCGTGACCGCGTCGGAGCTGTGCGCCGTCATCAGCGACGTACCGCGCACCACGATGTACCGACACATCAGCGTGCTGCTGGACAGCGGCATCGCAACGGTGGTGGCTGAGAAGAAGATACGCGGCAGTCTGGAGCGCACGCTGGCGCTGAACGTCGGCGAGATCATAAAGCACAACACGCTGGAAAACGCTTCGCGGAACGCGCTGGCATTCCTGCTGAACCGGTATGCGCGATTGCATTCCTATTTCAGTCAAGCCGGTGCCGATCCGGGCAAGGATAAGATTTTTCTCAACACCACCGTGATGATGCTGGATGACGCCGAGTTCGACGCTTTTCTGACGGAGCTGCGGGACCTGCTGGTGAAGTACAGCTTCAAAGCGGGCGAAGGGCGGCGCGCGCGGGACATCTCCGTGATCTCCTGCCCCGCCGATACGGAATAGTATATAATTTTGAAAGAAGGTATAGATAGATGGTACTCGGGATCATTGCGGGCGTTATCGTGATACTGATGGCTGTGGGCGCGGTGCTGCACGCCACCCGCAGCAAAAACAAGCTGCGGCAGATCAAGCCGTACGGGGCGCTGGTGGACGTGGACGGCGGGCGGATGCACGTGTATGCTGCGGGCAGCGGCGGCAAGACGGTGGTGCTGCTGCCCGGCCTAGGCGTGGCGCTGCCGTGCGCAGACTTCGGCCCGCTGATGCGCAAACTCGCCGATAAGCACACCGCCATGTGCGTGGAATACTTCGGCGTGGGCTTCAGCAGCCAGACGGACAAGCCGCGCACCTGTGAGGCATACGTGGAGGAAATACGCGCCGCGCTCAAGGCCGCGGGGCACCAGCCGCCGTACGTGCTGATGCCGCACTCCCTCTCCACGGTATACAGCGAATACTACGCCGCGAAATATCCGGACGAGGTGGAAGCCATCATCTCGCTGGACGGCACCTCCACCGCGTATTACGAAAAGCTGCCCGGTTTCGTGAAGCCGATGCTCAAAGTCGCGAAGTTCCAGCAGTTCATCGGCTTAACCTCCGGGCTTGCGCCGCTCGCCGTCAACAGAAAGCAGCTGCTGGCGTACGGCTACACGGAAAAGGAGATCAATGACATACTGGTGTTCTCGGGCTTCACAATCAACGACACCATGCTGGAGCAGATGGCGGAATCCGGGGAGTTCGTCAGGCAGACGATGGAGCTGCCCTTCCCCGCCGCCGTCCCTTACTTCAAGGTGATATCGAAGAAAACCTACGAGACGACGAACCCTCAGATGAAGAAAGCGAAGATCACGGCGCAGAGCTATCAGGAAAAGCATCTGGAGCGCGTCGGCAGCCACGCCCAGTACGAGATACTGGACGGCACGCACTTCATCTACCTGAACAACGCGGACAGGATCGCAGAGATACTGGACGGGGTAGTTGGATCGGGTGTTGATGCTGGCTTGGATGCTGTTGGCTAAGGGCTTTTGGGCTTAGGGCTTTTATAGGGCTAAGACCGTGGAGGCTCTGCCTCCACACCTCCGCTCAAGGGATTCATCCCTTGAGAATCCCATCGGGAAAATGCCTTGCGGCATTTTCCGGGCTAATCAGTTGTGTGTAAAAACAGCCGTAGAAAACAGCTGTTTTTTGTGATAGTATGAATTTTACAACAGTTATTGTGCAACAATAACTCAAAGTATATAGTGTGTACAATCAATTCGACGCACTGTTTATCGAAGGAGACCGACTTCTATGCATAAAAAAGCATCTGTTATGGCAGTTCTGATTGGAATACTCACATATTACTCCGTAAATTTTCAGGATATTGCAAAAATGCTTACCAAACCCTAGCTTAGTATTGCTTTAGTCCTGTTTGTATTAGGAGTTGTATCGGCTCATATATTTGCTGGCTTGCATTTTTCCATGTAATAGAAGGAGTAGTTATGTCAAAAAGATATACTGAAAATGTTAAATGCATAAACTGCGGATTTGTCTCAGATTTTATTGTTTGGGAAAGCCTAAATTCTGTTATTGATCCTGATGCGAGCAAACGACTGCTCAGCGGCGACCTCTTTTGTTTTGAATGTCCAAAATGCAAGGCAACGCGCAATGTAAGTTACGGTATGCTTTATCATAGGATGGATAAACATGTGTTGATACATTTCTGTCAAAGTGACAAGAATTATAATGAAATGCTCCAACTCTATTCTAGCAACGATGCAATGTTAGCAGACATGGATAAAGATAATTATATTTATAGGATAGTCAGAAATCAAAACAGTCTTCGGGAAAAAGCCATTTTATTGGAAGAAGGTTTAGATGATAGAGTTATCGAGATAGTCAAGCTCTTTTTAACTGCTCAATTTCCATCAAATGCAGGCAAAATCAGCGAGGTTTTGTTTCACTCAAACGACAATGGATCCGAAATAGTGTTTATAACCGAGGATAACAAAACTCTGTCAACTACATTTGATATGAACTTTTATAATATTATAAAAGAAAGATTTCATTCATATTTCCCAGTATCTCGTATGGAAAACCTGGAAGTAGACCAACAATTTGCGCTTAATGTATTTTCCAAATTACCCATTAGTTAACGGTTTATTGTCATCTCTTTGTATCTTTGGTAATACAACTTATTGTTGATTAAACGCAGTTAACAGCACCTCCAATTCTCTAGTATCTTTGCTCCTCACAACCCGCCTTCCCGCGTGACATCACCGTCCTGAACACAACCACATGCGCTGCCGCCGAGAACACTACGGAGCCTACCCACCAGATCACGGGGCTGCCAAGCCCATTCGCCGTGATGTAATACGCCGCGTACAGCGAAATGAGCAGCTGCAGCGACGCCATCACGAGGCCGGGATTGTACCGCCGCGCCTTGACCGCCTGCGCAATGTGCGTTGCGCAGTTGATGATGCTGAATATCACGATGACGAGGCCGAACCCCAGGTTCACGAAGCTGAGCGCGCCGAATATCAGGAACGCGATCCACACAAGCAGTATGTTGATCCAGAATATCTTGCGGTCGGTGAGGGTTTCTTTGCCGTCCCCCAGCACCTGCTCGTTCATATATTTCTTGAAGCCGCCGGGGATGTAGTGCTCCTCCGTCTGGTGCAGCAGATACAGCGGTATGTTGACGAGCGCCCAGAACATGGGGTCGCTCAGCCGAAAGAATATGAACAGCACCGTGGCAACCGCAGCCG
>JAEZSP010000035.1 GCA_023421735.1 Bacillota bacterium | reverse complement strand
GCGGTATCTTTTGTGCCTCACTTTTGAGCTTTTGCAGCTCCAGCTGCTTGAAGTCATGGGCGAGCATTTGAAAATATACAGCACTGTCATCACCTCGAAGTACACCGATTAACCCTCTTACCACATCCGAAAGCATGGGCGAATTAAGCCTTGCCTCAAATCTGGTCAGGGCGGCTTCATAGCTTGAGGAACGCATATCTGCTGCCAAAATGTCCAGCTCTCCTGCAAAGGCAGCCCCAGCATTTTTCTTGAAGTTTTCAATTATGGATAACACATCACGACTGTTTTTTAATTCCTGTTCCACATTGGCTACAAACCTCGGCAGCTCATTTTCGATTTCATCTCGCTTCACTTTCAGTTTTTCATCGGCTTTTCTGGTTTCCTTAAAATATATCATGACTGCCAAAAACACAACGAAAGGAGCTAACAGCGGAAACACCAAAAGGCAAGGAATAACACCCAGCAGGATTGCTCCGCATTTGACAAATGCATACGCTTGATAAACCTCCGGTGTCATATTCATGCCTGTCGCCTTAAGGATATTCTTCATTCGGCTTTTGTGGTATTCATCCATACGGATGTATTTGGAGAGCTTCACTGCCCATGTCATCAGGTAGGTTTCGATACTTTTTACTGCTTTTTTCTCTGCTCTTGTGGTATTCAGTATTGCTTTTGCGGTGCTCAGATACGGCAGCTTCAGCACATCAGCTAGAATGAAGAACAGTCCAAAAGCCAGGAGAATTCCAAATGTAAAGATTAGCATCATCATCTGCATCACCTCCTAAACTCAATGGGTTTGGTTAACTTAATGACGAAAGCAGTTGAGATAAAAATAAGAGCCGCTGTAATCGTTAAAATGATTTGCCCCATTGGAGTATGCATTAAGGTGTCGTACCAGCTCTTATTTAAGAAATACATTAGCGGAATATTACCTATGACAAAAATCGCCATGATGATAAATTCCTTTCTCGGCTCAAACACCAGATATTCCAGCTCCGCATTGACAATACGCATATCGGATAGCTTGCTGACAATGGGTGTCAGCGTGGTTTTCAAGCTGCGGTCATATTGGCAGTCACACAGAGCATCGCACCATTCATGAAACACCTCATTGTCTATTTTGGTTCTTAGGGCTTTGAGTGCTGCTTCAATATCCGGATTGACCAGCTTAATTCTCATAATAAAATCCTGAAACACATGGTGAACAGGCGGATTCAGGTAGTTGATGTTTTCTTCCACCGCAGTCAGAATATCCTCATTTCTTAAATATGCAGTTGTGATAATACTAAGGGCAGTCTCTAATTCTGCCGCAATATCCTTTTTAAAGTGGCTTGCGGTAAGCTTCACATACCAAAAGGGAACGAACATAAACCCTACCGCCATGACCGGAGCTAAAAAGAAATTTCCAAACACAATGGCAATGGAGGCTCCGATGGCAAAGAGTAGCAAGGAGCAGGCACATATTAGAGAAAAGCGACTGTTTCTTCCGGTCATTTTGAGGATTTCCTGTGCCTCAAGGATTTGGCGTTTCAGAAAGTTCGGCTTTTTACGCTTGGTCGCCTCATTAATTTCATCCCTGATGCTTTTGGATTCTCTGGTTAAAAAGCCGAACAGTCCATTGGTAAAATCAATGGGCTTTAGGTTCAGCAAAAGAAAAAAGCCTGTAATCATTCCGACACAGGCGAGTAAATCTATAAAAGTCATGCAGAAAGACCTCCTTTCTTTAAACGGTTAATTGTTTCAATGGGCATACCATTTTCCAGCAGTCGCTTACACAAGCTTTCTGAAAAGTTGTTCACCATACGGTGACTGCCATTGATAACAAATTTGCTGTCCTCCATACGGTTTTCGGTAATCTCATATTGGAACAAAGGACGGAAGCTACGGCTGCCATCGGGCAGGATTTCGCATTCCATGATCTCCATCATTTTTCTCTGTTTGTTCTCAAGCTGTTTGCAAAATACCACGAGGGGATAGGCCTCTGTCACATAACCCATGAGGGTTTCATCAGACATATCCACTGCTCTTTTACACAGGGATACCATTCTTCGATAGGTCGCTTCACAGGAGTTGGAATGAATGGTAGTAAGCACAGCCACTCCTGTTCTTGCAGCTTCCTGTGCGGCATTAGCTTCTGCACCACGCATTTCGCCGACAACAAGAATATCCGGATTAAAACGAAGAGCCACATCAAGCAGAGCGATCTGGTCGATTCTCTGACGGTCATTTTCGCTGTCACGAGTTAAAGTATGAATAACGGAATTGACTACCTTTCCGTCTTTTTCTCTGACGAGTGCCAGCTCTCGGCTGCCGTTTTCAATGGTAAAGATACGCTTGTTATCCGGAATTGTGGTTAATAACCAGCCTGCGACAGTTGTTTTTCCGGAACTGGTTGCTCCCGCTACACACACAGAAATACCGTAGCGGATGCACTCGGATAAAAAGTCCAGCATTTCATTGGTGGCTGTGCCGCCATTTACAAAATCCTCTTTCTTCATGCTTTGGGGATTCACAATACGTATAGAAGCCGCTATACCTACTTCCTCATCCACAATAGGTGTTTTAAGTACCGCAATACGGATATTTTTTGCCAATGTTCCGGTTACCAGAGGGCTGGCATTATCCAGCACCACCCCTGACACATGAAGCATACGGCGAACCACATTTATTGCGTGTTCGGGGCTGTCAAAGTGTTCATCAAGCTTCTCGGTTTTACCACCCGAATACTGCACTTCAATATCATTCCAACCGTTGACATCTATTTCTTCAATCCCTTTTCCGAAGATGTATTTTGTTAGAAAGGAAAACTCAGCCATTTCGGTGTAAATGGCATCTACAAGCTGCTGATTTGTCATTCCCTTGACTGCCACCCGGCTGTCCTGCACATATTTGGTGATATACCTTTTGATGTGTTCTTTGACTTCCTCGGTATTGCCGCTCGTCAGCAGGGTACTGTATTTCCCTGAGATATGCTCCTGCACATCTCGAAGCACAGCAGAAAAATCTTTGCTGTCATCCTCCGCAGAAAAGAATAAATCATGAGTACGAAGAACATCACGTTTGTTATGCTCTGGTTCTTTCAAATCGTCCACAACAGCAGTTTCTTCGGGTTCTGCCATATCTGTCTCTTCTTTGGTACAAGCTTTTGGAGCAGGATCTTTCTCTTCCAAAACTCTTGCTGCAGGTGAGGGTTCACTCTCCAGAAACACACTTTGATTTCGCTTTTTGCCTAGCATCCGAACACCTCCTTTGCGATTTTCTCAATCTCCTTGCGAAAGCCCCTGCTATCTTTTAGTGCAAGATCAGCAAACAGATTTCCTGAGAGCACTTGTGCTGCAAGTTCTGGAGAATGGGGTATTTGAAACACTACATTACCCAGCACCTGTTCCATATGTTCGCTGGCTTCATTTGATTTCACGTTGCTGGCTACTTTATACTGCTTGTCTGCATCCCATTTATGATCTTTCAGCAAAGGAAGCTGGCTGGACAGATAGCTGATAGATTTTAAATCACAATTTACCAGACGAAGCACCGCATCGGACTCCATCAGAGCTACTGCCGATAAAATATCGTTAGCAATATAGCTGCCACAATCAATAATAATGTAGGGTGCCATACCTCTTAAATGATCAATCAGCTCCGTTGCCTGTGTTGCGTTATGGGCTGGGTAGGTGTATTCATTTTCACCTTTTCGCATCCCGATGATGGTAAGGTAGCTGATTTTCTTGTGCGTATTGCAGTTATGCTTAATGAGCGAGTCTGTCACATGAGTTGCCGCCAGAATACTCCCAAGGGAATGATCGCTTTCTAAGTCAGAAGCCGGACAGATGCAAGGTAGCATAGGCGCTGTCATGTCGCAAAGCACCAATACCACGTTTTTCTTTTTATCTGCAAGATACTTCGCTAGTTTCACAGCAACCGTTGTTTTGCCGCAGCCGGGACTGCCCCAAACAGCCAGTACCTGAGCAGAGTTTTCAGCTTCCTGCTCCAGCTTATCTGGCTCTGTGTTACGGC
>JAEZSP010000017.1 GCA_023421735.1 Bacillota bacterium | reverse complement strand
TCCCCATCCCGAAGATCCTCGTGCGCGACTTCAGCAGAGAGATCGTCCCGTGCAATTATTTCATCATGGAAAAGCTCAGGGGAGATCACTGGGGGCATCTGGAAAGCAAGATTTCTCCCGAGAACAGGGAAGAACTGATCGCGGAGCTGGCGCGCTATACCGCGGCGTTTCACAAGATCAAGGGCTCCTGGTTTGGGTATATCAAGGACGACGTCTCGTTTCAGTATCCCACATGGCGCGCCGCGTTTCAGGGCATGGTGCATCTGGTGATTCGAGACGCCAAAAAAGGAAAGGTCGATCTGCCCTATGACAGGATCCTGGACGCCCTGGAACCGCTGTGGGTCATCCTGGACGAAATCACAGAACCGTGCCTTGTCAATTTCGATATGTGGAATAAGAACATCATGCTGATTGAACGGGATGGCGTTTACCACATCGACGGAATTATTGATCACGAGAGGGCGTTTTATGGCGATCCATACGCCGAGTTTATCTCCAGCAATACGATCTGCGGCGATGTGGAGAATGATCAATGCTTCCAGGAAAACTACAGTCGGATTTCCGGGAAGCCGTTCACCTATACCCAAAACGACAGGATCCGGTTGTGCATGTATCGGCTCTACCTGATGCTCCTGGTGGGCGCCGAAGTGTACCGCTACAATGCGGAGGACGCTCAGAACATGCTGAATTTCTGCCGTGAAAAGCTGGGAGAGGAACTGGAAAATTTGCAGAAAACGGTACATCCATGACGCAAAGCAAATTGCTTGCGGAATTGCGATCCGGCCCGCGCTCTCGCACGATCTGCTGCTCAGAAAGGGTGCGCAGGTAAAAGTGCTTCGGCTGCGGAATAACGGCATGCCGTCTACTGATTCGAGATCTCTTCCACCGGTGCGTGGCTGAATACGTCGCGTGAAAATGAACACACGGGGGGCGGACGATTTTCTGGATCATAATCCCCACGTTCACGCGAGCGACATTTTTTGCGCGGCCGCTGCATGGAAGCGCCACCACTAACAGATCCACCTGATTTGTGAGACTGTCCGGTTGCTTTTGGCTCTTCGTTATTCAGAAGCCAGAGTCAAACGACCATTCCGACGCCGTTCCCCTTGGCCGCCCGATTGAGCGCGCGGTTCAGCGTGAAGATGCCAAGGACCATCGAAATCGTGGCAAAGCCGAACAGCACCAATAAATCGTTCCTTACGACGTCGTTTCCCAGGGTGCGGCCGTTCAGCATGACCAGCCGCAAGCCCTCCATCGCGTACGTGTGCGGGATCAGCCTCGAAACAAACTGGATGCCGCGCGGCAGAACCGCTAGGGGATAATAGATTCCTGAGAAGATCCGTGCCAGAATGTCCACCAGCCACGTAAGCGGCTCCCGCCCTTGCTTTACCTCCAGATTGAAGAAGTTGCTCGCGCCAATCAGCCCAAGGCCGAAGCTTGTGGCGACAAAGCACAGATAGAACGCAACCAACGGGAATATGGGAATCCCCGCATCGACCTTCACCCCAGCGAAGAGCACGGCGGCGGTCAGCACGCCAGTCTGAATGATGAGCTGCATTCGACGATGAGTTGTAGACCTCCAGCCGCTTATCCTAAAATGCTGTGTTCAGACTTTGGAACGGCAGCGCCAGGATCGCCGAGGAATTTTGGAAGAATACCACGCCGATAACCATGTAGGACACAAAATCCCCGCCGTAGCCGGACAGCGACGCGGCGGCGTAATTCTTGAGAAATAAGGATACGAAAAACCACATGCCCGCCGTGACGAAGCTCTGCACCACTGCCAGCACGAAGCTGGACGGGCAAAACCGCAGCGCGCGGTATTCCAGCCTCGCAAAGGAGAAAGCCGATTTCAAAAAGGTCATGGTTTGCCTCCCGCACCGATGGTATCCGCAAAAATGTCCTCCAATGTGAGCTCGTTGGTGGCGATCTCATTGATCCCCACGCCGCATGCCCGCAGCGTTCTTAAGACCTGAATCAGTCCCTCGCGGATGTTTTCCATCTGGACCGTCAGCTTGTTTCCTGAAAGCGCGCAGGATACCACAAAGGGCAAGTCTCTTATTTTTTCCGCGGTCTCAGGCACAATCTCCCGGCAGGCCACGGCAAACTCGTCATACCGCTGCAGGTTCCGGCGAAGGTTAGCCACGGTGTCGCAGCTTTTGATTTTGCCCCGGTGCATGATGGCGACGCGCTCGCGCAGCTCTTCAGCTTCGAAAATGTAATGGGTGGTCAGGATCACCGTAATGCCATATTCCCGGTTGATCCTCGTGACGAGCTCGCGGACGGCCTGCGCGCCCTTCGCGTCCAGCTTCACAGTGGGCTCGTCCAGAAACACGCCTCACTCAGCGCCTTAAAAAGTTCCGCGATCGCCGCGGCCTGTGTCCCTGCCGGTAACTCAACGGCGGCGTTCCCGTACCGGATGATAATTCCCGCCGCTTGACTTGCCAATCCAGGCGCCTGTTGCCCTTGACTAGCCGACAGTCGGGACGGATCAACCCTTACCAGCGACACCCCCGGACTTTCGGATTTGTAATGAACAATAGCTTCTGTGCGCACCAACCTCAACCAGTAGTAGTACTGTCCCTGCCCGCAAAACGTCGGCGAGCGGCTCCAATGGCCCAGCGCGGCTCATTGGTTTGGCACCGACGAATTGGGACGGGATATTTTTTTCCGCGTGCTGTACGGCGCGCGTTTTTCCCTGACCGTAGGGGTCGTCGCTGTCGCGATCGGCCTTTTTATCGGCGTCACACTCGGCGCGATTGCCGGCTATTTTGGCGGCGTGTTGGAGAACGTGATCATGCGTTTTACCGACATCTTGCAGGCGATTCCCGGTATTCTGATGGCGATTGTCATCGTCGCGGTCATCGGGCCGAGTACCGTTAATCTGATGCTGGCCATCGGCATAACCAGCGTGCCGCAGTTCGTCCGAATCACCAGAGCTTCCGTACTCTCGATGAAAAACGAACAGTATGTCGAGTCCGCGCGTTCGATCGGGCTTTCCAGCGTGAAGATTATTTTTAAACACATTTTGCCAAATTGCCTATCGCCCATCATCGTGTTGTCCACTCTGCGCGTTGCTTCCGCCATTATCGCGGCGTCGGGTTTGAGTTTCCTGGGGCTTGGCGTTCCGGCGCCTGATCCGGAATGGGGCGGGTTGCTGTCTGCGGGGAGAAAATATATCCGCAGTTATTCGTATATGACCTTCTTTCCCGGCCTTGCCATCATGGTCACGGTGTTGGCGCTGAACCTCATGGGGGATGGCTTGAGAGACGCGCTGGACCCCAAGCTCAAGAACGTCCTGAAATAATCGGAACAGCGGCAAGGTACGCATGATTTCAAGAGGAGGCGCGACGATGGTAGAGGCTGTGCAAGAGACAAGGCCGAATGTGTTGGAAATCAAAAACCTGCACACCTTTTTTCATACGAAGGATGGTGTGATCAAGGCGGTCGACGGCGTTGATATTGTCCTGCGGGAAGGGGAAACCCTTGGAATCGTCGGCGAATCGGGAAGCGGCAAGAGCATTACCGCTCTTTCGGTGATGGGCCTTTTGATGGGCACGTCGGGGATAATCGACGAGGGTGAAATCTATCTGGACGGAAACGAAATTGTCCACATCACAGAGGAAGAAAAGCGCAAACTCCGGGGAAGCCAGATCTCCATGATCTTTCAAGAACCGATGACGAGTCTGAACCCCGTGATGACGATCGGCCGGCAGGTCTCTGAGGTGATCCTGCAACATTCGAAGGTTTCGAAAAGGGAAGCGGAAGTCATCGCCCTCGAAATGCTTCGGATGACTGGCGTCCCCCGCGTGGAGCACATGATGCGGGAATACCCGTTCCAGCTTTCCGGCGGACAGCGGCAGCGCGTGATGATTGCCATGGCGCTCGTGTGCAAGCCAAGAATTCTGATCGCGGACGAGCCAACGACGGCTTTGGATGTGACGATTCAGGCCCAAATCCTCGATCTGATCAATCATCTCAAGCGGGAGACGAAGACCTCGGTTCTGTTTATTACACACGATCTGGGCGTGGTGGCGGAGATTTGCGACAGTGTCGCCGTCATGTATTGCGGTCGCGTGGTCGAACGGGGCGATGTGAAAACGATCTTTGCACATCCTTCCCATCCGTATACAAAGGGGCTTTTGGGATCCATTCCCAAACTGGGACAACACATTGAGGAATTGGAGTCGATTCCGGGCAACGTGCCGAACCCAAAGTATATGCCCGATGGCTGCAAATTCGCTCCCAGGTGCCGATATGCGTTTGGCCGATGTACGAAGGAGGAACCTTCCTTTATCGAACTGGGGAACGGGCACGTCAGCAAATGCTGGCTGTGCGACGATGCGGCGCGGGAAGGGAGGCGGACGATATGAGCCAGGCGCTTTTGCAGGTAGAACATTTAAAGATTCACTTTCCTGTCGCCAAAGGATTCGGACGGAAGGCCGAAACGGTCAAGGCGGTGGACGGCGTGAGTTTTGAGGTGCAAAGGGGAGAGGTTTTTGGCATCGTGGGCGAATCCGGATGCGGGAAATCCACGTTGAGCCGGGGCGTCTGCAAGCTGGAAAACCCGACCGGCGGTTCCGTCGTGTTTGACGGAGAGGACATTACCGGTTACAAAGGGAAGGCCATGCGCCCGGTTCGCAAAAAGATGCAGATGGTCTTTCAGGATCCATATTCATCGCTGAACCCCAGAATGTCCGTGTTCGAGATTGTGGCAGAGCCCTTGGTCGAGCATAAGCTGACCCGGAGCAAAGCCGAACTGAACGAGCGGGTGCTGGAGCTGATCTACCGAGTCGGCTTGGACCAATACCACCTTCGGCGGTATCCGCACGAATTTTCCGGCGGACAACGGCAGCGCATCGGCATTGCGCGCGCCTTGGCCGTGGAACCCATGCTGATCATTGCGGACGAGCCTGTTTCAGCATTGGATGTATCCATCCAGGCGCAGGTGCTGAACCTGATGAACAAACTGAAAAAGGAACTCAATCTTACGTATATCTTCATCGCGCACGATTTGAGCGTGGTCGAGTTTATCAGCGACCGGATCGGCGTGATGTACCTTGGCAATTTCGTGGAAGTGGGCGACAAGGAATCGATTTATCAAAACCCGCTGCACCCTTATACGCAGGCGCTGCTCTCCGCGATTCCGATTCCGGATCCCGAGGTAAAAAGCGAACGCATTTTTTTGGAGGGGAGCATCCCTTCACCGCTGAATCCCCCGAAAGGCTGTAAATTCCATACCCGATGTGCAAAACGCATGCAGATCTGTTCCGAAGTCGAACCGCGTCGGTATCAAAAGGATGCGGAACACTATGTGTATTGCCATTTGTACGACGGCAAAGAAAAGGGGGAATAAGATGCGAAAGCTCAGAGAAGACCGTCTGTCGCTGTTTGAAGAACTGGTGGAAGAGGTCAAATACACTTATGAAGCGGCGGGCATTGCGATCGCCATGGTTGATGCAAGCGGAGAATGCCTGTACGAAAAGTGCTGGGGATACCGGGACGCAGAAAATGGACTTGCGATCAATGAACAGACGGTATTTGGATTGGCGTCCATCACAAAGTCATTTACCTGTTTGGCCCTCATGCAACTGGCGCAGACCGGGGCAATCCAATTGGACGATCCCGTCAGCCTTTTGATTCCTGCGTTTACGAATCAAAACCAACAAAGCGTGCGCTTGTGGCATTTGATGTGCCACAGCGGCGGATTTTATCCGCTGCCAAGAATCCTTGTCGATCAGGTTGCGCAGGAGATGGGATTGGACGAGGCGATCGACGGGGATTTGGCCTATCATGAAGGGCTTGCAGCGTACGGTTGCAAGCTGGTCGCGGAGCGCCTGGATCGTCAAACCCCTGAAAGCGGACTGATCGGGCGGCCCGGCGAATACCTGAGTTACTGCAACGACGGATTTGGCCTCCTGTCGGAAGTCGTCCGCAGGCGCGGCGGTGAGCTCTCGTATGCGCAATATGTGAAACGGCATATTTTGGAGCCCTTGGGCATGGACCGCAGCGGCTGTGATTACGTGTGGCCCCAAACGGACCCCAATGCGTCCCTGCTGTACAAAAAAGTCGATGGGGTGATGCGGGCTACCCGGGATTATCATGACAATGCCTTTGTGCTGTGCGGGGGAGGAGCGATGAAATCGACCCTGCGGGACATGCAAAAGTATGTCGTGCAGTACCTGAACGACGGCGTATCGGCGGACGGAACGCGCGTTGTGGATGGATACGGCGTGCGCGAGATGATCAAGCCGCGGCAGTCCTATCGGTTCGGATCCTGGTACGGTTACGGCCTGTCGACCAAAGCGATGGAGGACTTTGCCATTGTGGAACATGGCGGTAGCCTGACGGGCGTCTCCTCCAATATGGCATGGTCGTATGAACTGGGCGCAGGCGTCATCGTCCTGTGCAATACCTCCCAGGTACCTGTGTCGATTCTTTCGGATGCCGCCATGCGGCTGCTGTCCGAACGCGACCCTCTGCCAAGACGGGATCTGCACATTGTATGCGGCTGGGAGGACGGCCTGCTCGAGGCGGCCTGTGGGGTTTATCGTTCCGGCGAAGGGCATATGATAGAAATTTTCAAGGACGACAGCGGCAAAGCAGCCTTGATGATTGGCGGGAAGTGCAAGCAAATGATACCGATTCAACGGACGGTCGCCATCATTCGCAATGGAATGCAGGATACGCCTCTCCAACTGCATTTTGATGACGACGAACGGGTCTTTGCCATTCGGTACGGAGGCAGGATGATTCCCCGTGAACCCAAATAAACCACGGAAGGATACATATCATGAAAAGACTCATTCAGGAATATGTGGATTCAATCCGCACCGAAATATTGGAATTATCCCACAACATTCATGCGAATCCGGAACTGGGATTTGAGGAGTATCGCGCGGTCGGGTTCATGTCGGGAATGCTGACTGCACACGGATACCATGTGCGTGAGGAATATTGTGGCATTCCCACCTCTTTTCGTGCGGACGCCGGCAACGCGGATGGCCCGACGGTGGCGTTTTTGGCGGAGTATGACGCGCTCAACGGCATCGGGCATGGATGTGGGCACAACATCATCGCTTCATGCGCCATGGGCGCGTTCCTGGCGCTTGCCGCGGTCGCGGAAACATGTGGGGGCCGGGTCAGCCTGATTGGAACGCCCGCGGAAGAGGGCGGCGCAGGCAAGGTCAAATTGCTGGACAAAGGCGGTTTTGATGATATTCAGTTTGCCCTGATGATGCATCCTTCGGGCGGCGGCAGCAACTTGGTGGGGCGCGGCGGTCGGGCGGCATGTTCCATGACCGTTTCCTTTTACGGCAAAGGCGCGCATTCCTCGGTTCCGAAGAATGGCATCAATGCGCTCAGCGCGGTGATCAGCGTCTTCAATCAGATTGATCTGATGCGCCCGTGTTTTGATCCGCAGGACAATATAAATGGCATCATTCGATCGGGCGGCACCGCCGCCAACGTCATTCCCGAATTCGCCAGCTGCGAATTCTGCCTGCGGGCGGATACCATGTTGCGCATCCGCGAGCTGATCGACGTGGTCAGTCTTTGTGCCGAGAATGCACAGCGGCTTACGGGGGCGAAGGCTGAAATTGTCTGTGGGGATATCTCTGCGGAGCGCTACCCCAACAAACCGATGTGTGAGGCGTTCAAACAAAACATGGAGGCGATTGGCATCGATATGTCGTGGCCGGACCCGAAAAAACAATACGGCTCGTCCGACATCGGCAATGTTTCCATCAAAATTCCCGCCATACATGACTATCTGTCCATTACGAACGATGCGGCGATTCGCGCCCATACCTCCGCATACGCAAAAGCGTCCATTACGCCTGAGGCGGACGACGTATGCATCAAAGGCGCGAAGGGATTGGCCATGACCGGATATGATATTTTAAGCGGCGCTGATTTTCGCGAGGCAATCAACGCATACCACGCGGAACAGATCCCGGCCTTTTACAAGTAAGAAGTTCGAACATGCCTGAATGGGAAAGGAGGATCGTAAGAGATGGAGCTTTATCAACTGTACGATTTTCTGTGTGTCTCGAAGCATGAAAACATATCAAAAGCGGCGCAGGAACTCCATGCTTCCCAACCGTCCGTCAGCAAGGCCATTTTAGCCCTGGAGGACGAGATCAAGGTCAAGCTGTTTGAGCGCAACGGCAAGCGAATCTCATTGTCGCGCAATGGGAAGATCCTGGCCAATCGTCTGGCTCCGCTGTTGGAGGAATTGGAATCTGCGTTCAGGGAAATTCAGCTGCAGGAACGCCAAAACATCGAGACGATCCGGATCAACGCCCTGTCCGGTTCCGTTTTCCTCGCCGATATCATTCAAACATTTAAAAAAACTGAGCCAAACGTGTACTTTGAGGTCATGGAAAAACGGGAAAACACTTGCTGGGATGTCTGTGTGCGCAGCGTGCTGCCGGAAATTTCCTATACCTCGGCAGAAAAAATCTTGCAGGAGCGTATCTTGCTGGCTGTCCACAAAGACAATCCGATTGCCCAAATGAAAAGTGTGTCCCTTCAGGATCTGGGGAATGAGATTTTTGTCTTTCTGCGCAAGGGGACAAATCTGCGGGACCTGGCGGACAAGCGGTTTCAGGCGGAAGGCTTTTTCCCGCAACAGGGCTACGAATGTGATACCCTTTACATTTTGCAGCACATGGTGCAGGGAGGCGCAGGGGTTACGATTTGGCCGGAACGAAGTTGGGGTAAGATTGGCCCGGGGAGCGCGTTTGATCAGGTACGCCTGATCCCCATCGATCTACCGGACTTTACGCGCTCGATTTACCTGCTCCGGGCCAAGGACACCGGCCAGATGCCGATTGTGGAGCGTTTTTGCCAGTGTATTCGGGAATTCTTCGCAAGCTTATAGCAGGATCAACAGGTGATGACGCATGATCAGAAAGGAAGATGCAGGATGTCCGTTCAAACGATGGATGCGGTGGCAAAGGCATTTCAAATGATGTTGGATCAGGACCGGGTGAAAGCCGTCCTCGAGTATATCGAGGCGGATCAGCCCAGGACCAAGCAAGATCAGATTGAACTGGTGCAGATCGAAGCGCCGACCGGCGAAGAGGGGCGGCGTACGGAAGCGTTCGCAGACCGGTTGCGCGCACTTGGGCTGGAGGATGTGCACATCGATCGCGGCGGAAACGTGGTCGGCCTGCGCAGGGGCAGCAAGGGTGGATTGAAGGTCCTTGTGGAAGGGCATCTGGACACGGTCTTTCCCATTGGCACGGTGCGCGGTGTGGAAGAAAAGAACGGGTTCCTTTATGCGCCCGGGATTGGGGATGATACGCGCGCGCTTGCCATGATCCTATCTCTGCTGCGTGCCCTCAACCACGTCGGCCTGCAAACCGTGGGCGACATCCTTTTTGTCGGGACAACCCGGGAAGAGGGAAAGGGTTCGCTGGGTGGCATGCGGGATTTTTTGAACGATAACCAAGACATTGATTGTGCGATTACCATCGACAACAACGATATGTCGGCACTGGTGTTCGAAGCGACGAGCGGCAAAACGATCGAGGTGAACTTTCACGGCATCGGCGGTCATGCATTCGGTGCGTTCGGCAAAATGGCGCAACCGATTCATGCCGCAGCGCGCGCCGTTGCGCGGATTGCGGACTTTGTCGTGCCGGAAGACCCCAAAACGAGCTTTTGTGTATCCAATTTTCACGCCGGGAACGACGCGGGAATCCACGCGATTCCCCCGACCGCCACGATTAAGCTCAATTATCGGTCCAATTCCCCGGCGGAGCTTTCAAAGCTCGACGAGCAGATCGTCGCCGCCATTGAGGATGCTTGCCGCGAGGAGACACAGCGTTGGGACAAAGACACGATTACGTGGGATATAAAGGTGCTCGGCGAAATTCCCGGCGGTGCGCAGCCATCCGATTCCCCGTTGGTTCAGGCGGCTGCCCTGGGGCTGGGATTTCTTGGCATCGAGCCGCGTTTTGCCAAGGGCGGGTGCACCAATGCGAACATCTCCATTGCCCATGGCATTCCCACCGTCTGTCTGGGACGGGCCTACGCGCCGGATGAAGAATCCAGAATCATTTATAACCATACAGTACGCGAGAAATTTCCGCTGGCTGGCGCGGATAAACCTGTAAAATTGGTTCTGATGACTTTGCTCATGGCGGCTGGCATAGAAGGTCATTTTGACTCCATCGTAGGAAAGAAAGGATAACAGATGAATACATACGAAGCCATTATTCAATATGCGGATGAAATCAGCGACCAGTTGGTGAAACAGAGGCGGGATTTTCATAAGCACGCCGAAAAAGGTTGGTTTGAAATGCGGACTTCCTCCCTCATCGCCCGAAAACTGACGGATCTCGGATATGAAGTTTTGACGGGTGACCAGGTATGCCTGAGGGAAGCGCGCATGGGCCTTCCGCCCCAGGCGGAGCTGAACGCGCATTACGATTGGGCAATCTCTCACGGGGCGGATCCTGTGTTTGTCCAGGCGACGAAGGACGGTATGACGGGTGTCATCGGCATCCTGGAGTGCGGCGAGGGGCCGACTGTCGCCATGCGTTTTGATATCGACGCGCTCGGCGTATTTGAAGATGAATCCCAGGAACACAGGCCCACGCGGGAAGGCTTTGCCAGCATCAACGCCGGATCCATGCATGCCTGTGGTCACGATGGGCACGCGACGATCGGTTTGGGCGTGGCGGAAGTGCTGATGCGCATCAAAGATCAACTGCACGGCACCATCAAGCTGATTTTTCAGCCGTCTGAGGAAGGCGTACGCGGCGCGAAATCCATTGTGGAAAATGGCCACCTGGAGCACGTGGATTATTTAATCGGCTCACACATTTCGAAATTGGAAAAGGACGAGGTGGGCGTCGTGATTCCGGGCAGCCATGGATCCCTGGCGACGACCAAATACGACGTTCGGTTCATTGGAAAGTCGGCGCATGCGGGCGGCTCACCCGAAAAGGGGAAAAACGTGCTTCTCGCGGTTGCGACAGCGATTACAAATCTCTATGCGATCCCCAGGCACAGCAAGGGTGTCACGCGCGTCAACATCGGTATGGTCAGGGGTGGAAGCGGTCGCAATGTGATTCCGGATGAGGCGTATATGGAAATCGAGGTGCGGGGCGCAACCACGGAGATTAACGACTATATGAAGGCATACGCCCAGAACATATTGGAAGGCGCTTCGAAAATGCACGGGGTCGATTTTGAAATCAGGGAAATGGGCGCAGCCAATTCCCTCACCAGCGATGCGGATGCCATGCAGCTGATTAAAACGGTGTGCGAACAGAACCTGCATTTGCCGGTATCCGAGACGCTGAGCCTTGTCAGCGGTGGGAGCGAGGATGTCTCTTACATGATGAACCGCGTGCAGGAACAGGGCGGTCATGCCACCTTCATGCGTCTGCCCACTCAGCAGGCGGGGCCGGGGCACAATCGGCGTTACGACTTTGACGAAACGGTTCTCACAAACGGTGTGAAGGTTTTCTGCGGTGCCGTGTACCATATCGGACAAGGAGCCGATGCATAAACGAAAGGATTGTGGCATGCGGACGGTTTTGATCACCGTTCGCATGCGTGAAGGATGAGTATATGGGCAATCAGACGACATTTGTCGCCACCGGAGATTCTTTTATTACCAGAAGGTTTCCGGAAGGCGGGTACGACGGATTGGAAGCAATTCAAAAGCTCATCGGCGCGCACGATGTGAAGTTCACCAATCTGGAAATGACCTTTCACGATCAGGAAGGTTATCCTGCTGCCTTCAGCGGCGGAACCTGGGCGATGGCGAATCCATCCACGTTGGATGATATGAAGTCCTACGGCTTCAATCTCTATAACACGGCGAATAATCATTCTGCGGATTACAGCCACGGCGGCATTCTTGCGACGATCAAAAACCTAAGGCAAAGAAACATGATCTTTTCGGGCACAGGCCGCAACCTCGGCGAAGCATCAATGCCCTGCTTTCTTGAAACAAAGAATGCAAGGGTTGCCTTGATTAGCGCCGCTTCCTCCTTTCATGAATCGGCCATGGCCGGAGGGCAAAGCGCGGATATGATCGGTCGTCCGGGATTGAATCCGCTCCGCTTCGAGAAGACATTCTGTGTGGATGCCGAACACTATGATATGGTTAAGCTGTTGGCAAAGGTGACAAAAATCAACGCGACCAAGGAATATTCCATTAAGAACGGCTATAGCAACCCGTTTCCCGAAAAAACGTTGCCCTTTGGGTCCAGCACGTTTCGCCTTTCTGATGAAAATAAGGTTGACAGCGTGCCCAATAAAACGGACATGGCGCGGATAGAAGGCGAAATTCACGAAGCTCGGTTGCAAGCGGATGTCGTGCTGGTAAGCATTCACGCGCATGAAACGGACGCAGAGGATACAACCGAACCCGCACAGTTCCTGCAAATCTTTGCAAAGCGGTGCATTGACGCCGGCGCGACCGCCGTTATCGGTCACGGGCCGCATGAATTGCGCGGCATTGAAGTTTATAACGGTGGCGTGATTTTCTATAGCCTCGGCAATTTCCTGTTTGAAACGGAGACCGTGGCTCTTCAACCCTACGATGCGTATCTCAATAAGCGCATGCCCCTGGATACCAAGGTTGGGGCTTATATGAACGCGCGGAGCAAAAACGGTACGGTCGGGTATGGGGTTTTGGAAAACATCTGGCGTTCGGTCATCGCCGGATGGACGATGGAAGACGGGAGGATCGTTCAGATCCAACTGTATCCAATCACATTGGGCATCGATTCCCCGCGGTCGCAAAAGGGCGTTCCAAGGCTCGCGCAAGACGCGAAGGTCCTTGCATATCTTCAAGCGCTCTGTCATCCCTTTGGCGTAAGCATTCAAATCAGAGACAACATCGGGTACATCGATTTGTAATGGGCAGCGGAGTCAGATCATTATGATCTGACTCCGCTGTTTGTCTGATGTGCCGCCGGGACATGGATTTTACTGGCTGCAAAGCCCGGCCATAGAGGAAATCTACTTATCGCAGTGCGTTGCAATGCGTCGGAGGTTCTTGAAAATGATGGCATGCCTTGCCTGTCTGCCACGCCCCTTGAACCATATCAGGCGATCCGCAGGGCGAGCCAAATAAGTCCCTCGCCCAAAAGCCAGGCTAGACCCGCGGCTGCACACCATATCCCGAGTTTTTTGAAAATCTGCTTCGCGCTCTTTGTTCGTTCGAGGGACAGCCAGAGAATCAGGTATGTGACGAACCATCCTATGCCGCCGACCGCCACGGTCGCATACGAAATGAGCCGTGCGGGATTCGATCCGGCAACGCGGTGCATCATCGCCAGCGACAGAAAAATGATGCCGTCCTTGAGCGACCAGTACGCAAAAAAACCGATTGCCGCATAGAGCGTGCTCAGAAAAAATGCGCGAAAAAAACGCCAGAGCGAACCGTTCTCCCGCCGCACAAAGTCCAAATCCTCTTTGCTCATCTCGCTTCGCTTCATTCCGACCGCACCTCTCATTCTGCCTTATTTGCTTTTCCACATTGTAGCAGATGCCATGATGCAGGTCAATCACAGACGTGAAGCGATTCTTCACGGGCTGGCAACGAACGCCTGCGGCAGATTCACAGGACGATCGGTATATGCTTACAACCGCACAAATCCTACACGCGCGGACGGCTGCATTTCCGCCATCTCGCCCCTGCAGAATTCTTGACGTAGCGCTGCTACGCCGACGAATTCTGCAAGCGCAATCTGCGGGGGCGGCACTGCCGCCGAAAATTCATCTCGTCGGCGCGCGCAACCTTTATGCGGTATTGCCCTAGCTCATTTCACCGTGCGCCCGGCATGCGCAGATATGCTTCGTGCCACGCATGCTGGATGGCCATGAGGCCGTCCAGCATCGGTTCGCGCACGTCCGCATCGTCGAATGCGGGCGAAGACTCAAACGTGCGCAGAAGTTGCGTCAGGCGGTTGATGTCGTTGGCTGCGATGGACAGCGCCCGCCTGTCCGGATTGCGCACCCACCAGTGCGTGCGCCGCCATTTCTTTTGCCAGCGCGCGGGCGGCTTTCCGGTGTCGAGGATCGACTGCGCCTCGCCAAGCCATGTGCCCACGCTGCGCGACAAAATCCATTGGCTGTATCGCGCGCCTCCCATGATGATGACCGCGATGCCTACGATCATCAGGACAAAGCTGAATAGGACTTCCTTCAATTCAATTCCTCCATGGCGCGCTCAGCGGATGCCCTGTAATTGCAGTTCCTGTGCGCGGTGGCATTTCACAAAGTGCCCCGGCGATGCCTCAATGGTGCGCGGCTCCACGTGAATGCATTCGTCCACCATGTAGTGGCATCGCTCGTGAAACACACAGCCGCTGGGCAGATTCGAAGGGTCAGGGGCCTCGCCGGAGAGCAATATCCGTTTGCGTTGTTTGTCAAAATCCACCTTTGGCACCGCGGAGAGCAGCGATTCGGTGTAGGGATGCATGGGGTGGGCGAGCAGCTCGTCGGTGTCCGCCATTTCCACCATCTTGCCGACGTACATCATGGCAATTCGGTCGCTTACATAGCGCACCACGCCCAGATCGTGGCTGATGAATATGTAGGTCAGTCCCAGTTTTTGCTGCATCTTCTTGAGCAGGTTCAGAATCTGTGCCTGGATCGAAACATCGAGCGCCGATACCGCCTCGTCCGCGATGACCAGCTGCGGATCGAGGATCAGCGCGCGCGCAATGCAGATGCGCTGTCGCTGGCCGCCGCTGAAGCTGTGGGGATAGCGGCGCATGTATTCGGGTTTAAGCCCCACCAGATCCAACATTTCCGCTACCCGATCCTCCAGCGCGCGCCCC
The DNA here is from genome assembly GCA_023421735.1 of Bacillota bacterium. The sequence continues at coordinate 186,383 of JAEZSP010000017.1, read as the reverse complement.
TTGCATATGTTGTGCACGATCAGCGGCTCGGACACCGTCTGCAAAATCGTCATGCGGGAATTGAGCGAGGAGTAGGGATCCTGAAAGATCAGCTGCATGTGCCTGCGGAATCGACGCAGTTCTTCCCGGTCGAGGTCCAGGATCGAGACGGCCTTCCCGTCCATGTAATAGATGACCTTGCCGTCAAACGGTTCGTACAGCCGCAAGATCGACCGACCCAGCGTCGTCTTTCCGCAGCCGCTCTCGCCCACAAGGCCGATGGTCTCGCCCTTGTGAACGGTCAAATCCAGATTATCGACCGCCTTGATGTAGCCCACGTTCTTGCGCAGAAAGCCCTTGTTGATCGCAAAATACTGCTTGAGGCCCTTGACCTCCAAAAGCTTTTCCTGCCGGATGGCTTCAGACATGCCCGGATCCCTCCTCCCATTCGACCGACGGGTCCGCATACCGCCAACAGGCGACCTTGTGCCCCGGCGATACCTCGCGCATGGGCGGATTCGCGTGGCATTCGCACAGTCCGTCGACGCGCTCCGTGCACCGATTGTAGAAGTAGCATGTGGTGGGAATGTCGTAGGGACTGGGGATGGAACCCTCGATGGGGTTGAGCTGGCGGCGCTCGCCCTCGATGCTCGGAATCGAGCGCCACAGCGCGCGGGTGTAGGGGTGCATCGGCCGCTCAAACAGCTCGCGCGCGGAGGCCTCCTCCACGGACCTGCCCATGTACATCACCATGATGCGGTCTGCCATCTCCGAAACCACGGCCAGATTGTGGGTGATGAGGATCACCGCCATGCCTGTTTCATCGCGCAGCCGGGCCAAGAGTTCCAAGAGCTGCGCCTGGATCGTCACGTCCACCGCGGTGGTCGGTTCGTCCGCGATCAGCATGCGCGGCGAGCAACTCAGCGCCATTGCGATCATTGCGCGCTGCAGCATGCCGCCGCTGAATTGGTGCGGATAGCCGTCGATGCGCTTCTCGGGGTGGGGAATGCCCACGCGCCCCAACATTTCGATGGCGCGTCCCCGCGCTTCCTTTTTGGTCACGCCGGGGTTGTGGATGCGCACCGCTTCCGCAATCTGCGCGCCGATGGTGTGCACCGGTCCGAAGGAACGCATCGGTTCCTGAAAGATCATCGCAATCTCGCGCCCGCGGATCGCGCGCATCTCGGCACTGTCATCTGACACCTTGGTCACGTCCACCGTCGAACCGTCTTTTCGATACAAAATGATTTCCCCAGACTCGATTTTGCCGGGCGGTGTCGGCACAATGCGCATGATCGACTGCGCCGTTACGGATTTTCCGCTGCCGCTCTCGCCGATGATGCCCAGCGTGGTTCCCTCGTCGATCGACATATCCACCCCGTCCACTGCGCGCACGACGCCTTCGTACAGATGAAAGTACGTGCGCAGATTTTTCACTTCGAGAATCCGTTTGTTTTCGCTCATATGCCTCACCTCACGTGGAGTAGGGGTCGGCCGCGTCGCGCAGGCCATCGCCCAGGAAGTTGAACAGCAAAACCACCAGAATCACAAAAATGACCGGGATCAGTTTCCACGGCTGGTGGGCCACGGCGGTCACGTTCTGGGCGTCCTGCAACAGAACGCCCCAGCTCACAGCGGGTGCCTGCAGACCCAGTCCGAGGAAGCTCAGCGATGTCTCGCCCAATATCATGCTGGGAATCGACAGTGAAATGCTCACGATCAGGTAGCTTGCAAATGACGGCAGCAGGTGCCGGAACACGATGCGCCTCTCCTTCGCGCCCGCAACACGCGCGGCATTGACGAATTCCTCTTCGCGCAGCGCGAGGATCTTTCCGCGCACCACGCGCGCCAGCGCACACCAGCCGAGCCCTGAGAGCAGTATCGTGATCGCCAGATAGGTCTGTTCCGTCGACCATGTGCGCGGCAGCGAGCCGGACAGCACCATCCACAGGGGCAAAGAGGGAATCGAAATCAGAAAGTCGATGATGCGCTGGATCACGTTATCGATGATTCCGCCGAAATACCCCGAAATCGAGCCGATGACAATGCCCAGCAAAAACGACATGAATACGCCCACAAGGCCGATGGTCAATGAGATCCGCGATCCGAATATGATCCGCGAAAACAGGTCGCGGCCCATGTCATCCGATCCCGCCAGCAAAAGCGGCTCGCCCGTCGAAAGCTGAACCAGGTGAAGATCCGTCTCGATCATTCCCCACAGCTTGTAGGGCTCGCCCGACGCGAAGAAGGAGAGGGGAATGCGCGTTTCGTAATCGGTGATGGATTCCATCCGCAGCGTCTTTTTGTTGCGCTCCAATTTGACGCCGTACACAAACGGCGCATGAAAGCCGGTTCCCCGGTCGTAGATGTGCACCACCATCGGGGGTGCCGACTTATAAGCCTCAAACCGCGTCACTGCGGAATATGGGGCCACAAAATTGGCGAACAGCGCGACCAGATACAGAAGCGCCAATCCGAACACCGCGATCATGGCGACGCGGTGCCTTTTGAATTTGAGCATCATCAGCTTCCATTGCGACGCATAGTAAAACCGGTCGTCGTTCTTTTTCGCAGCCTTGCGTTGAAACAGATTCACCCGAGGCGCCGTCATATCTGTCCCCCCTTTCCGCTGAAGCGAATGCGCGGATCGGCCCATGACAGGAGGATATCCGATACGAGCGTGCCGATGACCGTCAAGGAACTGAGGATCACCATGAATCCGCCCGCCAGATACATATCCTGCAACATGATTGCACGCTGGAGAATCGGTCCGCATGTCGGCAGATTTAAGACGATCGACACGATGACCTCGCCGGAGATCAGGGAAGGAAGCATCCAGCCGATGGTCGAAATCATTGGGTTGATGGCCACGCGCACTGGATATTTCATCAGAAGCCGTACATTTTTCATGCCCTTCGCCTTAGCGGTTGTGACATACTGCTTTTTTAATTCATCTAGCAGCGTGCCGCGCATCACGCGGATGATTCCCGCCGTACCCGATACGCCCAATATGATCACCGGCACCCAAATGTGTTTCAAAAGGTCCAGTATCTTGCCAAAGCTCCACCCGGCGGCGAGGTACTCCGATGAAAAGAGCCCCGTGACGCTCAATCCGAGCTGCGAATACGCCAGCCACACGACGACGATCGCCAGCACAAAGCCCGGCGTGGCAAGGCCGATATAACCGATGAACGTAAAAAAATAATCAAACAGGGAATATTGGCGCACCGCCGAATAGATGCCGATGGGGACCGCCACCGCCCATACGAATGCCGTGCTCAATAGGGAGATGAGAGTCGTCAGCACGATTCGGTCGGCGATGACCTCCAAAACCGGTTTGTTCCATTGGAACGAACGCCCGAAATCGAATTTGGTGACGATGTTCTTGATCCATATGAAGTATTGCTCTAAAAATGGCTTGTCCACGCCATACATCGCGGTCAGGCGCTGTACTTCCGCATCGTCCACCGCTGTGCCCGACGTGCGAAGCTGTTGAATATACATGCTTAAATAGTCGCCTTCCGGAAGCTGGATCAGAAAAAATGTGAAAAACGACAGAACCAGCAAAAGCGGGATCAGCGTCATCAACCGCTTCACGATATACTTGATCACTCAGGATTCCCTCCCTCGTCCCGCTTGGTGACGCGGCGGGACGGCGTTTTACGTCTCCCGCCGCATGCGGACCGGAGGAACACGGTTCCTCCGGTCCGCGCCCGTCCGTTTATTCGGGCATGTAGAAGAACTGCTCGCCTGAATAGGCGGCGGAGATGCCGTACCGGGTGTTGACCGGCATGTTGCCCATGTTCTTGTTGAAGATCATCGGGTATCCGCTGGTCGCAATGGGGAAGAAGAACACGTTGTCCGAAATCATCTGCTGCGCTTCTTCCAGAGCGGCATCGCGTTCCTCCTGCGTTGCGCCTTCGATGCAGGCTTCCATCTTCCCGATGAATTCCTGAATGATGGCCGGCGGCTCTTCAAACTGCACGGGATTGCCGTCCGCATCAAGCGCGAGATCCGTGCGATCCTTGTTAAAGTACCAGTTGCGCCACAGAACGCCCCAGTTGTCCATGATGACGTTCATGCCGCGATGATAGGATGTGGGATTGCAGGGCCATACGTGCATATCCAGCCAGAAGCAGTCGCCCTGGAGGGTATTGTTCAGGCGGCGGCTGCTGCTCAGCGAGGTGTCGATTACCTTCATTGTGGTGTAGACCCCCACGTCGCGCCAGTCCTGCGCCACCATTTCCGTCACGATGTCGCTGCCCTGCGTCCAGACCGCCACTTCAAAGTTGATGACGAAGCGCTGCCCGTCGGGGCCGAGTCGCCAACCTTCGGCGTCGCGCTGATCGAGACCCAGCTCGGTCAGGCTGTCGAGCATGGCGTTCGCCTTCTCCACGTTGTATTCATAGGGAACGCGCGGAATGTCCGGGAAATCGCCGTAGCCCAACTGCACCGTCTCAATGATGCTCTCGCGGTTGATGGCATAGTTGAGTGCCTGCCGGAATTCCAGCGTGTTCACAACCTTGCGCCAGACTTCGTCGTCATAGGTGAGATTCAGGAAGATGTCCGTGGGCGTCACGTGCTGTTCCAGCAGCGCCACGTCGTAATTGGAGTCGGGCTTTTCCTGAATCGAGTTTTCAATAAACAACGGATAATCCGTGACGTTCGTGCGGTTAACCGCGAAATCCACATCGCCCGCAACGGCCTTCATCACCTGCCCGGACAGGTCGGTCACCCATACCTGTTCGATGCCGTCGATGTAGGGAAGCTGTTTTCCTTCGTAGTCGACTTTGTAATAATAGGGATTGCGCTTATAGGTGTAGACGCCCTGCGCGGGACTGCCGTCGTACAGCCACGGGCAAATGCTGGGATAGCCGATGGCGTATTCGCTCATGGAAGCTGCGCCGGTGTTGCGGTTCTGGAACAGGCGCACCCAGTTGTCGGATTCCAACTGCATTTCCTCCAGCGCCGGGGCCATTTCTTCAAGCGTCGTATACTTGATGTGGAACTGCTTCATGTAGTGCTTGGGAAGCATCAGCATGCTGTAGCTGTTCCACGGGTCCGCCATATACAGCGGCAGGAGGGGATAGGAAATGTCGAATGTAATCGTGAATGTGTACTCATCCACCGCGGCGATGACGCCGGGGTTGTTGCTCATCTTCATGTTAGCACGCAGCCACAGCGGAATCGAGCCGAGCCCGGTGTAGAGGTAGTAGTCTTCATACAGGAACATGACGTCCTCGGTGGTGACCGGCACGCCGTCCGACCACTTCAGACCCTCGCGAATCTTGAACGTGTAGACGGTGAAATCCTCGTTCGATTCGTAGCTCTCCAGCCAGTTGCCCCGCAGCTTGCCGAGCTTGTTCTGCCCCAGTACGTCGATGGAGGGCGTCATGAGCGGCGGCTCGTTCGAGAAACACCAAACCTCAGGCGCCATGCCGCCCTCGGCAGACGGATCGGCCAGGCGCATGACGCCGCCGTATTCGCCCGATACGAAGTCCATGTCTTCTGTGGGAATGGCGTTGAATTCCTTCGTGTACACAAGCGGGTTGACGGGCAGGCGCTCCTCAACCGGCGGAAGCGTTCCGTCGGCGACGAGCGCGTCGAGAATCGGGGATTGCGAATAACTGGCGGGGGTTGCGCTCTCCGCCGGTGCGCCCACAGTGGGCACCATCGTCATGATCAGCAAAGCGGTCAAAATCAGGCCTAATGCTCTTTTCACGATGCTTCCTCCTCTGATTTCTTTAAAATGCATTGTCGGTGAGTGGCGCGATCTGTTCGGTCCCTCTTCTTTTGCCCGGGTTCCCCCCTTCCAAATGCCGTCGCCCGCGGATGCACGCGCCGCGGTGCTTCTACATTCAGTATATGGGTGACACAGAGAATTTACAATAGCGCGAAAACAATCCATTGACTTACCGACATTTTCATGCAAAAATGATATTGCCATATCCTTGTGCGGCGGTTAAAAGAGTGATACATTGGTGAAAAGGATCGGGGCATGCCCGGAAGATTGCCCGTGCGATCCGTCGCTCGCCAAAGGAGGAAGACAAGGATGAACTTGAGCCTGAAGCCCGATTACGATGAGGTCAAGGCGCGTTACGATGCGTTTTGGAACCGCCAGATCATCGACCGCCCACCGGTTTCCATCGTTCTGCCCGGAAAAGTCCGGCCCGACATGGTACAGCGCAATTACGCAACATTGGAAGAAAAGTGGCTGGATGTCGATTATCGCGCAGAGATGATCGATCGCCAGTTGCGTGCCGCACGCTTTTTGTACGATGCGCTGCCCATCGCGTTTCCGAATCTCGGGCCCGAAATCTTTTCGGCGTGGTGCGGCTGCGGGTATGAATACGGCGCGGATACAACCTGGTCAAAGCCCGTTATTCACGATTGGGAGGCCGATTTTGGAAAGGCGCGGCTCAACGTCAATCATCCGCTGTTTGCCAAGATGGTGGCGTTTACAAAGCGGCTGATTGAATATGGGAAGGGCCATTTTATCGTGGGACTGACCGACCTGCATCCCGGCGGGGACCATCTTGCGGCGCTGCGGGATCCCCAGGAACTCGCGATGGACATGGTCGACAATCCCGAATGGGTGCGGCGCATGCTCGATCAGTCGATGCCCGAATACTACGCCGTTTACGGCGTGTTCTATCACATGCTGCGCGAAGCGGGTATGCCGATTACCTCCTGGACGCCGCTTATCCACGACGGCACGTTTTATATCCCGTCCAATGATTTCAGCTGCATGATCAGCAAGCAGATGTTTGACGACGTCTTTCTGGATGGCATTCGCCAGGAGTGTAAGTTCTATGAGCGCAGCATCTATCACCTGGATGGCCCCGGGGCGCTGCGGCATCTGGATTCGCTTTTGGAAATTCCGGAACTGGACGCGGTGCAATGGGTGTGCGGCGCGGGGCATGAGGGGTACCATCGCTGGGTGCGTGTCTATCAAAAAATACAGGCGGCGGGCAAGGGCATTCAGATGAATTGCCATGTGCGCGAGCTTTCCCAGATCTTTGAGACGCTCCGCCCCGAGGGCGTATGGTTTTCACATATCGCGGGAATTTCCGATGAAGACGAGGCGCGGGCGGCGGTCGACCGCATCACGCGCTGGTCCTGAAACCTCAAAAAGGATTGTAGGAGGCGGCGATGACGCATAAACCCATTCGAATGCTGATGGTGGACGACGAGCCGCTGGATCTTGAAGTGATGACGCATCTGATCCGTTGGAAGGACCACGGAATCTGCGTCGCGGGAACGGCCTGCAACGCCCACGAAGCCATGGCGTTTATCAACGATCATCTGGATTTGGAGCTGTTGGTGTCGGATATCCAGATGCCCATCGTCGATGGCATCGCCCTTTATGAGGAGGCGCTCACTTTCATCCCGCATTTGAAAGCAATCTTCATCAGCGGGCATGACGAATTTCACTATGCGCAGCGCGCCATCCGGCTGCAGGCCAGCGGCTATGTGCTCAAGCCTGTGGATGAATGCGAGCTGGAAGAGGTGCTTGACCAGGTGTGCGGCAGCGTTTTGCAAAACCGCGCCACCCTGCCCGAGGAACCCGCCGCACGGCGTGGGGAGGACGACATGTCCGCCCGGGCGATCGAGTATATACAGTTCAACATCGGGCAGGGCGTAACCCTCCAATCGGTTGCCGCCCACCTTCATTATTCTTCGGGTTATCTCGGCGCGACCTTCAAGCAGCAAACGGGCGTCAGCCTCATGGCCTATATCCTCAATGCCCGGTTGGAACACGCCGCGTCGGTGCTCAGGACGACCGACGTCGGTGTGTCGGAGCTTGCCGCGCGCCTCGGATATGCCAGCACGTCTTATTTCATACAGGTGTTTCGCACCAAATACGGGATGACGCCGGGCGATTATCGCCGGGCGGCTTCGAACGTGTAAAGGTCGGTCGTTGCCCATGAGACGCCGCATTTCCCGCATGAACCCTTTGATGATTTTCGCATTTCTGGTGCTCTATGCGGTGCCGATGCTTCTGATCGGCCTTTTCATCCAACCCCGATTGGCCGTTGCCGACCGCGCCAAAGCACGGCTGATGTACGATGCGACACTCACAGAAGCGGTGACGCACATCTCCCTGATCCAATCGGGCATTCAAAACGGTGCCCGCGCGCTTGCGGACGATGTGCGGTTGCGCCAATTCGACGGAATGGACGCGGCTGCGCGCCTGACGCTGGTCGGGGACCAATTTCCCGCCCAGCTCGATGCGCTCGCCCGTTCACTGGGCGTTTCGGTTATGGTCACGCTCTATCTGGATGGTCTTGCGGATACCGCGGCGAACGCGGATGAATCGCCTGCGTATGCGATATTGCCCATGGAGCAGGCGCAGCGCGAGGCATGGTTCACCCGCTTTTCCGAGTATCCGGTCATGAATGCATGGATGGAGGTTGAAGCGGACGAAGGCGCGCGCGACCTCTGCCACCTGTGCGGCATCTGGAGTCCGGATGGCGACCGCATGGTGGGTCTTGTGACCATTTGCCTGCGTGCGGACGAGATGATGACAGTCCTCCAGGAGGTGGTTCCTACAGACGGCGCCATCGATGTCATGCTGAAAAATGGGCGCACCATTCTGGATGTCGGCACGCCGCTTGCAACGGGAAGGCCTGAGGTTCTGTTGGTCAAGCGTTCGCCGGACGATGCATTCGTCGTTTCGGCGCATCTTTCCACCGCATTTCTGGATCAGGAGTCGCAGCGCGTCGCGCGCGGTCTCCGGCGATTCGCCGCCTTGTATACCTGCCTGATGCTGGCCCTTGCGGTTATTTATACGACCGTGATGTCCCGGCGCGTCCTGCGCATCGCGAAGGTGGTGGATCAATTCGCCCAGGGCGATTACGGCATGCGCATTTTGATGCCGGAACGCAACGAATTGAGCGCCCTTGTGCGGTCGCTCAATGAGCTGATGAATACCGTGGAAGAATTGCTTCAGCGGGAGTATTATGTAAAGCTGCGTCAAAAGCAGACGGAACTGAGAATGCTTCAGGCCCAGATCAACCCGCATTTTCTGTATAACATACTGGGTTCCATCGGCAATCTGGCCCTTCTGGGCGATGGCAAACGGGTGAATACCATTACCCGCGCGCTCGCCATGTTTTATCGCATGACGTTCGCAAGCGGCACCGGGCTGATCTCCGTGCGCCAGGAAATCTCGCAGGTCTCAAAGTATCTCGATATTCTGAAGATCCAGTACCAGCATCGGTTGGACGTCGTCATGGAGATCGACGAATTGGTCTATCCCTTCGGCACGCCGCGCTTTATTCTTCAACCGTTTGTGGAAAATGCCGTCAATCACTCCTGGCAAAATGCACGATTGACCCTCTATATCCGCGCACGCCTCAATCACCGCAACGTCCAATTGGAGGTCGAGGACGACGGCGTGGGCATGGATGCCGAAACGCTGCACAGCATTTTCAAACAGTCGCTCGAGCGCAAGCACTACGGCGTTACCAATGTGGATGAACGGATCAAGTTGCAGTTCGGGGAAGGGTATGGCGTCAGCATGACCAGCAGGCCCATGCAGGGCACGCGTGTCGTCATTCTTATCCCACAGACCCGCATCGAATCGGTCATTCCACATGACCAGCCGCCGCAACGCTAGTACTCCATCCACAACAGAACCGCGTTTTCGACGACTCCTTTCGTCCTTGGCTTTGTCGCTCTCCGCTTGACGTAGCGCTGCTACGCCGGCGAATTCTGCAAGCGCAATCTGACAAAAATTCATCTCATCGGCACTTGCATGCTTTGTGCGGGATAGCCCTAAATAAACAAGGTCCGCGGCGAAATTGCCCGGACGTCGAAAGCCGGGGGTTCCCGGCGTTTATTTATAATCAGTGTCTTTATGTTGAATCCGGTTCGGGCTTATTCCAATGTGGATTGTTCGTTTGCTCGTTCTTCTTCCAATAAATGCATTGCCTCCTCCGGCGTTAAAGAGTACTCCGAATGCTGCTTGCCCGCGCCCTGTGCGCGAGGAATTCCTTGTAATCCCGAAACCGTGCGCCTTCGTCTGCGCCCTGCGCGCGCCGATCTGCCAAAAGTGCCGCTAGATGAGAGGAATCCGGCGCCTCCGAATCCGCATTCCGCATGCGTTCTCCGCAGCCGAATTCCTGTGGACGCTTTTCATGCGCCATTGGGATTTCCCCCTCTATGCCACCCGGCGGATTTCAGGATGCGCGCCGCGATCCGTTTGACGCGTCCGAACATCCGCCGCGGTAGAAACAGCCATTTCCGGTATCGGACCAGCGCGGTCCAGCCCTTTGCCCACGCACGCGAAGAGCGGCTGTTCGGATCGATGTCAAAAAATCCGCGCTTGATGTGCGTGGCGATTCCCCAGACGTTTTTCGACGGCATCCATGGATCGGGATGATAACATCCATCGCCAAATGTGCGCACCATATCGCCTTGCACTTTCCATACGCGATGCAGCACGTAGTTGATGCCCGCGCCTGGGCGATAAAATAAAACGATGTCGCCGATCTCAGGCGCCGCGCGTAGGGGAACGACGGTCACCAAGTCCCGATTTCGCCGGATCAGGGGCCGCATGCTGTCTCCCTGCACGCAAAAGTGGATCGGAATGTCTACACCGCTTTTTGATAATTCGCGCCATTTATCCATGTTGAGGTCAAACGTACGCCCGTTTTGTTCCGTTTCCATTGATTCCGTCCTTTGCGCATTTGTCGCCGCCGTCATGCTCATCGATTGTTGATGGAGCAGTACAGGCAAAGAAGTCTCCAGAATATCCGATCAGCGGACGAATGAATGGGGTCGATGCTGAACGTTTTGCGATAGCTGTTGAGCCATAAGGCGAGCGTGTTTTTATGAACGAACAGCAGCGCGCTCGCATTGACCATGTTGTAATTCGTATCCGTCAGTGCCTGTTCGACCTTGCACATTTGTGCCAATGTGTTCTCGTCCAGATCCTTTGTGTATGTGCTGAATACTTCGTGCAGATCCGTAACGGGCAAAAACGTATGTGCCCAGGCCCGGAGATGATCTATGAAGTAAACGATGCGTTCCTCCGGGCGCGGGCGAAGTCCCGCAAGCCAGACCGCCCGGCGATAGGATTCAAAATAGCGCTCATAATGGCGGCAGAACGAGCCGACGAAGACGCGCGCCTCGATTTTTTCCCGCGCCAGAATGGCGAGGGGCTCTTCCCAATAGGAGGGGATGACAAAACGAAACGTCGTGCACGCCTCCGGATTTGACCGGAATGCGACAAATACGGTGATCGATCCGTTATCCCAATTCGTCACGATGTCCTGCGCGCGCACGTGTTCGCGCAGCGCGTATTCCACCTTTTCGCGCACCGTTGGCGCGATGTCTCCGCCGGGGATGAGCACGGCAGGCAGCCTACATGGCTTCACGGAAATCCCCATGTCCTCAAATATTTTCGGCAGATCGTCGCTCGGCGACGCTCCCTGTAGAATCACCGCGTCGATGATCCCCTGGCGCGTGCGCTGGCGCTGATATTTGCGCTGCTGCAGTTCGTAATCGATCATCGTCTCGACAGCGAGCTTCAAAACGCTCGCGACCGGGCGCACCTGATCCGGTGCCCCGGTGATCCCGAGCACGCCAAACCGGTGCGACTTGTGCTTGAGCACCATATTGATCCCGGGCTTTGTGCCGATCAGATTGTTTGTGTCCTCCGCCTCGATGATGTCGTCGTCGCTGTTGATGATCCGATAGGCCACCTCGTGAAACGAGCCGATCCGCGTGCCGTCGGTACCCGCGATGATATAGCCGTCCTCGTTCATGATGTTGATGTCATACGCAATAGCCTTTCTGGCGCTCTCCACAATCCGCGAGGCCAGATCTGTTTGGAGGATGATCGCCTGATCATAGACGCCCGTCCCGTTCATGACCCGGTCCCCTCCTCTTTGCCCTTCTGGATGTACAGTTAAATACATTATATCATCCGAATTTCAAAATGCAATGTGGAAATGTGCTAAAAGCACAACGATACGCGCAAACAATGTGCTGGTATTGTTTGATTGAGGGTGCGCGAGGTGTTAAGATAATTGCATGAAATTGTAGAGATTTGGTGTTGTTTAAACGCCGAAATTGTGGCCTTAACGGAAGTAACCAGCGGATGAAGGTGAATGCTTGAAATTTGTCATAGCGATGGATTCGTATAAAGGGAGCTGTTCGGCGCAACGCGCGGGCACAGCGATCGCGCGGGGAATCCAAAAGGTCATGCCCGATGCCCAGGTCGTCAATTTCCCCGTGGCAGACGGCGGAGAGGGAACGGTGGATGCCATGATCGCGGGCGGCAGGGGAGAGATGTATGAATGCCGCGTGCTCGATCCTTTATGCAGGGAACGCATCGCAAAGTATGGGGTGATGGGAAACGGCGTTGCCGTGCTCGAGATGAGCGCCGCTTCGGGACTCACGTGCCTTGATCCGAAGGAACTGGATCCGGTTCGTGCCACCACATACGGCACGGGACAAATGATCCTCGACGCCCTGAAAAAAGGGTATCGCAAAATCATCCTCGGTCTCGGCGGCTCGGCAACCAACGACGGGGGCGCTGGCATGGCGCAGGCGCTCGGCGTATCGCTGAGGGATGCACAGGGACGCGAGCTGGCGTTCGGGGGTGCGGCACTTGCGCAGCTTCACACCATCGACGCGCGCGGCATCCATCCCCTCGTCCGGGAATGCGAGATCATTTGCGCCGCCGATGTGAAAAACGTCCTGTGCGGCGAAAACGGTGCGACGCACGTCTATGGGCCGCAAAAAGGCGTCACGCAGACGATGGAGCCGATCCTCGAAGACGCCCTGCGACACTATGGCACGCTGCTGTCCGCCCATTGCGGGCAGAACGTGTTCGCGCTGGAGGGTGGCGGCGCGGCGGGCGGACTGGGCGCGGGGCTGTACGCGTTTTGCGGCGCGCGGTTTTGCAGCGGAATCGATACGGTGCTCGATCTTTTGGCGTTTGATGCAGCGCTCGAAGATGCGGATATTGTGATCACGGGCGAGGGGCACATGGACGGGCAGACGATCAACGGCAAAGTTCCGGTCGGCGTGGCGCGGCGTGCCAAAAAGTGCGGGGGAATTCCCGTGATCGCGCTCGTGGGCGGCGCGGACGACATGGCACAGGCGGTGTATGTGCACGGCATCGACGGCATCTTTGCCATCGCGGACAAGCCGATGGATATGCGTGAGAGTTATGAGCGCGTCGAAATCCTGCTCGAGAAGACGGCGGAGGCATTGGCACGGACGATCGACGCGGTCATCAAATCGGAAACGCAAGCATGACGACGATCATTGCAGACCAGAAGGAGGCATTATGAAGGATTCCATTCACGCTTATTTTCAGATGGGAACGATCCAATGGATGAGCCATCCGGCGTATCCGGTACTCGATTCTCTCAAGCGGATCGCGACGGACGACTTTTTTGACGCGGTCGAAATCTGCCATTTCGCGGACGACGACACCCGGGAGAAGGCCAAAAAACTGCTCGATCAGGCACACATGAAGGTGTGCTACGGCGCGCAGCCGAGTCTGCTCGGGCCGAAATTGAACCCCAACGATCTTGACGAGGCGGGGCGGGAGCGGGCCGAACAGGCGCTGATTGCGGCAGTTGACGAAGCGGAATTTCTTGGCGCGAAGGGCATTGCGTTCCTTTCCGGCAAGTGGGCGCCCGAAACAAAATGTGAGGCCTATGCGCAGCTTTTGAAGACCACAAAGGCGGTGTGCGTCTATGCCGCGCAAAAGGGCATGTCGGTTGAACTCGAGGTCTTCGATTTTGACGTGGACAAGGCCTGCCTCATCGGCCCCGCGCCGCTTGCCGCGCATTTCGCCGCCGATATGCGCGAAGCATGTAACAACTTCGGGCTGATCGTCGATTTGAGCCATCTGCCGATCACATTTGAAACGCCGCGCTTTGCGCTTCAGACGATGCGACCCTATATCACCCACCTGCACATCGGAAATGCAGTCGCCGATCCGGGTTGTGTCGGTTATGGAGATCTCCACCAGCGCTTCGGCTTCCCGGGCGGCGCGAACGATACGCCTGAACTGCTCGCCTTCTTCCGGGTGCTGAAAGAGGAGGGTTTCCTGCGCCGGGACGATCCCATGGTTCTGTCCTTCGAGGTCAAACCCTGGCAGGACGAGGATGCGGACGCCGTACTCGCGGGAACAAAGCGCGTCATCAACCGCGCATGGGCACTTTTGGAGGATTAAGTATGGAAAAGATTGTCATATTGGACGGCTACACCGAAAACCCCGGCGACCTCAGCTGGGACGCCCTGAAGGAATTTGGGGAGCTCGCGATTTACGACCGCACGCCGCTTCACGACGAAGATGAGATCATTCGCCGCATCGGGGACGCTCCTTATGTGTATACCAACAAGACCCCGCTTTCGCGGCGTGTGTTTGAAAGCTGCCCCGCGATCAGGTTCGTGGGCGTCCTTGCGACCGGCTACAACGTCGTGGATGTCGCGGTCGCCAAGGAGTGCGGCGTGGTCGTTTCAAACGTGCCCACATACGGGACCGACGCGGTCGGGCAGTTTGCCATCGCGATGCTCCTTGAAATCTGCCACCATGTGCAGCATCACAGCGATGCGGTGCATGCGGGGCGATGGGAATCCTGTCCGGATTTCTGCTTCTGGGATTATCCCCTGATCGAACTGGCGGGCAAGACGATGGGCATCATCGGCTTCGGGCGCATCGGAAAGGTCACGGGCCGCATCGCAAAGGCGCTGGGCATGCGCGTGGTGGCGGTCGACCATTATCCGGACGACGCGGGACGTGCGCTTGCCGATTATGTGGCGCTTGATGAACTGCTCGCGGACGCGGATGTGATCGCGCTTCACTGTCCGCTTTTCCCGGACACGCAGGGGATCGTCAATCGGGATACGATTGCAAAGATGAAAAATGGCGTCATTATCCTCAATAACAGTCGCGGGCCGCTGATCGTCGAACAGGATCTCGCGGATGCACTGAACAGCGGGAAGGTGTATGCGGCGGGGCTTGACGTCGTTTCGACAGAACCTATTCGCGCGGACAACCCGCTTCTCAAGGCGAAAAATTGCCTCATCACCCCACATATCAGCTGGGCGCCGCGCGAGAGCAGAAAGCGGCTCATGGACATCGCGGTCGGCAACCTCGCCGCCTTTGCCCGTGGCAAGCCCGTCAACGTGGTAAACCCCTGACCCGCAATATGGCAGGGCGGGGAGTCCCTGTTATATAGAATACGACATGGAGGTAGGAAGATGAAGAAGAGAACCGTTTGCGCCGTGGTGCTTGCCGTTCTGCTCGCACTCGCGTCGATCGGTCCGGTTGGAATGGCCGAGTCGGCATCCGCCAAAGAGGCCCCCGCGCTTGCCGCGATGGTCGCGGAAGGCACGTTGCCCGCGCTTGAAGAACGCCTGCCCGAGAACCCGATGGTCGTCGAGCCTCTCGAATCCATCGGCACCTACGGTGGAACATGGCACTGCATGATCATCGGCGGCGACCTGACCCATCTCACCCGCTATCAGGGCTATGAGCAGCTTCTGCGCTGGACGCCCGATTGGTCGGGGTACATCCCCAATGTGGCGGAGCGCTACGAGATCAACGAGGATTCCACCGCATTCACATTCTATCTCCGCAAGGGGATGAAGTGGTCGGACGGCGAGCCCTTCACCGCCGCGGACTTTGACTATCAGTACAACCACGTGCTGCTCAATAGCGAACTGACCAACGTCTTCCCGAGCTACTTCAAGGATGCGCAGGGCAATCCCGCCACGCTCGAGATCATCGACGATTACACCGTCAAGTTCGTCTTTGCGCAGCCCAGCGGCCTTTTCATGCTGAACATGGCCGCCACCAACACCATGCCCTTCGCGCCCAAGCACTACCTTGAGCAATTCCACCTGGAATACAACGAAGGAGCGAACGACCTCGCGACGGACGCAAGCTACGCCGACTGGATCGAGTATTATGCGAACCGCGCCGATTGGTCGATCAACGCGGATCTTCCGTCCGTCAACCCCTGGATCTTCGTCAATGCGCCGGACGGCACGTCGGCCATCTCGCGCGCTACGCGCAACCCCTACTATTGGAAGGTCGATCCGGACGGGAAACAGCTGCCCTACATCGACGAGATCGAGTATCAACTGGTTTCTGATACCGAGGTGGCGGTTCTGAAGGCCGCGGCGGGCGAGATCGACTTCTTCGATCAGAACATCGCAACCCCGGCGAACCGCAGCGTGTTCTACGACAACATGGAAAGCGGCAACTATCACTTCGTTACCACGACGATGTCCGCGCCCAACGCGATGAACATCATCCTCAACCTGAATCACAAGGACCCCGACCGCCGCGCGATCTTCAGCAATAAGGACTTCCGCATCGGCCTGTCCTATGCCATCAATCGCCAGGAGATCATCGACATGGTGTTCATGGGCGACGGCATCCCGTCCCAGACCGCGCCGCGTCCGGAGAGCGATCTGTATAACGAGGAGCTCGCAACCCAATACACTGAGTATAACGTCGATCTGGCCAACGAGTATCTCGACAAGGTGCTGCCCGACAAGGATAACGACGGCATGCG
Source organism: Bacillota bacterium (assembly GCA_023421735.1). The sequence goes on along the minus strand of JAEZSP010000017.1, from coordinate 169,848 downwards.
GCTCATGCCCAACGGCGAAAAGCTCGTCATCCAGCTCGACATCGACATGGCGCGCGACACCTTCATCGATGCAAGTGAACTGCTCGTCAATTATTGGCGTGCGGTCGGCGTCGAAGTCAAGGCCGACATCATCTCCCGTGATCTGTGGGAGGAGCGCACCCGCAACGGGGACGGCTCGTTCGACATGACCATCCATCGCTTCGGCGGCGGCACGGGCACGCTCATGTACACCGATCCGCGCTATTTCTTCCCCTATGACAACAACTCCATGTTTGCGATGGCCTGGCGCAATTACTACATCGATCCGACCGGATACGGCGCAAAGATCGCGCCGGAGGTGCCTCCGGAGGAAGTGCTGCGTCAGATGGAACTGTATAATCAGATCAAGGTGACCGGCGATGCGGAAACGCAGCGCGCACTCATGACTGAAATTCTCGACATTGCAGTCGATCAGTTCTACACCATCGGCATTTGTACCGAGGCGGACAGCTACGCAATTTGCAACAACGATCTGGTCAATGTGCCCGATACGATGCCCTGGAACTGGGTCTATCCGCATCCCGCGCCGACCAATCCCTTCACCTGGTATTACGCCAACTAACGCATAGCGACGCCTCATGTGCGGAGAAGCGGCGCGGTTCCCGCAGGGGCCGCCCGCTGCCTCCGCGCGGATCAAAACGCCGGTCTGTGCGAGAGAAGAGAGGATTTACATGAACAAGCACCTTGAAAAGGCCATGCGCTGGGCTCAACTGACGATTTGCGAGGGGGATATTCCGCACTTTGACCCGGATGCGTGGCTCAGGTATATGGATGAAGCGGCTTGCGATGGACTCGTGCTTGGCTCGGGCGGCTACATGGCGTTTCACAAGACAGACATTCCTTATCACTATGCCCTCAAACATCCGGCCTATGACGACGTGTTCGGCTACATGGTCGAGGCATGCCGCAAAAAGGGCTATGCCGTCATCTGCCGCACGGATGCTCATGCGTTCCACGAAGACGCGTTCCTCGCGCATCCCGAGTGGGTCGCGCACACAAAGGACGGCGCGCCCCGCCGTCACTGGTCGTTCCCCAAGGTATGGGTTTCTGATGTCATGGGCGATTACGGCTTCGATTTCATGAAGCGCGTGCATGGCGAACTCGCCGCACAATACGATTTGGACGGCATCTTCTGCAATCGCTGGCAGGGTTCCGGCGTCTGCTATTGCGACCGCTGCCGGGATGCGTTCCGGGCTGCGACGGGCTTTGAAATTCCGGAAACGACGGATCTGGGCAATCCCGCCATGAAGGCATACATGCGCTGGAACGGGGAACGCCGTCTCGACCTGTGTAAAACCTGGGACGCGGAAATCATGCGCAATAATCCCAATATGCGCTTCATTCCCAACTCGATGGTGGGTCTGAGCCTGGGCATCGACAATAAGCTCCTGGGCGATTATTCAGATGTTCTCTATGCCGATCGGCAAGGCCGTGACGGCATCATGACGCCGTGGTTCAACGGCAGAAACGGCAAGGAGCTGCGCTCTGTGATGGGCAAAAAGCCTGTGGGCGGCATCTTCTCAACGGGAACGACCGAAAAACGCTGGAAGGACAGCGTGCAGGAGAAGGCGGAACTTGAGCTGTGGGTCTCGGAGGCGGTTGCAAACGGCCTGCGTCCATGGTTTACAAAGTTCAGCGTGCAGGTGTTTGACAACCGCTGGATGCCGGTTGTGAAGGAACTGTACAACAAGTACAGGGATTGGGAGGGGTATCTGCGCGATGTGGACAGCCGCGCGGAGGTGGCCCTCATGCTTTCCCAGCATTCCGCGAAATTCTATGCGGGCGGCAAGGTGGACGAACTGCTCGAAAGGCCTCTGAACGGTTTTTACCAGGCGCTCATCGAGGCCCGCATCCCCTTCGACATGTTCGACAGCCATTACATCGACGCCGCACACCTGAAGCCGTATAAACTGATCGTGCTTCCCAATATCGCCGTTTTGAGCGACGCTGACTGCGCCGCGCTCACGGCTTATGTCGAGGCGGGCGGCTCGATCCTCGCCACGCAGGAGACGTCCCTCTACGACGAAGCCGGAAACAAGCGCGACAACTTTGCGCTTTCGGCACTTTTCGGCGTGGACAGCGCGGGCGAGCGCGTCCAAAATGTCATCAACTCCTACATTCGCGTCGACGGTGCAGGCGAATCGGAAGCATTGCGCACGGGTTTTTGCGGAGAAGCGCGGATCATCGGCACCGAAAACCGCGCGAAGATCCGGCTGCGCGCGAACGATTTTGTGAAATCGCCCTTCCATGCGGTACCCGCGTACCCCGATCTCCCGATGGAGGAGGTTTATCCGCGCGACGTGCCCGCCGATTACGAGGAGGTTCTCTATCGCAGACACGGCAAGGGTCGGGTCGCCTACTTCTGCGGAGACATCGGCCACTGCTTCTGGAATTATCTCACGCCCGATCACGAGAAACTGATCGCAAACAGCGCGCGCTGGTGTCTGGGCGGGACGGAGGCCGTGACGCTCGATGGCCCGGGGCTCGTCGATATAACGGTCTGGGAAAACGAAAAGGGCCTCTCGATCCATCTGGTCAACATGACAAGCGTCAATGCGATGCGCGGTCCGGCGCGCGAAGTGCTGCCGATTTGCGGCCTGACGCTGCGCATCCGCGCGGATTTGGCGCGCGGGGGCGTTGTGTTCGCACATGAAAATCCGGGCGTTCAAATGGAGCGCCATGCGGACTACTTTGAAATCCGCATACCGGAGCTGAAGCTCCACGAACTGATCGTCATCAAGTAAAGGAGCGGGGGAACATGCTGAGGTTTATCGTAAAAAGACTCCTGCTGATGATACCGACCGTCTTCGTGATTACCATTATCACGTTTATCGTCATTCAGCTTCCCCCGGGAGACTATCTGACGCAGGTCGTTTCCCAGTTGCAGGAGCAAGGGGAAACCGTGGAAAAGGCAGAGCTCGAAATGCTCCAGGAGCGCTACGGTTTGGGAAAGCCACTCTATGTGCAGTATTTCCGCTGGATCATCCCGATCATCACCCGCGGTGATTTCGGGCGCTCGTTCAGCTGGAACATGCCCGTGTCCGATCTCATCTGGTCGCGGCTGGGGCTGACGTTCCTGCTCTCCTTTTCCACAATGCTCTTTACTTGGATTGTCGCGCTGCCAATCGGCATCTATTCGGCGATCAAGCAATATTCGGTCGGCGATTATCTGGCCACGTTCGTGGGCTTCATCGGCCTCGCGATCCCGAATTTCATCTTCGCGCTGGTTCTCATGTACGTTGCGTTTAAATACTTCGGTCAGAACATCGGCGGCATGTTTTCGCCCAGCATGATCGATGCGCCGTGGTCGTTTGCGAAACTGTGGGATCTGTTGGGTCATTTGTGGATTCCCGTGGTCGTCCTCGGCACATCCGGCACGGCGAGCATGATCCGCATCATGCGCGCGAATCTTCTGGATGAGAAGCGTAAGACATATGTGCTCGCGGCGCGTGCGCGCGGCATTGGCGAGGGGAAAATGATCATGCAGTATCCCGTGCGTGTTGCGCTCAACCCCTTTGTCTCGACGATCGGCTGGTCACTTCCCACGCTCATTTCCGGTTCGACCGTAACCGCCATCGTGCTTTCCCTGCCGACCACCGGGCCACTCCTTTTCAACGCGCTGCAATCGCAGGACATGTATCTCGCGGGGAGCTTCCTTCTGATGCTGAGCGTTTTGACTGTCGTCGGCACGCTGCTCTCAGATATCCTGCTTGCGCTGGTCGACCCGCGCATTCGCTATGGGGGGATGGACGGATGAAACGAAACGCACGCAAACCAAGGCGCCAGAATCGCGAGGTTGCGAGCCAATGGCAGCTCATTCGCTGGCGCTTTATGAAGCATAAGCTCGGCGTATTCAGCTTTGCCGTGGTCATTCTCCTCTACCTCATTGCGATCTTCTGTGAATTCCTGTCTCCCTATAATCCGAGCACCTATTCCTCCAAATTCATGTACGCGCCGCCACAGAAGCTGGGTCTTTTCTACACGGACGACACGGGCACCCACTTTCAGCTGCATGCCAAGGGCTATACGTCCGTCATGAATAAGGACGCGGGACGCTGGGAGCATTCCACGGACGAATCCATCATCATACCGATTTCGTTTTTTGTGCACGGCGATTCATACAAGATGTGGGGGCTCTTTGAATCAGACGTGCACCTCATCGGGCCGACCGATCCCACGCAGCCGTTCTATCTCTGGGGGACGGATCGCATGGGACGCGACATGATGACGCGCGTGTTGACAGGTACCCGGATTTCCATGTCGATCGGCCTGATCGGCGTGTTCCTGAGCCTCTTTCTGGGCGTTTTACTCGGCGGACTGTCGGGATATTACGGCGGCAGGTTCGACGTGGTGATGCAGCGCGTGATTGAAATTCTGCGCTCGATTCCGGCAATCCCCCTGTGGATGGCGCTGGCTGCTGCGGTGCCCAAGGAATGGTCGGTCATGAAGACGTATTTTGCGATCACGGTCATCCTCTCGCTCATCGGCTGGACGGGCCTGGCGCGCGTCGTGCGCGGGCGATTTCTGTCCCTCAAGAGCGAGGACTTCGTCACCGTCGCAAAGCTCAACGGCTGTAACGAACTGCGCATCATCTTTAAGCATATGGTGCCCTCGTTCCTGTCACACATCATTGCGTCGATCACATTGAGCATTCCGCTCATGATCATCTCGGAAACTTCTTTGAGCTTTCTCGGGCTCGGCCTGCGTCCGCCCGCTATCAGCTGGGGTGTGCTTTTGCAGGACGCGCAGAACATTCGCACCATATCAAACTCGCCGTGGCTTCTGGTCGCGCCGACGCTGTTCGTGATTATCGCCGTTCTCTCGATGAACTTTCTGGGCGACGGCTTGCGCGACTCCGCCGATCCCTATAACACTTGAGGCAGGTTGATGATATGATGAATGAAAATACAATTTTAGAAGTCAAGAATCTGCATACATGGTTCCACACGGACGAGGGAATCGTCAAGGCGGTGGACGGCGTAGACTTCGAAATTCCGGCGTCTTCCACGGTCTGCATCGTAGGCGAGTCGGGCAGCGGCAAGTCCATCACCGCGCATTCCATTCTCCAACTGATCGATAAGCCCGGCAGAATCGAGCAAGGGTCGATCGACTATCGCTACCAGGACGGGCACATCATCGATCTTGCCAAGCTGAATCCGCGGGGCAGGGAAATCCGTTCCATCCGCGGCAAGGAAATCTCCATGATCTTTCAGGAACCCATGTCCTCGCTGGGCCCGGTCCACAAGATCGGCGATCAGCTCGTACAGGCCATCCGGCTCCATCTGGGGCTATCCAAAAAGGATGCCTATGAGCGCGGCATCTCCTTTCTCGACAAGGTCGGCATTCCCAATGCCCGCGACAGGATGGAGGCATATTCGTTTGAACTGTCGGGCGGCATGCGCCAGCGGGTGATGATCGCCATGGCGCTGTGCTGCGAATCGCGGCTGCTCATCGCAGACGAGCCCACGACCGCGCTGGACGTGACGACCCAGGCGAACATCCTCTCGCTCATCAAGGGCTTGCAACGCTCGCTTGCGATGTCCGTCATGTTCATTACCCATGATTTGGGGGTCGTCGCAAAGATTGCGGATCATGTCGTCGTCATGTACCTCGGTCAGGTGGTCGAATCCGGCACAGTCTTCCAGATCTTCGATCATCCCCTGCATCCCTATACGCAGGCGCTGATGCAGTCGATTCCGCGCATCTCGTTTGAGGAACACGCCCGGCTGTCCTCCATCCGGGGCATGGTGCCCCATCCGTTCAAGCGTCCTGCGGGCTGCCCGTTTGGCGATCGCTGTGACGAGGCGGGCGATCCCGCGCAGTGCGCATCCGAACATCCTGCGCTCATCGAGGTCGAAGAAGGCCATCGCGTTCGCTGTTTTCAGGTGGGGGTGAGAACATGAAGGAACTTTTGAAGGTCGAAAATCTGGAAATGCACTTCCCGTTCAGCAACTCCAAAAAGCTGTTCAGCACGGCGAAGGGTGTGCTCAAGGCCGTCGACGGCGTATCGTTTACGCTCTATGAAGGTGAAACGCTCGGCATCGTGGGTGAGTCCGGCTGCGGAAAGACCACGCTCGGCCGCTCGCTCATGCGCATCTATGAACCCACTGGCGGAAAGGTCACCTATGTCAACCGGGACGGTTCTGAGGCCGACATCACGCACATCCGGCAGAAGGACATGCGCAGGTACTGGCAGGACATGCGCATGGTGTTTCAGGACCCCAAGGGCTCGCTCAACCCGCGCCTGACCGTCTTTGACATCATCGGCGAGGCGCTGAAGGTCAATAAGCTTGCCACCAAGCGCGAGATCGAGGAGCGCGTTCGAAGCCTCATGGGCAAAGTCGGACTGCGCCCCGAGTATCTGTACCGCTATCCCCACGCCTTCTCGGGCGGCGAGCGTCAACGCATCGGCATCGCGTCCGCGCTTTCTGTCAATCCGCGGCTCGTCATCGCAGACGAGGCGGTTTCCGCGCTCGATGTGTCCGTACAGGCGCAGACGATCAACCTCATGGAGGATTTGCAGAAGGAATTCAACCTCACTTATATCTTCATTGCGCACGATCTTTCGGTCGTTCAGCATATCTCGGATCGCGTACTCGTGATGTACGTGGGAAAAATGGTCGAGCTCGCGGACACCAACACATTGTACCGCACGCCAATGCATCCTTACACCTACGCGCTCATGTCGTCGATTCCATACCCCGACCCGCATAAACGCGACGACAAGCACATTGAACTCGAGGGCAACATCGCGGACCCTGCCAATCCGCCCAGCGGCTGCTATTTCCATCCGCGCTGCCCATACGCGGATGGGATTTGCAAGGACAAGGCGCCCGCACTGCTTCCGGTCGAACCCGGCCACCTCGTGGCCTGCCATCACGCAAAGGATCTCGATCTCGCCCGCGAGGTCAAGTTCACATGGGGCAACTGAGAGAAAAGGAGAGAAACGCATGAACAATAAGGAAAAGAATCTACCCCAATTCCCCTACGGCGCGGTTTATTACCGGGTGTCCAACCCGCCGAAGAAGGATTGGGCGCGCGATTATCGAATCGCTGCAGAAGACGGAACAAACATCTTCCGCCATTGGTTTTTGTGGTCGGCCATCGAGCGATCGCCGGGCGAGTATACATGGGATGATTATGATCGGCAACTCGACCTCGCGGCAGAAAACGGCATCAAGACCATCATCGCAGAAATGACCGTCGTCTCCCCCGAATGGACGCGCCGCGCCTATCCGCATGCGCGGGTGGAATCCGCGGACGGCAAGCTGTCCTCCCCCTATATGCACGGAAGCTGCGCGACGGGCGGCATCTCCATGTGCCTGGACAACCCTGATTTGAAACAGAAGGCCGAGGAATTTCTGACGCGGCTGGTCGAGCGGTATAAGGATCACCCCGGACTCGGCGGGTACGATATCTGGAACGAATGCAACCATGCCTTCTGCTATTGCGAGGGAACCCAGCAGAAATTTCGGCAGTGGCTGCGCGGCAAATATCAGACCATTGAAGCCCTGCGCGAGGCGTGGTGGCGTCCCGGCATCAGCGATTGGGACGACATTGAGCCGCCGCGCCGCCTGCAACCCTATGCGGAATCGCTCGATTGGCTCGAATTCCACACCGATAACGGCTTGGCGGGTATGAAGTGGCGCAGAGATCTCATCGCAAAGCTCGACCCGAATCACCGCATCACCGCGCACGGCCTTGCGATGACGTTCAAGAACATGCCCTTTATGGGAACAGACGACTGGCGCGCGGCGGAATTGGTGGACAGCTATGGCGTTACATGGGGTTCCTCGCGTCATGGGGACGAGCCCTGGAAGCAGCCTGCCGCGATGGATCTCATTCGCTGTGCCTCGCGCGGCAAGCCCGCTTGGCACGCGGAATGTTACGGCGGACCCCTCTGGTACGCGGCCAACGTGCTGGATAAACCCCGCGACGAGGGCAGAATCTGCTATCCCGAGGACATCCGCTACTGGAACCTGACGAGTTATATGCACGGACTTACGGGCTCCATGTTCCTTCGCTTCCGCCCCCTTCTGGACGGCATCCTGTTCGGCGCATTCGGCCCCTATGGCATGGATGGCAGCCGCACAGACCGCTCGGAGATGTCGAAGTCGATTGCCCTGTGGACGCAGGCGCCGGAGCAGGAGGAAATGTGGAAGAGCCGCCCGGTCAAGGGGGATGTCGGCATTCTGTTCGTGCCCGAGGCGGAAAACCTCACCTATGCGTTCCTGCACGATACCAAGCCCTATTCGGACAGCTATGACGGTGCGTATACGGGTTTCTACAATAAAAACATACAGGCCGATTTCGTACACCTGTCGGACATCGACCAGTACGATTTCCTCTATGTCCCCTATCCCATCATGATGAAACAGGCGACCGTGGACGTCATACGCAACTGGGTCAAAAACGGCGGCACGCTGGTGAGCGAAGGCTGCCCCGCGTACTGGGGAGATCGCGCGCACGTCGGCGAGACGCAGCCCAACCTCGGGCTTGACGTGATGTTCGGCTGCGTGGAGAGCTATGTCGAGTTTACACCGGATATTCTGGGCGACCTCAAGCTGCGCGTCCTGGGTGAGTCCGTCTGGGGCGGGCAGGCATTGCAGGCTTACCAACCGACGACGGGAACCGCGGTCGGCTGGTATGAGGATGGACGGGTTGCCGCCGTCGAGAACAAATACGGCAAGGGAAAGACCCTCCTCATCGGCACGATGACGGGCAATGGCACGCTCAAACATGCCAGAGAAGACTGCGGCGATTTTTATCAGGCGCTCATGCGCTTTGCCGGGAAACAGCAGCGCGTTACGGTGACAGATCCGCGCGTGCGCGTGCGGATGCATGTGGGTGACGGCGGGGATTATCTCTGGATCGCGAACGCGAAGAAGACATCCGATATTCCGGTGATCATCCGCGTCCCCGGAAAGCAGATCGCAGGTGTGTCGGCCAAGCGCGGGACGCCCGGAGAGGTGATCGACGGCGCACTGCACATCACCGTGCCCAAGCGCGACGTGCTGATCATGAAGGTGGAATTCAAATAGGGTAAAATGACAAAACGGCGCACGGGAAGCAGCTTCCCGTGCGTCATTTTTGTCTGCCGGACGGCTTCGCTTCCGACGCAAAGTTTGTCGATCTTGATAAATCTATGCGCCCGCGGCGCAAATCAATGGTATAATAACGGTGAATATGTGGAGGAGAGATACGAATGAAAAAGATCCTTCTGATTTCGGCCAGCCCGCGCAGGGGCGGGAACTCGGACATCTTGTGCGACGAATTCGCACGCGGTGCGCGGGAGGCAGGCCACATGCCCGAGAAGATATTCCTGCGCGACCGAAAGGTTGGCTTCTGTACAGGCTGCAACGCATGTCAGACGGCCGGGCTATGCGCGCGCAAGGACGACGCGGCGGAGATTCTTGAGAAGATGGTGTCTGCCGATGCGTTGGTTTTCGCTTCGCCCGTCTATTTCTATGCCATGGATGCACAGCTCAAGGCTCTCATCGATAGAAGCGTGGCGCGGTTTCGGGAAATGACCCAAAAAGACGTATACATCATTGTCTCAGCTGCCATGTCCGAACAGGACAGCGTCATGCGCGCTGTGGACAGCATTCGTGGATTCACCCAATTTGGCCTGCCGGACGCGCGGGAGAAGGGCGTGCTCGCCGCCATGGATGTCTGGTCCGCCGGCGATGTGCGCGAGAAACCCGAAATGCTTGCGGCGTACAGGATGGGATTTCACGCATAGCCGTGCATATAGTATCATAGGGATCGGTGAGAGAAACGCATGGTACGTCGACCGGGAGGTCTGCCATCTTGAAAAGCATGAAAAAGTTCAAAGTGATCGTCCTCCTCCTGTTTGCCGTGATTGCGGTCGGCGTCGTGGGGTATATGGTGCTGCTCAATATAGACTTTGTGGATGCCCTCTACATGACCGCGATCACCATTTCCACAGTCGGCTACGGTGAAGTGGGCAGGATGACGGACGCCTCAAAGCTCTTTTCCATCTTCATTATTTTTTCCGGGCTTGGCACCGCCAGTTACGGCGTTTCAAGCCTCGTGTCCTTTTTCTTTGAGGGAAATATCAAGACGGCATGGAGGAAACGGCGCATGGAAGTTAAAATCGGCGAACTGAATAACCACTATATCGTCTGTGGCGCTGGGGACGTTGGTCGCACGGTCATCAATACGCTGAAAAAATGGAACGCACAGTTTGTCGTCGTCGAGAAGGACGAAGCGCGGGCGGACGAGCTGGAACGAGCAGGGATCCTCACGATTACCGGAAATGCGACCAACGAGGATACGCTTACCGCGGCAGGGATTGACAGAGCCAAGGGCATCGTCTGTTGCCTGAATGATGATGCCGAGAACGTCTTCGCCGTCTTAACGGCGCGACAGATGAACGGCGCGATCCACATCATTTCGAAGGCGATCGAGGAAAGCGCCCATAGCAAGCTGCGGCGCGCGGGCGCAAATCAAACCATATCGCCCAATGAAATTGGCGGTCAGCGGATCGCCGCGCACCTCTTGCGCCCCTCGGTCATCTCCTTTCTCGATGTCATTACCCGCGCGGGCGACGTAATATTGGATTTGGAACAGGTCGTTATGTCCCCAAATTCCCGGCTCGTTGGGAAAAGCCTGTCGGAAGCAAAGATACCGGAGCAAACGGGGCTCATCATCCTCGCGCTTAAAAAGAAAGACGACGAAACCTTTATTTTTAATCCCGGTTCCGGAGAGACTCTCCATGCCGGGGATACCATGGTCGTTCTGGGAACAAAAGAGCAGGTCGAGAAACTCAGCCTCATTGTCGGCGATTGATGGTTCAAACGGTTTATCTCGCGTCATAATTTCCGATTTATCTTTCCTTTTGCCGTCCTGATTTTTGAATTTGTGTTTACAACATGCGATTCGATTGGTATAATAGTTGAAGAAATGGGCGCTAATGCGTTTTAAGGAGGATAACCATGGCAGATATGGAAAAGCTTGTCCAGGCCGGTTTCGACTACGCAAAGGAAGTTTATGCGTCGAAGGGCGTGGACGTTGAGGCGGCAATGGAGAAGGCCGCGAACACCGCCATCTCGCTTCATTGCTGGCAGGGTGACGACGTCGTGGGCTTCGAAGGCGGCGGCGGCGCGTCTGGCGGCATTGCAACGACGGGCAATTACCCCGGTCGTGCGCGCACGGCGGATGAACTGCGTGCGGATCTCGATTTCGCGATGCCCATGATCCCCGGAAAGTCCAAGCTCAACCTGCACGCTTCCTATGCGGAACTGAATGGCAAGAAGATCGACCGCGATGAGTATACCATTGCTGAGTTCCAGAATTGGGTCGATTGGGCGAAATCAAAGAAAATTGGCCTCGATTTCAATCCGACTTATTTCTCCCATCCCTTTGCCGAGGATGGCTTCACCCTCGCATCCCGCAACGAGGCGCACCGCAAATTCTGGATCGAGCATGGCAAGCGCTGCCGCGAGATCGGCGAAGAGTTCGGCAAGCAGCTCGGCATTCCCGCCGTCATCAACTTCTGGATGCCTGACGGCTACAAGGACAACGTCGAGGACAGCGCAACGCCCCGCAAGCTCATGCTCGATTCCCTCGACCAGATTTTCGCGGCGAAGGAGATCTCGGGCGACTATGTGAAGGACGCGGTCGAGTCAAAGCTGTTCGGGCTGGGTGTGGAAGCCTACACCGTGGGTTCCTCCGAGCTCATGCTTGGCTATGCCATCACGCGCAAAAAGCTCCTCTGCCTCGATGCGGGACACTTCCATCCCACCGAGAAAATTTCCCAGAAGATTTCCGCCTGCATGCAGTATCTCGACGAAATGCTTCTGCACGTCTCCCGCCCGATGCGCTGGGACTCCGACCACGTTGTGACGTTTGACGACGAGCTCCAGGACATCATGAACGAGATCGTGAAAAACGGCTATCAGGATCGCGTGAACATCGCGCTCGACTTCTTCGATGCCTCCATTAACCGCGTGGCGGCATGGATCATCGGCACCCGCAATGCCCAGAAGGCGCTTCTGAAGGCGTACCTCTGCCCGACCGCGCCCATCAAGGCCGCGGAAGTCGCGCAGGACTATACATCGCGCCTCGCGCTCCAGGAAGAGTCCAAGAGCCTGCCCTTCACCGCGATCTGGGATATGTACTGCCAGAAGCAGGGCGCACCCGTGGGCGACCACTGGCTCACCCTCGTCAAGCAGTACGAAAAGGACGTCCTCTCCAAGCGCTAAACAACGAAAGGGCTGCCTGCGCGGCAGCCCCTTTTCTTTCTCTCGTTGCTATTCTGTACGCGCAAAGGTAGGCGAAAAGATGAACAGATATGACGCGGTTAAAAAAGCGGCGCTCGCCTTTCTCCTGGAGAAAAACCCGGACTATGCACCCGTTGGCATCGCGCACACGGGCTATGTCGCGTGCCTCTCGGCGCTCCTCGCGCGGGCGCGGGGCCTCGATATGGACCTTGCGCAGACGGCGGCGTACCTGCACGATTTGTGGCTTCACTGGCACTTCCCCTACGACGCGCAAACGGTTCGCCGCCATGCACACGAGGGTGCGCTGCTTGCGGTGGAGGTCCTCCGCGGGATCGGTGGATACCGCGAAGATGAAATCGCAACGGTCGTCGCAATGATTGAAAACCATGACTTTTTGGATGAGGTCAACGATCCCATGAGCGAAGTGCTCAAGGATGCTGACATGCTTTCTCATTACCTCAACGCCTCTGCCGTCGGTCGTGAAGCCGACTTCCACGAAAGAGTGCGCAAGACGCTTGCGCAGATGGGTGACATGCCCATTCCCGGCGTCCCTGTCTGACGGAGAATGTCGCTTCATCCGTCAAATGGAGTCCCGGTCTTTTCATTGGCGGGTGTGTACGAGCAGAATCCGTACTGTCCCGATCCTGTCATTCCTTTGTCAAAATTGATGGACTTTCCACATGCCTTGGTGTATAATAGGTCTACATATTTATACACGGAGGCGGTATGATGGCATCGGCACGCGAACACAAGATCTGGAATCCACAGGCGGAATGTATGAGCCGCGATGAGAGGTACGCATTACAGGGCGAACGCCTCAAAGCGACCGTAAAAAGGGTCTATGAAAATGTGCCCGTGTACCGCGCGCGCATGGAAGAAAAGGGCGTAACGCCAAACGATATTTGTACGGCGGACGATATTGTCAAGCTCCCCTTTACCGAAAAAACGGATTTGCGCGACCAGTTTCCCTACGGGCTGTTTGCCGCGCCGCTTCGGGACATCGTCCGGATTCAGGGCTCGTCCGGCACGACCGGGAAACCGATCGTAGCGGGCTATACGAAAAACGACGTCGACGTGTGGACGGAGATGATGGCGCGCACGCTGACGGCTGCCGGCACGGATCAGGACGACATCGTGCAGGTGTGCTACGGCTACGGCCTTTTTACCGGCGGCCTCGGCGCGCATCAGGGTGCATCGGCAATCGGCGCGATGACCATCCCGATGTCCAGCGGCAATACGCAGCGCCAGATCATGATCATGAAGGAGCTTGGCTCCACGATTCTGTGCTGCACGCCATCCTATGCCACCTATCTGGGCGAAACGCTTCATGAAATGGGGATCGATCCAAAGCGCGACTTGAAACTCAAGGCGGGCTGCTTCGGCGCGGAGCCGTGGACGGAAGAAATGCGCGGGCGGATCGAGGAACTCCTCGGAATCGATGCGTGTGACATCTACGGTCTTACCGAAATCTGCGGCCCGGGCGTTTCGTTTGAGTGCCTCGAGAAAAAGGGCATGCACGTCAACGAGGATCACGTCATGGTGGAAATCATCAATCCCGAGACGGGTGCGCAGATGCCCATGGGCATGGCGGGCGAATTGGTGTTCACGACGATCACCAAGGAAGGCATGCCGATGCTCCGTTACCGCACGCACGACGTATGCACGCTCATTGCGGAACCCTGTGCCTGCGGCAGGACCACGGTGCGCATGGGGCGTATCACCGGCCGCACGGACGATATGCTCATCATCCGGGGCGTCAACGTGTTCCCCAGTCAGATTGAATCCGTGCTCGTGGGCATTCAGGGCGTCGCGCCGCATTACATGCTCGTCGTGGATCGCGTGAAGTCCTCGGACGTTCTGGAGGTGCAGGTGGAGATGACGGAATCCATGTTCTCGGATACGGTCAGCCGTATCGTGGAACTGGAAAAGAAGATCAGCGCCGACATCAAGTCCGTGGTCGGCGTGCAGGCGACGATCAAGCTCGTCGCGCCCAAGTCTATCCCGCGCTCGGAGGGCAAGGCCAAGCGCGTCATCGATAAGAGAAAGCTGTAGGAGGGGAAGTCATGTATACCAAGCAGATTTCTGTCTTTTTGGAAAACACAACGGGCAGCCTCCACGCCATGACGAGGCTTCTGGGTGAAAGCGGCGTCGACCTCATCGCCCTGTCCATCGCGGACAGCGACAGCTTTGGGGTGCTGCGTTGCGTGGTCAATTCCAAATTCATCCCGGCGGCGCTCAGCGCGCTGCGCACCGGCGGCTATACCGCACGCCTCTCGGACGTCGTCTGCGCGTGCGTGCCGGATCATCCCGCCGGACTTGCGGACATACTGGGTATGCTCGACGGTGCGGGCATCTCGATCGAGTACCTCTATTCGTTCGTGCGCAACACCGGCGTGGACGCCCTGCTCATCTTCAAACTCTCCGATCCCGAAAAGGGAATTGCGGTTCTGAAAGAGGGCGGGATCAAACTCCTCGGGCAGGACGCCGTGGATCTTCTATGAGGCCGACCGAACTGCGCGTGTCGCGCAGAACGCTCACAGCGAACGCGCGCGCGATCCGGGACGCGGTGCCGCGGGATGTAAAGTGTATGGCGGTCGTCAAGGCGGATGCCTACGGGCACGGGCTCGTGGGCGCCGCCGAGGCGTTTTTGGCGGGCGGCGCAGATTGGCTCGCTGTCGCGCTTGTCGAGGAAGCAATCGCTCTGCGTGCGGCTGGTATCCATGCGTCGATTCTGATCCTCGGCGGTGCAAACGAGGACTCCATCGTGGAGGCAGTCCATGCGGACGCTGCGCAGGCCGTCTATCGTCCCGATATGCTCCGCACGCTGCAAAAAGCGGCTGAGACTTGCGGGAAGCCCGCGCGCGCACACCTCAAGATCGATACCGGCATGGGCCGCATCGGCGTCAGGGGCGAACGGGAGCTCTCCGCCATGCTCGATCTGTGGCGCGATTGTCCAAATGTCCAAATGGAAGGTGCGTTCACGCACTTCGCTGTCGCGGACACGGATCCCGCATACACCGCGCGCCAGAACGCGCTGTTTTGCGATGCGCTTTTGACGATTCGCGCTGCCGGATACCGTCCGATTGCGCATGCGGCCGCCACATTCGCGTTCGAGGATGCCGCGTATATGCATGATATGGTGCGTCCCGGGCTCGCGCTCTACGGCTTCGGCGCAAAAAATCCGAAGCTGCGCGGCGCGCAGACGCTGGTCACAAAGCCCGTTCGCATAGAAAAAATCGGCATGGGTGAAACTGTAAGCTATGGAAGGACGTTCACCGCCGCCCGTGATACGACGGTCATGACCATCCCCATCGGCTATGGCGACGGTTACCCCCGCGCCCTTTCAAACCGTGCGCAGGCGCTGGTTTGCGGCAAGCGCGTAAATCTCATCGGGCGCGTGTGTATGGACATGCTCATGATCGACGTTACGGACGTTCCGGAGGCAACGCTCGCGTCCGAAGTCGTTCTCATGGGTCGGCAGGGGGGCGAGGAGATTACGCCTGTCGAACTTGCGAACCTGACGGACACGATCCCCTACGAAATCATGCTGGGCTTTCTGCCGCGCGTACGCCGGGTGTCTATCGACTGATCGGACTTGTTTCAAGGATCCGAACGGATTTCGAAGAAATAATGAAAAAATAGTTTGCAACGATTGCTGAATTATGATATAATTACGACAAATACCATGGGTGGGTGCGATGCGGATCATTTCAGGCGTTGCGCGGGGGAGAGGGCTTGTCGCTCCCGCGGGCGGAAAGACGCGACCAACCTCCGACAGGCTGCGTGGTGCGCTGTTTAATATCTTGGCGTCCCGCGTCGAGGGTGCGCGCGTTCTGGATCTTTTTGCGGGAACGGGTGCGCTCGCGCTCGAGGCAATGAGCAGAGGCGCGTCGAGCGCCGTTTTGGTCGATTCCGACCGGCGTGCGATCGAAGCCATCCGTAAAAATGCGTCTGCCGTTTTGGGCGATTCTGCGGGAACGCGGATCGCAATATTGCAGTCTGACTATCGGAAGGCCGTTGGCGCCCTTTCGGGCGCGCCATTTGACATCGCGTTTTTTGACCCGCCCTACGCGTTATGCGAGGCGTATACGGACGCGATCATGCGGCTTTCCGCGCGTGGGCTCCTCACGGATGATGTCGTCCTCGTGTGCGAGCGCTCGAAGGGCTCGGAGACCATTTCCGCGCCCGGCTTTCTCGTTTACGACGCGCGGGTATACGGCGACACCGCCTTGGATTTTCTGCGCAGGGAGATATAAATTAGAATGAAGGCACTGTTTGCGGGTAGTTTTTCACCGCCCACATGCGGGCATCTGGACATTATAAGGCGCGGAGCGCATCTATTTGACGAGTTATACGTCGCGGTGCTCTCTCAATCGGGGAAGGTATACCACCTTCCGCCCGTCCAGCGTGCCGGTATGCTCGAAACGATTACGCGCGGTTTCCCAAATGTACGGGTCGTACATTCGACGGGACTGCTGGTGGATCTGATGCGCGAGGTCGGCGCGGATGTCATTTTGCGTGGCGTGCGCGAGCCGGTTGAGGTGCGCGACGAATTGCAGGTTGCAGAGGCGCATCGGAAACTCGGGGGATATGAGACGCTGTTTTTGCCCTCCATGCCGGAATTTTGCCGGCTTTCGTCCACCATTGTGCGCGAATGCGCGTATCACCGCGCGCCGCTCGATGGCATGGCGCCACCGGAAATCATCGATGAAATCTACGCTGTATACGCCAAATAGCGTGTATGGAAGGGAGTAAAGATATGGATCGCGATCAGGAGAAATTCTACGAGGGCGAGCATGAAGATCCGAGTCAGGGCGCGTCGGAGAGAACTTCGACAGAAGAACCTGTTGATGATATGCGATTTTTCATCGAGCTTCTGAAGGCGCTTCGCGATACGATCACCGCGGGCAAAAGCATTCCGCTGACGAAAAATAAGTTGGTCGATGTGGAAAAGTGCCTTTTGATCCTTGAGGATATGGACAATAATCTGCCCGAGGCGATTCAGTACGGAATTCAGATGTATTCCGAACGCGAACGCATCATGGGCAATGCGGAGACATCCGCCATGAACCGCGTAACATCTGCCGAAATGCGCGCAAACGCCGTGCTTGAAAAGGCGCGCGACGAGGCCGATCGGCTGATTGCCGATGCGGAAGACGAGGCGCACGCCATCGTGCAGGAGGCACAGGACCGCGCCGACCGCATGGTGGCGGAATCTGAAATTGTGCGTCAGGCACGCGATGAGGCGCGAGGCATTAAAAACGATGCCAAGGTTGAGGTGACGGAACTGAAGCTCAAGGTCACGCATGAGGTTCTGCAAGAGCTGAATGCGGTTGAGGATGAGATGTCCGCCGCGCTGAACAGCATCCGCCGCCGCCGTAAGGAGCTCGACGAAATGCCGAAATAACGAGGCGACATATGCCCTGCGCGACTGAGCGCAGGGTTTCTTATCTTTTTGTTACAATGGGAGTTGATGCGATGCCCATTTCGATGGAAGGCCATCGCGCGCGTATGCGCGAGAGGGCGGAGCGCATGAACGCCGAATCGATGCGCCCGCAGGATTTGTTGGAACTTTTATTGTATTATGCGCTTCCGCGGCGTGACACAAAACCGCAGGCGGCGGAATTGATGGATCACTTCGGCTCTGTCGAAGCCATTTTTCGTGCGGACGAGGCGGAACTGACCCAAATAAAGGGCATCGGCCCGCGTACCGCCAAGTGGCTCAAGCAGTTGGGCGAACTGACCGATGCATATGGCGCGCTCGAACCGACCGACAAACCCAAGCTCAACAACGTCATGCGTGCGCAGGCGTATTTCAAGACGTTTTTCGCTGATGCGCGGGACCCCGAGGTTTGGCAATGCTGTCTCAACGCGGGCGGGCGGCTTCTTTCCGGCGGCTGGATTGCCGACAACGACGCGTGGGCGGAGCCGGCCTATTTGCGCGGGGCGCTTTCCGCCGCGCTTTCCGCGCGCGCCCATTCCGTCATGATCGGGCAGTTCTCACCGGGCAAGCGCAAAGCATTTGAGGATTACGACGTGCAGGCGACGCTTGATTATGCCGTGACGCTCTCCGGGGCGGGCATCCAGCTTCTCGATCATCTGCTGATCCTGCCCGACAGCGCGGCGAGCATGTTTGCGCAAGGCAGGCTTGCGCAGGCGCACAAAATCATCCTCTCAAATGTGCTGCGCGAGGGATATCTAAGAGTCAATCCGGACGATTACGACATCTACGAGTGAGGTGCGCATGGCGAAGATTTCCAGACCGGAGCGCCTGTTTTCCCGTTACATGCGCGGAAGCGCGACCAACATTGTGCAAATCGCAAAGGATTTTGGTGAATACGACATCCGCTTTGTCTTTCTTGTCGACACCGACCAGGGCGAGCATGTCGCGGTCAAGGCCACAAACAACAGTTTTACAACGCCGGCGCGCATTGCGGGCTGGAAGCGGCTGATCGATCTTTATAACGATTCCGGCATTTACGCGCCGCGCATCATCCCCGACCTGGAGGGAGAATTGTGCAGCGTGTACTGCGAGGGAACGATTGAATTCTGCGTCTATGCGGAGGAAATGAAAAAAAATAAAACGACGAAGGAGTTTGGGCTAACCGGGCGCGAAGCTCCGTTTTTTGACGGAATGGTCGCAGCCTGCGCAAAAATGGCCCGTGCATCCGTCGCGCTGCCTGCGTGGAGCAGCGCATGGTGCATCTATGACACGTTCTGCGCTGAGGACGAAACGGATGAGACGTATGAGCGAGCGCGCCACTTTTGCGATGTCGTGGACGCGCGCATGCCGCAATTCAGAGATCGGACGCGGCGCATCTGGGGGCGCTTTCTCTCCCTGTATGAAAGCCTTCGACCCGCGTATCAGCAACTTCCAAAGGCGTTTTTGCAGGGCGACGAGGGCGGCGACAATGCGCTTGTGGATGAAAACGGCAATTTCGTCGGCGTCATCGATTTCAATCTTGCGGGTGCCGAGACCATTCTCAATTACATGTTCCGCAATTTCTGCCGCGTGTATATTGCACAAGACGAATTCCCAAGGCTTGCCGATGCGGCATTTCTGCGTTCTAAGGATGCGGAAATGAAGGCGCGGCTCGATGTCGTCCGGCGGCACTATGCGTTTGGTGATGCCGAGCGCGCGCTCTTCCCGGCGTATTATCAAATGGCTTATCCTTTGGAGTGCGACCTGTGCCAATCCTTCGAAAAGGCGATTCTGCGCGGCGATACGGTGCAGGCACAGCGGATCTTCGACTGGATTGATTTCCAGCAAACCCGCGACGACATCGACCTTGCCATCTGGGGAAATGTGAAATGAAGCGTGTCATCATCCCTCTGATCGTCCTTTTAACTGTCGTGCCCCTGTGCGCAGCCTCGTTTCTGGTCAGCCCATGGGGCGTCACATCGCTGAAATTCAGAACAACATCTTTTTTGTCAAGAGCATCGAGGTGATGCAAGAGGCGGACGGCACGGCAACCGTCACACAGGTGATCCGGGCCAAAAATCTCTTTCCGTGGATCGTCGAGATCACGGACTTCGGGTATCACTCCAAGGGCGCCTTTGGTATGGTCATAAGACATGAGACCCTTGCGGTTCCCTTTTCGCTCGAGCCGTGGAAAGAAACGGAATTCAGCCTTACATACACATTTGACCAGTCCTCCTTTTTTTCCGATTTCATGCGGGACTGGATCAGGGAAAGGGGCGCGCCATCCGACCCGGGGGCGTGCGTCGAGCATTTTCTGCGATGTGACGACTTCATCTTCGATTCAGACGACATTCCCACAGGCATGGCGTACTGCTTCACGTGGAATTCTAACCCCGAATATACGGTAAAATAGATCGGCAGCGCCTTCCGGGTCCATGGCCTCGGAAGGCGTTTTTTGCAATCGAAACAATCGAAATGTATTAACGGAGCGGTAATGATCTGCAAACCTATGATATACTGAATGCAGAAATGATGCGAGGGTGATCGGATGTCATCGATTAAGGATGTGGCGAGACTGGCGAACGTGTCGATTTCGACCGTTTCCCTCGCCTATAACCAGCCATCCCGCGTCTCCGCCAGGACACGTGCCGCGATCTTTGCCGCTGCAAAAGAACTCGGCTATGCGCCTTCCAATCATCAGGACGTCGCCATCGCGGAGAACACGGTGCTTTTTGTGCTCTCCGGTGTCAGGGAGGCACATCTTCAGACGATACAGGGCATGCGCGACACCTGCAAGATACTGGGGTTCAATCTCATCCCGATGGTGTTTCCGTCGAACGCGGATGCGGGACTCTACGCGGCGCTGGAATCCGCCATTCGCAGGCGGCACGTGGCGGGCGTCATCTTTGCGGGCGCGGGCATCCCGACGCTCATCCGCGCGGCACAGGAGAGCGAGATTCCCGTCGTGTTCTTCATGCGACACTTTACCGATCCGAACGCGGCGGAAATTCGGCTCAATAATCAAAAAATCGGTTCGGACATGGCGGCGCACTTTCTTAAAAACGGCTATTCATCGCTCGCCGTGATCGGCGGCCCGCCGGATCATATGCGCATTACGGGCTTTGCGCAGGCGCTCCATTGTGCGGGGCTTTCCATTTACGATGAGGATGGCTGGATGGACGCAGCCGTCTGGGTCGAGACCTGTGAAGATGCCTACGATTTTATCTCTTCCGTCCTTTCGACCCGTTCCAACCTCCCGGATGCCGTCTTTTGCTTTACGGACATGATCGCGCTGGGCGCGCTCAGTGCGCTTCAGCGTTACGGGGTGCGCGTGCCGGACGATGTTGCGCTGGCCGGCTGCGAGGACATCGACATTTCCATCCTGACCACGCCCCAAATTACCAGCTTTCAAATGCCCCGCTATGAGCAGGGCGTGCAGGCGACCATGCTTCTCGGGCGCATGATCAAGGGAATGCCGCCCGAGAGAATCCTTCTCAACTGCAAGCTGGTGGAACGCGATTCCACCCGCAGAAAGTGAACCAAATGCGTGCGCGCATTGAAAGATAGGAGGAAACATACCATGCGGAAACTCGCCCTTATCCTGGCCTTCATGTTGCTGGTCGGCGCGTGTTCTCTCGGCTCGTTTGCGGAGGGCGCGGCGTATACGCAGTCACCCATCCTTGATGAGGCCGTTGCGTCCGGCGCGTTGCCCCCCGTTGCGGAGCGCCTGCCCGACGAGCCGAAGCTGCTCCACGAGATTCTCGATGCGTACGTCGATCTCGAGATTGGCAACTACGGCGGTACGTTGCACGGCATTTCGACCGATCCCAACTGGTACGCCAAGTTTTTCACCGGCATGAACGAAGGTCTTCTCTCCATGTCCTCTGCAAACTCCGATGAGATCATCGGAAACGTGCTCAAGGGCTACGATGTCAATGATGATTTCACCCAGTTTACGCTCTATCTGCGCAAGGGCCTCAAGTGGTCGGACGGCGTGGAGGTGACGAGCGCGGACTTCGCGTTCACCATTGACGATTTCCTGTTTAACGCCGCGCTCACGCCCGTCGTCCCGAAGAATTTCCGCGCGGGCGGTTCCAGCGCGGGTGAACCTT
The DNA here is from genome assembly GCA_023421735.1 of Bacillota bacterium. Next base: position 148,030 of record JAEZSP010000017.1, on the reverse strand, counting down.
TGACGTTTGAGATTCTCGATGACTACACCCTCACGGTCACATCCGCAACGCCCTATGGCGGCTTCCTGGTCGTCATCTCCATCGCGGGCTGGGCGGGCTATACCGATCTTCTGAAGCCCGCACATTACCTCAAGCCCTTCCACATCGATTACGCGGAGGAATGCCATGGCTCGCTCGACGCGTATTACGATTACATCGCGCCCTTTGCAGCCGTGCTGGGCTATGATGATCCGCGCGCCGAGGGCGTTTGGACCTATGTGTTCAATCAGGTCGACATGACCAACTGGGAGAATACCGATCCCAACGACGCACTCACCTCCGTGTACTTCCAGGGACTGATCGACACCAATTTCCCCGTGCTCTACGGCTGGGTGATGGAGTCGAGCGAGAATAACCGCACCATTTGGGTGCGCAACCCCTATTACTTCAAGGTGGATGCACAAGGGCAGCAGCTTCCGTATGTGGACTACCTTGAATTGGGCTTTGCCGAAAACGACGCGGTAAAACTCGTCATGCTCCTGACCGGTGCGGAAGATTTCGTACAGGAAGAAGTGGACAAGTACTCGGTGCTCGTGGAAAACGCCGAAACGGGCGGCTATGAGGTGCGCATCGGGCAGCACCACAACATCCCCACCGCCATTATGGTGAATCCCACCTATGGTCTCAATCCCGACGGCACCGTGAAGGACGACGAGGCCTCCCAGGCATGGCAGGAGGTCATCGGCGATAAGCGGTTCCGCGAGGCACTCGTGACTTCGATCGACGCCAATGAGATCATCGACGTCTACCTGGGCTTTGCCGAAGCCAACCCGCGCTACAACTGCACCTGGGACGTCGATGGCGCAAACGCGCTTCTTGATGAAATGGGCATGCAGGATCTTGACAACGACGGCTTCCGCGAGACGCCTTCCGGCAAAAAACTCCAGTGGCAGATTTGGACGGACACCTCCAATACCGTGACGCTCACGGTTCCGGTGTGCGAGCTGCTGGTGGAATTCTGGACGGACATCGGGCTCAACGTTGCGGTTTATTCGACCGATTCATCGCTCCTTGCCTCCTCACTCAACGCCAACGAAATCCCCGTTCGCGTTTACCTTGCGCACGTGGACCAGCTCTGGCATCACCGCGACTGGTCACTCTCGTCCTGCGGCGTTTTGTGGAACGCGTGGGTAACCGCCGGCGGCCTGTCCGGCGAGATCGCCGAGGCCGACAAGGACAAGTATCTTGAGCCGCCGCAGTGGTACAAGGAGCTCGTGGCCGAGATCGATTCCCTCATGACGGTTGATCCTGTCGTGGCGGTCAACGATGTGATTCCGGACATCGCCCAGAAGGTCGCGGATCAGATGTATCTCATTCTCCCGATCACGAATCCGGGCCGCATCATGATCGTCAACAAGGATCTGGGCAACGTGCCCACGGGCGGATTGGTTTACAGCTGGAACATGAGCTATGAGCAGGTGTTCTATCGGAGCTTTACCTACGGGGATTGACATCGCATCCGGCCGCCTGCGTTTCGCGGCGGCCGGATCAAACCGACGGAGGGATTCCATGAAAAGACCGAACATCCTGTTCATCCTTGCCGATCAGCATCGATTTTGCGATCTGGGCTGCGCGGGAAACGACGAACTGCGCACACCCCATCTCGACGCGCTCGCCCGCGAGGGCGCGCAGTTTGCGCGCGCATACTCCAACTGTCCCGTGTGCGTGCCCGCGCGCGGAACGCTGCTGACGGGCCTTCATCCCCTGCGCCACGGGGCGGTCGCTAACGACGTGCCTGTGAAGGCCGATGTGCCGTCCGTCGCGCATGTGTTAAAAAACGCGGGGTACGACACGGGCTACATCGGCAAATGGCATCTCGCGGGCGTGCCACGCGACCAGTTCATCGAAAAGGAGCGAAGGCTGGGCTTCGACTTCTGGCGGGTCAACAACTGCAATCACGACTACATGAACTACTATTACGACGATGAGTCCGACGCACGCCACTTCGTCGCGGGCTATGAGCCCGTCGTTCAAACTCAGCTCGCGCTTGAGTATTTGGACGGGCGGGAAGAGGTGGATCGCCCGTGGGCGCTCTATCTCAGCTATGCGACGCCCCACCCGCCGTATCTTCGGATGCCGGAGGAGATGGCGCAGGCGGCACGGGCGCGCGCACCGGAGCTCACCCTGCGCGGCAACGTCACTGCATTTACGGACGGTGGCTTCGTGCCTCCGCCGGGGCACTATGCCTATACGCCGAATTCCCAAAAGCATGGCTGGCAACCCCACTACGATTCGATGGAAGAACTCCGCGAGAACATTGCGGGCGCATATGGGCATATCGAGGCGCTGGACGAACAGGTCGGACGGATTCTGGATCACCTGCGCATCGAGGGGCGGCTCGACGACACCATCGTGATCTTCACAAGCGATCACGGAGACCTTCTGGGCAGCCATGGCATGTGCGACAAGCAAACCTTTTATCAGGAGAGCGCACACATTCCCTTCCTTGCGCGCTGGCCCGGGCATATTCCGGTCGGACAGCGCGATCAGTTGCTCGGCATCGCGGACATGGCACCCACGCTCCTGGGTCTTCTCGGCCTTGCGCTTCCCGGCGCAGTGGATGGGCGCGACCTCAGCGCCTGCCTCACGAATCCCGCAGCGCCCGGCCCGGAATCGCTGTACTTTTATAACTATGTGCCCGCGCATAACGCGTGGTTCCGGCGTCAGGCCGTATGGCGCGCGGCGACCGACGGGCGCTATGTCTATGCGACAGGGGAGGACGGCGTACCCGTCGCGCTCTACGACCTCGAGACCGACCCCCTCGAACTGATTAACCTGGCGGATAGACTGCCTGAAACCCAGGCGCGGCTTGCGACGGCGCTTGCCGACGCGGTCAATCGGCACGACGGCTTTCTCCCGTGGCAGACGCTTCTCTACAGAGCCGGGCTTTCCGATCTCTGGGACGTGAGCCAGCGCCATTTCGGATTTCCGCCCATCGAAGATAGATACAAGAGCTGATGACTTTACCGGAACGCGCGCCGATGCGTGTTCCGGTGTTTTTTGCCCTTCTTGACGAATGGGCGGGTGTCCTGTATGATAATCGCATGGAAAAATATACGGGCGAAGAGCTTTCACAGGCGCTGCGCGCGGTGGATTCGATCATCCTCAAGTGCGAACGGGCGCATGAGAAATTCCCGGAAGGAAACGCGCACCATACCCTTCTTCGCAACCGCCTCAAGGCGATGTACATCTCTAAATCGCTGATGGAGGAGGCGCTTTTTCGCGCGCAATCCGGCAGATAAGTGATGCTGGAATGGATTTTCTCCGCATTGCTGATCGTTCTCATTGGCTTCTTTGACGAAAGGGAAGACCAACTGCCAGGGCCTTGTTTACCAAATTCCAGGGAGGTTTGGAGGGCCGCAGCCCTCCATATTCGATCATTCATGCCGGCTTCGCCGGCACAAATGGATTCGTCCCGAGGGCACGCTTGCGCGCCCGACGACGAATCAGTTCCGTCATCCGGATTTCGCCCGGAATTTCCCGCGGGAAATTCAGAAATCCGGTTTCCCGTTCTTCCGCAATCGCTTACAGCGAAGTCGTAAACGATTGCCCTGGACCAACTGCCCGATTGATTGACAGATTCTGCCGCCTGGGTCTATAATTGCTCTTGGGATTGGAGAAACACACAAAGGCGGGGAGGTCAAAATGGCAGCATTTCAAATGACGCCGGACGGCACCGATCCGGCGCGCATACCGGCAAAAAAACTCTACACGGGGGCGTCCATGCCCGGCATCGGATTGGGCACGTTCGGCTCGGATCACGCGGATGCGGCGCTTGTCGCAAACGTCGTGCGCGAAGCATTGCGGATGGGCTATCGGTACATCGATTGCGCGGCGTGTTACGGCAACGAACCGGAGGTCGGCACGGCGCTCCGGGGGGCGCTGGACGGCGGTCTTGCGCGGGAGGATCTGTTCATCCTCAGCAAACTCTGGAACGACCGCCATAGCCCGGCGGACGTCATCGAATCGTGCAAGAAAAGCATCCGCGATCTTGGTGTGTCCTATCTGGACTGCTATCTGGTGCATTGGCCGTTTCCGAATTACCACGAGCCCGGCTGTGATGGGGATGCGCGCAATCCGGCCTCCCGACCGTATATCCATGCGGAATTCATGGAGACATGGCGCGCGATGGAGCAGCTGTGCGACATGGGACTCGTGCGGCACATCGGCACATCCAATGTCACGATACCGAAATTGCAAATGATCCTCGCAGACGTACGCATCAAGCCTGCTGTCAACGAGATGGAACTGCATCCGACCTTTCAGCAGGGCGAGCTGTTCCAGTATTGCCTCGACAACGGCGTCCTGCCCATCGGCTATAGCCCGATCGGCTCGCCGGGACGGCCCGCGCGCGACCGTATGCCGGACGACCTCGTGGACACCGAAATGCCCGCCGTGCGTGAAATTGCGGCGGCGCGCGGCATTCATCCGGTCGAGGTCTGCCTCAAGTGGGCGTCGCAGCGGGGACAGGTACCCATCCCGTTTACCACCAAGCGGAAAAACGCGCTCTCAAATATCCGCGCGCTCGCGTCTGATCCGCTGACGCCTGCCGAAATGGATCAGATGCGCGGCTGTGAACGCAATTGCCGCCTCATCAAGGGGCAGGTGTTCCTGTGGCAGGGCGCGACGGACTGGCTGGACCTGTGGGATGTGGACGGGACGATTCCCGGCTGGAACGGATACGAAAAATAGAAACGGGGGAGGGGTATCGATGGACGGCAAAATGGTCGGCGCGATGCTGCCGGGTGACAGCACAGTAAAACTGAAGGATTTTGACATTCCAAAACCCGGTCACGGTCAGGTTTTGGTCAAGACCATGGCCTCGACCATCTGCGGATCGGATATTCGCGCGATTTACCGCGAACATACCGGAAAGGGCGCGGAAGGTTACATCGACGGCATGATCGCGGGGCATGAACCCTGCGGACAGATCGTGGAGGAAGGCCCCGGGCTTGTGCGCTTCAAAAAGGGCGACCGGGTGATCGTCTATCACATTCACGGCTGCGGCGTTTGCCACGATTGCCGCATGGGCTATCAGATTTCCTGCTCCAGCCCATACCGCGCGGCCTATGGTTGGCAGCGGGACGGCGGCATGGCGGAGTACATGCTCTGCGACGAGCGCGATCTGATCGCGCTGCCGGACGAGCTGACCTATTGCGACGGCGCGCAGGTGGCCTGCGGCTTCGGCACGGTGTACGAGGCGATCGAAAAGGTTGGCGTTTCGGGCAACCACGCGGTGCTTGTGGTCGGGCTCGGCCCCGTGGGTCTGGCGGCGCTCATGCTCGCAAAGGCGTTGGGCGCAAATAAGCTCATCGGCGTTGAAATCAGCGACGAACGCATCGCGCTTGCAAAAAAGCTGAATCTGGTGGACGAGATCTTCAAGCCCGGCACGGACACGCTCGAAAAGATTAAGGCGGCGACCGGCGGAAAGGGCGTGGAGCGCGCCTTCGACGCATCGGCATCCGACGCCGGACGCCAACTCGCCATCCGCGCGGCGCGGCAGTGGGGCAGAGTCGCCTTCGTGGGCGAGGGGGGCACGGTCTCCTTCCATCCCAGCCCGGATATCATCCACGACCAGAAGACCATCTACGGCAGCTGGGTGACGAGCCTTGCGCGGATGGAAGACTTGGTGGAGAATCTCGTGCGCTGGGACATCCATCCGGAGGATTTGATTACGCACCGTTTCAAGCTCGCGGACGCGGACGCCGCCTATGCCCTTATGGCGAGCGGAAACTGCGGCAAGGTTGCGGTCGTATTCGACGGCACGGAGAACGCCTGACGCGCGGGAAATGAACCTCCAAACACCTGGCGTGCAGGCTGACAGATTGTCTGTCAGCCTGCATTTTTGTCTTGACTCTGCCGTTGGGGAAGCGTGTATACTGTTCTTATCACAACGGCGCGGAGGTGTCCCATGAGTCAGTTGGTGAAAATCACAGAGATGACCGGAAAATACGACATATCGGCCCGAACGCTGCGTTATTATGAGGATATGGGGCTCATCACGAGCGTGCGCAACGACGACTACGCGTATCGCATGTACGATGAAGCGGCCGTCAAGCGGTTGGAACAAATATTGATCCTGCGCAGGCTCAACATCTGCATTCGGGATATTCAGCGCGTGTTTGATGCGCCCGGATCGCAGGTTGTGCTGGAGGTTCTGGGCAACAAAGTCAACGATATCGATGCGGAAGTCGCCCTTCTCCACGAACTGAAGGAAGTCATTCTGGAATTCGTCCGCGAGATCAGGGATGTCGACTTCAGCAGAAATGGCGACGTGAAGCTGCTCTATGAAAAGGCGATGCAAATCGAAACACAACTGGCAAACGTCGATGATAACGGGAAATCGTCCAATGTGAATCGCCTCCTGGCGGTTACGCAGCAACTTGAAAGGTCGCCGCATATCATTCGGAAACTTCCACACTTTTATGAAATGTTTCATGTGAGCGACAGCACGAGGGCATTCGAGCTCTATCATCAGGTGTTCGGCGCGGAAAAAATCTCCGAGGATGTGTTGACGAACGGTGACGTCTATATTTTGATGGAAGTGAATGGCTTTCAAGTTTTAATTCGGCCCGGAGAAATGCCCAATCAAGGATGCTGTGTGTATAAATCAATGCCCATCACCGTCATGGCGGGTATTTTTGCGTAACCGATATGAAATCATTGAATATCCCTTGCGGACTTTTTGACATATCATGTCTGGGAGACCTTACTCCAGATCACGTGAGGAAAGGAGATCAGACATGTATTGTAAATCATGCAGTGCGCCGACATGGATCATTGCAATGATCGCCGGATTCGCTTTGCTGTTTTCCACGATTGCGCTTTTCAAAAATAATGCAAACATCGGTATTCAGGCCGAGCTGGTTGATGCCGGCGGCGGGATCATCGCGGACGGCACGAATGTGATGTTTGACAATGTGGTGAACGATCAGAGCAACTATATCAGCTACAATGCGACGACCGATGAATTCACAATCACAAAGCGCGTAAACGATACCGTCTCATGGTGGGCTGCGCCCGATGGCGCCGGCCCCGCAACGACCATTGATTTGGTGGTTGCGGTCGATGGGGTTCCCTATTCGACTGCTTCATCACCGATCGTTTCAGATGAGATGGCGACCTGTGCCCTTGTGACGGTCGACACAGTCCCGGCGACGATTTTGCTCGTCAATGTGACCGGTGAAGACATCTTTGTTCCGCTGACCACAGTACAGGCGGGCATTGTCATCACGAAATAATACCTCGTTTCCGTCCCATATGGAAACCACTCCCGGTGCAGCCGAGGGTGCGTTACATGCATATGCCCCTCAAAAGAGGTGCTTTTCCTCTCCTCTCCTCATTGGATTGATCTCCCAAAACCTGCGCATACTCTTGGTATCTGTTTACCGGGGGTGCGTTATGGCATTTGTAGGGGATTATGACGAGCGGGCGCTCAGGCGAAACATGGGTGCGCTGGCTGCCGAGTTGACGACCGACGGCGTGCGCGTGCTCACCATTCGGCGTGAGACGCGCGAATTCATGGGTCGCATTTCAATCCGCGCCGCCGAGCTCGGCGCGCGTACGGACAGCGAGCCTTTAATCCGGCTGTCCGAGTCCGCGCGGGTGATGGAGGCATGCGCACGTCAGGCATATCTTGACGGCGGCATGCGTCTTCCGGCCAGCGGTCCGGATACGCGCGTCTTCCTCATTGCGAAAAAGTTGTGCGCGGGCGGAGATGCCGCCCTTGATGCGAATCGGCTCATGCTTGCGATCACCGCCTTTGATGACGTGCAGTCGCTCACCATGGCGGAACTCTGGGCGGTTCCCGAGGCGATGCGCGTTGCTGTGTGCCGGGCGTACGCGCGCGTGGCAACCAGCATCATTCGCGCGGCGGAAGCGCGCGCCGCTGCCGAGGACTGGGTCTACGCGGGCGGAAAGGACGATGCGCTTGCCAAGGGCGTTCCCGCGTTTTACGAGCGCGCGCTCCAGCTCGCCCTTGAGCTCGAAAAGCCGGACTTGCGTCTGCGGATTGAGAATGCGCTCGCGCGGCAGGATACCTCTCCGGAGGCATGCATCCGCCGTACCCATGAGGCACAGGCGCTTGCAATGCTCCGGATCGACAATTTGCTTTCCGTTAAGCGCATGCTCGACGCGGCAGATTGGCAAAAATGTTTCGAGCGTGCCTCCCGCGCCGAGATTGAGCTGCGCTGCGATCCCTCGGGTGTGTATCCGCGCATGACGCGCGCTTCCCGCGCTGCGGTGCGCGAACAGCTCGAGGGCATTGCGCATCGGTTGGGCGTGGGCGAACTGACCGTTGCGCGCTATGCCGTGAACGCCGCGCGCGACGGTGCGCGGGAAAACGACCCGGCGGATGTGCGCGGCGGCGTGTGCTGGTGGCTTTATACGGACGAGGGTCGCGCACAGCTTGCGCGCAGACTCGGCATGCGCCGCCGTCTGCCTCGCATGCGCATCGACCCCAAGGGCAGTCTCTACATCTTTTTATCGGTCGCGTTTTCGCTGCTCCTGGCAGTCGGGTTTGCCGGTGCGTGCGGCTCTTATTGGTATGTGCTTCTCACATGCGCGCCTGCGTGGGGACTTTCGGGCTTTCTGCTTTCCCAGGTCGTCACCCGCGCGCTTTCGCCGCGGCGGCTTTTGCGCATGGATTATGAACGGCTCCCCCGTGATCGGCGCGCGCTGGTCGTGATCCCCGCGCTCATTCCCACGCCCGAGCGCGCAAAAGAACTGATCGCGCAGCTCGAGACGCTCGGCTGCCTTGACGATGACGATAATATCGACTACATGCTTCTGGGCGACTTCAAGGATTCATCCGCGCAGGAGGAAGCGGGCGATTTCGAAATTCTCAGCGCCGCGCGCGACGGCGTCCGGCAACTCAATGCCAAGGCCGGGCGCATCAAGTACCACTATCTGCATCGCGTGCGCACGCTCGCGCAGCGCGATCACATCTTTCGCGGACATGCCAGAAAGCGCGGCGCGCTGATGGCGCTGTGCCGCGTCATTCAAAACGGCGGAACGGACGAATTTACCGCGGAGGGCGATGCCTGCCGCCTGATTGCAGGGCGGTTTCACTACTTCGTAACTCTCGACGCAGACACGAAGCTCCTGCCCGGCGCGGCGCGGGAAATGGTCGCCACCATTTCCCATCCCCTCAACGCCCGGCATGACGTCGGCCGCCGCAGTGCGGGGTATGCCATCCTCCAACCCATGGTGGAATTAAACCCTGCGGAAAATAGAAACCTCTTCACCCGGCTGTTTGCGGGCGAGGGCGGACTTTCGAGTTATTCGGTCATGATCTCGAACCTCTATCAGGATCTGTGCGGCGTGGGCAATTACTGCGGGAAGGGCGTCATCGACATTGCGCCCTTCGCCGCCGCCCTCGACGGTGCGCTGGACGATTCGCGCATTCTGAGCCACGACCTCATCGAAGGCCTGATCGCGGGCGCGGGTCAGCTGAACGACGTCGCCGTATTCGACGGCTATCCTGAAACCTACTCCAAATCCCTCAAACGTCTTGCCCGCTGGACGCGCGGCGATTGGCAGCTCCTCCCGGAGCTTTTCCGTAAAAAGTTTCCTGCGCTCGGGCGGTTCCGCATTCTCGACAATATCATTCAAAGTGCCGAGGCGCCATCGATCTTTTTCCTGCTCGTCTTGTCCATCTGGTTCCAGTCGCGGGGCGGATTTTCGATCGGCGTGGTGCTCGCGCTCATCGTGCCGTTTCTGGCGCTCCTGCTCGGCGACCGGGATGCGTTCCGGCGCGGCTGCGTGCGGCTGGCGGCGCTCCCGGCGGAGGCGTATGCGCGCCTCGATGCCATCTTTCGCGCGCTTTACCGCATGTTCGTCTCCCGCAAAAATCTGCTCGATTGGGTCACCTCCGCCGATCAGGCGGGCGACGCGCGCATGCTGAAGACCACCTGCCGCGCTGCCGCGATTTTGCTCTTCCCCGGCATACTGCTCGGGCACTGGATTTTACCGACGCTTGCCCTTGCGGCGCTGTTCCTCGTCGCGCCCGGCTGGTTGCGGGAAATGGAAAGCGAGGATGCCGCGCCGCGCCAGCCGCTTACGCTTTCTCAGGTATCCGCGCTCACATTGCTCTCGCGTGATACCTGGAAGTTTTTCACGCGCTACGTGGGCGCGAACGAGCATTATCTGCCGCCCGACAACGTGCAGATCGATCCCTACGTCGGCCCTGCGCGCCGCACGTCGCCCACGAACATCGGCCTGTACCTGCTTTCCTGCCTTTCGGCGCGGGAGCTGGGATTTTTGGGCGACGAGGAGCTTATCAATCGGGTCGAAAATACGCTTTCGACGCTCGACCAGCTCGAAAAATGGAACGGTCATTTGTATAACTGGTATGACATCGATTCGCTCCTGCCGCTTCGCCCGCGCTATATTTCGGCGGTGGACAGCGGGAATCTCGCCGCGTCGCTGCTCCTGATTGCATCGGCGCTCGCCAACGCGCCGGTTGCTGCGCGGATGCGTGAAATGGCGTATGCCATGGATTTCAGACGGTTGTTTGATCCGGATCGCAAGCTGTTTTTCATCGGCGCGGACGTCGAAAACGGTCGCATGTCCGCCTCTCATTATGATCTCCTGGCCTCCGAGTCGCGCATCCTGAGCTTTGCCGCGATGATGATGGATCAGGTGGGCATCGAAAACTGGATGAAGCTCTCCCGCCCCGTGGCGGACGGTGCGCTCCTTTCCTGGAGCGGCACGATGTTCGAATACCTCATGCCGGCAATCTTTATGCGCGCCGCACCGGGCACGCTCCTTTCGCGCACGGAACACCAGGCGATTGCTGCGCAGATGCGCTATGCCAAGGCGCGCAACCGTCCGTGGGGCGTGTCCGAATCCGGGCATTATGCGTTTGATATGTATCTGAATTACCAGTATCGCGCTTTCGGCATGCGTGCCATGGCGCTGGGCGGTCCTGTGCCGCAGGAAGTCGTCGCTCCCTATGCGACTGTGCTTGCGCTCGCTTCGCGTCCCACGGATGCCGCAAAGAACATTGAGCATATGCTCAATCTCGGCTGGACGGGGGAGTGCGGCTTCTATGAGGCGGCGGACTATGCCAGAAAGCCGCCTCGTATTGTGAAAAGCTGGATGGCGCACCATCAGGGCATGGCGCTGTGCGCGTTGTGCAACGCACTGACGGGCGACGCACTCGTCCGCCACTTTATGCGCATTCCGGAGGCACGCGCGCTTGCGTTGCTTCTTTGCGAGCGCCCTGCGGCGCGCATCAGGCTCGAAAAATCAAAGGACGTGCGCGATGTGAAACGCCAGCGGCCCGAGCCCCGGCGTGCACGTGTGGGAAAGGCCAAGTCCCGCATCGCGGATACCGCCCTGCTGGGCGGCGCGGGTGCATGCGCGATTCTGACCGCGCGGGGCGATCTCTCCTATTCCAGAAACGGCATGTTCGCCGCGCGCTTTACGGGCGATTTGCTCCGGCGCACGGATGGCATCAAAACGGTCTTGCGGGATACGGAATCGGGTGAGGAAATCGTCGTCAATTCCGCCGAGGCGCGCTTCGTTTCCGAGGCGGGACTAGCGACCTACGCGGTCAAGCTGGGCGATGTCGAGGCGGAGATGCGCATAACCATTTCTCCCGACGACGGTGCGCTCGTCCGCCGGATTTCTCTCATGAATGCGGGCGACGCGCCGCGCGAAATCGAACTCACGGATTACTTCGAAGCTGCCCTCATGGCACAGGCGGAACTGAATGCCCATCCCGCGTTTTATCAGCTGTTTTTAACCGCCGATCTTTCGCGCGAAAATGCCATCGTCTATCATCGGCGCGCGCGCAAACCCGACGAGACGTTTCCTGCGCTTTTGCACGTGGTTTCAGGCGGGGAGGACGTGTCACGCGAGACCGATTGGATCAGGCTCCGCGGCAGAACGGGCGCTGTCAACCGTACGCTCGTCGGCATGGACGGCTACCCGATCAATCCCGCGTCCGCCCTGCGCACAAAGGTCGCGCTCGAACCCGATCAGGAGCGCGCCGTGACGTTCGCGCTTGGACTCTGTCCGGATGCCGATGTGGATACGTTCTTTGATAAGCATGCCTCGCGGGAGGCGTCTGAGCGCGCGGCGCAGCTTTCCCAGACGCAGGCGCAGGCGCTTCTCTCCTTCACGGGTCTGGATAGCGAAAAACAGCACATCATCGACCGTGCGGCTGCACTGCTGATCGATGCGCGGCTGACCGCGCGTCCCGGCACGGGCCCCTGTGCGGAGGCGCCGGGCGTGCCGAGCTTTTTGCCCCTCGTTGTGGTGATGCTCGACAGCGCGGATGCGCTGACCGTGCTGCGCGACGCAGTGCGCATGCATGAATACTGCCGTTCCCTTGGCTTTCCCTTCCACCTTGCGGCGATCAACGACTATGGCAACGACTACAACCAGCCCGTGCGCGACGGCATCGAGGAAATGATTGGCGCGGGTTACCTGCGCGATCTGCGCTGGGTACCGGGCGGCGTGAGTGTGTTTGATGCCGAGCAACTCGAGCCGGCGGCGCGCGATGCGCTTCTGCGCGCGGCCAATCTCGTCGTGAACGGCCGTTCGTCGCTCTGGTCGCAGATGCGCAGACTTCTGCTCTCGCTCGAGTATGCGGGGCGCGATGCCTACCAGCCCATGCGCGCGGACGCGCCTGCAAGCGCCTTTGAACCGTACGGACGCCTCGTCGAGGACGGGTATGAAATCTATGTCGCGCCCGATAAGCTGCCGCCCGCGCCATGGTCGAACGTCATCGCGTCCGACCGGATGGGTATGCTTGTCACCGAGCGCGGCGGTGGCTTCGTCTGGCATCTCAATTCGCGGCTGCGGCGTGTCACCCCCTTTGATAACGACCCTGCCGAGGAAGGCTGGGGCATGATGTTCTACCTTGCGGACGAAAGACATGGCACGTTCATGCGCCTGTTCCCGGGGCGCGAGCCGCTCGCCGCGTACACGGTGCGCCATATGCTCTGGGAAACGTCGTTTTCCGGGGCGGCGGGTGCGCTCACGTTCGAGACGGCGCTTTTTGCGGATTCCCGCGTGGACGCGCTGCGCATCATGATTACGGTGAAAAACGGCGGAGCACAGCCGCGTGAGATCGCCGTCACGGGCTTTGTCGACTGGTTGATGGGCGCGGACGCCACGGATGCCGTCAGAACCCGCGCATGGAACCGCGACGGCGCATTGTTCGCCGCCGGGGCGATGGACGCGGTGGGCTATCTCGCCTGTGACGGCGAGTTTTGCGAATGCGGCCCCGCACGCGCGGCATTTCTGGGGCACGGCGGCGCCATGCGTCCGGACGCGCTTTTGGAAAAGCGCGGCGGCGGCGGCGGACACGCGCTCAAGACGCGCCTGCGGCTCATGCCGGGCGAGGAAGACAGCGTCTGCTTCACGCTCGGTTGCGAGCGCGACGTGGATTCTGCCTACGCCGTGGCGCGGCGCACCACGCTCGAAAAAAACGGCGCGCACGAACGGGAGAACGCAAAGGATGAGTGGATGATGCGCCGCAATGTATTCCGTCTCAAGACGGGTGATCGCACGCTCGACAATCTCGCCAACGGCTTTCTGGTCAAACAGGTGCTCGACGGTCGTATCCGCGCGCGCGCAGGCCTTTACCAGGCGGGCGGCGCATACGGATTCCGCGATCAGTTGCAGGACATGCTGGCGATCTTGCCCTACGATCCCGAGCGCGTGCGCGCACACATCCTCGCCTCTGCGGAAAAGCAGTTTGCGGATGGCGACGTAATGCACTGGTGGCACGCGCCTTCAACGGGCGTGCGCACCCACATTTCGGACGACCTGCTCTTCCTGCCCTACGTGTGTGCGCGCTATGTCAGCCAGACGGGCGACCGGCGCATTCTCGAGTGCGAGGTTGGCTTTTTGGAAAACGTCGAAATCCCCGACGGTGCAGAAGACTGGTACGGTACCGCGCGGGCGTCCGGCGAGACGGCGACGCTGCAGGAGCATTGCCTGCGCGCATTCCGGCATGCTTTGCGCTTCGGCGAACACGGGCTCCTATTGATGGGTTCCGGCGACTGGAACGACGGCATGAATCGCATCGGACAGGACGGCAAGGGCGAGAGCGTTTGGCTCTCGATGTTTGCCATCGTCTGTGCGCGAATGTACGCAAACCTCCTGCACGATTGCGAGGACAAGCGCGCGCTTCTCAAGACGGCGGACAGCCTGACCGGGGCGGTTGAGGCAGGCGCATGGGACGGAAAGTGGTATTTGCGCGCGTTTACCGACGGTGGCGACGAAATCGGCGGGAAAAACTGCGTGGAATGCCGCATCGATCTCATCTCGCAGGCTTGGGCTGCGCTCGCCGGACTCGACGACCGCCGCGTCGATGCTGCGCTGACGGCCGCGCGCGACGCGCTGTTCAACCGCGAAGCGGGCATCATTAAACTCCTGACACCGCCGTTCACCGGAACGCAGCGCGATCCCGGCTATATCGCCTCGTATCCCCCGGGCGTGCGTGAAAACGGCGGGCAGTATACCCACGCGGCCTGCTGGTACCTCCTTGCCCTCGCGGAACGCGGGGATGCGGAAGGGGCGCGGGACGCCCTCGAAGCATTGTTGCCCGCAAATCACGCGCGCGACAAGGCGTCGGCAGATCTGTATCGCGTGGAGCCGTATGTGCTCGCGGCGGATGTCTATGGCGAGGCGCCCTTCGTCGGACGTGGCGGATGGACATGGTATACGGGTTCCGCGAGCTGGCTCCTGTGCGCCGTGCGCGCACTCGCGGGCTTTGAACGAATGGATGACCGCGTGCGGCTGAATGCGCTGAGCGGACTGTGGGATGAGGTGCAGGTTAACCTCTCATTCGGTGAAACCGCATATACGCTCGTCTCGGATGCGCATGCGACTGCAGTGACCCTCGACGGCGCACCTGTGGAAGGCAACTGGGTCGTGATGAAAAACGACGGCGGTGCACATACGTGCATCTTCCCGCAGAGGCCTGCGCACGGCGCAGCCGACGGCGCGGCGTTTTCCGGGGGCTTTCCGGATTAAAGCCGCTCATTTCAAAAGACGGCGCAGGGGAAGGGCGTGAAGCGTCCTGCACTCCTGCGCTTTTGCGCGTGCCGTAATAATTTTTATGTTGACGGAAACAATAAACAGTAATATAATGAGTTTACGGAATTTTGAAAATAGAGGATCGGAATATGGATTACGGCAGACTAACGTTAAGCGAAGTGAAGCAAGGGTACCGTTTTGACCCTTCGGGGGACGCATATCGGTGCAATTATTGTGAAGCGGCATTCCGGATGGGGCAGGTATTCCCCGTCGAAGGGCAATTCTATCTGCCGGAGGCAGCCGCCGCGCAGCATATCGTCTACGTACACGACGGAAATTTGACGCAGCTTCTCCACTCGGATACGAAGTATAACGCTCTCACCGACAATCAAAAGGAGCTGCTTTCCCTGTTCGGAATGGGTCTGTCGGACGGCGAAATTGCAAAACGGCTCGGCGTGTCACCCTCCACAATCCGGCACCAGAAATTCACGTTTCGGGAAAGGGCAAAGCAATCCAAGCTCTATCTCGCGGTATTTGAAACCGTATTCGAATTGGGGCAATCAAACGAGGAGGCGATCATTCCCATGCATGACCATGCGACCTGCTGCGACGAGCGCTATGTCATTACCGAACAGGAAAGGGCGCGCATTCTGGATGCGTTTTTCGAAAGCCAGAACCCGCTGCGGCTCACGAACTTTTCCTCCAAGGAGAAAAAGAAAGTCGTGATCCTGACGCGCATCGCGGAGGAATTTGAGTCCGGTAGACATTACACGGAAAAGGAAGTCAACGAGATTCTCATGCCCATCTATGACGACCACGTGACCATCAGGCGGTATCTGATCGAATACGGATTCATGGATAGGGAGCGCGATTGTTCGCGTTATTGGCGCAAGCGATAAAAAACGGGGCGCGTGCACGCACGTGCCCTGACGCTTCAGGCAATCATCGATCCCATTTCATGTTCTCCAGCACGCAATCGACGAGGGTGTGAAGCGTCGCGGCGGTTGTTCCCAATCGCGCGACGTGCGACGCAATCATCGGTACAGAGGTACAGCCAAACGCCGCGTGCATCCGAAGGCGATCATCGCCCCCGCCCGCGTACCATGTGGAAAGCGCGCGAACGAAACACTCCTCCATAACGTGTGCGGCCGATTCTGCCGAGTCGTCCACCAGATACCCGAATGCATGCATCCTGTCCCTGTCCGCAAAACCCGCAAGTCCGCATTCATTTGCAAAATCAATCAAGGTTTCGCGTTGCGTTGAAAGTGCAGTATGCATGGTTTCGTGCAACATCGTCTCCGGGTCGTGTGCCGCAGATAGCGTGATGACGCGCATTCCGATTTGGACAAAATCAGAAGCCTTTGCATAGAAAAGGTATGGCTGAAAGCAAAGTTCCGGCGCGTTTGCACCGAAGAAAGCATGTGCACCGCGAATAGCCTTCTCCGTCATGCCGCGCCACAAGTCGGTGTGCGCCTCGAGTATCCGGCAGTACGCGTCCCATAAAGCTGGCATTGCCGGATGCGCGTCCAGGGTACGCAACATGTCAGGCAGCTCCGAAATCCATTCCAGAAAATCTTCGAGGCCGATTGGATCGATCATCCCCGTCTCCTCGAGAAAGGCTGTGAAAGCCTGTAGATTGAGATCGCAGTCTCTTTCCAGATAAAAGCACGCCACGGCAAGCGCGGAGCCCCTCGGCCAATAAGGATTGATCGCCACTTTTCCCGTGCGCGCACGGGAAAACCATGCCCCGATCCCATCTGAAATACCGACAGCACGGATTCGGTCGATTAATGCCGATAGTACAGAATCGTATCCGTCATGCCCGGATGCTGCCAAACCGATGCCGACAAGAAATAAATGCCTGTTATTTTCCATATTCATGGATCCATTTCACTCCTTATTGCGCTTAAGTCGCTATAAGGCAATTGTACAAAAATCCCACACGGCATCTCCCACACATTCTGGTTTCATTTTACCATTGTTTCCGATATTAGAAAACACCGACGCGCATGTATGCATCATCGGTGTTTTCGTTTTGTTCGGTTCGTTCAACCGATTTCTTTCAAAAGGTCGTCAAGTGTCTTTCCCTGCGCCTCAAGTTTGGCTTTCAGCTCGTCCATCTTCGCTTTTTCCTCGGCCTTGGCGGCGCGTGTGGCGGCGCTGCGGGCGGGTTTGTCCTTCGCTGCGATCAACCGATCTTTCAGCGAAAGGGCATTTTCGAGTTCTGCCTTGCTCTTCTCAAGCGCGGCTTTGCGATCGGCAAGCTTCTGTTCTGTCTTTTCGAGCAATACTTCCCGATCCGCGTTCAATCTCTCAAGACGTTCAATCTTTTCTTCCGCCATCTTGATGCGCTCTTCACGATCCGGGTACGGTTTGCGCTGCGCCTTACCTGACTTTGCTGCAACTTTCACTTTATCCGCCTCAACGGTCTTTTTTGTCTGCTTCGGCATACGATATCCCTGCTTTCAAATGATCTTACTTATATTATACCCATTGTCGGCTCATTATGCAACAGGCATATGTTAAAAGATGCTATGAAATGGGAATTTCATCTAATTCGTATGCTGCCAAATTGATTTTGGACATATGTCTTAATCCATCCTCTTTGGCTGGAACACATATCCGCCCTTTCGTTCGGTTCGGTATCTTTGGATAAAAGTACGTTCGAAGTCAACTTTAGAATCAAATATAGCACGCGAGATGTCAAAGTTTAGGAGTTTCCGAAACTTTGACATCTCCCCTTCAAAAGACTCTTCATACCATTGTGCCATGCAATCAAAGGATTCGTGCCTATAAGCATGATAATTGCATGCCATCCATATTTCGTATGTGCCGATATGGTCGAGAAGATCGGCATCCTGCAAGAGTCGTGTGGGCACATCGTAGGGACTGCCGATACCACGTTTGTCTTCGTGAAGTGCAATCAATCGCGTGACCTCCGCCCTTTCATCCGGCAGCAGCGCGTCAGCGAGTACGTCTTACACGATGAGAGCACCGATTTTTCCATGTGGCTCAATGCCCTTTCCGACGTCGTGGAACATTGCAGCACATACGAGTATGTCGTCATATGTTGCGTCGTCGGTCACGTGTCCGCGCAAGATCTTTACGCCCTTCGCCGTGCGCGCACCGTGATCGTATACGCTGCCCGTTTCCCGGTCGAGGTGCGCCTGCCGCCTCTTCATGAGTCCTTGCGCAATTTCATCAAGTCTTATAAAATCCATCGCATAATCCTCCGTACAAAAAAGGGAGCGATAATCCGCTCCCTTTGAGTTGTCTGTCAGATGCCGCCCCGCAGGCTGAGCCATTGACCGGTTGCAAAGTAGGTAACCAAGAGAAATAAGAGAAACAACCCGGCGGCACCGCCGATCCAAATGGCGTTGACCTTTACGCGCTTTTTGAGCGTTCCCGCTTTTTCCGTCCGGCTCCAGACAATCATGAAGGCGGAAAGCCACACGCCAACCATGACTGAGAGTCCGACGATTGTCGAAAGATGCCGAAGTCCCGTCGTCTGATTTACCTGAAGTTGCGCGTTCCCCGCATACAGGAATTTCAGCATGAGCCGTTCGATCATCTCGCGTCCTGCCAATGCGGTAAACGCGCTAACCGCAGCAAAGATGAGCGTCATCAGGAAGGATACCACCGTCGTCTTGGTCGAATTTTCGTCCATCAGTTTTTTTATGTCCTGATCCATGGGTTCGTTCATGGAGATCACCTCCGTCCAGTAGGATGGTGCAGCTATTATAACAGATCGTTAGGCCGCGTACATTAAGAATCTGTGGCATTTCAGCCAATTTCGTGCGATCACGCCATTTCGAATTCGTCAATTCGGTCGGTCAAAACCTTGACCGAGTCGCGCCAGAATGCGACGTCGGTTACGTCGATGCCCACGCGTGCGGCCACCTCGCGCACGTCGCCCGCGCTGGTCGCGGTCAAAAGCGCGTCGTAGTCCTGCAGGAACGCCGCGCCTTTTTCAAGGTAACGCGCATAGACGCCCAGACCGAACAAAAGGCCAAATGCGTAGGGGAAGTTGTAGAAGTGGAGGTCGGGGCCGTAGTAATGGGATTTGCATGCCCACATATAGGGATGCATGCAGCTCCCGTCCAGCCCGTCCGCATAGGTTTGTTTCTGCGCGCTTGTCATGATCTCGCACAATTCGCGCGGGGTGAGCATATGATCCGCCCGGCGCGCAAAAACCTCCTGCTCAAACAGGAACCGGCTCAGGATGTCAACGATCACCTGTGCCGCATCCGTGAGCTGCTGATCCAAAAGCGTCACGCGCGTTTCGGCGTCCGCCGTATCAAGGAGCTTATTCACGAGAAGCGTCTCGTTGAAAATCGATGCCGTCTCTGCGAGCGGCATGGGGTAATCGCTCATGAGCACGGGCAGGTTTTTCACTTGGTCGTTGTGATAGGCGTGGCCCAGTTCGTGCGCCAACGTGCTGACGGAGGAAAGGCTTCCGTCAAAGTTTGCGAGCACATAGCTCGTCTTCAGCATGTGCGCGCCCGCGCAGAATGCGCCGCCTACCTTGCCGGCGCGGGGATATGCATCGATCCACCGGTCTTCAAACGCATGATTGATGAACGCCGCCATCTTGGGACTCACGCGGGCGAATACCTCGCCTAGGAGTGCGCGCGCTTCGTCCAGCGTATATTCCTTCGCCGATGTGCCGATCGGTGCGAACAGATCGTAAAACTTCAGGCCGCCGTCGTAGCCCAGCTTCTTCGCCTTCGCGCGGAAAAAACGCCGGAAGGCGGGCAGGGATTCGCGCATGGCTAAAATGAGCGCGTCGAGCGTCTGATGATCGATGCGCGCGGCGTCCAACGCGGTATCGAGGGCGCTGTCGTAATGCCTGAGCGGGAGGAGGGTGAGAGCCTCGCCCTTGATGGCGTTCAGGCATGCCGCCATGGGCGTCTCAATGGCGGGATACGCACCGATTTCCGCCTCGTAGGCGCGTCGGCGCACGTTCGCGTCCGCCGAATATGCCATGCCCCGGATCGCCGAGAGCGGATGCTTTTCGCCGTCCAGCTCGATCATGTGTCCCGCGTCGATCTGGTCACGCAGCTGCGCAAACGCGTTCGCGCCGGTCATGCGCAGTTTCAGAACGGTTTCTTCAAGGGCCGGGTCGATCACGTGCGCGGCCTCGCGTTTGAGCAGCACGAGCAGGTACCTGTGTGTCGAGAGGAAAAAATCGTGCGCCGCGTATGCGTCGACGTCCTTGTCCTTCATAAAATGGCTCGCCGCGCTCATGACCCTTCTCCGTCCGTTGTCGAACACCATCAGCTTTTCGACGCGGGCAAGTGCGGACTCGTTTGTCGCATCGGCCGCGAGCGTTAATTGGATAAAGAGCGCCAGACGAATTTCCGTCGTCACCGCGTCCGATACGCCGCGCAGAAGCGCCGTGAGGCTTTCCGCGCCGTCCAGTCTTTCTGCCTGATCCAAAAGACTTGCATAGATCTGCGCCAGGGAAGAGATATCTTTTTCAAAAGCCGCGTCGTCAAAGCCCTGATAGAGCTTGGATAAATCCCAGTTCATGCGATTCAATTCCTCTCAATATCCTTATTATTTGCATTATATCATGCGAAAAATGTCCTGTAAATAAAATCATGGTTGACATCTCCTGAAAATCTGTCTATAATGATCGGCAAAGCGATGAAGAAGAGAGTAGCGTCCGCTATGCCCACAGAGAGTCGGGGTTGCTGAAAACCGGCGGCGGAAGAAGGCGTGAAGATGGCTTCGGAGTTCCGTGCGTGAGCATTGCGAGCGCGCGGCGGATGGCACCGTTACGCGCGCAGCCGATCAATCGTCGGCGAAAGGCCCGGTATTCCGGGTGAACAAGGGTTGGTATCGCGCCCACAGCGCCCCTCGCAGGATCGAGGCGCGCTTTTATTTTACCAAATGGCAGGGAGGGAAGTCCAATGGCGGACAAAAAGACGTTCTATATTACCACGCCCATTTATTACCCGAGCGGAAATATGACCATCGGCCACACGTATACCACCGTTGCAGCCGACACCATGACCCGCTTTAAGAAGATGACCGGCTTTGACACGTACTTTCTCACGGGTACAGACGAGCACGGGCTCAAAATTGAACGGAAGGCCAAGGATGTCGGCGTCACCCCGCAGGCCTATGTCGACAAGATTGTCGCGGAGACACAGGATCTGTGGAAGCTCATGGATATCGAGTACGACGACTTTATCCGTACCACACAGGAGCGCCACATTAAGATCGTTCAGAAGATCTTTAAAAAATACTATGAGCAGGGCGACATCTACAAGAGCGAGTACGAGGGCATGTATTGTACGCCCTGCGAGTCGTTCTGGACGGAGTCCCAGCTCGTCGAGAAGGACGGTCAGAAGGTGTGCCCGGATTGCGGCCGGCCCTGCGAGGTTGCGCGCGAGGAGAGCTACTTCTTCCGCATGAGCAAGTATCAGGATTGGCTGATCGACTATATCGAGACACATCCCACCTTTATTCAGCCCACCGCGCGCGCAAACGAGATGCTCAATAACTTCCTGCGCCCGGGGCTTCAGGATCTGTGTGTTTCGCGCACCACGTTCAAGTGGGGCATTCCGGTTGACTTTGATCCCGGTCACGTCGTGTATGTTTGGATCGACGCGCTGTCGAACTACATCACCGCGCTCGGCTATATGACCGACCACGACGAGCTGTTCCAGAAATATTGGCCCGCCGACATCCATCTTGTGGGCAAGGAAATCGTGCGCTTCCACACCATCTATTGGCCCATTATGCTCAAGGCGCTGGGGCTTCCGCTTCCCAAGCAGGTCTTTGGTCATGGCTGGCTGCTGTTTGGCGGCGACCGGATGAGCAAGTCCAAGGGCAATGTCGAGTACCCCGCTCCGATCGTGAAGCGGTACGGTGTCGATGCACTGCGGTATTATCTCATGCGCGAAATGCCCTTCGGTTCGGACGGCAATTATACCAACGAGTCGTTTTTGACCCGCCTCAATTCCGATCTCGCCAACGACCTCGGAAACCTCGTCTCGCGCGTGGTTGCGATGATCGAGAAGTATTTTGGCGGCGAGATTCCCGCGCCCGGCGTGCGCGAGGCGGAGGACGCGGCGCTCGTCGCGCGATTCGACGCGCTGCCCGCGCTGGTCGAAAAGGCGATGGACGAATTGCAGTTCGGCCAGGCGCTCACCGAGGTTTGGAAGCTCGTGGGCGACGCAAACCGCTATATTGATGCCACTCAGCCGTGGATCCTGGGTCGCAGCGAGGAAACGACGCCGCGGCTGAAGACCGTTCTTTATAACCTTGCGGAATGTGTGCGTGCCGTTGCGGTGTACATCGCCCCGACCATGCCCGCCACGCCCGGGAAGATCTATGAGCAGCTCGGCGTGACCGATCCCGCGCTTCAGACGTGGGAGAGCGTGCAGTCGTTCGGCAGGCTCGCGCCCGGTACGAAGGTGAAAAAGGGCGAGGCGCTCTTCCCCCGGCTCGACGTGAAAAAGGAGCTTGATGCGATCGCCGCCGAAAAGGAAGCGGCCGCAAAGCCGGAACCGAAAAAGGAAGCGGAACCCGCACCGGAGATCGGCATCGAGGATTTTGCCAAGGTGAAGCTGATCGCCGCGAAGGTCATTGCCTGCGAAAAGGTTGAAAAGTCCGACAAGCTCCTAAAATCGACGCTCGACGTCGGCGGTGGAAAGACGCGCACCGTGCTCTCCGGCATCGCCAAGTGGTATTCGCCAGAGGAGATGCCCGGAAAGACCGTGGTGCTGGTCTCCAATCTCGCCCCGCGCAAGATGCGCGGAATCCTCTCCGAGGGCATGATCCTATGTGCCGAGGACGAGGCGGGTAACCTGAAGTTACTCTCCGTCGAAGGTGGGATCGCGCCGGGTTCTGAAATCAGCTGATGAAAAAATGCGGGGCCGTGGGCGAAAACCCCGGCCCCGTTTGAATGGAGAAAACATGAAGATATTCGATACGCACACCCATATCTCGCTTGCGCAGTTTGGGGAGGACCGGGACGACGTAATCGCCCGCATGCGGGATGCTGGCGTCGCACGCGCGCTCGTGGTGGCGGATGCCACCGAAGACGTGCCTTTTGCCACGCAGCTCTGCGAGGCGCATGACTTTCTGTATCTCGCGGTCGGCGTCCATCCGCACAATGCCGCGAAGTACGATGACGCAGCGGAACGCGTCATCCGCACGGCGGCAACGCATCCCAAGTTTGTCTGTCTCGGTGAGATTGGGCTTGATTACCACTACGATTTATCCCCGCGCGATGTGCAGCGGGAAATCTTTGCGCGCCAGATTGCCCTTGCCTATGCGTTAAAAGTGCCCATGCAGCTGCACATCCGCGAGGCGCACGGCGACAACATGGACATGCTCCGTGCCCTGAAAGCCGCCGCACAGCTGCCCGCAGGCATTATGCATTGCTATACCGGGAGTTGGGAGAGCGCGAAAATCTACCTTGATCTTGGCCTTATGATCTCGCTCACCGGAGCGGTTACGTTCAAAAACGCGCCGAAGCTCGCGGAAGTCGCCCAAAACACACCGCTCGACCAACTACTCGTCGAGACGGATTGCCCGTACATGACACCCGTCCCGCTGCGCGGACGGCGCAACGAGCCTGCGTTCATCGTTCACACTGTCGCTAAAATCGCACAGCTTCGCGGCATGGATCCGGAGGAGCTTGCGTTGACGACCTATGAGAACGCAAACCGCGCGTTTGGCGTGTAAAAAAGAGAGAAAAAACCGCGTCGCCGCCCCGGAGGAGCAATCCCCGGGGCGGCGACATGTGTATGGGCGTTACGGCCGCCTCAGCGCCTGCGCCTGTTCCACGGTGATGACCGCATCGCCGGCTTCGCGCAGCGCCTGCACCTGGGAAAGGCGGCTGACCCCGACGATGGGGAATGTGTCGAAGGGCTGACAGGTGAGATAGGCGAGGGAGAGCGCACCCACGGAGTGGCCGGTTTCGCGGGAGAGCGCGAGGAGGCGGTCATAGACGGCGAGATTATCGGGCGTGAGGAAGCGGCGTTGCGCCTTGTCGGGCAGTGCATCCGCGCCGGATTCGGAAAGTTTTATGAAAAAGCCCTTGGCCTGAGAGGAATAGGGAATGCAAACGAGTTTGGATTCGAGGTGGAAATCGTACATTTCGGAATCCATCTGGCAGAGCGTCGGGTCCTCGATGAGCGCCTGGCGGGCGAGCGAGAATTGCGGCTGGTTTGCGATAAAGCCAACGAGGCCATGCTTGGCTGCGTAGGCGTTTGCCTCGCGGATGCGCGCAGGCATCCAGTTGGAAACGCCGATCGCGCGGGTCAACCCGGACTCGATGAATCCATTCAGCGTCTCGAGAATGCCGCCAACGGGGCGCGACACGTCGTCGCGGTGCAGCCAATACATGTCGACTTGATCCGTCATGAGGTCTGCAAGACTCTCTGAGATGTCGCTTTTCAGGCTTTCGGGATCCAGACGGCCCACGTCCATGGAAGAAAGCAGCGGATGCCCGCCCTTTGTTCCGATCACGAGATCCGCACGGTTGTGGCGCGCCGCCATCCAATTGCCGATCGCGCGTTCGGAGATGCCGCACACCCCGCCCGCAAAATCGCCGTACACACGGGCCGTGTCGATAAAGTTCCCGCCCAACGCAACATATGCATCCAGAAATTCGTTGGTCTGCTTCTGTGAAAAGTCAAAGCCGATCCCCGTAGAACCCATCACAATGACGGACGTTTTGCGTCCCAGAAAATCGCGGTATCGCACAAAATCATCTCCCTTTGGCTCATTATAGCATCCCCCTATTTTTCCCGCAATCATTAAATTTGACTAAAACATGCGCGCGTTGTTCTCAAACTTAGATCGCCTGCATAAATTGTGTTATAAAAATTACGAATATACCGTGCATATATACATTATCTTCAAAATCAAGCGCAGGAAAACAAAGGAAATTGTCGTATATTTAAAGTGCATATTCAATGAATATACATGGGCGGCTTGCCGTATATACAATCGTATACAGATCGATGGAGGGATTCCAATGGATCGTATTAAGGACACAGCTTCGTTGATTCAGGGGCTGAATTGGCGGGTCATCGCGCGATTCGCCGTGGCGACACTTCTCTTGGCAGTCATCATTTGGGGTTGCATATCCACATCAGATGCATCCAATATGCGAAGCAAATATGCACAATCCCGCGATACTGTGGGAGAGGCGCTTTATAGCGCGGCATACATGATGGCGCTCAAATATGACGATGCGGCACTCGCGGGCGCGGATGTGGAAGGCGAAATTTTGCCTGCTATGAAAGTATACTATCAGCAGGCCATCGCGCTCAACGAAGCCATCGCAAGTGCGTTTGGCGACAAGTACCAGGTTCTGCCGGATTCGCTGGTTGCCGAGCTCGATCAGGCGTTTACGGCCTATGACGACGCCTATCGCGCGGGGCATTCGACGGGGGATGCCGATGCGCTCATGACGCAGGCAATGGCCGACACGCGCGCGGCGCTCGACCGCATGTACGACGGCAATGGGCAGCTGAAGGGCAACTGATCCCCCATCAGGACAGAAGCAGCGCGAATCGATAAGCGACGAAGGCAAATATCCAGGCGATGGCGAGCTGCGACAGCGCGGCGCGCAGGAGCCAACGCGTCCCGCCAAGTTCCCGTCGCATGGCGGCGAGTGCCGAGACGCAGGGCGTGTAGAGCAATATGAATACGAGATATGAAATCGCCGATGCCCGCGTGAAATGGTCGCTCAGCGTGGTGATCAGAGCGCCCGCGTCGGCTGCCGCGTAGATGACGCGCATGGTCGAGACGACGGCTTCCTTCGCAACCATGCCCGCCAGAAGTGCCACGCACTTCGCCGCGTCGCCAAAGCCCAAAGGCGCAAAGACGGGGCTTACGAGCGCGCCCAGCGCGCCGAGCATCGATTGCGAAATCTCGCCCGTCGATACAAGCCCCGGCGTAAATGTACGCAGAAACCAGATGACGACGCTCATCGCAAATATGATCGTGCCGGCGCGCGTCATAAAATCTCGCGCCCGATCCGAAAGTCGCCTCAATACCGACTGAACTGTCGGCAGGCGATATTCCGGCAATTCCATCACAAACGGCGTCTCCCCTGTGCGGAACCAGATTTTGCGCATCGCGGCGCCCGCGAGTACCATCGTGAAAATACCCAATCCGTAGAGACCCAGAACGACGCCCGCGCGCGAGGCAGGGAAAAACGCCGCGGCAAAAAGGGCGTACACCGGCAATTTTGCGCCGCAGGACATATAGGGCGTGAGCATGATGGTCATCCGCCGATCGCGCTCGTTTTCGACGCCGCGCGCGGCGATCACCGCCGTAGTCGTGCAGCCAAACCCCATCAGCATTGGGATAAACGAACGGCCGGAAAGGCCGAGTTTGCGCAGAGGACGATCCGTCATGAACGCCGCGCGCGCCATATAACCCGAATCCTCCATCACGGACATGCAAAAAAACAGGAGCAGTATCTGGGGCAAAAACGCGAGCACGCCGCCCACGCCCGCGAGCACGCCGTCGATTGTGAGCGAACGCGCCCAAGCAGGGGCGTGCGCCGCGCTTAAGAGAAAGCCTGCACCCCTTCCCGCGAGGGAGATCACCTTCTCCATCAGGAGGCGCAATCCCTCTCCCGGCGCGCCAAACGTCACGAGGAACATCAGTCCCATGAACGCGAAAAAGAGCGGATACGCCAGAAAGCGGTTCATGACAAGGCCGTCCGCCGCATCGGAGGCCGTCCTTTGGTACGCACCGCGTGGGAAGCCGGCTTCATTCAGCGCCGCCTCGATGCGATCATAGCGCGCCTTTGCGCGCACGAGCAGCCGCTCGTCCTCCGGTTCCGGTTCGGGCGGACGCGCGGGCGCTTTTTTTTCGCGCGCTGCGCGCGCCACCGACGCCATCAGATCGTCGATTCCCTGATGTTTCTTTGCCGATATGGGCACGACCGGCGCGCCGAGCGCCCGTGACAACCGCGCCGCATCCGGCGTTATGCCCCGTTTTTTCAATTCGTCCATCAAATTGAGCGCGATCACCACGCGGCGTTCGCGCTCGAGGAGTTGGAGCGTGAGGTATAAATTCCGCTCGAGGTTTGTGGCATCCACGATATCAATGACGACATCCGCAGCGCCTGAATCGATATAATCGCGCGTGATTTTTTCTTCGATGGAATAGGGAGCGAGCGAATAGACGCCGGGGAGATCGACGACTTTTATTTCATCGCCGCTCAGGCGGAGCTTGGCCTCCTTGCGTTCGACCGTCACGCCCGGCCAGTTGCCCACGTATTGATTTGCGCCCGTCAGCAAATTAAAAAGCGTCGTCTTTCCGCAGTTGGGATTGCCTGCGAGGCAGACCGTGTACTTCATTTTCGTTCCTCCACAAAGATTTCGGCGGCGTCTTCCCGGCGCAATGTCAGGGCAGAGCCGCGCAGCGAAATCTGGATTGGGTCGCCCAGCGGCGCCCGCCGGATCACCTCGACGTAGGTGCCTGGGGTCGCTCCCAATTCCACAAGCCGCCTGCGTGCGGCGGTGCCGAGCGAGATTTTGACAATTACGCCGCCCTTTGCGGCGGTAAGCGGGACAGCCGCCATCGGAATCCCTCCCCGTAAAATTTCTGTTCCGGTCTGGTCGCGCGGCGGGTGTGCGGTATAATGAAAGGCATGGAGATTTTAACCGTTACATTCAACCCCTGCCTCGACCGCACACTGTGGGTCGACGCGCACGGGCAGGCGCCCCGAAAAATCGAGACACAAACGGGCGGTAAGGGCGTCAACGTCGCGCGTGTGCTCGGAAATCTTGGCATCGATGCGTTCGCCGTTTGCCCTGTGGGCGGCGAAACAGGTGCGGAATTTCTGCGTCTGGCGACGTCGGAAGGCATTTGCGTGCACCCGGTTGCCGTTCAGGCCGCCACGCGGGTGATCGACACGTACGTGACAGCGGTCGATTTTGATCAGCGGGTCAACTATACCCGTGGCGAACCCCTGACTGAGGCGGATCTCGACCGATTCGATGCGGCGGTTGACGCGCTGATGCCGCAGGCACAGGCGGTTGCCATCTGCGGTGCGGCGAGTTGCGAAGCGGCGGCCCGGCGCGCACCGGGCATCGTCGCGCGCGCGAAGGCACGCGGCATACCGGTATTGCTCGATTCCAACGGCCCGACGCTCGCCTATGGCGCGGCTGCGCTGCCCGACCTCTTAAAGCCAAACCAGGCGGAACTTTCCGCACTCACGGGCGAAGAGGACGTCGCGCGCGCAGCGCGGATGTTGGTTGAGCGCGGAATCGGGGCGGTGCTCGCGTCCATGGGCGCGGGCGGGTGCTGCTACGTGACTGCGGATTCTGAAATCTATTGCCCCACGCCGCGCATCCAGACGGTCAACGCGGTCGGCGCAGGGGACAGCTTTGTCGCGGGATTTTTATATGCCTCCGTCAAGGGGTATGCCCTTGAGACGTCGCTTATGATCGCCTGTGCCGCCGGAGCCGCGAACACGCGGGTGTTCCCCGCCGCGCGGGTGACGAAATCCGAAGTCGAGGATTTGCTCGGCTGGAAACTGGTATAATCGCCACGAAGTCTGTTACTCCACCACGGCAGAAGCCGCCTCTTCGACGGCCAGTTTCGTTTCTCTCCGCTTCATGTGG
Source organism: Bacillota bacterium (assembly GCA_023421735.1). The sequence continues at coordinate 119,381 of JAEZSP010000017.1, read as the reverse complement.
GCGGAAAGTCCGCCTTTGGCTGCTGCGCCTGCGCGCCGGCTCCTCGCAGGACAAAAAATATCAGCGCCCCATTACCGATTTTTAGACTTCGCGGACGACTAGCATGGGAGGAAGCCTTTTACCCAATGGATGCATTTGATGTGATCGTGATCGGCGCGGGGCACGCGGGCTGTGAGGCCGCGCTGGCGCTCGCGCGCATGGGACACGAGACGCTCTTATTGACGTTGAATCTCGATTCGCTCGCCATGATGCCCTGCAATCCGTCCATCGGCGGAACCGGCAAGGGCCATTTGGTGCGCGAAGTGGACGCGTTGGGCGGCGAAATGGGCCTTGCGACCGACGACGTTTTTATCCAGTCGCGCATGCTCAATACCGCCAAGGGTCCGGCGGTTCATTCCCTGCGCGCGCAGGCGGACAAAAAGGCGTATCAGCTCCGGATGCGCAAGGCCGTGGACGAATGCGCGCACCTGCACCTCAGGCAGGCGGAAGCGCGTGAAATACTGAGCCAAAACGGCCGGGTGACGGGCGTTTCGACCACGACGGGAAGCAGCATCGCCTGCCGCGCGGTGGTTGTGTGCGCAGGTGTCTATCTCAAAAGCAAAATCATCATCGGCGACTGCCAATGGAACGGCGGACCGCAGGGACTTCTGGCGGCGAATCATCTGACGCAAAACCTTGCGGATCTCGGCTTCTCCATCCGCCGCTTTAAGACGGGCACGCCCGCGCGGCTCGACGGACGGACGATCGACTTTTCAAAGATGGAGCTTCAGCCGGGCGATGATCCCATCACGCCGTTCTCGTTTCTGACCGATCCCGCGCCGCTCAAAAACCGCGCGGTGTGCTATCTGACCTATACGACCGAAGAGACGCACCGGATCATCCACGAAAACATCTCCCGCGCGCCCATGTTTTCGGGCACCATCAAGGGAACGGGCGCGCGCTACTGCCCCTCCATCGAGGACAAGGTCGTACGCTTTGCGGACAAGGAGCGGCATCCCATTTTCATGGAGCCGGAAGGACTTGATACCGTCGAATGGTATGCGCAGGGCATGTCGACCTCGATGCCCGAGGACGTGCAGCGCATGATCTACCGCAGCGTCCCGGGACTTGAGAACGCGGAACTCCTGCGGCTTGCCTATGCGATCGAATATGACTGCATTGATCCCACCGATCTGACGCTTACCCTCGGGGCGAAAACCGTTGCGGGTCTCTATTTTGCGGGGCAGGTGAACGGCACATCCGGTTACGAGGAGGCAGCCGCGCAGGGCATTTATGCCGGAATCAACGCCTCTCTCTATCTCAAGGGCGAGGAACCGCTGATTCTGGGGCGCGCGGACGGCTACATCGGGGTCATGGTGGATGATTTGGTTACCAAGGGCGTGGACGAGCCGTACCGCATGATGACCTCGCGCGCGGAGTATCGATTGCTGCTCCGGCAGGATAACGCAGACTTCCGGCTCACCGAGCGGGGGTATCGGGCGGGACTTGCGACCCGGGCGCGCTATGAACGGATGCTCCTGCGGCGCGAAAAAACGGACGCGGCAATTGCGGACGTCGAAAAAAGGCGGCTGACGGAAAAACTGCGCAGGCCGGAGATTTCGTATGCCGATCTGCGAAAGGAGAACCCGGAGATGCCTGCGCTCGACCGACAGACGGTCGAACAGGTGGAGACGGAAGTGAAGTACGACGGCTATATCCGCAGACAGGCGGCAGATGAGCGGCGGTTCCGGCGGATGGAAAGCGATTTGATGCCGGCGGACGCGGACTACATGGCGCTTTCGGGATTGCGGATCGAGGCGCGGCAGAAACTTTCAAAGGCACGCCCCAAGTCGCTCGGGCAGGCGTCGCGCATTCCGGGCGTTTCGCCGGGGGACGTGAGCGTTTTGATGATCTGGCTGGAAAAGAGGAGGCGCACGCATGCGTGAAAAGTTGATTGTGCGCGCTGCGGAAATGGGGATCGAAATATCCGCCTCGCAGGCAGACGGGTTCGCCGCGTTTCACGAAATGCTGGTGGACGCGAACGCGAAGACCAACCTCACACGCGTGCCGGACGACACCGACGAGGCGATCGATCGAAATTACCTCGACTGCATTGCGCCTGTCGCGGGCAGTCTGTTTGCGGGCGCGCACACGCTCATCGATGTGGGTGCGGGCGCCGGTTTTCCGGGAATTCCGCTTTCGATCATGCTGCCGGACGTCGAGGTGACGCTGCTCGATTCGCTCGGCAAGCGCGTTGATTTTATGGCGTCTGTCATCCGGGAACTCGGTTTGAACGCGCGCGCGGTGCATTTGCGCGCAGAGGAGGCGGGGAGGCAGCGAAATATGCGCGCCGCATATGACATTGCCGTGTCCCGCGCGGTTGCGCCATTGTGCGTGCTGGCGGAATTCGCGTTGCCGCTCGTGCGCATCGGCGGGAAGATGATCGCGTACAAAGGACCCGCGTGGGAGACGGAGCTTTCGCAGGCGGAACGCGCGCTCCTGCTTCTGGGCGGACGTTTTCGCAAAGCGCAGGATGCGGACATCCCCGCACGCAACTGGGCGCACGTTCTTTTGGAGATTGAAAAAGAGGCGCCGACGCCGGAAAAATACCCGCGCCGCCCCGGAATGCCAGAAAAAAGACCTTTATAGCTGGAAATACCTGGAATAACACAAGCGTAAAGGGAATAATTTGATAATTTGCAAATTCTTATTCAAAATGAGGTAATAAAGCACCTCTATCCGAGATATACTACGTCATGTCATCAAGGGCTTGTGCCCCAGACAGAGGAGGTTTTCACAATGAAGAAGGCTATGATATTTGTTCTTTCCCTCATGATGATCGCGATCTTCGCCGTCGGCTGTTCCACCGATAAGTCCGACACGGCCGCGACCGTCGCACCCGCAGCGGCCACCGTTGAGGCGACTTCTGAAGCCGTCGCAACCGCCGAGGCCACCACGGCGCCGGCAGCTGACACGACCACCGAAGCCACCGCAACCGCGGCGACCCAGGGCTAAATCGACCGACTCGTACACAGAAAACCCCGGTGCCACGCGGCGCCGGGGTTCGCTTTTTTTCTTGGTTCAGGCGTGCAAGCGCAATCAGGTTTCCGCCTGCCGCACGGCCTTGTAGCCAAGCCCACGCACGGTGGCAATATCAAAATCGTGATTATCCCGGAAACGTTCGCGCAGTCGATTGATGTGGACGTCCACGGTGCGCTCGTCGGTTTCCGTGTCCATGTCCCATATTTCATCCATGAGCTGGCGGCGGGTGAAAATTTTATTGGGGTATGAAAGGAGCTTGTAGAGCAGGAGAAATTCCTTGCGCGGAAGCTCCATGATATAGCCTTCCGATGAGACGGAGAACGAATCATAGTCAAGGAGCGTGCCGCCGATGAAGAGCCTGTGCTCGTTGACGATGCGCGAACGCCTGAGGAGCGCCGCGATCCGCAGAATCATTTCTTCCTCATCCACGGGTTTCACCATGTAATCGTCTGTACCGATGACAAAGCCCTTGCGCCGATCGGCGGGGCTCTCCTTTGCGGTGACCATGAGGATGGGAATCTCGCCCAACGCCTGGTTGCCGCGCAAAATCTCCGTGAATTCGTAGCCGTCCATGCGCGGCATCATGATGTCCAGAAGAATCAGGTCGACGTGCTTTTTGTCGAGGATTTCAAGCGCCTCTATGCCGTCTCCCGCGCAAACCGGTTCATAGCCGTGCTGCTCCAGGACGGCAGCCATGAGCTTGCGCGTGTTGACGTTATCCTCGACAACCAGGATGCGAAACATGTCGGACATCTCCATTTCAAAAACCATTTTGTGTAGAATCGGGATTTCATCTTTGTCCGGCACCGGAACCGCGGGCTTGATGCGCCGCGCGCGTTCACACTTACGGAAACGATTGCGCGCGCGTAAATCGTCATCGGAAACCGCCCTCCCGCCCGAAGCGCACCGGGCACACATCGCGGCAGACACGGCAATTGGTGATGGAAAAGCCGCGGTCGTTTATGACATAAGCCGCCGTGCGGCATTTCATCTGGTCAACCATGCCGTTTTCAATCGCGTGCGCCGGGCAGGCATCTACGCACATGTTGCAGCCGGGCAGGCATACGGCGGGTGCGCGCGCGTCTGATTCCATGGGGATGTCCAGGAGCAGCGCGCCGATGGCAAGCCGATTTCCGAAATTGCGGTTCAGGAGCAGCGCGCTCCTGCCCAGCCGCCCGAGGCCCGCCAGCACCGCCGCATGTTTCATGGAGATGACGCCGCGCCCGGTGCGCGTGGCGGGATCGTATGAATCGTAGGGGTCGTCCGCGGGCAGCGGAACGCAGGGGCGTCCCGTCTCACGCTCGAGCGTCCGGGCAATGTCGAGCGCCAGGGCGTCTGTTTTTTGGGTCACGAGGTTGTTATAGCGCGTGTAGGAAAGCCGCGTGTCGGCAACCATCGCGCCCATGGGGAGCGCAACACCGATGACCATCACGCTGACGCATGCCCCCCAGCAATCGGTCGGCCGGAAACCCTCCGGCGCATCTGTAAAATCAGCCGCCTTCGCAAACCCGCATACGTCCGCACCCAGCCCGGTCGCGATTTCCCTGAGCCAATCCTTCATGCCGCTCGCTCCTTTTTCGCCATTGTAGCACAGCAAATTTCCCATGTAAAGTATGGGATCCGTGTGGTATAATGGCAATAGGGCAAATGGATGGCAAAAGGCGGTTTCCTGCGACAGCGCCAGGGCAGATTGCGCAGCGATGGGCAGCGGGCACAATGCGCCGCGTGGGAATGCGCTTTTGACACCCTCAATATGGAGGTGAACATGAACGATTTGATGGAAATGGTTCGGCGGGATAAGCTGATCGCCATCGTGCGCGGTCTCGGACGCGAACATATGCTTGCACTCGCGGACGCGCTGATCGCGGGCGGGATTACCATGATCGAGGTCACGTTCAATCAGGCGAAGCCGGATTCCTGGGCCGATACCCAAAAGGCGATCCGCTCCATCGCCGATGAATTTGACGGCGCGGTCGTGCCCGGTGCGGGCACCGTCATGACCAAAGAACAGGCAAACATGTCAAAGGATGCGGGCGCGCAGTACGTCGTCGCGCCGAATGTCGATGAGGTGGTCATTCGGGAAGCGAAGCGGCTCGGGATGTACGCGTTCCCCGGTGCGCTCACGCCGTCGGAGTGTCAGGCCGCGCATCTGGCGGGCGCGGATGCGGTGAAGCTCTTTCCGGCGGGCGATCTCGGGCCAAAGTACCTGAAGGCCATTCGCGCACCGCTTTCACACATTCACTTTCTGGCAGTCGGCGGCGTAAACGAGAAGAACGCGGCGGATTTTATCAAAGCTGGAGCGATCGGACTGGGCGTTGGCGGGTCACTGGTGAACAAAGAATGGATCGAAGCGGGCGCGTTCGAGAAGATTACGGCGCTCGCGCGTGCGTACAGGAAGGCGGTTGATTAGATGGGCAAAATCGTTTCGTTCGGAGAAATTATGATGCGGCTCAATCCTCCCGGGTATCTAAGGTTCTGCCAGACGGCTTCATTCGAGGCCACCTACGCGGGCGGGGAGGCGAACGCGGCGGTATCGCTGGCGAATTATGGGCACGAGAGCGCCTATGTCACAAAGGTTCCGGCGCACGAGATCGGCCAAAATGCCGTCAACGAACTGCGCAGGTACGGCGTAGATACTACTCTCATCGCGCGCGGGGGTGAGCGGCTGGGCATCTATTTTGTGGAAAAGGGCGCATCCCAGCGCGGCAGCAAGGTGATCTACGACCGCGCGCATTCCGCCATCGCGGAGGCAAAGCGCGAGGATTTCGACTGGAAAGCGATCCTGTCGGGTGCCGATTGGCTCCACTTTACGGGGATCACGCCGGCGCTGGGTGGCGCACTTCCCGAAATCTGCATGGATGCGGTGAAAACCGCGCGGGAAATGGGCGTCAAGGTGAGCTGCGATCTCAATTACCGCAAAAAACTCTGGACGCGCGCGCAGGCGGGTGCGGCGATGGCAAAACTGATGCCGTATGTCGATGTGTGCATCGCCAACGAGGAGGACGCCAAGGACGTATTCGGCATCGAAGCCGAAAACACGGACGTCGATGGCGGCAAGATCGACCGGGAAGGCTATGTGTCCGTCGCAAAACAGCTCATGGCGCGCTTTGGGTTCCGGTATGTGGCAATCACGCTGCGCGGTTCCATTTCCGCCAGCGACAACAATTGGTCGGGCATGCTTTGGAACGGGACGGAGGCGTTCTTTGCGAAGAACTACCTCATCCACATCGTCGACCGCGTGGGCGGGGGAGACAGCTTCGGCGGGGGGCTCATCCATGCGATGCTGTCGGGCTGGGACTGCCAGAAAGCCATCGAGTTTGCCGTCGCGGCGAGTTGCCTGAAGCAGACGATCGAATTCGACTTCAATCACGCGTCCGAAGCGGAAGTGTTGGCCCTCATGGGCGGCTCCGGCTCGGGACGCGTGCAACGATAGGAGGCCATACATGACAGCGCAGGAGAAGTTGAAGCTCGTCGGGCTGGTGCCCGTGATCAAGATCGAGGATGCCAATGACGCCGTGCCGCTGTGCCGCGCGCTTCAGCAGGGCGGACTACCCGTCGCCGAAATGACGTTTCGCACCGCCGCCGCCGAGGAGGCGATTCGCCGGGTCAATGCGGAGCTGCCGGATGTGATCCTGGGTGCGGGTACTGTTCTGACCATCGATCAGGCGAAGCGGGCCGTCCACGCGGGCGCGACCTACATCGTTTCGCCCGGGCTGAATCCCGATGTTGTGAGCTGGTGTGTGGAGCACGAGGTGCCGATCCTGCCCGGATGTGCGACGCCCTCCGACATCGAGGCGGCGTTGGGGTTCGGGCTCTCGACGGTGAAATTCTTCCCTGCTGAAGCACTGGGCGGCCTGAAGCTCATCAAGGCCATGTCCGCGCCCTACGGCAGCGTCACCTTCGTGCCGACCGGCGGGATCGACGAGAAAAATGTCGGAGAGTACCTCGCGTTTGACAGGGTGCTGGCGGTCGGTGGAAGCTGGATGGCTCCGGGCGACGCGATCAAGGCGCGCGACTGGGCGCGGATCGCCGATCTTGCGGCGGGCGCGGTGCGCAGGGTACTCGGCTTTGAGCTGCGCCACATCGGCATCAATTCCGGCGATCCCGAGACCGCGCGCACAGACGCGCTTCTGTTCGCCAAGCTCCTCGGCCTGCCCTTCTCCGGGAGTGCGAAGTCCATCATGGTCGGCGACGCCTTCGAACTCATGAACGCGCCGGGACGCGGGCGGCGCGGGCACATCGCCATCGCGACAAACAGCGTCGAGCGCGCCATGTTTCACCTGCAACTGCGCGGCTTCCGGTTTGAGGACGAACCTATCGGCACCAAGGACGGGAGGATCACCGCCATCTACCTCAAAGACGAAATCGCCGGATTTGCAGTGCATCTGCTGAAAAAATAACGGGGAACGGGGCGTTTCCTCAGGGGTTATGCCTTTATTCTCCGTCTTTTGGATCTCCCGGGCGTACAAGCCCCTTGAGATCCAATTGCTTCTAAATGGGCGTGGCGAAATACCAATAATCCCAAAAAGAGGGTGCGCGGGGAACAAACCCCGCGCACCCGATGGCTTGATCAATTGTCCGGTGCGGCGTCCCGCTTCCCGCGCCGTTATTTCCGCGCGACGAAGATGGCGGCTTTTTTGCCGTTGACGAGGATGTCGTATCGTTCTTGGAGGTCGAGAGCGGAATCCTTCAGGGCGTCTGAGAATTCGGATTTCATGGATGTCAGCAGGACGAGCGTGCCGTAGGGCGCGAGAACGTACGCGAGGCTTGTGACGACCGCCTGTGCAAAGGCTGTCGGATCGCCGTTCAGGGGTTTATAGAGACCCCATGGGGGATCGGTTGCAATCTCGGTGAATGCGCCTTCGGAGAAGCGTTCGGGAAGGCGCGTCGCGTCGAGCTTTTCGACATCCGCACGCGAGGGGATGCGCGTTTTCAGCTTTTTGACCGCGTTCTCGTCCGCGTCTGCGAGCAGGATGCGCTTCGATTGACCAAGCGCCATGCGCGCGATGCCGATGGCGCCCGATCCCGTGAACGGGTCGAGAAACGATCCGCTCGGTTCGGGCTTCGCAAGGAACGCCATGCAGCTCGCGACGGCGGGGGAGAGCTCGCCCTTTTTTGTCGGACGCGGCTTTGTGAGCCGGAGAAGCAGCATCGCGCTTCCTTCGCTGCGGCGCAAGACGAGCAGCTCCGTTTGCGGGTTCATCCGGTCGTTGCGCACGCGGATCGCGCGCTCAAATGCCTCGCGGTATTCTTGATCGACGCCCTCGAGTTTGTTTGCCTCGGAGAACATCGCGCGAAAGCTCTCGAACCCGTAGGCGCGCATGGCGCGCTCGGCATCCGTCAGCGCACGCCGTTCCGAGAGGAACAGCTTCGCTGCGTGCGTAACCGAACTGCACTTGTCAAGGCGCGCGACCTGCAAATACGTGTTCGTAAATCCCGCGCATGCCGGGTTGTCGACCTTTGCTGCATATAAAACCGCACCGGACATGACCGCCTTGGGCGAAAACCCCGGCACAACCCGTTCCGCCAATCGCCTCGCCGGTTCTTCGAGCCCGGCCGGACAAGTGGAATAAAATAACCTCATATAGCACTCCCATCGTAAATTCGGCCGTCCGGGGTCACGCATGTCCCCGGACGGCCGACGGACAAACCATGGATGTTCTTCCTAGATCTCCGGAATCACGACCTCGACTTCGCGCTTCGCTTCGCTCGAACGGATGATGCCGTCGATGATTGCTTGATTGTAGATGATCTCCTGCCACGGGATGGGCGATTCGCCGCCGGTCTTGACGGCGTCGCAGAACGCGCGGCACTTGAGGTAGAAGCGGTTGTTCGCGTTCTGCTTGAGCGGAATCTTAGTCTCGGTCTGGTTGCCGCAGACATCCTTGTAGAGGAATACGTCGCCAATGGTGCCGTCCCATGCGCCGCCCCAGTTGAGGTGCGGGTTGGGGGACTTGACCTTCAGGCCGCCATCCGTGCCGAGGAAGAGCGTGTCGCCCATGGTATCCATGTGCATCGCCCAGCTCATGCGGAAGTCCATCACCAGCCCGTCTTCAAAGCGGATCAGCGCGCAGGTGAAGTCGTCCACGGAGAACTTGTCGGCGTCTTTGAAGTACTTGGGGTTCTTTCCAAAGTAATCGGAGGCATAGGCGGACACGGTGACGGGCTTTCTGTAGCCGACGGAATTGAGCGCCATGTCGAGGCCGTAGCAGCCGATGTCGGCCAGACAGCCCACGCCCGCCAGATCCTTCTGCACGAATGTGCCGCCCGGAATGCCGCGCCGCCTCCCGCCGCCGGTCTGGATGTAGTAGATGTGCCCCAGTTCGCCCGAGCGCACGAGTTCTTTGACCATGAGCATGTTCGGATCATAGCGCGGCTGGAAGCCGATGGTGAGAATCAGCCCCGTTTCCTTCTGTACCTTCGCCATCTCGATCGCGGTCTCAAGGCGCACGGACATGGGTTTTTCACACAAAACGTGCACGCCCGCCTTCATCGCGGCGATGGCGCAGGTGTGGTGTGTGGTATTGTATGTGCAAACGCTCACACCGTCGGGCTTCAGCGCGAGAAGCGCGTCATTGTCGTCAAATGCGGGGACGGCGGTGAGATTGAATTCATCCAAGAACGCGCGCGCCTTGCCGGGCACGATGTCCGATGCGCCGATGATTTCCACATCGTCCATTTCGAGATACGCCTTCATGTGCGAGTGCGCGATGCCGCCGGTTCCAATAATCCCGATCCTGAGTTTATCTGCCATTTGCTTTTTCCGCCCTTCGTACTATAATATGGATCATAAGGCTAAGTATATTATACTCGAACACGCTTAAAATACAACACGGAGGCTTGAATATGTCCGATCAGGATTTCATGCGCGCCGCCATCCGGGAAGCCGAAATCGCGCTCGACGAGGGCGAAATGCCCGTCGGCTGCGTGATCGTCCAAAATGGGGAGATCGTCGCGCGTGCGCACAACGAGCGGGAACGGTCAAAAGATCCCACCGCGCACGCGGAGATCCTCGCCATCCGTCGCGCTGCAAAAACGGATTGGCGGCTTACGGGCGCAACCATATATGTAACCCTCGAGCCGTGTCCCATGTGCGCGGGTGCCGTTTCGCAGGCGCGGATCGACCGGCTCGTGTTTGGCGCAGCGGATCCCGGCGCGGGCTGTGCGGGGAGCGTGTACCGTATTCCGGAAGACCCCGCATTTTCGCACTTCTGCAGGTGTGAGGGCGGGCTGCTTGCGGAAGCATGTATGCAGGTTTTGCATTCATTTTTTAAGATAAAGCGCCAAAAATGAAAGGTTTCGATTAAACGACTTTCCTTCGGCGTCTAAGTGTCGTATAATAGTAGGAGTGTAAATATCACCGATTGCGGAGGGATTCAATATGGCGCTTATTGACAGGATCATGGCGAAGGCCATGACGGACGTCAAGCACATCGTTTTGCCCGAGGGCGAAGAAACACGAAACGTGCAGGCAGCTGCAAAGATTGCGAAGACGGGGCTTGCGAAGATTACCATGCTGGGCGATCCGGCGAAGGTGCAGGCCGTCGCCGCTGAAACGAATACCGATCTCACAGGCATCGAAATTGTCGATCCTAAGTCATCCGAGAAGGCAGCCGACTATGCGGCGAAGCTCTACGAGCTGCGCAAGGCGAAGGGCATGACCGAGGGCGAGGCGGCCAAAAAGGTCGCCGATCCCATGTATTACGGCGTGATGATGGTCAAAGTGGGCGATGCGGACGGACTCGTCTCCGGTGCCATCCACTCCACCGGCGATATGCTCCGCCCGGCGCTGCAGATCATCAAGTCCAAGCCCGGCATCAAGACCGTGTCCTCCTGCTTCCTGATGGAATGCCCGAACAAAGCGTTCGGCCAGGAGGGCGTTCTCGTGTTTGCCGACTGCGCGGTCAACATCGAGCCTTCCGCGGAGGAACTGGCAAATATCGCGCTCGGCGCGGCAGACAGCGCGCGCGCGCTTGCGAACATGGAGCCGAAGGTCGCAATGCTCTCCTTCTCCACGAAGGGTTCCGCAAAGCACGACGACGTGACGCTCGTTCAGGAGGCGACCAAAATCGCCAAGGAAATGGCGCCCGACCTCCAGCTCGACGGCGAGCTCCAGCTTGATGCCGCGCTCGTGCCGAAAGTCGGCACGCTCAAGGCGCCCGGCTCAGCGGTTGCGGGACAGGCCAATACGCTTGTGTTCCCCAATCTGAATGCCGGAAACATCGGTTATAAGCTTGTTGAACGGCTCGCGGGCGCAAATGCCTACGGTCCGATTCTGCAGGGCATCGCGAAACCCTGCAACGATCTCTCCCGCGGCTGCTCCGTGGACGACATCGTGGCGACCGTCGCAATCACCGCCGTGCAGGCGCAGGGCTAAGGAGATACAAATGAAAATTCTGATCATCAACGCGGGTTCTTCCTCTCTCAAATATCAGCTGATCGACATGGCGGACGAGTCGGTCGTCGCAAAGGGCCTGGTCGAGCGCATCGGCATCGAAGGCTCGAACCTCGTGCACAAGTACGGAACGGACGGCGTGTTCTCGCTCAAAACGCCCATTAAGGATCACACGGCAGCCATGGGCGTCGTGCTCGAGGCGCTCGTCGACAAGGCGCATGGCGTGATCGCCGACATTTCCGAGATCGGCGCGGTTGGCCATCGCGTGCTCCACGGCGGCGATAAGTTCACCGCCTCCTGCGTCATCGACGACGCAGTCATCCAGGCGATCGTCGACTGCATCCCGCTGGGTCCGCTCCACAATCCCGCCAACCTCATGGGCATCAAGGCCTGCCAGGCCGTCATGCCGACGACGCCGCAGGTTGCGGTGTTCGACACGGCGTTTCATCAGACCATGCCCAAGAAGGCGTATCTGTACGGCGTGCCCATGGAATACTACAAAAAGTACGCCATCCGCCGCTACGGCTTCCATGGCACCAGCCACCGCTATGTTTCCGCGCGCACGCAGAAAAAGCTTGGCCTCGGCGCGGACAGCAAAGTGATCGTGTGCCATCTGGGCAATGGCTCCTCGCTCTCCGCGTGCATCGGCGGAAAGTGCGTCGATACCTCCATGGGCCTCACGCCTCTCGAAGGCGTTTTGATGGGAACGCGCTCGGGCAGCGTCGATCCGGCGGTTGTCGAGGCGATCTGCGACAACGAGGGCATCACTGCGAAGGAAGCGGTCAGTATCCTCAATAAAAAGTCCGGTCTTCTGGGCATCTCCGGCGTGTCATCCGACATGCGCGATGTCAACAAGGCGGCGGACGCCGGCAATGAGGATGCGAAGACTGCCCTCGAAATGTGGGCTTACGGCATCCGCAAGTACATCGGCGCCTATACGGCCGCCATGGGCGGCCTCGACGTGCTCGTCTTCACCGCCGGCATCGGCGAGAACGATGCTCGCAGCCGCGGCTGGGTCTGCGAAGGGCTCGAGTGCCTCGGGGTTAAGATCGATTCCGAAGTCAATCTTGCAACCCGCGGGTTTGAAGGCAAGATCTCCGCGCCCGACAGCAAGGTGCAGGTCTGGGTCATCCCCACCAACGAGGAAATCGCCATCGCGCGCGATACGCTTGAACTCGCGACGAAATAACGGGGAGACGGAATCCGCCGATCAATCGCCCGGGGTACAGACCCCGGGCGAACGATTTGAAATCCGTCCGCGTTTCCGGGTCTGGGGACACAACCGAAAATCAGGCATGTATGCGCCCGACATTTAACTTTACAAAAGAGGTCGATGTGGATATAATAGTTTAGGTTAGGGGGAAATGCTTTGGCGAACTTTGTGGACGTATCGAACGCGCTAAGGTATCCCGGACAGGAATATCCACTCAATGAGGATGTGCTTGTCGAGGATATGGAGCTCTCGGGCGACCCCATCCGCTTCACCGGAATCAAGGTGAAGGGGACGATGGTGGGCGCAGAGGAGCGGGTAAACGTGCGTGCGGACGTCACGGCGACGCTCCTGTCGCGTTGCGTCAGGTGCCTGGGAGCGGTTGAAATGCCCATCCGGGCGGAAGTCGACGCCGTTTTCGCGCGGGCAAACGACCCCGACGATCCGGATCTGTATGTTTTCGAAGCCTCGACCATAGAGCTTACGGATTCGGTGCGGGACGCGCTCTTGCTGGAACTGCCCATTCGCATTCTCTGCAAAGAGGAATGCAAAGGGCTCTGTCCAGTGTGCGGCGCTGACCGAAACACGGTATCCTGCACGTGCCAGGAGGGTGGCGAGGTTGCAAACCCCTTTGCGGCATTAAAAGAATTTCTGCATGACGATGAGGAGGTGTAACGATGGCCACACCGAAAGGGAAAATATCCAAGGCGAGAAAGCACTCTCGCCGTAGCTCCCACTGGAAACTGTCCATGCCCGGCATTGTGAAGTGCCCGCGCTGCCAGAAGATGAAGCTTTCACACCGCGTGTGCAAGCACTGCGGCTACTACGACGGTCAGAAGATCGTCGAGGTCGACGAAAAGAAGGCCGCGAAGTAACGCGCGCATTCGAGCCTCTCCCGCTTGCCGGGGGAGGCTTTACGTTTTCCGGAATATCATGTATAATATAAACGATGTCTTTTTTGAAAGGATGAACAAAATGGCACGTGGATTCCAGGGCATGCCCGGCGGAAATATGCAGGCGATGGCGCGCCAGGCGCAGAAACTGCAACAGCAGATGGCAAAGGTACAGGAGGAGCTCGAGGCGAGAGAATTCGAGGCTTCTGCGGGCGGCGGCGTTGTGACCGCGAAGGTCAACGGCAAGCACGAACTGCTTGAGATCAAGATAAAGCCCGAAGCGGTCGATCCCGAAGACGTGGAAATGCTCGAAGACATGGTGAAGGCGGCGGTTAACGAGGCCATGCGCATCGCGGGCGAAGCCACCGAGCGTGAAATGGGTAAACTGACCGGCGGACTCAACATTCCGGGCCTCTTCTAACATGGCGGAAGTCGAGGCGATTGCCCGGCTGGTCAACCAGCTTTCAAAATTGCCGGGCGTTGGTCGTAAGACCGCGCAGCGGCTGGCTTATCATATTCTCGCCATGCCGGAGGAGCAGGTGCGCGAGCTTGCCGTTTCGATCTTTAACGGCAAAAAGCAGGTGCGCCTCTGTCCCGTGTGCGGCGATTATACCGATTCCGAGCTCTGCCCCGTCTGCGCGGATCATAACCGCAGGCGCGACGTGATTTGTGTTGTCAAGGATCCGCGCGACGTGAACGCCATTCAGCGCATGCACGATTACGACGGGCTCTATCACGTGCTCCACGGGGTCATTTCCCCCATGGACGGCGTTGGCCCGGACGACATCCGCATCCGCGAACTCATGAATCGGTTGGCGTCCGGCGAGGTCAAGGAAGTCGTCATCGCAACGAACCCCGATGTCGAGGGCGAGGCGACCGCATCCTACATCTCGCGGATCATTAAGCCCATGGGTGTCAAGGTCACGCGCATCGCGCACGGCGTGCCTGTGGGTGGGGAATTGGAGTATACCGACGAGGTTACACTTTCACGCGCGTTTGAGGGCAGACGTGAATTATAGCAGATGAACCGCAGTTGTTTTTTGGCTGCGGTTTTTTGTTTTCGGTTATGCAACGATGTGGCGTTCAATTGCGTCCTATTTGGGATGAAAATGGAAAGAAGGATTGGACAATGATTAAGCGTATCATGGCTCTGGCTCTATCCCTGGTGCTTGTGATTCCTGCCCTTGCCTTTGCCGAGGGAACCACGACCCAGGCTCCTTTGGTCACCGGCCCCGTGCTCGTCTCCCAGCTCCCGCTCGACGCAGCGCTGATTGAAAATTCCGCGTCCGATGACGGCGGCTACACCGAGCGCCTTCTAACCTCCGATACGTATGCGAACATCGTTCTGGCGCGCAGAACCGGCGCGGTCGCGGCGGACGCGCTGCTTGCTGAATTCTATCCGGATGCCACGGACGTTACGGAGGCGGAACAGGCGCCCATCGCCGCCTATCCGGCGGTTCGGTATACGTTTACGCAGGGCGCGAACGAGGACACGCGGTTTGGAACGTTCGTCGCGTTCTCCACGGACACCGATACGTTCGTCTTCGCGGTGGATGTGTGGGCGGACGCATTCGACGACTACGCGGACATGATCGAATGGTGGATCGAGGCGCTGGATGTGTTCGATAATGCCGCGCCGATGGGATTGACCCTGACCGCAGACCTGCCGGCCGACATGGAACAGATCGGCCTGGGTACCACCGAAAATGGCGACACGACGCAGCGGTATCTCGTCTATGGCACGGCGATCGTCACTTTGTTGCAGCGATCAGAGGCGATGACCGCGCAGGAGATGCTTCTCTCGCTTTATTCCGACGCGCAAGTCGTTTCCGAGGAAGAAATGGAACCCATCGACTCCTATCCCGCGGTGCGTCTCAATTTCACCGTCGGTGAAAACGAGGACGCCCGCTTTGGATCGCTCGTTATCGTTGCGACCGATTCATACACATTCGCTTTCGTCGCAGAGGCGCCCATCGACCAATGGGATGGAGATTACAGCGAAACAGTCCAAATTTGGATCGATTCTCTTCAACTCATCGAGCAGTAGGCGAATCTCCGTGGATCAAGGCACAATTCGAAAATAATTCGATGATTCACGTTTGACATGCCCTCCCGCCTGCCGTACAATGATCACATGAAATGCGAGGGGGAGGGAATTCCATGAAGGTCGGCATCATCGTTTTCTCACAGACGGGGCACACGCGCACCGTCGCCGAACGGCTCGCGGCGGCGCTCGGGGCAAAGGGACACGCGGTGGCCATCGCGCAGGTTGAACCTGCCGAATCGGTAAAAAACGCCTCTGCACCGGTCAAACTGAAGACCGCGCCGGATGTTGCGGCATATGACGCACTGGTCTTTGCTTCGCCCGTACAAGGGTTCACCCTTGCGCGCACCATGCAGGCTTACATGAATGCGCTTCCAAGCCTTTCCGGCAAAAAGGTCGCCTGTTTTGTCACGCAGCAGCTCAAAAGACCGTGGCTGGGCGGCAATCGCGCGGTGCGCATGCTCAGAAGTGCCTGTGCGGAAAAGGGCGCCGACGTGGGGAAGAGTGCCATCGTCCATTGGTCGAGCAAAGAGCGGGAAGCGCAGATTGCGCAGCTCGTTGAGGAATTGCGCGAGATTAGGTAACGGATGGCCGCAGACCGTGATGTCGTCACGAAAAAAAAGATGTCGCGTGTGAGCAAATCACCGAAGAATGGCGTTCCGACGGGTATAATAAAATCATCAAAGCGAAGGGGGCATTCCAAATGAAAGCCATGAATATAACGAGCGACAACTTCCAAAAAGAGGTTATGGAATCCGACAAGACCGTTCTCTTGGACTTCTGGGCGAGCTGGTGCGGCCCGTGCAGGATGGTTTCGCCCATTGTGGACGAGATTGCCGAGGAAACGCCGGCTGTAAAGGTTGGAAAAGTAAATGTCGATGAGCAGGGCGAACTCGCAAGCGCATTCGGCGTGATGAGCATCCCGACGTTGGTCGTGATGAAAAACGGCAAAGTTGTCAATCGCGTGACTGGCGCGCGCCCAAAAAAGCAGATCGAGGCATTGCTCGGATAATTTCCATAGAAAAGAATCAAACGGCAGCGGGCGAATTACGCCCGCTGCCGTTTGGATCATCACCTGATGAAAGGGAACGGCTTTATGTATACGACGCGGCCCCCCTGTTAAGCGGCATTTGCAAGGCCTCCTCCTCGTTTGTGCGTGGCACAAAAAGCGGAGGAGGATTTTGCTGTGCGCAAAAACATCGGGTTTCTCTATCTCTATTCGTTCTTTGACCATTTCATCGTCGCCTATGTGATCGAGCGGCTGTTCGACCTAGAATGGGGACAGTCCGTACAGACGATCGTGCTTCTTGGCATCCTCTATGGCGCGCTGACGATTGGGTTTTCGGCTGCGCTGCTGGCGGGACTCATGGGCGGCGCACTTGCCGAGGCGGATCGATTTGATTGGCATTCTGTTTGCCCTGTTCCTGCTCGCTCTCATGGAATCGGTGCGCGATGGCTATCTTCACTACCGCGCAGATCCCGCTGCGCGGGCAACCATTGAATCGGCTTTGTCCATGGCGGCGCGGGTTGTTTCCGTTGTGCTCGGCTTGATCTTCGGCGTTCTGTCCAGCCATGGATCGATATTCATGGGATATGCATGTGGGGATTCGCGGCGCTGGTTGCCGCGCCGTGCTTCCTTTTGATGGACGAAAAAGATGAACGAAGGGTGCGTAAACGAAAAGGCAGGGCGCCTTCACAAGCACCCTGCCTTTTCAGTCCATTCTGCCAAACGCGCGCAGGAGCGCAACCGTTCCCGCCGCGCGATTCCCCTGCCACCATCGCCTTGCGATGGCAAACTCATCCGGATATGCGCCCCATTCCCACGAAATGTCCCAAACGCCATGGGGGAACCGGGTGTCAATCAGATAATCGAGTTCCGCCTGCACGATGTCCTCGTTGCCCGGATAATAGAGGCTTTCGGGCCCAGTTATGTACTGCGAAGGTCGCATGGCGTAGCGCACCCACTTTTTCGGATCGCGCTCGATGGCTTCGTTGACCATGTCGGAAACAATTTTTTCGATCTGATCCAGATCGAAATCGAGGTTCGCGGCTCGCGCACCCGGGAGCCATGCCGCATATGCGCCTACTTCGTGGATGTCGCCCGCTTGGCGCGCGCTTATTTGATCTACGATGCCGCGCGAAGCCGCCAGCGCGCGGCTGTACGCGGGATTTTTATTGTCGCCGCAGCGGAGGATGTAGCCCGCCAGTGCGCCCGTCGCGTGAAACCCGCTTGCGCGGTTGTTTTCGGCGGAGAACGTCCACCAGGGCGCGTGGGGGAATGCGTTGTTGGTTGGCACGGTGAAGTGCCAGCCCACATCCGGCGCGTAAAACGGCGTTGCGCCCAGATGATCGAGCATTTTTGCGACCATCTCGTGTTCGGAATCGAAGAGCCGAAGTTCCGTGAGGATCGCGGCTGCCACGCTTGCATTGTAGGGCGCGGAATTCGGATTCCAATTGTCGCAATCGAGCGCGTGCCCAAAGCCGCCGTCCGCATTCTGGTATGCCGCGAGCGCGGATAGAACCTCCGCATCGCATCCGTCCTCGAAGCGATAACGCCACAGCGCCAGATCGATGGGGCGCGCATTGCGGTACATCCAGTCCCGAACCTCAAGGTATCCTTCCCGGCTCAATTTCAACATGACGGATCCTCTCTGTTCCTGCCCGCGGCGCATTTCGTCGTAGAATCGGGTGCGCGTCTTTGCATCGGGCGATAAGAATGCGCGCAAAGCATCCCCGCCGCGCGCGATCAGAAAAAATATAGTATCTTTCTTCATTATAATCATACCATAAATCGCAGTCAAATTCAAGACTGGTTTTTTGCCCCGTCCCGTGGTATCCTATGCGGACGGAAGGGGGGACTACATTGAATCACGACGAATTGCACGCCGAACGCGCCCATCTTTCTGAAACGATCGCCGTCATCCGCACGCAATTGGCGCAAACGGAGCGCGAGATCGAAGAGCACGGCGCACATATTGCGCGCGCGAGCCGAGAGATGAGCGGGGAAGAGCGGCGCACGTTTGAAAGCCTGACGGATTCCGATGCGTTCGAGGAGATTGCCAATATCAGTCAGTTGGCGCAGCCGCGCGCCGTCGAGATCACGACTCAAAAGATGCTCGATGAGAAGGCGCGTGCCCTGCGCCAGATGCTGCCGACGCCGTATTTTGCGCGGATCGACATGACGTTTGACGACGGCGGGGATACGGAAAATGTGTACATCGGACGCACGACGCTCAAGGACGATGATTCCCACGATCTCATCATCCATGATTGGCGTGCCCCGATTTCGGGCGTGTTTTACCGCTTCGGCACGGGGCGGGTGTCGTATCAGGCGCCCGGCGGCGCGGTGACGGGTGAGGTGACGCGCAAGCGCCAGTACGAAATCAGAGAAGGAACCCTCCAATACTTTTTCGATGCGGATGTGGAGGTGCAGGACGAGTTTTTGCGCGCCATGCTCGGACGCGGCGCGTCGCCGCGCATGCGCGCCATCGTTGAGACCATTCAGCGCGATCAGGACGTCGCTATCCGCGATACCGCGCACGACCTCCTGATGGTACAGGGCGCGGCAGGCAGCGGCAAGACATCCGTGGCGCTGCACCGCGCGGCGTACCTCATGTATGCGGGGTTGACCGCCCCGCTCAGGGCCGGGGACATCTTCATCCTCTCGCCAAACGACCTCTTTGAACGCTATATCTATGGCGTGCTCCCCGAACTCGGCGAAGCGAGCGCGCAGACCCAAACCTACGAACGCCTCCTCTCATCCATTCTCGGCGTGCCGGTCGAATCCCGGTTTGATCGCTTCGAACGCGGCGGCGGGGATGCGGCGTTCAAATCCTCCCCCGGCATGGTCGATCTTCTCGACCGCTTCGTCCATGCGCTGCCCCGGCGCTGGCTCGGGATCACGGATCTCGTCTACGCGGGCAAGACGTTGTTTACCCGGGAGGAAATGATCGCATTTCTCGAGCGCGAGGAGGATGTTATTCCACTTGGCGCACGGCTTGCGCGGCTCGAAGCGGCAATCTGGGACGCGGTGTTCCAAAAGCGCGATGCGCGACGGGCGTCCCTGCTCGCCCTTGCGCGCAGATATACGCGCCATGCGGAGGAACTCGAGGCATGCGCGCGGGCCTATTCCATCCTCGAATGTGCGGCGCTCGCCCGGCATATCCGCGCATTCACGCGTCCGGATGTCCGTGATCTGTACGCACGCCTCATGTCCGACGCGCATGCAGTGTGCAAACTCGGCGCGGGACTCGATTTGCCGGGCGATTTGCCCGCCATCCTCGCGCGCACCCGGGAAAGCCTGTCACGCGATCCGTTGCGCCTTGAGGATGCGGCAGCTGTCTCGTATCTTTCCCTGGCGCTTGCCCGTGCACAAATGCCGCCTTCCATCAAGCAGGTGGTCGTGGACGAGGCGCAGGACTATGGCGCGCTCGACTACGCGGTTCTGAACAGATGCTACCCGCGCGCGCGGTTTACGGTGCTCGGCGATGTCAATCAGGCGCTCGATCGGCGCGTCGATTTGTCGCTTTACGAGCAGATCGCCCGCGTGCTGAACCGCCGGACATCCGTTCTTGTGACGCTGCAAAAAAGTTTCCGCTGCACGCGGGAGATTCTGTCATACAGTCTTCGCTATTTGGATGATCCGAGCGGGATCGAGAGCTTCAGCCGCCCGGGAGAGCCGCCGAAGGAATATTTCTATCGCGATGCGACCGATGCCGAAGCGCAAATCGGCGCGGAGATCGCACGCCTGCGCGCGGACGGGATGGGTTCCGTCGCGCTCATCACCGAAACAGCGGGCGCAGCGCGCGCATGGGCGGTGAAACTGGGCGTACCCCTCGTTTTGCCGGGCGGAGGAACCGAGACGGTCGGCGTCTTCTGCATTCCCCTCGCGCTTTCAAAGGGTCTCGAATTTGATGCCGTGCTCATTTTGGATCAAGACCGCTGGCGCGAGAAGCGGCACCTCTATGTCGCGTGTACGCGCGCACTTCATAGGCTCGCCCTGTTCTCTGCGGAGGATGGAAAGGAGAAAGCATGACCTATCAAACGATCCGCGACGCGCTTTCAGACATCCTCTCCGTTGAGGAAGAATTCATTCGGCCCGAGACGCCGCTCTGGGGCGCGGTCGACGCGGTTCTGGTTGCGAAGCTCGTCCTTTTTTGCGAGGAGCGGTTTCGCGTCACCATCCGTGATGAGCGCGTGATCGAGTTTGCACACCTCATCGACCTCGTGCGCCACGTGGAAGCCTTGGTTGAAGACGGTCGTGACGGCTATCGTCAGCCGGGAGAGCGGGGAAGAGCGGATTGGTATTTCGACGCATAGCAGATGATCAAACTGGAAACGGTTGACAGTGCGTTTTATTTCTGTTATCCTGCACGCAACGCGGGCGCAATGCCCAACGAAAGGAATGGGTTGACATGAAGGCACAACAGAATATGGTCGCGGAGGTCTCGCTTGGAAAAGGAGCCGTCGACGCCCAAGTCGACGTGCGCGTGACCGCTCCGGACGGTACGACCCGCCTGGTTCCGGCGTTCTTGGCGGGCGACGGCACATGGAAATTCCGCACTTCCTCCGGCCTCGTCGGCATTCACAGCTACGCGGTCGAAACGAGCGATTTCGCCCTGTGCGCATGCGCCGGTGAAATCGAGGTGAACCCCTACGAAGGCGACAATCCCCTTTATTCGCACGGCGCAATCGGGCGGCGCGGGGATGACCTTTACCTCAGCCACGCGGACGGCACGCCCTTTTTCTGGATGGGCGACACGTGGTGGATGGGCTTCACGACGCGGCTTTCGTGGCCGGATGGCTTTCGGGAATTGACGCGCGACCGCGTGGAAAAGGGCTTCAACGTGGTGCAGATCATCGCCGGGCTCTATCCCGACATGCTGCCCTTTGACGAGCGCGGCGAAAACGAGGCGGGCTTCCCGTGGGATGCGCAGTTCACCCGGATCAACCCTGCTTATTTCGATGCGGCGGACAAAAAGATCGCGCATCTGGTCGAATCAGGCATCACGCCCTGCATCGTGGGCAGTTGGGGCTTTTTCATGCGCTTTGCGGGCATGGGTGTCTTGAAGCGCCATTGGCGCAACATCGTCGCGCGCTGGGCGGCGTATCCGGTCTGTTGGTGCGTGGCGGGCGAAGCGAACATGACCTTCTACGGCGACCAGTCTCTGCCCCTCGCGGAGCACCTCAAAATGTCCCGGCATGATTGGAACGAGATGACCCGCTTTGTGCGTGAAACCGACCCCTTCCGCCGCCTCGTGACCATTCATCCCACCCAGAACGGCCACGAACAGATCGAGGACGAATCGCTCCTCGGCCTCGACATGCTCCAAACCGGGCACGGAAGCTTCCATTCCATCGTGCCGACCATGCTCCAGGTAAAATCCGCCCTCGCGCGCAAAAAACTCCCCGTCATCGACGCGGAGGTGTGTTATGAGGGCATCTGTCATTCGAGCTATGACGACGTGCAGCGCTATCTCTTCTGGATGAACATCATGCTCGGCGCATGCGGACAGACCTACGGCGCGAATGGCATCTGGCAGCTGAACACAGTCGAAAAGCCTTATGGCGTCTCCCCGCACGGCGCACACTGGGGAAATACGCCGTGGGAGGATGCGTATCGGCTGCCCGGTTCGTTCCAGGTTGGCGCGGCGAAGAAGCTGTGGACGCGCTTCCGGTGGTGGAAATTCGAACTGCACCCGGAATGGGTCGATAAGCCCTGTTCGCTGTCCGCCATGGACGGCGTGTTCGCGGCGGGCATCCCGAGAGAGGTGCGTGTCATTTTCCGCCCATTCTGGGGCGGGTATTCCGGTACGCTGACGATTCACGGGCTTGAGCCCGACGTCCGGTACCGCGCATTTCACTTCAATCCGGTGTCCGGCGAAGAAACAAACTGCGGGACTGCGCAGCCCGATGCGTCCGGTACATGGGTTTCCCCGCAGGTGAACGCATTCCAGGACTGGGTGACGGTGCTCGTCGCCGAGTAGTCAGCTCTTGTGTGCCGCGACGAGCAGCATCATGGGCCTGCGCAGCTCGTTCGGATATTCCGCCGGCGGCACGGGCTCCACGACATGGCGCAATTGGAACCCGCGTGCCAGCAGCGTTTCGAGGTATCCCGTCAGCGTGCGGTGGTATTTGCGCACGTGTTCGCCGAGGAACACCGCATCGCGCGGACCCTCAAGGGAATAATTGTCCACCGGGAAATGGAGGATCTCGCCGTTTTGGCCGTACACCCAGTCCTGTGTTCCCTGTGCGGTGAAGACGGGATGCTCCACGGAAAACACGAAATCACCGCCCGGCGTGAGCCATTCGTACACGCGGTCCACAAGCGCTTTGTAGTCCGCGACGTAGTGAAGCGCCAACGAGCTCAAAACAGCATCAAAATGCCCCGACGCAAATTGCAAATCCTCCATGGCGGCGCGCTCGTATGTCACAACGGGCGCGCGCGTCTTTTGGCGCGCCACATCGAGCATTTTTTCCGATATGTCCGTTCCCAGGACCGACGCCGCGCCGTGCTCCGCCGCATACACGCAGTGCCACCCGTACCCGCATCCCAGATCGAGCACGCGCTTTCCCGCAAAGTCCGGCAGTATTTTTTCGAGTGACTTCCACTCGCCCGCGGCCTTCAGGCCCCTTTGTGAGCGCGCCATCCGCGCGTACTGATCAAAAAAGGTCTGCTCGTCATACTTGTTTTCCTTCATGTCAGCATCTGCCGAATGAGATTCGGCACCTCCCCAATCGTCCGTGCGATCCATTCCGGCGCGGAAACTCCGTCCGGTACGGTAAAGTGTCGGTTTGGCGGAATCCAGATGATCTTCATGCCGGCCTCGTGCGCGCACAGAATGTCAAAGGGATGGTCGCCCACGTAGATCACCTCTACACATGCGACACCGAGCCTCGCACACGCGATTTCGAGAATGCGCGGATCGGGCTTCAGCACGCCAACCTCCTGCGAGATTGTGATGCTCCCGAAAAACGGCGTGAGTCCAAGTTCGTGCAAAACGCCGCGAATCTCGGCGCGGTTATTGCTCGCCACGCCGATTGAAAGCCTCATCTTCTGAACCGATCTAAGCGTCTCGACGGTGCCCGGCGCGCATGCATAGGAACCAGGCTGCCGCGCCGTAACGGCGTCGCGCGCCGCATCCATGCGCCCGCCGAGCGCCCCGGCGTAACAGCGCGCGACATGTTCGGCGTATTGCGCGTCGTCCATCCGGGTGCCCGTACGGTTTTCATGCAGGATCTGCGCGCCCTGCCAAGCCTCGCTCGCAGCATAGGCGCGCATGGCTGCATCTTCATCCGCACCCAATTCCATCAGCCGCTCGACCGTGGACGGCTTTTTCATGATAAGTGTATTGTCCAGGTCGAACAGAACGGCGCGCAGCATGGGAATCAACCCTCCACGACGGCCATTGCCTCGGTGTCAAAAATCACCGTGTGACCGCCATAGTCAAGCAGGATGCGGTGCGGATCTCCCTGGATGAAAGAGAAGTCAACCGCGCCCCGAAAAGCCGAAAATGTGTTCGCATCGCACACGATTTCCCCGTATGCCCCGTCGTAGGACATGCCGTAGTTGTCAACGCCGGAAGCGATCCGCTCCGCGTCGGTCATGCCAAAAAAAGTCAGACCCTCCGTGTCCCCGTTGTCGTCCCACGTCGGGTCAATGTGGTAGAAATGCCCGTCGAGTTTGACAACCAGCCACATATGCCCCTCGTCCGTGCCCGTTACGTCGCCGGACAGTCGCATGCATTCGATGCCCAACTGCTGAAGTGCGAATTCGCACAGGTAGGAATAGGAATGGCACACCCCTTTGTTCGTCTTGAGCGCCTGATAGATTTCGATTTCGGGGAAGAGAAACTTGTCGCTCGCCATGTCGAGCGCGCCCAGCCATTCATAGTCGTATGAAATCCGCTTGCCGAAGTATTGGTACACCGCGAGCGTCTTGTCAAGATCGTTCATGTCCGGGGTGATGATCGAGTTCAGAATGGATCGGTATTCCCCGTCCATGTAATCGCGCATTTCGGTCTGCTCTTCTGCCGAATACGCATACGTCAAATTGACGGCCGTGTGGTCGGATGTAAACGACAGCTTTTCGATGAAGAAATAATAGGGATTCCCCTGCAGGGCGCCAAACGCCCGCAGGTTCGCGTCGTAGTCGCCCGATAGATCCACGCGCGTGGCCCGCGCAAATACGCCGTCGAGCAGTTTTTCGTAGAGCGCGATGTCCGATTCCGTCATGTAGGCGCGCACATCCGCCTTGATGACGTAGGGGTTGATCTTTTCGATCTCGGCAGTTGCCGGATACGTCCACATGACGATGGTCAGGACCATGATTGCCGCCAAAATGCGCCTCATTGCTGTTTTCCTCTCTTCATGCGACGTACGGCGTATGCCGCCGATGCAGCGATCGACAACCCGAGCGCAATCCCGCCTGCCGCAAGGATTGTGCTTGATCCGGCGGATGCTGCATCCGCCGAGCGTCCCTGCACCAGAGCGAGCATGGTGTTGTAAAGCCCCGCGCCGGGCACCAAGGGAATGATCGCCACGGTCAAAAAAATCGTTGCAGGCGCGCGCAGGCGCGTCGCCAATACCTCGCCGACCAATGCGGCCACAAGCGAACCCAGAAAAATCCCCAGCCATTCGGCGCCCAGTTCCGCCCCTGCCCACAGGCTCAGCGCATAACCCAGCACAGCGGTCATCGAGGCGGGCGCAATCAGCCGGGCGGGCGTCCGGAACAGGAGCGCAAAAAGCGCCGACGCGAACAGACAGCCGATCATTTGAATCACATCGCTCACCGTGCGCCGCCTCCCAACACCATCCACACCGAGATGGACAGGCCCGCACCCGCCGCAAGCACAACCGCGCGGATGAGCGCCTCGCCCGCGCGCGATACGCCGGATACGAGGTCGCCGCGCATGGCGTCGCGGATGGCGTTCGTCATCGCCAGTCCCGGCAAGAGGGGCATCAGCGCCGATATGATGATCTTATCGACGTCCCCTATCCGGAAAAACACGGTCAGGAGGATGGCGCTCGCGGCGGTCAGAAATCCGCCCGCGAGGCTCACAAGCGACATGCCAGCTTCCTGGTCGAGCTTTACCACCGCCGCTTGCGCGACGAATGCACAAGCGCCCGCCGCGGCAATTTCAAACGCGCTGCCCAGAAACATCAGGGCGAACATCGCCGACGAACCCGCCGCGATCAAGCTCTGCCAAAAAAGACCCCAGCCGCGGCGCGCCGCGATCTCATGGAGCCGCGCTTCCGCCTCCGCCAGCGCCACGGTGCCCGCCGAGAGCTCGCGTGAAATTTCGTTCACCCGGTCGATCTTCAAAAAATCGACATCCCGCTTCGAAACCCTTGCGATCATCGCTTTGTTTGGGCCGATTTGAAACATGATCCCCGTCGGGAAGGCGATCACGTCGGAATCATAGCCGAATGTGCGGCAAATGTGCCGCGCCGTCTCCTCCGCGCGGTACGTCTCCGCACCGTTTTTCAGCATCAGTTCCGCCGCGAGCTTGGCCACTCGCGCCACCTGATCTACGTTTGCAGGTTCCGTAAAAATCACCCCGTCGTTTATTATCTCCCATCGCGTGCCGCGTGTCAATTCGATTTGTTTTCGAATTGATCCTTCGCGGCGGGATTCCATGCTAAAATGGAAGGGGAGGGATTTGATGAATCAGATGATCGAAGTTTCGGGCCTCAAAAAGTCATATGGCGCGGTCGAGGCGGTCAAGGGCATCGATTTCTACGCCGAGCGCGGCAAGCTCTTTGCCTTTCTCGGGCCAAATGGCGCGGGCAAGTCGACCACCATCGATATACTGACGACCATTCTCCGCCCTGACGCGGGTACGGTCGTGATCGACGGGTATCGGCTCGGACAGAATGACGCGGAAATTCGGCGCGCAATCGGCGTCGTGTTTCAGGATCACCTGCTCGATCCGCTTTTGACGGTTGAGGAAAACATGCGCGTGCGCGGTGGTTTTTACAATGCGTCCCGCGCATCCGTCGTGGCGGCGCTTGGGGCGGCAGCCCGCGTCGCCGACGCGACGGACTTTTTGAAAAGGCCCTATGGCAAACTCTCCGGCGGACAGAAGCGGCGCGCAGACATCGCCCGCGCGCTCGTCCACACGCCCAAAATCCTCTTTCTCGACGAGCCGACGACCGGCCTGGACCCGCAGACGCGCAGGAGCGTTTGGGACTGCGTGCGCAAACTGCAAACCGAGCAGGGTTTGACGGTGTTTCTCACCACGCATTACATGGAGGAAGCGGCCGAGGCCGATTACGTTGTCGTGATCGACGGGGGCCTTGTCGCCGCCAAGGGCACGCCCGCTGCGCTGCGGGAGGCGTACGCAGACGACACGCTTAAGCTTGATCCCAGCGACGAGGCGGCGCTTTTGGAGATTCTGGACGGCATGAACGCGCAGTATGTCCGCACCGGCGGGCGCGTGGTCGTGAAACTGAGAAAGACCATGGATGCGTTTGCGTATCTCGACGCATGCCGGGCTTGCGTTTCCGGCTTTGAGGTTGCGCGCGGCACCATGGACGACGCCTTTATCGGCATCACGGGAAGGGAGATGCGCACATGAGATCGCTGATCGAACGCAACCTTAAGGTCTTTTTTCGAGACCGGACGTCGGTCTTCTTCTCGCTCCTCGCCGTTTTGATGATTCTCCTTTTGTACATGCTGTTTCTGGGCGACGTCATGATGTCGGATTTTCGCGGCGTGCCCGGCGCAAAGGCGCTGTCCGATAGCTGGATCATGTCCGGCATTCTCGCGGTCATCTCCGTCACGACCGTTTTAGGGGCGTTCGGCACCATGGTCGACGACCGCGCCCATCACATCATCAAGGATTTTTCGGCCTCGCCCCTCAGCCGGGGAAAGCTCGCGGGCAGTTACATCGTATCTGCGTTCACCGTCGGCGCGTTGATGACGCTTCTTGCGTTCGCGCTCTCGGAGGCATATATCGTGGCGCGCGGCGGAACGCCGCTTTCTCTCGCGCAGACGGGCGCCATGATCGCGCTGATCTTCCTTTCCGCGCTTTCCAACACCGCCATGCTCGCCTTCCTCGTTTCGTTTCTGAAAAGTCAGACGGCGTTTGGCACGGCAAGCAGCCTCGTCGGTACGCTCATTGGCTTTCTTGCCGGCATTTATCTCCCGGTCGGCATGCTCCCATCCGCGATCCAGATGCTCGTCAAACTCGTCCCCGTGTCCCATGCCGCCCTCCTGATGCGCAATGTCATGATGGCTGCGCCCATGAAGGAGGTCTTTGCCGGTGCGCCGGACGCGACCGCCGCCGCCTTCGAAAACAGCATGGGTCTCAGCTATTCCATCGGCGGCACGGAAATTTCCGCCGTGGTAAGCGTTCTCATTCTAGTCTGCGCAGCCGTTCTTTTCTACGCGCTTTCGATTCTGCGCTTCGCCAAGAAGGAGAAATAGAACAGCCGCCGTCCCGGGGATTCATTCCCCGCGGCGACGGCATGGATTCTACCTATGCCTCTGCGTTCGCCTCCAGATACTCCACATACTCGTCGTAAGTCTCCGGGCGGTCGACAAGCCGGTCGGGCAAGATTTCGATGACGCGGTTTGCGACGGTGGACATGATCTGATGATCGCGTGACGCAAAGAGCATCGTGCCCTTGAAATCCTCCATGCCCTCGTTGAGTGCGGTGATGGCCTCGAGGTCCAGGTGGTTGGTGGGTTCGTCCATGATGAGCACGTTTGCGCCGGAGAGCATCATCTTGGCGAGCATGCACCGCACCTTTTCGCCGCCCGAGAGCACCTTGGCTTCCTTGAGCGCCTCCTCGCCGGAGAACAGCATGCGTCCCAGCCAGCCGCGCATGGTCGATTCGTGCTGGTCTTCCGAAAACTGACGCAGCCAGTCGATCAGGGAAAGGGATACGCCGTTGAAAAATGCGGAGTTGTCGGCGGGGAAGTAGGCGCGCGATGTCGTAACGCCCCAGTTGTAATCCCCTTCGTCCGGCTCGAGCTCGCCCATGATGATCTGAAACAGCGTCGTGCGCGCGATTTCGTCCCGGCCCGCAAACACGATCTTGTCGCCCGGTCGCACGACGAAGGATACGTTGTTTAATACCTTGCGCCCGCCGACGGTTTTCGTGATTCCGTTGACCGACAACACATCGTTGCCCACCTGTCGGTTCTGCTCAAAGTGCACAAACGGATACCTGCGCGAGGAAGGCGTAAAGTTTTCCATTTGCAGGTTGTCGAGAAGCTTTTTGCGGCTCGTCGCCTGCTTGGATTTGGAGGCGTTCGCGCTGAAGCGGCGGATGAACTCCTCAAGCTCCTTCGCCTTTTCCTCGTTGCGCCGCTTTTGATCTTTCGCCTGCCGGGTCGCCAGCTGTGTGTATTCGTACCAGAAGTCGTAGTTGCCCACATACATCTGGATCTTGCCGAAGTCGATGTCCACGATGTGCGTACACACATGGTTCAGAAAGTGTCTGTCGTGCGAGACCACGATCACGGTGTTCGGGAAGTCCATCAGGAAATCCTCGAGCCACTTGATCGCGTGGCGATCCAGGTTGTTGGTCGGCTCATCCATCAGCAGGATGTCCGGCGTCGCAAACAGCGCCTGCGCCAGGAGCACCTTCACCTTCTTCGGGCCATCCAAATCGCCCATCAGCGTCTGGTGGTCGTCGCCGCGCACGCCCAGACCGTTGAGCAGCATCTGCGCGTTCGGTTCGGCGTCCCAGCCGTCCAGCTCCGCAAATTCCGCTTCCAGTTCGGCCAGCCGCATGCCGTCCGCGTCGTCCATGTCGGGCTTTTCGTACAACTCTTCTTTTTCCATCATGATCTCGTAGAGCCGTTCGTGTCCCATCAGAACGGTTTCGAGCGCGGTATGCTCGTTGAAGGCGTTGTGATCCTGGCGGAGAACCGCCAGTCGCTCGCCCGCCTTCATGATGATCTCGCCCTTGGTGGGTTCGAGTTCACCCGACAGAATCCGCAAAAAGGTCGATTTTCCCGTGCCGTTCGCGCCGATCAGGCCATAGCAGTTGCCCGGCATGAACTGCACGTTCACATCCTTAAAAAGTTCCCTTCCTCCGAATTGAAGGGATATTCCCTGTGCCTGTAACATGTCTTCTCCTTTTCCCTCGCTTCGGAAGGTTTTCATAGACTCGTATCGAATTCTATGGAAGAACACAACTTCTGTCAACCGTGAACACGCTAAACTTATGTCAACGAAGGAGCATCGCCATGAAAAGAACCCTTCTCACCGCCCATTCCGGGTGCGACAATACGCCCGACAACTCCATGGCCTTTGTCCGATACGCCCTGACGCTCCCCGTCGACTGCTTCGAGGTGGACATCCGGCGCGGAAAAACCGGCGCGCTCATCCTCGCGCACGACGAATCGGGGGGCGGCACGCCCCTTCAGGAAGCCTTCGTTGCGCTTTCCGGCCACCCGCGCATGAAGATCAACTGCGACCTTAAGGAGCCCGGATTGGAAAGTGCCGTCTATGCGTGCGCGGAGGAAATGGGCGTTGCGGATCGGCTCGTCTTTTCCGGCACGGTTCAAAAATGCGATGTCATACAGAAGGTGGACTGGTACCTCAATATCGAGCTCCTGTTTCCCGGCATATCCGCGTTTTCGGACATCGCGCCTGCGGAGGCCCTGTCCCGCGTCGAGTCCGGCATGCGCGAAACCGGTGCCGTCTGCCTCAATACCCATTATTCCATCGTGGAAACACCCCTGTATGCCATGCTCGCGGCGCGCGGAATCCCCCTTTCGCTGTGGACGCCCTCTGAGGAACCGCTCCTGCGCCGCTTCCTCGCGGATGGGGTTGCGAACATCACCACCCGCGCGGCAAAGCGGGCATGCGACCTGCGCGCACAGGCCCGCGCCATCGATCTGGTCAAATTCGCTGAGGGTGATTTCGAGCTTTTTACGCGCGTTGTGTTTGACGAATGGGCGATGAAGATGAATATGGGCCGGACATTCACGCCCGAGGAAGCGCGTTTCCTCTTTGATGCCATCTGCGCGCGCAACGCGGGGGAGAGCTATGGCCAGTACAAGGCATATCTCCATGCGACGGGGGAATACATCGGCATGTGCGCCCTCTGGGTCAATGAAAAGACGTGCGAAGCGGAAATCGAATACGTCCTTCTGCCCGCCTATTGGGGCGCGGGACTGGGCACCTCGCTCGCGGAGATGCTGATTGGCATCGCATCGTCCGATCCGACGGTGAAGACATTCGTCGCAATTACCTCGCCCGACAATCATGCCTCCCGCCGCATTCTGCGAAACCTCGGTTTTCACTCCACGGGCGTTACCGATGCGCAGGACGGCACGCGGGCCGAGCGGTTCGAGCGAGCCCGCCATTGATCCATCCACTGAACGGCAGGTGCCGTTCTTTTTTTACCTAAATCTGATGGTTATTTTGATTTGTAAGAACAAGTATCACCTATCATATGAGTATAGAAAAACAAAAGATCGCGGGTGATTGCATGTATCAAACGCTGCTGACCGCTCATAGCGGGTGCGACGGAACGGAAGACAATACGCTCGAATCAATCGCGTATGCGCTTGGCCTCGACGTGGACTGCGTGGAAGCGGATGTGCGGCGCGGCGTGGACGGTGCGCTCGTATTGTCGCATGATGCCGCAACACACGAGAGTGCGCATCTCGAGGATGCGCTTGCAATGCTCCGCGCCCAGCCTTCCAAAAAGATAAACTGCGACCTCAAAGAGCCCGGCCTCGAGTTGTCCGTATGGGCGCTGGCCAAAAAAATGGGCGTGGGGGAACAGCTCGTCTTTTCCGGAACGGTATCCCATCACGCGGCACGCGTGGAACCCTATCTGTTTTCGCATGTCGACTGGTATTTGAATCTCGAGTTGGTCATTCCCGATCTCTCTCCCTTTGGCGACCGGCGCGTGCTCGCGGCGCCCGGGTTGGTGGATCAACTTCGGTTGGCGCTTCTCACAACCGGCGCATGCTGCATCAATGCGCACTATTCCATCGCAAACACCATCGCATACGAGCCGATTCTGCGCGAAGGCATACCGCTCTCCGTCTGGACGCCCGGTGACGACTGCCGCATCCGCAGGTTTTGCGCGGACGGCGTGTATAACATCACAACCCGCAACGCCAAGCGCGCATCGCAGGTGCTGCGGGAAATAAGCGCCGCGGAGGGCGTCGTATGAAGGCACTTTCCCCGCGCACATGGTATCATGCCATGGGCAAAAAGGCTTTCTTTGAGTACCTTTTGCTTGCGGCGTTTCTTCTCTTCTTTTATCTCCCGATTTTGAACCTTGTCATGCTCTCCTTCGGGGAGAAGTACGAGGCTCCGGCGGTTTTTCCCCAGCAGTTCGGCTTCAAATGGTGGCACTTCGTGCTCGAACAGCCCAATCTTGTTCATGCGATCGTCCTTTCGCTCGTGTTCGCACTGGTGACGACGCTCGTTTCCATGGCGATCTGCCTGCCGGCGGCCTATGCGCTCGCCCGGTTCCAGTTTCCGGGCAGGCGCGTGGCGCAACTTTCACTGCTTTTGTCAAACGCATTTCCGAAGATGGGTCTCTATATCTCAATCGGCATTCTCTATTATAAGCTCAATCTCATGGGTACGTTTCTGGGCGTGGTGCTGATCCACGTGATCAACTCGCTCATGTTCATGACGTGGATTCCCTCGAACGCCTTTTTGAGCGTCCATCGCCAGCAGGAAGAATCCGCGCGCGACGTCGGCGCTGGGCCGGTGCGCACGTTTTTGTCGGTTACGCTGCCGATGGCAATGCCGGGCATCATCGTCGCCGCCATCTATACCTTCCTCGGTTCATTCGAGGAGGCGCAGGGGACCATGCTTGTTGGTTTTCCTCAGTTTAAAACGCTGCCTGTGGAGCTTTACGGCATCATCATGGAATATGCGACGACGGCGGGACCTGTATTCTCGCTGATCCTGCTCATTCCCTCGGTCGCGCTGCTGTTCGCGTTCCGAAAGTATCTGGGCGCGGACGCCATCTCCAAGGGCTTTAAAATGAAATAGCGGAGGCACGTATGAGCCAGATCAAATTGCAGGTCGTTGACCTGAAAAAGCGTTTTCCCAACGGAGACGGCATCGAACACATCAATCTGCACATCGATACGGGCGAGCTCTTGACGCTTCTGGGTCCGTCCGGTTGCGGAAAGACAACCATTCTGCGCGCCGTGGGCGGCTTTCACGAGATTGACCATGGCTCGATATTGCTCGATGGGCAGGAGATTCAGCACTTGCCCCCGGAAAAGCGCCCCACCGCTATGGTATTTCAAAGCTATAATCTCTGGCCCCACATGACCGTGTACGATAATCTTGCCTTCGGTCTCAAACTGCGCAAGGTGCCGCGCGCGGAGATTCGCCGTTCGGTGGAAGAGCATCTGAGCCTCGTCAAGATTCCCGGCTGCGAAAAAAAATATCCCAACCAGCTCTCAGGGGGTCAGCAGCAGCGCGTCGCCATCGCCCGTTCGCTCATGCTTAAGCCTTCGCTTCTGCTGCTCGACGAGCCGTTTTCCGCGCTCGATGCAAAGATCCGCACCGAGATGCGCGCAGAACTCAAGCGCATCCAACGCGCACTGAAGATTACCGTCATGTTCGTCACGCATGATCAGGAGGAAGCCATGGCGATTTCAGACCGGATCGTGGTCATGAATAAGGGCGGCATCGAGCAGATCGGCTCGCCGGTTGACATCTACGACAACCCCGCCTCGAAGTACGTCGCGGCCTTCATCGGGGATATGAATTTCTTCGAGATGGGCAAGGAAACAATCGCCGTGCGCCCCGAGGACATGCGCCTCGCCGCTGCGAACGAGAAACCGGACTTCGTCGGTACCGTCGCCGTCATGATGGTTCTGGGCCACTACGTCTCTGTGACCGTGCAGGAAGGGGAGAACAGCATTCGGATGTTCATGCCCCGGCAGGACGCGGCAGCCATCCATGTCGGCGATGATTTACGGCTCGTCTTCGCAAACAAACTGACGTATGCCTCGTAAAAGTCCCAGCGCAAGCTGTTGACTCATATGCCAAATCATAAAATATGGAGGATTCACACATGCTGAAAAGAATCGCATCGCTCGCGCTCGTGCTGTCGATGGTTCTAACGGCCCTTTCCTTCTCCGCCGTTGCGGAGGGCGAAGACAAGGCGTTCACCATCTGGGCGGGCGGCTCCGACAACGTCAACCAGCAGTTCATCAAACAGGTGGAACAGTTCAATGCCACTAACCCCGATGGCTATGTGGCAGAGCTCCAGTTCATCACCTCCGGAACCGGCGCGCAGGGCGTGTCCGATCGCATCATCGCCGCGTATCTCGCGGGCGAAACCAACACCGATTTCGATCTCATCGAGCTGGGCGGCGACGAAGTGCTGACCTATCTCACCCAGGGCGGCGAGGACATCCTCCTGCCGCTCGACTACGCCGCGATTCCCAACTCCGCTAATCTCCAGGTCACCGCGACCTATCGCAGCGACCTCGTGATTCCCTATCGCGGCACCACGGTCGTGCTTGCGTATAATTCCGATGTCGTCACCGACCCGCCGAAGACCACTGATGAACTCTATCAGTGGATCAAGGATCATCCCGGCCGCTTCGCCTATAACACCCCGGATTCCGGTGGATCGGGCAGTTCGTTTGTCGGTACCTCGGTCTACAACTTCCTCCCGGAGGAGGCCATGACATCTGCCGACACGAAATGGGAAGCCGATTGGGATCAGGGTTTTGCGCTTCTTGCGGAACTTCATCCCTACATGTACAAGTCCGGCGGCAAGGTCGTCTATCCCAACAAAAACCAGGGCACGCTCGATCTTCTGGCCAATAAGGAAGTTGACATGATCCCCGCATGGGCCGACATGGTCATCTCTCAGGTGCGCGCCGGCACGCTGCCCGCGTCCATCAAGATTTCGCAGATCAGTCCCGCGTTCACGGGCAACACGGTCTGCCTTGCGATCCCCTCCATCGGCTCCAACGCGAAGGGCGCTTACGCCTTCATCAACTACATGCTCTCCCCCGAGGCGCAGAACATCGCGCTTGATTCCATGGCGGCGATCCCGGTCATCGACTTCTCGATGCTCGACGAAGAACTCCTGCCGCTCATCTCCTCGCTGAACATCGATGCGTTCCGCATCATGAGCCTCGGCGGCTTGGGCGCGGACCTCAACGAGCGCTGGGCGGAGGACATCTCCACGCTGCAATAACCATTGAAACCAAGGCGCGCCCCGCGTCCCGCGCGGATGCGGGCGCGCCGCATTGAAATGAAGGAGCCCCCATGTCCAAGAATATCAAACGGAATGCGCTCGCCTATGCGATGGTCTTGCCAAGTTTCCTCATCGTCGCGGTGATCGTCGCCTATCCGATCGTCAACGCGGTGGTGAAGTCCTTCTCCATCAACGGGCAACCGGGCGTCTATGGGCTCGATAACTACATCTATCTTTTTACCAACAAGCTCACCTCGGCGAGCCTTCGGTATACGCTTTTCATCGTCGTTGTCACCGTGCTGGCGGCGACGGTCATCTCCTACGCCCTCGCGCTCTATGTCCGCTTTGCGCATTCCCGCGCGAGCAAGGTGATCGGCGCGTTGTATCTCCTGCCGCGCTTCATCCCCGGCATGGTGGCGGTCAATGCCGTCATTACCGTTATTCGCGACGGCGGACTCATCAGTCACATCGGTCAGGCGCTGGGCATGAACTGGAACCTCGGCTGGATGTACGACGAAAAGGGCATCATCCTCATGAACCTTTGGTTTAATATCCCGTTTGCGACGATGCTCCTCATGGCCGCGCTTTCCGAGGTGCAGGATTCACACATCGAATCCGCGCGCGACGCGGGCAGCGGCAAGTTCGACATTTTTCGACGCATTCTATTGCCTCTCACGACCAAGGACATCTTCATCGCCGCCACGTTCATCTTTATGGGCAACGTCGGCTCCTATACCACGCCCTATCTCATGGGCGGTAATTTCCCCGTCATGATGGGCGTCTCGCTCTATCAGCAGTTCAACAAATATCAGTATGAGCGCGCAGCGGCCATGTCCGTCGTGATGTTCCTCATCTGCCTCGTCTCGGCCGCTGTGTATATTTATACAAACATGAAACAGCGCGCGTGGGAAAAGCAATAGCCGCTTGCCTTTTTGGCCTGGCACTGGTAAAATTGTGATCAAAGGCAGGTGCCGTAGCCATGAAGATACACGTACCCAAGTATCAGGAAATCGCCGCAGATATCGCGCTGAAGATCGCGGACGGCGCATATCGGGAGGGTGAGCGCATCTATATCCGCTCATCCCTCGCGAGTCAGTATGGCGTGTCCAGTGAGACCACGCGGCGCGCGGTGAGCGTGCTTTCGGACATCGGCATCGTCGAGGCGACCAAGGGCAGCGGCGTTCGGATCCTCTCCCGCCGCCTTGCGCATGACTTTGCCGAGAAGTTTGACGCGATTCGCCAAATGAGTGACCTCAAGCGCCAGATTCTCGACGAGGCGGACCGACAGATCGCAGCCGCGCAGGCCGTGAAGGATCTGGTTTCCGATCTCATGTACCGTACAGAGCGCTTCCGCTCCGTCAACCCCTTTTCTCCTTTTGAGATCGAGGTGCAAAAAGGTCTTGCGGTGTGCGGAAAGAGCCTGTCCGATTTGAACTTCTGGCACAATACCGCCGCGACGGTCGTTGCCATTCGTCGTTTAGACAAAATGATTCTCTCGCCCGGGCCTTATGCCTCCCTGGAAGCGGGCGACACCATCTACTATGTGGGCGACGAAGGTTGCCATGAACGCGTCCGGAATTTTTTAAACGGAAATCGATAAATCCCATTCAATCTGCGGCTTCCCGCTTGAGCGGAAGCCGTTTTTCTTTTATGCCGTCCAAACATGACCTCTCTGCGATATGCTGTAAATGCACGGTCAAAATTTAGTTAAAATGTGTGATTTCCGGGTGAAATGCGTCCGTTCGACAGCCTTCGCGTTTGACAAATTGCCTCCCGTCATGTTACGATAGAATGAGCAACACAAAAGTATATACGTGTTGTAACTTATCGCAGGGAGTGTGTGCATGGTAAAACTGGAGGTAAAGGACGTCTACAAGATCTTCGGCCCTTCGCCGGAAAAGATCGTTCCGCTTTTGCAAAATGGTGCGGAAAAAAGTGCGATCCTGAAAAAACACAGGCATTCTGTGGGCGTGAACCGGGCGAGTTTCTCGGTTGCCGAGAGCGAGATCTTTGTGGTCATGGGTCTGTCGGGCAGCGGCAAATCGACGCTGATCCGTTGCCTCAATCGGCTGATCGAGCCGACCGCCGGCGCCGTTGCAATCGACGGCGAGGACATCACACAGGTGCCGCCCAAGAGACTGCGGGAAATTCGGCGCAAAAAGATCGCGATGGTCTTTCAAAACTTTGCGCTTCTGCCCCATAGGAGCGTTATTGATAACGTCGCATTCGGGCTTGAGATCCAAAATGTGGACGGCGAAGCGCGCAGAGAGAAGGCGCGCGAAATGCTGGAGCTGGTGGGTCTGAAAGGCTACGCCGATGCAAAGCCCAGCGAGCTTTCCGGCGGCATGCAGCAGCGCGTGGGTCTCGCGCGCGCCCTTGCCACGGAGGCAGACATATTGCTCATGGACGAGGCGTTTTCTGCGCTCGATCCGCTGATCCGAAAGGACATGCAAAATGAGCTTCTGGCGCTTCAGCGCAAGATGAAAAAGACGATCGTCTTCATTACCCACGACCTCGATGAGGCGCTCAAGATCGGCGACCGCATCGCCATCATGAAGGACGGCGTCATCGTGCAGATCGGAACGCCCGAGGAAATTCTGCAAAATCCCGCCGACGCGTACGTCACGGAGTTTACGCGCGACGTGAACCGTTCGCGCGTCCTCACCGCCTCGGCGGTCATGCGCGCGCCGGAGTCGATCGTCCTCGAGCGTTCGGGCGTGCGAATCGCCATGCGCCGGATGCGCGATCTGGGCATCTCGAGCATTTTTGTAACCGATCGTGCGGGAAAGCTGCTGGGCATCGCAACCATCGATGCGGTTTCAAAGCTCGCACGGGAAAATCGGGAGGAGCTTGCGTCCTTGGTTGACAAGGATGTTGAAACAGTCGCGCCGGACGCACCCATTGACGAAATCATTCCCCTGTTTTTGAAGTCGCAGTACCCAATCGCCGTTGTCGATTCTGAGAACGCGCTTACGGGAATTGTGTTTAAGGCGTCCGTTCTCGCGGGCATCGCCGGAGAGGAGGACGCGTAATGTGGACGTTTGATAAATTGCCCATCGGCAAGGGCATGGAACACGTCATCGACTGGATGACTGCGAACATGGCGGGTTTTTTCTCGGGCATCAAGGACGGCCTCGGCGGCCTCGTCGATGGGATCAGCTGGCTTCTGGCGTTCATTCCCGTGTGGTTGTTTATCGTGCTGCTGGTCTTTCTCGCGTGGTGGGTTGCCGGCAAAGGCATCGCCATCTTTACAGCAGTGGGGCTTCTGCTCATTCATAACCTCGGACTGTGGGATAAGACGATGCTCACCCTCGCCCTCGTCGGTGCATCCACGCTCATCGCGCTCGCCATCGGTTTGCCGCTCGGGATCCTCATGGCGAAAAGCGATCCCGCAAATAAGATCGTCCGCCCCATTCTCGACTTTATGCAAACCATGCCCGCGTTCGTGTACCTCATTCCGGCGGTCTATTTCTTCGATCTCGGCACGGTACCCGGCGCGGTTGCGACGGTTATCTTCGCCATGCCGCCGATTGTCCGGTTGACGAGCCTTGGCAT
Source organism: Bacillota bacterium (assembly GCA_023421735.1). The sequence continues at coordinate 81,099 of JAEZSP010000017.1, read as the reverse complement.
TCGCCAGGTGCCGCAGGATGTCGTCGAGGCGGCGCGATCATTCGGGGCAACCGGGTCGCAGCTGCTGTTTAAGGTGCAGGTGCCGCTCGCAATCCCAACCATTATGGCGGGCCTCAACCAGACCATCATGCTCGCGCTCTCCATGGTCGTCATCTCGGCGATGATCGGCGCGGACGGCCTGGGCCGCACGGTGTACGAGGGCATTACGCAGATGAAGGTCGGCAAGGGCTTTGAGGGCGGCCTTGCGGTCGTCATCATGGCGATGCTGCTCGACCGCATCACCCAGTCGATCGGAAAGGTCGACGAAAAATCAGGAAGAGCGTTCGTCAAGCGCAAGCGGGCGAAGCGCCATTCCATATAATCAACAAGGAGGAGAACAATGACAAAGACCAAGAGAATTTTGGGTATCCTGATGGCAGTTCTCATGCTGACCGTCTCCGTCTCGATGACCGCCTCGGCGGAGTCCAAGGGGACCGTCAAGCTCGCATACGTCAACTGGTCGGAGGGTATTGCGATGACGAATCTCGCCACCGTGGTGCTCGAAGACAGACTCGGCTACGACGTGGAGCTCACCATGGCGGACGTCGCGCCCGTTTTCACGTCCGTCGCGAGCGGCAACAGCGACGCGTTCCTGGACGTGTGGCTCCCCGTGACCCACGCAAGCTACATCGAGGAATACGGCGACAAGATGGTCGATCTGGGCGTAACCTATGAAAACGCGCGCCTTGGGCTGGTCGTTCCGGCGTATGTCGACGTCAACTCCATCGAGGAGCTCAACGACAACGTCGATCTGTTCGGCGGTGAAATCGTCGGCATCGACGCGGGCGCCGGCCTCATGGCCGCGACCGAGAAGGCGATTGAGGAATACGGCCTGAATTACGAACTGCTGCCCGGCTCCGGCCCCGTCATGACGGCCGCGCTCGGCAAGGCCATCGACGCCGGCAAGCCCATCATCGTCACCGGTTGGGCCCCGCACTGGATGTTCGCAAAATGGGATCTCAAGATCCTCGAGGATCCGAAGGGCATCCTCGGCGAGGCGGAGAATATCCATAAGTACGCGCGCCTCGGTCTGGAGGAAGACATGCCCGACGTGGCAAATTTCCTGAAGGCCTTCACGCTCACGGACGCCGAGCTTGGCGACCTGATGGGCGCGATCGCAGATGCCGAGGATCAGGAACCCATCGACGTCGCCCGTACCTGGGCAGGCGAGCATGCGGAACTGATCGACGGCTGGCTGACGCAGGAATAACCCGGTCAACGCGGCGGCGGAGCACATGCTCCGCCGCTTTTCTGATGCGCTTGTTCTGTGAAATGTGATGTGATATGATGGAGAAAACACCTTCGAAAGGCAGGTGATCCGCCGTGATTCGGCGCGCACAAGGCAAATCGAACCTCCATGCAAAGGCCGCAAGAGATTGCCCGGCGATGCTTTCCATGGAGAAATAGGACGTACATCGCCGGCATTTCCTGCATCGCCTCGCGGAGTTGCTCAAAGCATGAGATTGATGGGGGAAAATGATATGAATATACGGAAACTCGACGCGCTCGACCGCGATCAGGTAAACGCCTATGTGCGCTATTTGTGGGGCGGTCCGATGATGGTTACGCGTGGGCAGATGTTTGATACGAGCGAATTGCCGGGTTTTGTCGCGGAGAGCGACGGTGCGCTTCTGGGCGCGGTTCTGTACCGCATGGAGGGCGATTCGTGTGAGTGTGCGGGTTTGTTTGCGCTCGTTTCGGGCCACGGCGTCGGCACGCGCCTTCTGAATGCGGTCATTGAGGTCGCAAAGGCGAGCCGCATGCGCAGACTCTGGCTTGTGACCACCAATGACAATACGCGTGCCATTCGGTTTTATCAGAAGTTTGGCTTCTCCCTCAAGGCCGTCCACATCGGCGCCTTTGAGGAGACGTGTAAACTGAAAAGCGAATCGCCCGCGCTGGGCGACGATCGCATCCCGATCGCGCATGAATTCGAGTTCGAGATGATTCTCTCATGAAGAGGGGCGGGGCGTCGGTTATCCGGCGCCCCCTTTTGCTGCAAACCGTTTATTTTTGATGGGCGGCGCATCCCATACAGTCACAAAAAGGAAATGCGTGGCTTCCTCAAATCATATCATATTCGTCAGGCGCATGAAAAGGGCCCGGTTTCCCGGACCCTCTGTTTTTTGATCAGCCGCCGCTTTTTTCGACGATGATCTTGCGGAAGAGTTCCACTGTGTCGTTCGTCTCCTTCAGTTCCTGGCGCAGCCTCTCGTTCTCCGATTCGAGCGCCATCACGCGCGCGTCGGTGTCCTCGCCGCGCGCGGCGGTCGCGTGCGGCTTTGGCGCGGACTGTTTGGGGGCGGGCCGCTGTGCCTGCTCGAGGACAAACGTCTCGTCGGTATACTCGTTGTGCGTGCCGCGCCGCGTGTATTCGGTGTGCAACAGTTCATGCGCCAGATGACCGTTGGGCACGCCGAGGAATACCTCGTAGAATTCGGCGATCGTCGGATTCTCGTGCGATTTGCGAAGCACCTTGGACTCGTCCTCGGTGTAGAGCGCCCGCTGACGCTTTGCGCGCACATCCTGATCGTCGCTTCTCGGCTGACCGCCGCCGGTGATGCAGCCGCCCGGGCAGCCCATAACCTCGATAAAGTGATAAGGACTCGTGCCGTTCGCAACCTGCTCCATCAGCTTCTTCGCGCCCGCCAGACCGCTGGTCACTGCAACGCGAACCACCACACCGTCGAGGAACGCATAGGGGGGCAGCGGGTCTTCGATCAAAATCGCGCCCTCCTTCACCTGCTCGAGTCCGACGATGGGCGTCACATGCAGGTTTTCAAACGGCAGCTCACGGCCCGTCACCAGTTCGTATACGGTGCGCAGCGCCGCCTCCATCACGCCGCCGGTCAAGCCAAATATGTCGGCTGCGCCCGTTGAAAAACCGAGCGGCTGGTGGAAATTCGATTCGGTGAGCGAGTTGAAGTCGATGCCCGCGGAGAGGATCATCTCGCCCAGCTCGCGAGTCGTCAGCACCTCGTCCACGTTCGGATACCCGCCGTTTTCCATCTCCCGCCGCCGAATCTCGAACTTCTTGGCGGTGCAGGGCATGACGGACACGACGAACATGTCCTTCGGGTCCACGCCGATCTTTTCCGCGTAATAGCTCTTGACCACCGCGCCCAGCATCGTGTGCGGGGACTTGCAGGTGGATAGGTGGGAAAGCTCTCCGGGATAGTTGTGCTCCACGTATTTGATCCACCCGGGGGAACACGACGTGATCATCGGGAGCACCGCGTTTCCGCCCGTCAGCGCAGCCTTGACGCGGTTCAAAAATTCCGTGCCCTCCTCCATGATGGTCAAATCGGCCGCCCAGTTGGTATCGAATACGTCGTCAAAGCCTAATTCCTTGAGCGCGGAGGCGAGCTTGCCCGTGGCGCGCGTGCCGACCGGGTTGCCGAACATCTCGGCGATTGCCACGCGCACGGCGGGCGCGACCTGCACGACCACGCGCTTTTTTTCGTCCATTAGGGCGTCCCACACGCGCTTGGTGGCGTCCGTCTCGCGCAGCGCGCCCACAGGGCAAACCACCGTGCATTGTCCGCAGAACGCGCAGGAGACGGAGCCCAGCGGCAGTTCCATCGCGGGGCCGACCACGGACTTGAAGCCGCGGTTCTGGATGTTCAGGATGCCCGTTCCCTGCACTTCGTTGCATACCTCGACGCAGCGGCGGCAAAGCACGCATTTGCTCAGATCGCGGGTGATGGAGACGGAGGTGTCGATCACGCGCGAGGAGCGGTCGCCGTCAAAGCGGCTCTCCTCGATGCCCAGCTGTTTGCCGAGCTTTTGCAGCTCGCAGTTCTGATTGCGCTGGCAGTAGAGGCACTCCTTGTCGTGATCCGAGAGGAGCAGCTCATAGAGAACCTTGCGCGCGTCGCGCACCCTTTTGGTGTTGGTCTCGACGACCATGCCGTCTGTCGCCTTTGTGATGCATGATGCCATGAGCGTCTTTGCGCCCGCGACTTCCACCACGCAGATGCGGCAGGAACCGACCGGGTGATGTCCCTCCATATAGCAGAGGCTCGGAATATGAATGCTGTTTTGTTTCGCGGCCTCGAGGATCGTGCTGCCCTCCGGCGCGGTGATCTGTTTACCGTTGATGGTGAACGTAATCATGCTTTCACCTCTCTCCTGTCGCAGTGCAGACAGCGCATCGATTCCGCAATGGCGTTGAGCTTGTGATAGCCCAAAACGACCTCGTCAAACGAATTCTTGCGTTCATCGACGGGCAAAAAGACCTGCTCAAACCGCTCGTGGATGATGACCTCGTCGTCGTCTGTGACTTCGGGAATCTGAATGTCGCGGCCTTTGTTGAGCTTGCCCTTTCCGCCGAGATACCGATCGATGGACTCCGCGGCGCGCTTTCCGTCGGCAATCGCGCGGATCACCTCATCCGGCCCGCGCGCCACGTCACCGCCCGCAAACACGCCTTGCATGGTCGTCATCTGCGTGTCCGGATCGACGATGAACGTGCCCCAGCGCGTCACGCCGATGTCTGATTTTTTGATGAACGGCAAGTCGGCGTACTGACTGACAGCCGCAATTACGACATCCACGTCCATGTAGAAGTTTGATCCTTCGATGTGGCGTGTGCTCCGCCTGCCCTGATGGTCAAAATCGGAGGTCGTGCGCCATACCAGTTCGATTTTCGAAACGGTGCCGTGCTTGTCTGAAACGATGCGTACGGGGGACACCAATTCGATCAATTCAACCCCCTCGTCCAGCGCCTCCTGCACTTCGATGTCGTAGGCAGGCATCGTGTCGCGCTTCCTGCGGTAGAGGATGGAGACCTTCTTCGCACCGAGCCTCAGCGCAGTGCGCGCGGAGTCGACCGCCGTATTTCCGCCGCCGACCACCACCACGACCTTGCCCGTCAAATCGACCTTGTTGTATAGCTTCACGTCGCGCAAAAAGTCGATGCCGGGGTAAACGCCGTTCAGGTTCTCGCCCGGAATGCCGATTTTCTGCGGGAACTGAGTGCCGGTCGAGACGTACACCGCGTCCGATTGCCGCCTCAGCGCGTCAAATGAGATGTCGCGTCCGACCTCTGTGTTGAGATGGATCTCAAAGCCCGACTGCTGCATCTGGTTGATCTCGCGCTTGAGGACTTCCGCGGGCAGTCTGTATTCCGGGATGCCGAATGCAAGCACGCCGCCCGCAACCGGCGCCGATTCGTAGACGTCTACTTCGTAGCCGATGCGCGCGAGGTAGTACGCGCAGGTGAGGCCGGACGCGCCCGCACCGACCACCGATACGCGCCGTCCGTTTTTCGGGAATACGATATCCTCTTCGTACTGCTTTCGGTTTTTGTATGCGTAGTCCGCCACGAATCGCTTGAGGTCGCAGATGGCGAGCGCCTCGTCCACGGTCGCGCGCCTGCACTTCGATTCGCAGGGATGTGTGCAAATGCGCCCGCACACGGACGGCATGGGGTTCTCACGCCGGATGAGGTCGTTCGCGTCCACGAAGCGTCCCGCAGCGATGAGCGCCAGATAGCCCGGAATGTTCACGTTCGCCGGGCACGTGTTTTCGCAGGGCGAGATAAACAGATCCGCACATACGCCCGCGCGGCAGTACCCCTTTTTGATGTGCTCTTCGTATTCGTCGCGGAAGTATTTGATGGTCGAGAGAACCGGATTCGGCGCGGTCTGGCCGAGGCCGCACATGGCGGTATCCTTGATGGTCTGTCCCAGTTCCTCCAGAAGCTCGATGTCGCCCTCGCGTCCCTCGCCGCGCGTGATCCGCTCGAGGATCTCCAGCATGCGCTTGGTGCCGAGGCGGCAGGCCACGCACTTGCCGCAGGATTCTTCCTGAATAAAGTCCATGAAGTAGCGCGCCGTGTCGACCATGCAGGTGTCCTCGTTCATGGCGATCAACCCGCCTGAGCCCATGATCGCGCCCAGCATGGAGAGCGATTCATAGTCGGTGGGCGTGTTGAGGTTCTCCTGCGTGATGCAGCCGCCCGATGGCCCGCCGATCTGCGCGGCCTTGAAGTGCTTTTTGCCCAGCATGCCGCCGCCGATTTTGAAGATAATCTCGCCCAGCGGAATTCCGATCGGCACTTCGATGATGCCGGTATTCACAATGTCGCCCGCCAGCGCGAAGACCTTCGTGCCCTTCGCGGTCTTGGTGCCGTACCCCGCGTACCACTGCGCACCCTTGAGCATGATGGCCGGAATGCTCGCCAGCGTTTCCACGTTGTTGATGATGGTCGGTTTCTTGAAAAGCCCTTCCTGGAACGGGAACGGCGGTTTCTGCCGGGGTTCTCCGCGCCTGCCCTCGATGGAGGCCATGAGCGCAGTCTCCTCGCCGCAGACGAACGCGCCCGCGCCGATTCTGATTTCCACGTCGAAATCGAACCCGCTGCCGAAGATGTTCTCGCCCAGAAGCCCGCGCTCCTTTGCCTCGTTGATCGCCTTCTGCATGCGCTCGACCGCGATGGGATACTCGGCTCTTATGTAGACAAAGCCCTTCTTTGCACCGATGGCATAGCCGCCCAACAGCATGCCCTCGAGAACGGTGTGCGGGTCCCCCTCGATCACCGATCGGTCCATGAACGCGCCCGGATCGCCCTCGTCGGCGTTGCAGACGATGTATTTTTCGTCGCCCTTCGCACGCAACCCCGATTCCCACTTGATGCCGGTGGGGAATCCCGCGCCGCCGCGTCCGCGAATGCCGGACGCCTTAACCGTGTCCACCACGTCCTGGGGCGAAAGTGCCGTCAACGCCTTCGCGGCTGCAAAGTAGCCGTCTCGTGCGATGTAGCTCTCGACGTTCCCAAATTCAATGACGCCGCAATTGCGCAACGCGATGCGCACCTGTTCCTTGAAAAAATCGATGTCGTCGATTTTCGGAACGTGTGTTCCCAGCGCATGGTCGTAGAACGTATACTTTTCGAGCACGTCGCCTTCGACGATGTGCGATTTGATAATCTCCGCCGCGATTGCGGGGGTGAGATTCACATAGAAGATCCGCTCGGGCAAAATCAGCATCACTGGCCCGACCGCGCAGGTGCCCATGCAACCGGTTTCATACACGCGCGCCTCATTTTCAAGTCCCAATTTGCGGATCGCATCGATCGCCGCGTCGCGCACGAGACCGCAGTTGGAGGAAACGCATCCCGCGCCCGCGCAGACGAGCACCTGATGGCGGTATCTGCCTTCCTCGGCGAGCCGCGCCTCTTTGATGGCCAGCAGATCAGCGCCACTTGTTATTTTCGTCATCATCATTCACCCCCGTCAGTACTTGGCCAGGATCGCGTCGATCTTTGTGGGCGATACCTGCTTATACACCTCGTCGTCGATCATCATCGCAGGCGCGAGCCCGCATGAGCCGATGCAGCGGGCAATCTCGAACGTGAATTTTCCGTCCTCGGTCGTGCCGCCAATCTCGACGTTCAAGGATTTTAAGAGGTGATCGACGATCCGCTTTCCGCCGCGCACATAACAGGCCGTGCCGAGGCAGACCCGGATGGTGTGAAGTCCCCGCCGATTGACGGAGAAAAAGGAATAAAACGATACGACGCCGGATACCTCCGAAACGGGAATTTCAAGTTCATCCGCGATGACTTCCTGAAGTTCCAGCGGAAGATAGCCGTAAATCTCCTGCGCCGCATGCAGCACCTGTATGAGGCACCCCGGCTTTCCCTTGTAATAGAGGTCGATCAGATCGCGGATCTGCCTGTAATCCGTCTGACCGCCGTTTGTGATGGTCGTGTTCGGATGCGTTGCCATAAACGATCTCCTTATCTGTGATGTTGCAAAAATCGAAGCGCGCGGATCGTCCCGCGCCCGCTTCGGCTGACTGAGCCCACCCTCGGGCTCGGGACCGCTCTCTGTCGCAAAAAAGTCCGCGCTCCCGCGCGCTTCGCGCCGGGTGCGGGATGCCTTGTCGGTCATTCTGCGCTGTATCCTGTGTGCGGTTGATGTCTTGCCTGCGTGCTTGTTCTGCGTCTCGTCAGTAAGGGTCGGGAGAAAGGAAAAGAGATTGAAAGGCCGTCGTCGTTTCGCTGATTTTATGCGCCCATTCCCTTGCCTTTGCGTATGTTAATCAATTATTCCCCCTTTCAAAACGAATCATTTACTATAGTATAAGTTAATGGATGGTTTGTGTCAATAAAATATTCATATAAACAACCGATTCAGTTCGCGTTTCTGTTCGGGTTGATTTGGTTATTAATAATTGGTTTGGAGTTGATACGCTTGGGAAAGCTTTATTCGCCCGCTGAGGCGTATTCGATTGTGCGCAAGGCGGGCGTAACCATGCCCGATCTTGTGCGCGCGGAAAAATCCGGTGACATGACCGAGCCCTTCAAGGAACGGCTGATGCTCGCGGTCACGGAGGTCAATGGCTGTCGTCTGTGCTCCTGGGCTCATACGAAGGTTGCGCTCGAAGCGGGCCTTTCGGACGCGGAAATCAAGGATTTGCTTGCCGGACAGGCGGGAAACACGCCGCAGGAGGAGCTGCCCGCCGTTCTTTTTGCGCAGCACTACGCGGATGCGCGCGGGAATCCGTCCCCCGAGGCGTGGGCGAAAATCGTCGCGCGCTATGGGCATGCCCGTGCGCTGGCGATTCTCGGCGCGGTGCGCGGCATCATGCTCGGAAACACATATGGAATCCCGCTCGGCTCGCTTTTGTCCAGGCTGCGCGGCAAGCGCACCGGGATCGATGCGCGCAGCAGTCTCGCCTACGAAATCGGGATGCTCACAAGCGCCGTGATTTTGATCCCCATCGCGCTTTTGCACGCGCTTGCCGCGCGGCTTCTGCACGTTCGCGTTGAACCGTAAAAATGGATATTTATACATTTTAAAAAGGCCGAGCCCCGCTTTTGCGAGGTCGGCCCATCTTTTTGCGGCTTCAGATTTCGATCGTGTCGTAGCGAATGCCCGAGAGAGCGTCGAGCGTCTTTTTGAATGCGGCGACTTCGCCGTCCACATCCACCAGTTGCAAAATGATCAGCCCGTCGTCGGAGCAAACGTCGCCCGCTTCGTGGAGACCCAGCCGCATTTTGATGTTGCAGCCGAATTGCGTCAAAACCTTTTGGAGTGCCTCGACGTTTTCACGCCGCTTGCTGGCCCGAATCACCATAATGCTTTCCTTTTGCATGAAAATCCCTCCTTTTGGTAGATGATTCCCTACCACAACTTTATCATTCCCTCCAAATGTTGTCAATTGGAAAATGCAATGGTATACTTTTGCGAGGGGGATGAGCGATATGATGATTTCGGACATGGCGCGCGGGATCTATGATGAACTTGCATGCGGCTGGAATACCTGGGACGTCCGCTCGGTCGCGGCGCACGTTTTCCTGCCCGACCGGTTGCGGCTGCATGTCTCCTTCGTTATTCCGGCACGCAGCGGCTACACGGAGGACAGCCTGTGGAATCACGTCGAAAACTTCGGGGAGCATTCGGACGACGGACGTTATACGTCGGTCGACATCGCATATCTGGAGGGCCGTTGGCGCATTGAAACAAGTGCGCGGGGCGATGAACTTCTTGTCCGCGTGACGCCGCTGAACGAGCGCGCGGGCGCGTATGTCGTGCTGGAGGTTTCGCCCATCTGGGGTGGGCAAATCGACATCGCACACGCGCCGGACGGCACGATCACGGCGCAGGGATGCGAAAATCATTTTACCGTCCGCGCGCTGAATGCCCCGACGAAGCTCGCGTGGAACCCGGCGCGTGCGGCGAATCTCGCCGTGGGGGCGGGGGATGTTGCGTATTTTACGGTCAATTCGAAAAAGTTGCCGGCCGAGATTGACGCTGCGATTTCGGATGGCCTTTCGCAGTGGATGGCCGAAACCATCCGCGCCGATGGGGGACTCGGGGAGGGCCTCGATGCAATGCGCAGGTCGCTTCTGTGGAATATGGTGTTCGAGCCGCGCAACCGGCGCGTCATCACCCCGGTCAGCCGCAATTGGTGCCAGAGAAGGGGCGTCCATTTCGGCGACTATGTGCTCTTCGACTGGGATACCTTCTTTGCGTCGCTTCAGTACGCACTTATCGACAAAAAGCTCGCCTACGCCTGCTTTTTCTCCATGATCGAGGAGCTGACGCCGGAGGGCATGATCCCGAATTTCGGCTGCGCCACGGGGCAGAGCCGCGACCGGTCGGAACCGCAGGTGGGCGCACTGTGTGCGTGGAAACTGTACCGGCAGTTTGGAGATGCGGATTTTATTGCGGCGGTGTTCGATCCGCTCCTTACCTGGAACCGCTGGCGTTTCCGGGAGCGGGACAAGAACGGCGACGGCCTTCTGGAACTCGGCTCCACGCCTTATGACGGAACGGACGACGAAATGAAGGCCAATGGCTTTGGTTCCATGGACAAACAGGCCGCGATGTTCGAATCCGGCCTCGACAATTCAACCATGTTCGACCGCGCGGTATGGAATGCGGAAAAGTGTTGCCTCGAGCAGAGCTATGTCGGCCTCAATGCGCTGATGGTCGCAGACTGTGATCTTCTGATCAAAATGGCGCGGCTTCTGAACCGATCCGCCGAGGCGGAAGAACTGAAAACGCGTCGGGATGCGCTCGCGCAGAAAATGGATGCGGCATTATGGTGTGAGGAAAAGGGCACTTACCTCAACCGAAACTGGGATGGCACCTTTGACGAAACCCTCTCGCTGACGCACTTTTACCCCATGCTCGGCGGACTCCCGGCCGACCGGCAGGAGCGGCTCATGCGCCATCTCGTTGATGAAAACGAATTCTGGGGCGCCTATGTCATTCCGAATATCGCCCGCTGCGATCCGTCTTTTCAGGACCAGGAATACTGGCGCGGGCGCATTTGGGGGCCGACGAATTTCCTCGTGGGCGAGGGGCTTTTGCGCATGAACGAACTGCATGTGTGGGACGAGCTGGCGCGCAAGGGGCTCGAACTCTTTCTCGGCTGCTGGCGTACGCGCGGCATCGTAGGCGAAAATTATAACGCCATCACCGGCGAGGCGGCGGAAAACAAGTCGAGCGACCGATTCTACCATTGGGGCGCGCTGCTTGTCTATATGGCGGTTGCGCGCGCGGTCGATTTCAATGCCTGGCAGGATGAAATTGTGCGCCGCTCGCCGCCCGATTGGCTGGACGACATCTATCGGATCCCTGTCGGCGCGATCAAAATGGACGTGCGACGCGGTTAATCCTCTGCCGTTTGCCTGAACAAAGCGGCATCATAAGTCCGCCGCGCATTTACCTTTTTCGGCCCCGGGCAAACACCGCGATCAGCACCACGAGTCCCGCGGAAAACAGCCCGGCGGATGGCCACGGAAGCCCGCCCGGCCCCGGCAGACCCGAAAGAGACGCAATCGATCCGCCCACGACCAACGCAGCTGCGACAATCGCGCCCGCGGTGCGGCGGCTGCGCGCATCCCGCGCACGGCTTTCCTGTTCCGCGCCTGCTACGTTCACCGTCACGGTCGTGCGCCCGGATACGATTTTCTGCAGCGCATCCGAGAACTGCCCGGGAATCGCGCCGAGCCTGTCCGCAGAGCGCGAGAGTTGAAATGCGTGGCGTTCGAGCATTTCGCGCATCCGCGCGGGATTGAACATCTCGCGCCGCATGTGCGCCGACATGATTTTCAAAAGGTTCATCTGCGGGTCGATCGTCGTCAAAACGCTTTCCAGAATCACGATGCTGCGCGCAAGCATGGTCAGGTTTGGCGGCATGGAAATCTCGTGCTTGCGCGCCAGTGAAAAAAAATCCTGCATCACGCGCCCCGCGTCAATGGACGAGAGCGCCATTTGCCGATAGCGCGCAAGCAGCGTTTCGACGTCTTTTGACAAGAGCGCCCGATCCGGCGTCTTGTCGTAGATGCCTATTGTGAGCACGGCGTCCGTCAGCGTTTCGATGTCGTTTGCCGCAACTGCCTCCATGTAACGTGTGAACATCGCCCCGTCCGCTTCCGCAAGCCGCCCCATCATGCCCATGTCGAGCCACACGATCTTCCCGTCCCGCACGCGGATGTTGCCCGGGTGTGGGTCCGCGTGGAAGAAGCGGTCGTCTGTCATCTGCTTGATGAAGTTTTCCGCGAGCTTTGCGGCAATCTCGGCGGGATCGTAGCCCGCCTTTTTCAGTTCGTCCACGTCGTCGATCCGTATGCCGTCCACGTATTCGAGAACGAGTATGTGCTCCGTGATGAGCGCGTCGAAAACCGCCGGGCATGCGACATACTGGATGTCCTTCATGTGCGCGGCGAATTCCTGCAAATTCTTCGCTTCCTCGATGAAGTTCAATTCGCGCTCGGCGGCATTCCACATCTCGTCCAATACGAGCGCCAGATCGATCGATCCGCCGATGGGCGTGAAGCGCGCGAGTCCCGCCGCCTTTTTGAGCAGCGAAATGTCCCGCCGCATGATTTCATGCACGCCAGGGCGCTGCACCTTGATGACCACCTCGCGTCCATCCGGCAAGCGCGCCAGGTGTGCCTGCGCGATGGATGCCGCACCCAGCGGTTTTTCGTCGATGTGTGCGAAGACCTCGTTCCAGGGTTCCCCATACGCCGCCTCGATTGCGGCATGCACGGTTTCGATTGACATGGGCGCAGCTTCCGAGCGCAGCTTCGCAAGCTCCCGGCAGTACGCCTCGGGAATGAGATCCGAGCGCGTCGAGACAATTTGCCCGAGCTTGACGTATGTGGGGCCGAGTTCCTCGATGATCGCGCGCAGTTTCTCGGGATTCAGCCCCTTTGCGATGTTGTGGCGCGCGAGGATCACGACGATCTCGCCAAACCGTCCCCGCGCGCCGTTTGTCCCCTTCATGCGTTACTTGGTCTCGTCGAGCGCACGCAGCTTTTCAAGCAGCGCGACCCGTTCATCGGGCGACATGGCGCTCACATCCACGTCCTCCGCCTTCGGCGGCTCCTTCTTCAGTCGCCTTTGCAGCTCGGCGTTGAATACCTTGCCCTCCTCGACGGTCATCTCGCCCCGCTTGATCAATTCTTCGACGATCTTCTGTCCCTTCTCGTAGCCGATCGCCACGGCACCCACGCCTGCCATCGCCAGGTTCTTGAAAAGCTCTTCAATCTGTGTCATATGCCATTCCTCCTTGTTTTTATTATGCCACTATTTTCGCAAACGGAACACGGCGCGTCCGACTTTTCGGTCAATCTTCCCCAACCATTATACCACAAATATCCATTTCCGGCGTCCACCGATGGTTGCACCGTCCCGCGCGCCATGGTAGAATGGCGAAAAAAAGAGAAGTGGGTGACCGGGATGAAACGAAAGAATGTACTTTGGATTCTGTCCGACCAGCACAGGGCGCAGGCAACGGGTGTAGGGGGAGACCCCAACGTGTTCACGCCCAACATCGATCGCATGGCGCGCACAGGCGCACACTTCTGCGATGCGGTAAGCGGTTTCCCGCTCTGCTGTCCTTACCGGGGATCCATGCTCACCGGCCTTTATCCCCATCAGGCCGTACCCGGACATGAACACCGGCTCGATCCGAATCAGAAGACCCTCGCCCATGTCTTTGATGAAAACGGCTATGATACGTTCTATCTTGGCAAATGGCATCTCGACGGCTTTCATGAATCGGAAGGCCGTGCCGCGCACCACATCGTCCCGCCCACGCGGCGCGGTGGGTTCAAGACGTGGATCGGATACGAAAACAACAACAGCCAGTGGGACTCGTGGATTCACGGCGGGGAAGGGGAGACGGCGTTTCACAGGCGGCTTCCCGGCTACGAGACGGATGCGCTCACCGATATGATGATCGAGTACCTCGAAAACCGTGCCCGCGCGGGCGAACGAGGCGACGAGGCACCCTTTTTTGCCGTCCTGTCCGTGCAGCCGCCGCACGATCCTTGCGTCGCCCCGGCATCCGACATGGCGCGCCATAACGCGGGCACCATTCAATTCCGCGAGAACGTTCCGAACGTCAAATCGGTGCGCGCCCGCGCGGCGGACGAGCTTGCGGGTTACTATGCCATGATCGAAAACCTCGATCGAAACATCGGCCGCGTGCTCAATGCGCTCGATCGGCTCGGGTTTCTCTTCGACACCCACGTCCTGTATTTTTCCGATCACGGCGACATGCATGGCTCCCACGGTCAGTTTCGAAAGATGACGCCCTACGAGGAGGCGGTGCGCGTGCCGCTCATGATCGCGGGCGAACAGCCGATGGGGTACGACGCGCGCGGCTGCGGCAAAATGCCCGGCGTGCTCGTCAACCATGTCGATATCGCGCCGACCACGCTGGGTTTGTGCGGCATTGACGCGCCCGATTGGATGCAGGGCACCGACTACTCGCGCTATCGCATCAAGACAAACCCACAAAAGCACGAACCCGACAGCGCGTTTTTACAGTCCGTCGTTCCGACCGGGCATGCGGATAGCGTTTGCCTTCCTTGGCGTGGCGTCATCACAAAAAATGGGTATAAATATGTGTGCCTGGAAAATACGCCGTGGCTCCTGTTCGATTTGAACGAGGACCCCTATGAGCAGGTCAACCTCGCGCACAACACGGCTTACCGATCCCGGCTGCGGGCGTTTAATGACCTCGTCCGCGAATGGGTCGAGAAAACGGGCGACGCGTTCCCGCTGCCGGAGATCGACTGAAGGGGGAGCCGACATGGAGCAATTCGATCAGATTTCCGCCCGGATTGCGGACCCCGCACATCGCGCGCGCTACCGGGAGGTCTGTGCATGGACGGCGGGACAGTTTCCGTCGCTCAAGCTGGAATTTAAGTGGAATCAGCCGATGTTCACGCATCACGGCACGTTTATCATCAGCTATTCCGCGTCGAAGAAGCACCTCTCGGTCGCCGCAGAACGCGCCTGCCTCGCGCGGTTCGAGGCGGAGATTGCGCAATCGGGCTATGTCTGCACGCGGGAACTCATGCAGATTCCATGGACAGACCCCGTGGACGACGCGCTTCTTGCGCAGATGATCGCGTTTAACATCGCCGATAAGGCGACCACGACGACGTTTTGGCGAAAATAGGAGGGGGATCACATGGCAAATTCTGAGGAAACGGTATCCGCATCCGATCTGATCGATCAAAGGATTCGGGAACTCGGCGACTGGCGCGGCGCGATGCTCTCGCACCTGCGCGGCGTGATTCGCGCAGCCGATCCCGACATCCGGGAGGAATGGAAGTGGCGCGGCACGCCCGTCTGGTCGGATGCGGGCATCGTCGTGACGGGCGAGACGTACAAAAGCGTCGTCAAAATGACGTTTGCAAAGGGCGCGCGGCTTTCTGACCCTGCGGGACTTTTCAACGCCAGCCTTGAAGGGAATGCGCGGCGTGCCATCGACGTCCATGAGGGGGAAACGATCGACGATGCGGCGCTTACGGCGCTCATTGGTGCGGCCGTGGCGCTGAACCGCGCGGAGAAAGGCAAGAAATAGCGCGCCGCTTTTTTGCGTTTTTGCAAAATCCGCGCGCAGCTCTTGCGTTATAGTACACTCGAAGGTATATAATAATCCCATTGCAAAATGAGCGATGGGGGAATTGTAAATGGAAAAATCCAAGGTGTACTTTACGGATTTTCGGACGCAGGCATTCGGTGACAGCCTGCCGACCAAGCTCAAAAAACTCATCAAACGCGCGGGCATCGGGCAGATTGATATGGACGGCAAGTTTGTCGCCATCAAAATGCACTTTGGCGAGCTCGGCAACATCAGCTTTTTGCGCCCCAACTATGCCAAGGCAGTGGCGGACGTCACGAAGGAGTTGGGCGGGAATCCGTTTCTGACCGACTGTAACACCCTCTATCCCGGCAGCCGCAAAAATGCGCTCGAACACCTCTATTGCGCGTGGGAAAACGGCTTCACGCCCCTCACGGTCGGCTGTCCGGTGCTCATCGGCGACGGGCTGAAGGGAACCGATGACATCGCGGTTCCGGTCGTCGGGGGCGAATATCTCAAGGAAGCGAAGATCGGCCGCGCCGTCATGGACGCGGACATTTTCATCAGCCTCACCCACTTTAAGGGCCATGAGATGACGGGCTTCGGCGGCGCGATCAAAAACATCGGCATGGGTTGCGGCTCCCGCGCAGGCAAGAAGGATATGCACAACAACGGAAAGCCCCAGATTGAAGAGGAGGCCTGCCGCGGCTGCATGCGCTGCCAGAGGGAGTGCGCCAACGATGCCCTCAAGTTCGATCCCGAAACGCGCAAGATGCACGTCGATTGGGAAAAGTGCGTGGGTTGCGGCCGTTGCCTCGGTTCGTGCAACTTCGACGCAATCGCGTTTACGACATCGTCCGCCATTTCCGAACTCAATTGCCGCATGGCGGAGTACACCAAGGCCGTGATTGACGGTCGCCCGCACTTCCACATTTCGCTGATCGTGGATGTGTCTCCCAACTGCGATTGCCACGGCGAGAACGATGCGCCCATCCTTCCCAATATCGGCATGTTCGCGTCCTTTGATCCCCTGGCGCTTGACCAGGCGTGCGCGGATGCCTGCCTCGCGGCGACGCCGCTTCCGCATAGCCAGCTGTCCGACAACATGTGTAGCGCGGACTTTGTGGATCATCACGATCATTTTGTCAATTCCCGCCCGGACGCCGAGTGGCGCACCTGCCTTGCGCATGCTGAGAGGATCGGCATCGGAACCCGCTCCTACGAACTCATCCGGATGTAAAAAACGTGCCAACGGGCCCGACGAAAATCGTCGGGCCTGTTTTGTTTCTCCCAAGCACTACGCCGGATTATGAACCCCAAACGCGGGCGTGCGCTTGTTTCATCTTTACTCTTGCATGCTGATCTGATACAATTGGTTTGTCGTTACATCAATAAATGGGGCGATATTGGACGATTGCGCTTAGGAGGCAACAGATGCGAGTTGATTTACATATCCATTCGAATTGCTCGGATAGTTCGCGTTCACCCGAAGAAATTGCTTTAATTGCAAAAAACAGAAATGTCGGCTTACTATCGGTCTGTGACCATGGAACGATCGCCGCGTATGATAGGTTGTCAAACGCCTGTGGGCAGAATGGGATTCGCCACGTGCTGGGCATCGAATTGTCTGCATTGTTGGAAGACGAGGATTTGCACATGCTTGCATATCATTTTGACCGAGACAATCAGGATATGAAAGATCTTATCGACAAACTGTCTCAAGGTGATGAGTGCGAATCTATTGTTTGCAGCATGAGCCTGGATTATCCGAATATGTCTTTGGAGGATTACAGTAAATTTTATCTCTGGAAATGCTTGATTTAAAGGGAATCGTGTCCTAAGCCAACCCCGCGCAATTCATCAGTGCGTTGACGGTTGCTTTTTTGCCATATGCTCCTTGCAAAAATCTCGATTGATCTCCGCTGCGCCTGCGCCTCGGCTCCTTGCATTGAACGAAAATCCGCTGCCGTTTTTCTCTCGCTATTTCTGTGTCTTGCTCTAAGTGATCTCGAAATCGCATGTGCGCCCGCACATGAAAGTCCCCCGGCTATGCCGGGGGACTATTTATGCCTGCTGGACTGGGATATAGTAATCGAGAATCACGTCGCCGTTTCCCTGCTTTGTGGTAAACCGCGGACAGTTGTACACCTCCGCGCACCAATCTGCGGTCGCATCCGGTTTGCGCTTGGCCCTTTCAAGACCCTCCTGCGTGAGCGTGTGCGCAACCGGGTAGATGGCGAATTCGGGACCCTGTACCCAGCCGACCGCCACATCCGCCGCCGTTACATCCCTGCTGACAAAACCTTCCGGCACGGGACAGTCCGGCTTCATAAAGATGCCGCAGATATAGGTGAACATCCCGTCCTCCTTGCTGTATTCGGTCATATACCCGACATACGAGCCGTCGAGCGCGGGTGCACCCAGCGCCTCGATTGTTTCAAACGTCTTGTCTTCAAAACACTGTTTCCAGAACGCGGGAATGGGATTCTCCTTTGCGCCCATCTTATGGCGCATTTCCCGCCCAACGACCTTCATCGCGGGCATCTTCTCGATCGAAAAATGGACTAACTCAGGCATGTGAACGCCTCCTTTGTCTTCATCTCCGGGTTGTGCGACCTCCGACAAACTCTATATAACCATGTTTACCCGTCTGTCAAGCGATTTCGGAAGAGAAATTTTGCGTGCGTTTCCCGTCCCAGGGCCAACAGAAGCATGCCGCCGGACACGGCAACCAACGCGGCCATAGCGACGTAGCCCGGGGTGTACGCGCCGGACGCGTCGAAAATCGCGCCGCATACGGCGGGGCCGATGGCGGAACCGAGGCTGCTCAGAGAGGAAACGACGCCCGTAATGGCTGCATAATCGCGCTCTCCGTATACCGCGCGGGTGATCAGCGGATATGCGACCGAGCCGAACGAGTTGCCAAACCCTGCGCTCAATACCAGGAGCGGCACGACGGGCGAAAATCCTGCAAAGATCATGGACAGAAACGCGACGAGCAGCGATCCGAGTGCCAGCGTGCTCGCCCTGCGCGTGCCGAGCCGATCGCTCAGCGCACCCAGCGCAAACTTGCCGATGGCAAGCGCGGCCATGTACGCGGCTGCAACGTTTGCGGCGAACACGCTTGTATACCCGAGCGCCTGCATGTGCGGTGCGATGGTGACGTTCAGGGAATTCATCGAAAAGCCCAAAATCAGCACGCTGGCGGCGATCACGTAAAACCGTATGCCGCGCGTGGCCTCGCGCAATGAAAGCCCGCCTGCCTCCGCTTCCGCCGCGAGCGCCTCGTCGCCCTCCCCGCCGTAGGGGGAGAGTCCCTCGTCCTGCGGCTTTACCTTGATGACGAACAGCACCACGGGCAGCATGACCAAAGTCAACAACAGCGCGTAGATCATGATGGTTGTGCGCCAGCCGACGGATGCAATCAGAAATCCGCCGAGAGAATTATAGATCATGCCGCCGATCCCGCTGCCCATGAATGTCAGTCCAATGGCGAGTCCGCGTTTTTTCGTGAACCAGTTGCCGATAATGACCGTGAAGGGCATCCATCCTAAGAGCGCCATTGTGATCGAGAGCACGATGCTGATGGCGTAAAATGTCCACAGCGCATGTGCGAGGGAATACAGGAAGTATGCCGCGCACGAAACGGCTGCGGCAATCCCCATCACCCGCTTGAGCCGGAGCTTTGAAAAGATCAGGCCCCAAAAGAGCGCCACCAGCATCAGACCGGCTGCAAAGATCGTCTGGTTTGCGCTCATCTGCCCGCGCGTAAACCCCAGTTCCGCCGAAATTGGAACGATGAAGATCGAGAAGCTGTTGGCAATCAATCCCAACGACATGGATAACGTCACCATGCTCGCGGCGACGATCAACCAGCTTCTTTGATATTTGAACCTTTGCAACAGCCCCACGGGTTACTCGAAACGTCCGCCCATGCGGCTCAGGTTCTCGATGCTCCGCCGCATGCAGTCGAGGGGATCGGTATCGACCGCATTGTCCTGCTCGATGAACGCATACTTGACGCCCGTCTCATCGCAGGCCGCCATGATCTTTTTCCAGTTGAGGTTTCCCTCGCCGATTGGCACCATCTCGGTCATCGTGTGGTGCGTCTCATCCGGAAGCCGTCCCGCCATCTCCTTGAAGTGTACGACGTCCATGCGCCCGGCGACCTTGCGAATCCACTCTACCGGGTCCGCGCCGCCCGACTGCACCCAGTAGACGTCGATTTCAAACTGCACGTCCGTAAGGCCTTCGAACAAAATATCCATGCCCGTTACGCCGTCGAATTTCTGGAATTCGAATGCGTGGTTGTGGTAAATGAAATGGAGTCCCTCGTCTTTGAGCTTTTGGCCGATCACATTCGCCTTTTTGATAAATGCCCGCACGCCCTCCGCGCTTGCGGCATATTCGCGCGGCATGGAGCCGATGCCGGGATACGCGCAATTCCACAGCTTGTGGCGCTCGATCACGCCCGGGAGCGATTCTTCCATCTCCTGGAAGGAGATGTGTGTCGCCGGGCAGATCATCCCGTGCTTGTCCAGAAGTCCTTTTACCTCTCCGGGATCGAGTTTCGGGTTCTGACCCGAAAGCTGCACGGACGTGTAGCCCATCTTCGCAAGTGCCCCGAGCGTCCTGTCAAGATCCTCCGCCGTCTGCGTCAACGTGCGCACGGAGTACATCTGCGCGCCGGTCAATACGTTGTACATGTTGGTTTCCCTCCGGTTTCCATCCAATATGGGTTCATTATATACGTACTTTAGCGTGTAGTCAATCGAATAACCCGCGCGCGCCGGGCATAAAATGCGCTGGAGGTGTCCGTATGAAGAGGGTGTATCTCCCCGTTCTTTGCGCGTTGATTGCGTACGTTGTTTATGCATCCACGCTTCCCGTCGCATCACTTGAGGATGCACAGGCGGTTTCAGAGACGTCCGCGCGTGCCACACTCGTGATCGAGCTTCCGGCGGCGAACGTTTATTGCGCCTGCTTCGGCACCTATCAGGATGCGGGTACGGCGCGGGCGGAAGCCGCCCGCTATGTTGTGCGCGGCGCCGCCGGGTATGTGCGGGCGGATGGGGAACAGTATCTCGTGCTCGCCTCCGCATACGGGTCGGAGGGCGATGCCAGGTCCGTTTGCACGCACATATCGGAGGACGAGGGAATCAATACGTCCGTCTGCGCCTTCGCGGCGGAGCCGGTTTCCGTGCGCGTCACGGCAACCGAGCGTCAGCTTCGCGCGCTCAATACCGCCGTGACTGCGCTTGGGAAATATCCCGAGGAGCTCAACGCGCTTGCGCTTCGGATCGATGGGGGCGAGCTCGATTCCAAAACCGCGCGCGCACTGGTTGAGGTCGCGCTGACGGAACTCGGACAGATGGAGCGCGAACTGCGCATCTCGCTTGCCGATACGGACGATCGATTCGCCACGGGGGTGTATGAATTGCTCAACAGTCTCACGGAATCAACGAGCGCCGTCTCCGCGAACGGGGAACTGAAGGGTCTGGCACTTTCGTCTGTTTTAAAGTATAATTATATCGAGTCGCGACTCGGCGTGATCGATTTCATGAATGCACTGAAGTAGGCGCGGCAATGAAATACGAAGGGGTAAGAAAATGCTTGAGATTCCGGAGGCTGTAACAATCGCAAGGCAGATCGAAGAAAGGCTCTCGGGCAGGCACGTGGTTTCGGCGGTCGCGGCTGCGTTTCCACATGGGTTTGCATGGTATTTCGGCGATCCCGCCGGGTATGGCGCGCTGCTTGCGGATCGCACGGTGGAAGGTGCCCGTGCGGTCGGCGGCATGAGCGAGGTCATGTTGGACGGCGTTGGCATGCTCTTTAACGACGGTGCGATCCCGCGCTACTGGCCATCCGGCGCAAAGCGACCCAGGAAACATCAGCTCCTCGTTGAATTTGACGACGGGTCTGCGCTCACTTGCGGGATACAGATGTACGGCGGCATCTGGGCGTTCCCGGCGGGTACGCGCATGAATGACTATTACGATCTCGCATGGACGAAGCCCTCGCCGCGCACGGACGCATTCACATTCGATTATTTCCATGACATCGTTGCGCAGGCGGACGCAAAGCTTTCCGCGAAGGCGCTCCTCGCCACGCAGCAGCGCATACCCGGTCTGGGCAACGGCGTTTTGCAGGACATCCTCTTCCAAGCGGGCATCTACCCAAAGCGCAAGGTTCAGACGCTCACGGATGCGGATGTCGAAAAGCTCTACAATAGCATCGTTCACATTCTGCGCAGCATGACAAACGCGGGTGGGCGCGACGTCGAGAAGGATTTTTTCGGAAACCCCGGCGGCTACAAGACCATCCTTTCGCGCAAAACGGTCGGAACGCCCTGCCCTGTCTGCGGGCAGGAAATCGTCAAGGAACCCTACCTCGGCGGCGCGATCTACTTTTGTCCGGGCTGCCAACCGAATGCATAAAAAAACGCCCGGTCATCCGCGCTGGATGACCGGGCGTTCGTTTGTTTATAGGATGAGGGACGGCGCGGCATATACGCGCGTACCCAACTCACTGTTGAGCATGTAGAGCGCCTTCGCGTCGGTGCCGTACAACTCCATTTTGGTGATGTTGTCGCTGGCATTTTTCTCTTCCTCGCCCTGCTCCTTCACGAACCAGTCGAGAAGCTGCATGGTGCGGTAGTCCCGAATCTCCGCTGCGGCAGTGTAGATGTCGTTGATGGAGGCGGTAACGACCTTCTCATGCGCAAGCGACGCCTTAAGAGGTGCCATGTGATCCGCGTACTCGCCCTCGGGCTTCGCGATGGCCTCCAGTTCGACCTTCACGTCGTTGTTGATCAGGTACTGGGTAAAGAGCATCGCATGGTCGCGCTCCTCCTGCGCCTGTACACGGAACCAGTTCTCAAACCCGTTCAGACCTACAAAGGCGTAGTAATTTGCGAAGTTGAGATAGAGATACGCAGAAAAAAACTCCATGTTGATTTGCTGATTAATGAGTGAAGCAACTTTTGCGTCCATAATGCATTCCCCTTTCACATTGATCCTTGTATATTATATACCTCGCCTGCCATGCCGTCAAACATCGTTGCGCTTGTACACGATCAGTGCGCACGGAATGGGGTTCTTTCGTGTATGATGAATGATTGTTAAGTTCGCGCACGCTTCGCAAAGGGCCTGACAAGGGAGAAAAGAGGCATATCAGCCCGCCTTTCACGGACAAGCCAGGCGATATAGCGCGCAATGTCCCGTCTCGCGCATCCCAATGTGCCGGTAAAAAGCCAAGGCGTTCGGATTGCTGTCAACGACATATAGGCATATGTCGCCATCCCGGTTTCCAAACGCCCCCGCGAGTCCTGCGTGGAGCAGCGCGTATCCCGCGCCGCGCCGCCGATGCGGCGCATCCAAGGCAAGGATGCTCAACTCCCCGCCCCATGAGTAGCATACGCCGGCAAGCGCATTCCCTGCCCACAGCGCGTGGAAGCGGTTTTCCGAAGCATAGATTGGAAACTCATCTGCATAATAGGCGCGCTTGTCCTGGAATGGCGTCGTCCCCGGCGCGATGACATGTGCCATGGCGCGATCCAGGAGCGCGAGGTACGCCGTCAAGAGCGCGGAATCATAGCCTGCAATCTTCATGTCGGCTGGGCACTGTGGTGCCTTCCAGCACGCAAACTCCGCCTTCGAAACGCTCATCTCCCGCGCCTCATAGTCGGCCTTTTCTCCAAACGCCGCTTCGACGACGGATCTCAGGCGCACGTTTTCGTGCCGAACGCATAACACCGCCTCCCGCTTTTCCCGCATGATCAGATCCTTTATCAGAACCTCCGTCTGCGCCGCTGATTGCATCGGCAGATCATCCTTGAACGCGATGGCTCCGTGTAACTTGCCCGCATAGACGCACATGTGAAGCGCGCCGTCCCCGGCGCAAACCATTTTGCATACCACCCGTTCGAGATCCGGATTTTTCTCCGGATGCTCGAAGATCCACCGTTCGCCGGCGTCCACCATTCCGATCAGTTGCGCCGCCCGTTCCTTGTCCGACGCGATCATTTCCCGCCAATCCATCCGGTTCACTCCTTTTTACAACGCGGCGACTTTTGTCGCAACCCGTTCGCAAAACGCCGCGTCGTGCTCCACAAACAGCAGCGTCGGCGCAGACGCGATCAGCAATTCCTCAATCTGCATCCGCGAGAGCACGTCGACGTAGTTGAGCGGCTCGTCCCATATGTATAAATGTGCCCGTTCGCATAAGCTGCGCGCGATGAGCACCTTCTTTTTCTGTCCGGCGCTCAGGTCCGCCATGTCCTTTTCAAACTGTACCCGCGCAAAATCGAGTTTGCGTAAGATCGTGCGCATCAGCGTCCCGTCTACGCTGTGCGCGTCGATGTAATGCTGCAAATCTCCCCTGAGAAACGACGGATCCTGCGGCACATACGAGATTTTGAGCCCGGATGCCATGTGCATGTCCCCTGCGCAGGCCATGTCCTCGCCCAATATCAGTCGGAGCAGGCTCGTCTTACCGCTGCCGTTGTTGCCCTGCAGCACCACCCGGTCGCCCCGTTCGACCAATAGATCCGCATTCCGCACGGCTGCACGCGCTCCGTAGAAGATCGACACACCCTTCATCTCCACAAGCCGCGTCGCGTGATGGCAGAGCGGTTGTATGCGTAGACTGTCCGTGCACTCGATGTCCTTCAACAATTTCTTTTTATCCTCGATCTCGCGGTTTTTCCGCACCTCGATGGCTTTTGACCGCTGCATCATCCGCGCCGATAGGTGTCCGATGCGACCCCGATCGCCTGCATGACCGCCGATCTTTGTGGCTTCGATCCGATCCGACCATTCAGCCTTTTCCCGCGCTGTGTCGGTGAGCCGTCGGATGTCCTTTTTGAGCCGATCGTTTTTTTCCAGTTCGAAATGATCCCGCAACTCCTTGTTTGTGTACCATGATGAGAAGTTCCCTGCCTGCACCTCGATGGTCGCCCGGTTGATCGCGAGGATGTGATCCACCGCGGCGTCGAGAAACGCCCTGTCGTGCGATACGACGAGGAACCCGCTCTGCGCGTTGAGATACCTTGCGACGGCCGCGCGCCCCGCCATGTCGAGGTGGTTTGTCGGTTCGTCGATCAGGAGAAACCGATTCTCGCGCAGAAACATCGCCGCGATGAGCGCCTTCGTGCGTTCCCCGTTGGACAGCGTGGAAAACGGACGCCCGAGCACGTCCAGATCGACATCGAGCCGCGAAAGCTCCCGCTCCATGCGCCAGTTTTCCGCACCGGGACATGCGGCCTCGAGCATCGCGCGCGTCTGAATGTGATCTGGCACCGGCGGGGGAAAGTAGTCAAAGTCGATCGGCGCCTCGATTTTGCCTTCATAGGCGTATTGACCCAACAGCAGATGGAGAAACGTCGTCTTGCCGCGCCCGTTTCTGCCGATGAAGCCAAGCCTCCACGCGGTGTCAAACGAAAAATCGGCGTGTTCGAAGATGTTGTCGTAACTGCCCTCGTAGTGGAATGTGAGATTCGTGACCTGAACAAGCGCCATGCAATCACTCCAATCAAAAAGCTTCGTTCCCGTCGCCGGAAACGAAGCCAAACTGCATAAGCCCATTGTCAGGAAAGCACATAGCCGAAGAGCGGCGTGCTTTTGGGCGCAGCAAGACAATCAGTTGATCCGACGACAAAGTGCCCGCCTGTCGCGGGTGCTCCTCGTGGGTCTGCCGATCGCTTACTTCGTCACAGCCGCACCTTCTCTCCTGATGATAAAAACAGAATAACAGATTATGCGCGAAAGCGCAACCCTATTCGTCGGCTTCCGCGGCCTTCAGCATGATCGCGCACTCGATGCGCTTTTTGAACAGCCGGCAGCCGTATTCGTACACGCCCCGGATGTCCCCCGTCGCGTGATAGGCGTTCGCTGCGCATCCGCCCGAACAGTAGAGCTTCGCCCAGCAGTCCGCGCACTCGCCGCGCGATTCCACGTTGCAGCTCCGGAATTTTTCGCGCAGCGCCGCATTCGTCACGCCGTCCCACACGTTTCCCATGCTGTAGGCCTCGTCGCCCACAAACTGATGGCAGGGATAGAATTCCCCCCACGGCGTTACGGCGAGGTATTCCGTGCCCGATCCGCAGCCCGAAAGCCGCTTGTACACGCACGGCCCGTGCGCAAGGTCGATGTTGTAGTGATAAAAGGAGAAAGGCTGTCCGGCACGCCGCCTGTTCAGCATTTCGGTGGCAAGCCGTTCGTACTGTTCATATAAAACGGGCAGGTCTTCCTCTGTCAGCTGGCAGGGATCGCCCGGCGCGGTCACGACCGGCTCCATGGAAAGCTCGGTAAACCCGAGATCCGCCATGTGCAAAATATCGTTTACAAAATCCACGTTGTGATGGGTGAACGTGCCGCGCAAGTAATAGTTCCGCCCGTTGCGCGCGCGCGCAAATGCCTGGAACTTCGGCACGATGGTGTCGTAACTTCCCTTGCCTGCGTAATTCACGCGGAAGCGGTCGTTGACCTCTTTGCGTCCGTCTAGGCTCATGACCACGTTGTGCATTTCGCGGTTGCAGAAGGCGATGACCTCTTCGTCCACGAGCACGCCGTTCGTCGTCAGCGTAAAGCGGAATTTTTTGCCCGCTTCCCGCTCGCGTTCGCGCGCATAGGCGACGAGCCTTTTCACCACGTCCCAGTTCATGAGCGGTTCGCCCCCGAAGAAGTCCACCTCGAGGTTTTTGCGCGTTCCGGAATGCGCGATCAGAAATTCGAGCGCCTGCTTGCCCACCTCAAAGGACATCAGCGCGCGCTCGCCCTGATAATGTCCCTGGCTTGCGAAGCAGTAGGCGCAGTTCAGGTTGCAGCTGTGCGCGACGTGCAGGCAAAGCGCCTTCACATCGTCGTTTTTCTTGAGCGTTTGCGCAAGTCCCGCAAATTCATCCTGGGTAAAAAGCTGTTTTTCGTCCTTGAGCGCCCGTACCTCTGCGATGAGCGCATCGACGTCCGTCTCGGTTACGTCCGGGTATTTATCGGTCATTGCCCGCACAATCTCGCCCTGCGACGATCCCTCGAACATGGAAATGACGTCATATGCCACGTCGTCCACCACGTGCACCGCGCCGGAATAGGTGTCGAGGACGATGTTGTATCCGTTTAACTTATACTGATGTATCATATTTCTCCATCAAAAAGGCGGGGATTCCACCCCGCCCAACGCGCCCGTTCTCAGATGTTCTCGCAGGGCTGGTTTGCCACGCCGCAGGAGGTCTTGCACGCGGACTGGCAGGATGTCTGGCATTCGCCGCAGCCGCCCAGTTTCGCGGTCAGGTTGCGCGTGTTCAGCGTGCGGATGCGCCCCTTCGTCTCGCAGGGCTGGTTTGCCACGCCGCAGGAAGTCTTGCACGCGGACTGGCAGGATGTCTGGCATTCGCCGCAGCCGCCCTCATTTTCAGCAAGCGCGCGCGTACCCAGCGTCTTGATACGATCCATATCGATCAGTCTCCTTTTCGCAGATAACTACCATTATAAGCTATCACTTGAGGCCCGGTTTGTCAAGAAGACTTGTGATAAAACAAGGTTTGTCAGAAGCCTCGTTCCTCTTCTGTCCCGAGAGGAAAAGCCGCCTCGCCGCATCTGATTGTCAACGGGATAAAACGCGAATCTGATCCGCTGCGCAGATTTGCGCAATCGCCTGAATCACTTCCGCCGACAGAACTTCCCCAGGCACGGCCAGGGGGATGCCCGGCGGGTACGCCCAGATTGCGTCCGCGCAGACGCGACCGATCCCGTCCGCGACATTCACGGTCTCGGTCGCGCGTCCTTCTGCGTCCCATGGATGCATTGCGCGCAGTGGGAGCGGGAGAGGGGGGGGCGGCGTCGCATGGCCCGGCGTCAATGTCTTGTCGATTTCGATCAAGGCTTGCGCGAGCGCGGAAAACGTTTCCTGCGTGTCGCCCATGCCCGTCATGAGCACCACATATCCCGGCGCCGCCATTTCAGGCTCAATTCCGCGCGTGCGCAGCATTTGCATCAGTCCCGCGCCGTCGATATTGGTTGCGTCCGTCCGCACCACCACTTTCGAAGGATCGCGCATCCACGCGCCATCCGAAAGGGTCAGGCATTTCATTGCCGTAAGTCTCTCTCGCAAAAGAGATAGCCCGCCCTGCCATGCGGAAAACAGCGTGTCTCCGCGCGTGCGAAGCAAATCCACGCAGCCGTCGATGGCAGACATCAATAGATAGGACGGGCTCGAGGTTTCGAAGATTCCGAGTGCCGCGCGCACCGCCTCCCCGTCGACCAGATCGCCCTGTACGTGTAAAACCGCGGTTTGCGTGAGGCTTGGCAGTGTTTTGTGAAAACTCTGAACGACGATGTCAGCCCCGGCTTTCACCGCGCCGTCCGGGAAACCGTGTCCAAAGCCAAGATGCGCCCCGTGCGCTTCGTCCACCAGAACGGGCACACCCCGTGCGTGCGCGATTTTGCAGATCGCCGGGATGTCGCTCACGACGCCCTCGTAGGTCGGACTCGTGACGATGACGAGCCGCGCACCCGGCGCTTCATTCAGTTTCTGTGCGACCGCTTGCGGTGAGAGCGGTCCGGCGATTCCGACGGCATCCGTCTCCGGCATGATGTAGGAAGCGCAGGCTTGCCTGAGCGTCAGCGCATGGAGAACGGATTTGTGGCAGTTGCGCGCCGCGACGACCGATCCGCCGTGCGGCACCGCAGCCCACACGCCCGCCAAAATCCCGCAGCTTGATCCGTTCACCAGCCAGAACGTGCGATCGCTTCCCCATTGTGCTGCGGTTTTTTCCATGCCGATTTTCAGAATTCCCCCCGCGTCGTGCAGGTTGTCGAGTCCCTCGGCTTCGGTCACGTCAAGATCCGCGCCCAACCGCCCCAAATACCCCGCAAGGGCTGTGTTGCGCTTGTGCCCCGGCATGTGCATGGGCAGGCGCGCGTTTTTGTATGCCTCCAAAAAATCAATGAGCGACACGGACGCCTCCTATTCAAAAAAACCCCGCGCGCGGCGGGGTTTTTGTTCAAAACATCTTCTTTTTTGCAAAGTAGATTGCCACGACGACACTGATGAGCACCGAAAACGCGATAATCAGCGGAAACCCGAACGACGAGTTGGCAAACGGCATCATCTTGCTGTTGACGTTCATGCCGTACGCGGAGAAGATCATCGTCGGAATGGACAGCACGATCGTCACGACCGCCAGGAATTTCATCACGATGTTCAGGTTGTTCGAAATGACCGAGGCGAACGCGTCCATCATGCCGGACAGGATGCCCGAGTAAATGTTCGCCATCTCGATGGCCTGTCGGTTCTCGACGATGACATCCTCCAGGAGATCCGTGTCCTCGGGATATTTCTTGATCGACTCGGTCTTGAGCATCTTCTCGAGCACGACCTCGTTTGACCGGAGGGAGGTCGTGAAGTAAACGAGGCTCTTTTCCAGTTCCAATAACTCGATCAGTTCACGGTTGCGCGTCGAATCGTGGAGTTGATGTTCCACATTCTCGCTCTGGCGATTGATCACGCGCAGGTATTGCAGGTATAACGACGCATTGCGGTACAGAATTTGAAGCAGGAACCGTGTCTTCATGTGCGTCTGAAATTCGCGCGTCCTCTTTCCCTCGATGGTGTGAAGAACCGGCGTTTCTTCGAGGCAGACGGTGATGATCGCGTCCTTTGCGAGGACGACGGCCAGTGGCTGCGTGACGTAACGGTCGCGGTCGTCGCGCTTTTCGATGATCGGGATGTCCACCAGCAGCAACGTGTAGTTGTCCTCTACCTCGATGCGCGAGCGTTCCTCTTCGTCCAGCGCGGCGCGCAGGTCATTGATGTCGATCTCGTAACGGGTTGCGACGTCCCGTAATTCCGTCTCATCCGGACGGGTCAGCATAATCCAGCAGTCCTTCTCGGGGGCGGTTAATACCCTGAGGGAGGAATCGACGGTCTTGTAAATGCGTACCATGTTCTTCTCCTTCCGCGCACGCCAGCACGGCACGGTCGGAGAGCCGGGCCGAGTGCGCTATGTATTTGTCCGTGTTCTTCGTTCAGGCACAGGGTCCATTTGGCACACTCCTTCGGTCAGTTGGTCTCGATTGCCCATAGGGGAACAGGTTCATCTTATCATACTGCAGGCGTGTTTACAAGAAACACGCCCGTTAAAAAATCCGCCCGCATGGTTTTTGCGCGCCTGTGGAATCCTACCAGCGAGGTGATTTCAATGCCCAAACCTGGCATGCGCAGACCGGATCCTGAAGAGCCCCACGGAACCGAATCAAATAAAAAGCTGCATATCCCCAAAAACGATGTCAAGCCCGTTCCCGAAATACAAGGAAAGGCGAAATCCGGGAAGAAAAAGGCCCGGACGATCGAGCCGTAATCCCGACCCGCCCATGAGGCGGGTTTCTTTTGCTTATGGTCAATTTTACGTGCCTTGCCTCTCACAACTGACTTTTCCTGTCCCGCTTGTCTCAACTGGTTGCAAACCGCGCAAATAAGACAGATATTGCACGCATTCCTGCTGTTTGGCGTGCCACCATGCATAATCTGAAATTAACGTTGCATACAATCAGACCAGAAGGCCACAGATATCGTTTTATCCGGGCATAAAACACCGTGAATATTGATGATGGTTGGACAATTTGAACGAAAGATCAGCCCGGATGTGTAGGGGGCATGTTGACGAAAACGGGGCAAATGCGTTATGATTGGCGCGAGTGTACGTTATATGGCGTGGCGGAAAATGTTTCGGACGTGTAATGGTTTGATGGCTTTGCGACAGATACATGCCAATTATTTGGCGGAGATTGTCTTGTTTCTGCGGAATTTCACGTCAAGACATCGTGGTTTTTATGTTAAATTCATTCCGTTATTGATGAATCGTCACTCCAAATTGATGGTTTTTTGATTCTCGCCTTGCTGGTTCCCAACGCACCCTATTACAATTCAGATCAACAGAGCGCCGATATAAGCGTCTCATGCGCGCGGCAGCCGATGATCGCATTTGAACGGGAAGGAGGGGGAAGCCCGGCGCGCGGCATCTGCGGGCGAAAGGTCGGCGAATCACTCCGGACGATCAAATTGGAGGAGGAAGATCACGTGAAGAAGATCATCGCAATCATCCTGTCCCTGACAATGCTCCTCGCTTCGTCGATGGCGATTGCGGAGACGAGTTACAACATGACTTGGAACTCGACTGTCGATCCCGCGACCTGGAACGGAAACCCCTGGTCGGGCAACGGCGGCGGCTGGTTCGTCTCGCTGGGCTCGGAGGGCATGTTCCAGTTCGCACGCCTGTCCGATAACATCTATAACCGCCTCGCGACCGGCATCTCCCACGACGGCAACGTGACCACCGTCACGTTGCGCCAGGGCGCGCTTTATTCAGACCCGCCGCTCTTCCTTTCGAAGTACATTTCGCAGGAAGTGCTCGACAAGTATACCCTCTATACCCCGGACGCCGCCAAGGCGGAACAGCTTCTGACTGATTCCGGCTACATCAAGAAGGACGGCTGGTGGTGCTATTCCGACGGCACGCAGATCAAGGTCGTCATCGGCGTTAACGGCGGCTGGCAGCCCGCGACGGTCGTCGCCAACGTCTGCTCCATGGTGGGCGATCAGCTCAAGGCCTTTGGCATCTATTCCGAGGTTCTCGTCGTTGAATCCACCATGTATTCCGAGCGCCTGAAGAACAACGAGTTCTGCATGTGCTTCGACTGGATCGACGTGTCCTGGTCCTTCTCCGACCCGTACTTCACCCTGAAGGACTTCTTCGGCGGCGGATACGCGGTGCACATGGGCATCCCCGTTGACGAAGCGACCGGCCTCCCCGTTTACGAAGGCCTCGTGGACTTCAACGGCGAGCCGACCGACCCGATCGCGCTGATCAACTCCATGCCCTATCTCTACGACGAGGCAGACCGTCTCGCGATCGCCGAGCGCCTCTCCTGGATCGCCAACGAGTATTGCTTCGGCATCAACCTCTACCAGAACGTCACCGGCATCTGGGAAAACCGCGCCACCACCGCCGGCCTTCCGCACGCGGATGAGATCGACGCCAATGGCCAGTTCATGCCCGTGCCGACCGTGGACGATCCCGAATTTGCCGAGATCGTGAACCTGAACTGGGGCTTCTCCGGTTATATGAAGCTCTTCTATCTCTACCCCAACACCGCGGAATAAAGTCGGCTCCGGCGCCCGTCCTGGTCCTCTATCCACCACTGAACCGCGTTTTCGACAGTCCCTTTCGTCCCTGGCTTTGTCGCCCTGTGCCTGACGCAGCTCTGCTGCGCCTGCGCGCCGGCTTCGCGTCATGAACGAAAGGGCCGCGTCGAATTCCTTCGATTCTGTCATGGACAGGGAACTCGTCCGGGCGGGTGCCGCTTTTCAACGATAGGAGGCGGCAAAAATTTGACGATTAAGCATATCCTCAAACGCACCGGCATGGCGCTTCTCACCATCATAGCGACGTCGCTGTTGACGTTCGGCCTTTTGCGCGCCATGCCCGGCGATGTTTTCTATACGATGGCGCGCGACCTTGCGCGCGATCAGTCGCTCCCGCTCGAAACTGCCTACGTGCAGGTGATCCAGCGGTATAACTACAACCCGGACGAACCCGTCCTCAAGCAGATGGGCCGCTATTACGGGGCGCTGTTGCACGGCAACCTCGGCGATAGCATGATCTTCCAGTCGAAGACCGTGAATGATCTGGTCGCCTACGCGCTTCCATGGACGCTCTTTATCACGTGCGTCGCGTTGTCGATCACGTTTTTATTGGGTATCACGCTCGGAAGTCTCATGGTCTGGCACAGAAAAGGGGTGCTGAACGCCCTGATCACCATGTTCTGCACCGTGACCAGCGCCATTCCCGTGTTTGTGTGGGCATTTCTCCTGATGATCCTCTTTGTATTCCAGCTTGGCTGGTTCCCCATCAACGGCTCCTATGACATTGCATACACGCCTGGGTTCAACCTGCCCTTCTTCGGCTCGGTTCTCTACCACGCGGCGCTCCCGGTTCTGACGTATGTGCTCACGATGATGGGCCTGTGGGCGCTTCAGATGAAGTCGAGCGGCATCTCCGTCATGGGCGAGGATTACATCACCGCCGCCTACGCGCGCGGACTTTCGAGCAAAACGATCCGTACCCGGTACATGATGCGAAATGCCATGCTCCCTGTGGTCACCATGCTCGCGATCACATTCGCGATGATGATCTCCACAGGCTCGTTCGTCGAGACGACCTATAAGTATCCCGGCATGGGCACGCAGCTTACCACCGCGTCCGGTCAAAGGGATTATACGGCGATGCAGGGCCTGCTTCTTGTGATGTCGATCTGCACGATTCTCGCGAATCTGATCACCGACTTTATCTACATGAAGCTCGACCCCAGAATCAGGACGGGAGGTTGATTTGATGCGTGCAATTGGCTCGTTCTTCGTTTCTATTTATCGCAACAAGCGCGCGTTCATCGGTTTTATGATTCTCCTCATGTTCGCCTTTTTCGCGACAATTGGGCCGCACATCATCCCCATCAAGGAATTCGGCTTCATGGAGCGCTATAAAGGGCCCACGTGGGAACACATCCTCGGCACGGATTATCAGGGGCGCGACATTTTCGGACTGCTCGTGCACGGAAGCCGCGACGTCCTGTCCATTGGCGTGACGGCTGCGGGGTTCGCAATCGCGATCGGCTTTCTGCTCGGCGCGCTCGCGGGTTTTGTGGGCGGGTGGCTTGACCGGGTCATTGAGTTTTTGGCGAATATATTCCTCACGCTCCCACAGATCCCGATTTTGCTCATCATATCCGCGTTTATCAGTGTGGCAAACACGGTTGTCATGGCGCTCGTGATCGCATTTCTCTCCTGGGCGCAACTGTGCCGCATGGTGCGGTCGCAGATCATGAGCCTCAAAAACCGCGAGTTCATCTCCGTTTGCCGCGTGATGGGCTTCTCGAAGCTGTACATCATCTTCGTCGAGATGCTGCCCAACGTCATCAGCTATCTCGTCATCGCTTTTATCCAGTCGATGCAGTCGTCGATCAACATGTCGACCCTCCTCATCATGCTGGGCTTCGCGCCGTTCACCGCTTCCCATTGGGGCACGCTTCAGACGACCGCGCAAAATGCTGCGGCGGGCGCGTTTGCGCCGAAAATGCTCCTGTTCCTGTTCTCGCCCATGGCCTGCTTCGCGCTTCTCTCCACGGCGTGCGTGCTCTTTGCGAGCGGCCTTGACGAGGCGCTGAATCCCCGCCTGCGCGGGCTTTGAGGAGGAACGGCATGAGCGATAACATCCTTGAAATCAGAGACTTGACCGTCAAATTCCCGCTTTACATCGGTACCATCTATGCTGTGAACCACGTCAATCTCGATATCCCGCGCGGTTCCATCATGGCGCTTGTCGGGGAATCGGGCAGCGGCAAGTCCACCATTGCGGCGGCGCTGCTCAAGATGGTCTCAAATCCCGGCGTGATCGACCCGGATTCCGTCGTCAATTATAATGGGAAAAACATCCTCCAATATGATGACAGGCAGATTCGTAAGTATCGCTGGGCAGAGGTCTCCATGGTCTTCCAGGCGGCGCAGAGCTGCCTGAATCCCGTGCATACCGTGGGCGAACAGATCATCGAAACCTACCGCGAACACGGAGACACGCGCAGCGAACAGGCTCTCACCCAGGAGGCCCTGATGTATTTGAGCTATGTGCGGCTCGACGGAAAGCGCGTGCTTGGCAGCTATCCGCACGAGCTGTCCGGCGGGATGAAGCAGCGCGTCATGATCGCCTTCTCGCTGCTTTTGAAGCCCAAGGTGATCATCCTTGATGAACCGACGACCGCGCTCGACGTCATCACGCAGGATTACATCTTCGATATTCTAAAGACCATTCATCAGGATTTCGGCGTGACGCTGATCCTCCTCACGCACGACATCGCAGTGGTTGCGAAGGTGGCGACGCGCATGGCCGTCATGTACGCGGGCACCGTGGTCGAACAGGGCGACATCTTCGACATCTTCGGGCATCCCGCGCACGAATACACCCGCCAGCTGATTTCCTCCGCGCCGTCGCTTCTGGACGATGTGAACGACAGGCACTCCATCACCGGCTCGCCGCCCGACCTTTTGAAGCTGCCGGAAGGCTGCTATTTCGCGCCGCGCTGCTCCATGTGCGACGGAAAGTGCCTCACCGAGCGCCCGGTGCCGGAGCTGTTCGGCGATAATCGCTGCGTCAGCTGCTTCCGTTGGCGTGAGGTTGTCGAGAAAGAGAGGCGCGACCATGCAAAATAACGAAGAAAAGCGACCCGTCATCGAACTGAAAGACATCGACATGACCTTCATGGGTGACCATGGGTTTTTGAAACCACATTCACAGATTCAGGCGCTGACGAAGGTGAACCTCTCCATCTATCCCGGCGAGGTCGTTGCGTTGGTGGGCGAATCGGGCGGCGGAAAGACCACGGTCGGAAACGTCATCAGCGGCATCATCAAACCCACGGGCGGGCAGATGCTCTTTGACGGCGTGGATGTCATGAAAATGACGATGAAGCAGTTCGCCGAATACCGCAGGCAGGTGCAGATCGTGCAGCAGGACGCCTATGCCGCGCTCAACCCCGCGCACACGGTGTACCATGCGCTCTCGGCGCCGCTTCTTCTGCGAAAACTCGTGCGCGGGCATAAGCAGGCGCTTGCGATGGTGAAGGAGCTTCTCGAAACCGTCGAGCTGCGCCCCATCGAGCAGTTTGTCAATAAGTATCCCCACCAACTTTCCGGCGGTCAGCGCCAACGCATCCTGCTCGCGCGCGCGATCTCGCTCAAGCCCAAACTCATCATCGCAGACGAACCGGTTTCGATGATCGACGTATCGCTGCGCGTGTCGGCGCTCAATCTCATGAACCGGCTGAACCGCGAGACGGGCATCTCGTTTCTCTATATCACCCACGATCTCGCGACCGCGCGCTACATCGGTCGCTCCGGGCGCATCGCCATCATGTACCTCGGTCAGGTGATCGAACAGGGACCCGCCATGCGCGTCATCGCGCAGCCCATGCATCCATACCTGCGCACGCTCATCTCCGTCGTTCCCATTCCCGATCCCTGGATTGCGCGCAGCCGGGAGAAGATCGTCCTCAAGGACGTGGATGTTCCCACCGCCGCGAATCCGCCCTCGGGCTGTCGGTTTCACACCCGCTGTCCTTACGGAGAGGCGATCTGCGAAAAGCAGGAACCGGAAATGCGGCTGTATGAGGGGCGCAGCGTGGCGTGCCATCTGCTCGAAAAGCTTCCTCCGTGGTCGCTGGAAGGAATGGATGGTTCGATCATGAAGGAAGTCGACTGATATGCGCGAGAAGATTGCGGATTATCAGACGGCAAAGGAGCGCGCAGAGAGCTGCGGACGGATTCTGCGAACGCTGCGGTTCGCCATGGGCATCGTCGTGATCATCTATCTCGGGCTCGCCTTCTCGCTCACGCGCCTCAGACCTAGCGTTGCGGAGTTTTATGTGTCGATAGGCACGCTCGCGCTCAACACGCTCCTTTGCGGAGGCATCCTCGCGGTGTCGCTCGTGCTCAGGCGGCGTGGCGACCGATATGCGCGGCTCATGAAGGAATTTGAACAGGCGGACAAACCGGATCCCTGGCGCATCGGATCGCCATAGCGGGCATTCCCCGGAAAGGAGAAACATGTTTGAGACAGATGGTTTGTTTGGAAAGGTGCGGTTTGGCTATAAGCCCGTCGCATCCAAGCTCAAGGATGTCATCGACCATGTGACAATGTGCGGCTGGCACCGGGTTAACGAGCTGTATATCTTCATGCGCAACGGCATGCGCACGGACGAGCATCTCATTTTGTTCACCGTAGACGGCGTGGGCGAATACCTCGTGTGCGGAAAACGATTTCTCCTTCGTCCGGGTTCCCTTGCCATCGTGCCGCTCGATCATGGGCACAGTTACTATACCCAGCCCGGCAACGAGTGGGAATTTTACTGGATGCATGTGCGTGGGCAGAACTGTACGCAGATTCTGCGCCACCTCGCCAAGAACTGTGGCGTGACGTATCAGTTGGGCGAGAACAGCGCGCCGCTTGCCTGTATGCGCGCCATCATCGATGCGAACTGTGTGGGCGTCGAGTACGAAATCCTGGCTGCCGACATGATCTCCCGCATGCTCGCCGCATTGCTTGCGCAGGCGAATAACTGCGGTTCGGGCGCGAGCGGATCGAAGTCTTGCTCCGTTAAAGTGATCGAATACGTCGAAAATAACCTCGAAAAGGCGATCCGCATCGAAGACATCGCCAAGATCCTCTTTCTCTCGAACGAGCACCTCATTCGCACATTCAAGAGCGAAACGGGCCAGACCCCATATCAATACATTAAGGCGCGGCGCATCGCAAAGGCGAAGGAACTTTTGCGCTATACGAGCGTGCCGCTAAAGCGCGTGGCCAACGCGGTGGGCTATTCGTCCGTCAATGCCTTTGGCGTGCAGTTTCGCACATCGACAGGGATGACGCCCCACGCATACCGGCTTGCGACGCTTCACAAATAGGAAGGAGCAACTATGTCAGCGCAAATGACATCGCACGAGCGGTTTCAGAGGATGTACGAACATCGGGAAGCCGACCGGATTCCGATTCTGGACAGCCCCTGGAAGGAGACGATCGACCGCTGGACCCTGGAGGGAATGCCTACCCGGGATTATGTCGATTACTTCGACCTCGATCATGTGGCGCATATCTCGGTGGACAATTCGCCGCGCTACGAGCAAAAGATCATCGAACAGAACGATGAATATGTCATCTATACAACCTCCTGGGGCGCTACGCTGAAAAGCTGGAAAAAACACGGCTCCACCCCCGAATTTCTGGATTTCACCATCACCGATGCTGAAAAATGGCTGGATGCCAAGCGCCGCATGACATTCGATGAAGATCGCATCCCTTGGGATCATCTTAAGAAAAACTACGATCGCTGGGTCAAAGAGGGCTATTGGATCTCGGCGGGGCTCTGGTTCGGCTTTGACGTCACCCACAGTTGGGCGGTTGGCACGGAGCGATTCCTGATCGCCATGCTCGAAGAGCCGGAATGGTGCGAGGACATTTACGACACCTATCTCAATCTTGATTTGCAGCTCATGGACCGCGTGTGGGACGCGGGCTACCACTTTGATGAAGTGACGTGGCCCAACGACATGGGGTATAAGAAAAATCAGTTTTTCTCCATGCGCACCTACCGCGCGCTGGATAAGCCGCGCCAGGCCAAGGCAGTCAAGTGGGCGCACGAAAAGGGCGCGGTCGCGCGGCTGCATTCCTGCGGCGATGTCAACCCCTTCGTGCCGGAGCTCATCGAGATCGGCATGGACGGCCTCAATCCCCTCGAAGTTAAGGCGGGCATGGATCCCGTCCATCTGAAGAAAACCTACGGCGACAAGCTCGTCTTTCACGGTGGCATCAACGCTGTTTTGTGGGATAAGCCCGACAGGATTATCGCCGAGATTGATCGCGTGGTCCCCGTCATGAAGGAAAACGGCGGCTATATATTCGCCTCGGATCACTCTATCCCCGAAAACGTGAGCCTCGACGATTTCCGGGGCATCATCGGCGAAGTCAAGCGCGTAGGTACCTACGAATAACAAACGCCCCCCGATCCATTTCAGATCGGGGGGCGTTCGCGTAGAAACGCATTTTCATGTTTCCTCGCAATCCATTGGTATCACAATGGTGATTGTGGTCCCTTCGTCATCCGATTCCAATGTCAGGCCGCACTCCTCCCCAAATTGGAGCCTGATGCGCCGTTGGATGTTGTAAAGCCCGAAGGAGGTCAGCTTCTTCGCGCTTACCGCGTCGTGAAAGTCCATCTCCAAAACCTCGCGCATGTCGGCGAGCCGTTCCACCGGAATGCCCGGTCCGTTGTCCGTCACGGTGAAGACGACGCGCCCCGCATCCTGGCGCGCGCGGATCGAAACGCGCCCTCCTTCCTCGCGCATGGACACGCCATGGCCGACCGCGTTTTCCACAACGGGTTGGAGAATCATCTTGGGAATCGCCGCGTTCATCACGTCTTCCTGCACGGACAGGTCAAGTCGGAACCTGTGCGCATAACGAATGTCCACGATGTTCAGATATTCGCGCACGACCGCAACCTCCTCCCGCACGCGCGCCATGCCCGCGCCCGAAATTGCATAGCGTAGAAGGGTAGAAAGGGAAGAAGTCATGCTCGCGACATCGTCTGCGCGCGCCAGGATGGCCATCGCGCGGATGCACTGGAGGGAATTGAACAAAAAGTGGGGGTTGATCTGGCTTTGGAGCGCATAGAGCTCCGCCTCATTTTTGCGCAGCCGCGCCTCGATGAGCCCCGTGCGCGCGTCGAGTTCGGTGCGCGTCAGTTCCGCCATGCGGTCGAGCATCTCGTTGACGCTCTTTACGATGAGATCGATCTCGCTCACATCGCTGTACGGAAGCCGCCCCATGCCGCCGGGTGCCCCGATTTGTGCGATGCGCGCCGCCGCCTGATTGACCGGGTTCAGTATGCTCCTTCGAATCACGATTACCGCAAAGAGCGTGACGACCACAACCGCCCCGCACACAACCGCCATCATTTGCAATAACGTCGGTCCCCCCAATGGCCAAATGCGCGTCGCGCGAATTTCGACCGATCGGTAGGGATATTTCAGATTCTGCGTATAAGATGGGCCGCCATCCGAAAAGCCGTTCGGCACATGGTCTGCGAGCACGCTGCCGTCAGACGATTTTAGTTGGCATGCGTATTCCGCGTTTAATCCCTGACCGATCAGGTTTTGGATGCCACTCGAATAGCACGCGATGATGATGCTCGCCAGTTTCGTCACCCGTCCGCTCGCCGTGTCCACGTCCAATAGGGGCACGACGTAGGCAAATACCTCGTCGTGCGTGAACGCATGGTCGGGGAAAAAGAAATAGCGCGGCGAAACGAGCGCCGCATCCGCATAATCGTATTGCGCGGAAACCAGCTCCACGAGGTACATGCCCTCCCCGTTGGCGTAGCTGCGTGCCTTTCCGTCCTTCGTTACCACGATCATATCGGCGATCATCGCGTTGTAATTGGTGGTTGCGAGGGTCACGTCGTACACCGTTTCGACCGCATCGACGCCCTCGTTTTCGCCGGAATAAATATCGACCAGCGGTACCAGATGCGAAAAATTCGTGCCGATCGTGTAGAGCGTTTCGTCTAAAAGCGAGAGCGAGGTTTCGACGGAGCTTGCAGCCGCTTCGATCTGGTGCGCGCGCTCGCGCTGGAAGATTGCATGACTGATCAGGATCGCAGATGCCGTCACGAGCAGCCCCAGTGCCAGCGCAGCCAGCATGATCCATGTGACCGGCGTCCGCAACGACCTTTGCCGCCTACGCATGACCATCCTGCTGCCTGTATGCGGCCGGCGTCACGCCGGTCATTTTTT
This sequence comes from Bacillota bacterium, assembly GCA_023421735.1. Next base: position 41,316 of record JAEZSP010000017.1, on the reverse strand, counting down.
TGAAAAGTCGGTAAAAGTACGAAGGCTCGCCGATTCCGCATCGCCGTGCGACTTCGTCAAGCTTCATATCCGTGTTCTTGATCAGTTCCTTTGCGTTTTCAAGCCGCACTTTGATCAGGTACTGCGAAAATGTCGTGTTCAGGTGCTTTTTGAACAGCGCGCAAATGTACGTCTTGCCAAAGCCCGCAGCTTCGGCGACGTCGTCGAGCACCAGATGTTCGCTCGCGTGCCGGCGGATGTAGTCGAGCGCGTTTTGAAATGCCGGACTCGTCACCAGGGGCGCCTCGTCTTTTGACGAAAGCTCTCGGGTGAGCCGCCCCAAATAAGCGTGCATTTCCTCGGGCCTGAGCGCCTTCATGAAGTAATCGTCGACATCCGCGCGGATTGCCTGCTGCGCGAGCGAAATGTCCGCGTGCCCGGTCAGCATTGCGAATCGACAGTTTGCGCCCCGCGCCCGACAGCGCTTGATCAGCTCGAACCCATTGATGCCCGGCATGCAGATGTCCGTCAGAACCAGCGCCGGGCGCAGATTCACAATCCCTTCGATCGCCGCCCGCGCGCTTTCATAATGCGCGAGAATGGTAAATCCAAACTGTCCCCAGTCGATCGAGTGCGCCGCGTCGATGGCCACCCACGGCTCGTCATCAACGATAATGACGCCAAACGCCACATGACTCGCCTGCCTTCATAATCGAATTGCCAATAATTTTAGAACATTGAACATAATTAGTATAACATATTTGATTGATATGGGTCAAACATAATGGTAATATGAATGTAACAGGCCGGATGGCCGCAAAAGGAGGACATCATGATGAAAAGAATCCTGAGCATACTGACTGTTTTGTGTCTTATGCTGTTCGCGATCAGCGCAACGGCCGAGAGCGCGGACGTCAAGGAGGGCGGCGTGCTGAACGTGGGCGAGTACATACTCGACACACAGCTTGCAAACCTCAATCCCTACATCACGACCGGCACGGCAAACACCAACATGCGACTGCTTCTCTACGACGCGCTGACCTACTATAACCCCATCGACGGCACGACGATCCCCATGATCGCCACCGAGTGGACTGCAAACGACGATTTTACTCAGGTCGTCATGCAGATCCGCCAGGGCGTCATGTTCTCGGACGGCGTGGCGCTCACCGCCAAGGACGTCGCTTTCTCCATCAACATGCTCAAGGGCAATGCGCTTGACGTGAACGGTCTCTGGAATCAGATCACCTCCGTCGAAGCGACGGGCGATTATGAGGTGACGGTGGCCTTTGCCGCGGCTTTCCCGTCCTTCCCGTCCTATATGTCGGAGCTCTATATCGTGCCAGAGCACATCTGGTCCACGGTAGGCGACGTTTCCGCGTATCAGGCGCTCGATCCGGTCGGCACGGGCCCCTTCATCTGGGAATCGTATACCACCGGTACGGACGTCCAGTTTACCGCGAACAAGAATTACTGGGCAGGCGCGCCGAAGGTCGATAAGCTCATCATGAAGCTTTACAATTCCGCGCAGAACCTTTCCGTTGCGCTCATGGCGGGCGAGGTGGACTGCACATTCGGCACCATCGCCATGTCGTATGTGACGGAGTTTTTGACCCAGACAAACGCCAAGATGCAGATTTATTCCGGGTTCACCAACTGGACGGTTTTCATGAACGAAGAGTACGGTCTGCTTGCCGATGTGAACGTCCGCAAGGCCATGTGCATGGCGATCGACCAGAATTCGCTCATCACCCGCGGCGAGTATAACTGCGTGTTCCCCATGAACATGGCGTGGCTGCCCAACGCCTTTGGCGATCTGGTCAATCAGGACGCCAACGCGATTCTGGCCTATGACCCCGCCGGCGCCAAGACGGTTCTCGAGGATGCGGGCTATGTCATGGGCGATGACGGCGTCTACATGGATCCCAACACCGGCGACCGCCTCTCCTTCACGTACTACAACGCCTCCGGCGCGCCCGCGCAGCAGATGGAAGCCGGCATGATCCAGCAGTGGCTCTTGAACATCGGCGTCGAGATCATCCCGAAGGTTGCAACCTGGGCGGAGCTTGCGAGCAAGGCACAGGCGGGTGACTTCCAGCTTCTCCAGTATAACACGCCCCTTTCGAACGACGCCTATGCAGCGTTCTATACAAGCTTTGCGTCCGCATCCACCGCACCCTCCGGCGAACCGACCACGGGCCGCAACTACTGCCGCTATCGCAACGATGCGCTCGACGCGCTCGTGAACCAGCTTGCGACCGCCATCGATCCCGATGTGCGCAAGGACATCATCACGCAGCTTCAGCAAATGGTTGCGGAAGACTACATCTACATGCCCATGTACAATGTCGGCGGCCACAACCCCTACTATGACGGCACTAACGTCAGCGGTTGGAACTGCGACGTCTATCCCATCAACTGCCCCCTACAGCTGATCGGCGTCTATTCCCTCGCCGCGCAGAAGTAAGCGCATTCAAGCACAATCAAAGGCGGGAAGGTTCGCTGGGCGGGCCTTCCCGTCCCTTTAAGGGGTGTTCCGTATGAAACATTTTTCGCCGCTGTATGTACTGAGGCGGCTCTTGAGCGCGGCCCTGACATTGTGGATCGCCCTCACGGTCATTTTCCTCCTGCCGCGCATGATGGGCGGCGATCCCGCGCAGCTCTTTGCCAGCCAGACGTCGCTGGGCTCCGCGGAGTATGCAGAGCTTCTGCGTGATCAGTGGGGACTCAACGACAGCCTGCCCGTGCAGTACGCCCGCTTTTTCACAAACCTTGCGCAGGGCAACATGGGCACCAGCTACTCCATCTATCAGGCGTCCGTGACCGGGATCATCTCCAAGGCGCTTCCGTGGACGCTGCTCATCGTCGTGACCTCCACCCTGATTTCGTTTGCGATCGCCTGGTTTTTTGCAACCATTGCGGCGCTTAAAAAGGGCGGCGTATTCGACCGTGTGGTCGTGGGTGTGTCGTTTTATCTGCGCAGCGTGCCGTATTTCTTCGTGGCGATGCTGCTGCTCGTGTGCTTTGGGTTCTATATCAAGTGGTTCCCGATCAGCCACGCGCGTTCGTCTGGGTTGACGGGGGATGAAGGCGCCTTTTTTACCGTGATCGACGTCGCCTATCATGCGTTTCTGCCCTGCCTTTCGCTGATCGTGGTCGGACTCGCCGGGCGCCTGGTCGTCATGCGCTCAAACATTCTCCAGATCTTTTCGGAGGACTATATCACCCTCGCGCAGGCCAAAGGCCTCAAGCGCGGTAAAATTCTCTCGAAGTACGCGCTTCGCAACGCGCTTCTGCCCTCGTTTACCGGGCTCATGCTTTCGCTGGGCACGGCGGTGGGCGGTGCGATCACGACGGAGCTCATCTTCTCTTATCCCGGCATCGGTCTTACGATGTACAACGCGATCCTCAATTCGGACTATCCGCTGATCCAGGGCTGTTTTACCATGCTTGCGATCTCGATCGTTCTGATGAATTTCCTCGCGGATCTCATCTATCCGCTCATAGACCCGCGCGTGTCGCTGGCATAAGGAGGACGCATGAAGAAGAAAAAAATACCCGGCTGGCTGGCGGCGCTGAATAAATATCTCTTCCACAACGGCCGCGCCATGTTCGGGCTCGCCATCATCCTTTTTTTCGGCGCGGTTGCGCTGTTCGCGCCGCATATTGCCCCCTATAATCCCAAGAGCATCGAATTTATGCCCTGGACAAAGCCCAACATGGAGCACATTCTCGGCGTCGACGCCTATGGACGCGACGTGTTCTCCAATCTCGTCTTCGGGACGCGCGTGACCATCACCGTCGGCGTGCTCGCGGGCGTTATCACGGCGGCCATCGGCACCATCGTCGGACTCGTCGCCGGCTATAAGGGCGGCGCGGTGGGCGAAGTGCTCATGCGCATTGTGGATGTCTTTTTGACCATTCCCATGCTTGCGTTCATGATCGTGATCGCGTCGCTGCTCGATAGCATGACGAGCAGGGATACCATCCTCATCATCGGCCTGTTCAGCTGGATGTGGATGGCGCGTTCCGTCCGTTCGCAAACGCTGTCCGAAAAGAAGCGAGACTACATCGACGCGGCGCGCGCGCTCGGCATGGGCAACGGGGAGATCATGTTCCGCGAACTTTTGCCCAATATCGTCCCTGTCATCACCGCAAACGCGGTCATGGTCATCACGACCGCCATGCTCACAGAGGCCTCCATGAGCTTTTTGGGCATCGGCGACCCGACGGCGACCAGCTGGGGTAAGATGCTCTCCATCGCCTATGACAACGCGGCAATCGTCCGCAAGGCCTGGTATTGGATATTGCCGCCCGGCTTCTGCATCGCGACGCTTGGCTACGCATTTATGCTAATCGGCAATTCCTTCCTCGATTTGTATGCCAACGACCGCGGTGGCGCGGTAGAACTGTGAGGTGCGACAGATGAACGAAGTGTTATTGTCGGTCAAAAACCTCTCGGTGGAATATAAGGCCGAGCGCGGGCATGTGCACGCCGTGACGGACGTGTCGTTTGACATCCACAAAGGCGAGTTTTTCGGGCTTGCGGGGGAAAGCGGCTGTGGGAAATCGACCATCGCATTCGCGCTGATGCGCCTTTTAAAGGGCAATGCCAAAATCACAAACGGAGAGGTGAACTTCCGGGGCAAGGATGTGCTCCTGTTCGGTAAGGAGGAGCTCAGGCACTTCCGCTGGGACAAGACGAGCATGGTGCTCCAAAGCGCCATGAATAACCTCAACCCCGTGGTGACGGTCGGTTCGCAGCTTGCGGATGCCATCCTCGCGCACCAGAATCTGTCAAAGGAAAAGGCAATCGACCGCGCCAAGGAACTGATGCGTCTGGTCAACATCTCGGAAACCCGCATCAAGAGCTTCCCGCACGAACTCTCCGGCGGCATGCGCCAGCGCGTCGTGATCGCCATGGCGTTGGCGCTCAAGCCCGACCTCATCATCTTTGACGAGCCGACGACCGCGCTCGACGTGGTGGTGCAGTATAATATCATCCGCCGCATCACCGATCTCAAAAAATCAATGGGCTTTTCAATCATGTTTATTACGCATGATTTGCCCCTGATGCTTGAAATTTGTGATAGAATCGGTATTATGTATGCAGGACGCATGGCGGAGCTTGCGCCGTGCACCGCTTTGAAAAAGGGCGGCGCACACCCCTACTCCGAGGGCCTTCTGCGCGCGTTCCCCTCGCTCATCGGTCCGAAGGTGCGCCTCAAGGGCATCCCCGGTTCCGTGCCCGACCTCATCACCCCGCCGGCTGGCTGCCTGTTTTATGACCGCTGTGAGCGGCGCGGCGACATGTGCAAATCCGTCGTTCCGCCCTTCGAGGCGGTGGGCGATCTGCACTTCTGCGCCTGTCACTTTGCAAAAAAGGAGGTGATCTGAGATGGCAAAGGTCGAGTTTATCGGGGTCAAAAAACACTTCCATCATTCGGGCATCGTGAAAAAGAAGCTGCTTCGCGCGGTCAACGGCGTATCGTTTGAAATCAAAGAGGGTGAAACCCTCGCGGTGGTCGGCGAGTCCGGCTGCGGAAAGACCACCCTCGCCCGCATGCTCATGAAGCTGCACGATCCAACGGCAGGCACCATTCTGGTCGACGGCCGTGACATCTCGGGACATATGAGCCTGCGCGCCGCAAAGCGGTTCCGCAATCACATCCAGATGATCTTTCAGGACCCGTTCGCGTCCCTCAACCCTTCGCACACGGTGTTCTCCATCGTGGGCCGCGCGATCACGCTGCACAATCGGCATGTCAAGGCGGACGCGGTGCGCGCGAAGGTGGCGGAGCTCATGACGCTCGTCGGACTCACCCCGCCCGAGGACTTCATGAACAAGTACCCCGGTCAGCTCTCCGGCGGCCAGCGCCAGCGGATCGTCATCGCCCGCGCGCTCGCGGTGGACCCTGCGATCATCGTGGCGGACGAGCCGACATCCATGCTCGACGTGTCAATTGGCGTTGACATCATGAACCTCCTCATCGAACTGCGCGAAAAGAAGGGGCTGACCATGATGTATATCACCCATAACCTCGCTTCCGCGCGCTATCTCGCGGACGACATGGTGGTCATGTATGCCGGAAACGCGGTCGAGTACGGCGACATCAACCAGATCATCGCGCAGCCCTACCATCCCTACACGGTGCTGCTTTTGAACAGTACGCCCGAACCGTTTCGCACCGAGCGCGTGGAGATTCACGCGGGAGAGGAATTGCCCGATTTGCTCGTGGAGCAGACAGGCTGCCTGTTTCGCAATCGCTGCCCCATGGCGATGGACAAGTGCGGACGTCAGATTCCAGGCGACTACATGGTCGGCGATCGGCGCGTGAAGTGCTTCCTGTATGAAAACGGCGCGGCTGCGCCCATCGACGTGAGCATCTACGCATAGGAGATCAATATGAATAAACCAAATGTCATCTTTATCATGACCGACGATCAGGGATACGGCGACCTCTCCTGCATGGGCGCGACGGATTTTGTCACGCCCAACATCGACGCGCTCGCAAAAAGCGGCGCGCGCTTCTCGTCCATGTATTCCAATTCGCCCGTGTGCTCGCCTTCCCGCGCGGCGCTCCTCACCGGACGCTACCCCGGGTACGCGGGCGTGCGCGCGATTCTCGCCGGGCATCGGCGTGCCAGCGGACTGACGTCCGCTGCACCCACCATTGCCACCGCGCTCAAAAGCGAAGGGTATCAAACCGCGCTGTCCGGCAAATGGCATCTGGGCCTTCTGCCCGCCTGCCGCCCGAACAGCAACGGCTTTGACCGGTTCAGCGGTTTCCTCGCGGGTTGCATCGACTATTACTCGCACATCTTCTATTGGGGTATGGCGGACGGACACACAGACCCGACGCATGATTTGTGGGAAAACGAAGACGAGGTCTATGCAAACGGAGAGTACATGACCGAGCGCATCACGCGCAAGGCCGTGGAGTACATCCGCGAAAAGAAGGACGAACCCTTCTTCCTGTATGTGGCCTATAATGCGCCCCATTATCCCATGCACGCGCCCCAGAAATACATGGATCGCTTTTCGCATCTCCCGTGGGACAGACAGGTGATGGCTGCGATGATCTCGGCGGTGGACGACGGCGTGGGCGACATCCGGGACGAGCTGACCCGGCAGGGCCTGCTTGAAAACACCATCATCTATTATCAGTCCGACAACGGGCCATCACGCGAAACGCGCAACTGGCTCGACGGCACCGAAGATCCCTACTATGGCGGCACGTCCGGCATCTTTACGGGTCATAAATACAGCCTGTTCGAGGGTGGCATTCGCGTGCCCGGCATGATCTCCTGGCCCGCGCGCATCCCTGCCGGGCAGGTGCTGGATGACCCCTGCGCCGCGATGGACATGCTTCCGACCATCCTTGAGGCCGTGGGCGGAAAGCCCATGAAAGACCTCGACGGCGTGAGCCTCCTTGCCCACCTGACGGAAGGGAAACCGCTTCCCGCACGCGACATTTACTGGGAGATGGATGGCCAGACCGCCGTGCGGCGCGGCGATTACAAACTCGTGCTCAATGGACGGCTGGTGGAGGGGGAAGAACCGCGTGCGGAAATCTTCCTTTCCGATCTCGCAAACGACCCCGGCGAGCGAAACAACCTCGCAGACAAAATGCCGGACCTGACGACGGATATGAAGAAGGCCGCGGTTTCCTGGCGCGCGGCGCTCGAGAAAAACTGGGACGAGACGTTCGCCCCGAACAATCTGCTCACTTAGGAGGTGCCCCATGCGCGTAGTCATGGTCATGTACGATTCCCTGAACGCCCGGATGCTCTCGCCGTATAAGGAAGGTGCGGCGCTCACACCCAATTTCGACCGGCTTTCCGCACATTCCGCGCGGTTTAACACCTGTTATACGGGCAGTCTCCCGTGCATGCCCGCGCGGCGGGAGCTTCACACAGGCCGCTATAATTTCCTGCACCGCTCGTGGGGGCCCATTGAGCCGTTTGACGACTCTATGCCGGAACTTCTCAAGATGAACGGCGTCCACTCTCATCTTGTGAGCGATCATACCCATTATTGGGAGGACGGCGGCGCAACCTACCATACGCGCTATTCCACGTGGGAGAATTTCCGCGGGCAGGAGGGCGACCCTTGGAAGGGCGTAACGGGCCCGGTCGAACAGGTCGATCATCTCATCAAGTTTGACGGCTATCGCGGCAAGCTCTATCGGCAGGATCTCATCAACCGCGCGCAGATGCCCACCGAGGACAAGCATCCCCAGACGCAGGTGTTTGACGCCGGGCTTGACTTTTTGAAGACCAACGCTGCCGAGCAGAACTGGTTTTTGCAGATCGAGACATTTGACCCGCACGAGCCCTTCTTCTCCTATGATAAGTATAAGGCGCTTTACCCGGACGACTATGACGGCCCGCGCTTCGATTGGCCGGACTATGCGCCCGTCACGCAGTCTGAAAAGGAGATCGCCCACGCCCGGCGCGAATACAAGGCGCTCATCTCCATGTGCGACCAAAATCTCGGGCGCGTGCTCGATTTCTTTGATGGTAACGACATGTGGAAGGACACCATGCTCATCGTGTGCACCGACCACGGCTATATGCTGGGCGAGCACGGCTTCTGGGCCAAGAATTACATGCCGCCCTACGACGAGGTGGTCAGGACGCCCCTGTTTATCTGGGACCCTAGGTCGCAGGCTGTAGGTACGCGCGAATCGCTCGTCCAGACGATCGATCTCCCCGCGACCATCCTGTCGCTGTTTGGCATTCCACTTCCCAAGGACATGCGCGGGCACGACCTCGCCAAGACCGTGGCGGAAGACGCGCCCGTGCGCGAGGCGGCGCTGTTCGGTTATTTCCCGCAGCACGTCTGTGCGACCGACGGGCGCTATGTCTACATGCGCGCGGGCAGCGCGGATGTGCAGACATACGAGTATACCCTCATGCCCACGCACATGGCGTGGCGTTTCCAGGTCGAAGAACTGCGCGGCGCGACGCTTTCGGAACCCTTCTCATTTACAAAGGGGTGTCCGGTGCTCAAAATTCCCACCCGTAAAACGGGCACGGATTACCCGAGCATGCTCTTTGATACCAAGGCGGATCCCGGACAGATGACCCCCCTCAGCGATCCGGTGCAGGAAAAGCGTATGGCGGGACTCATGGCCGCGCTCATGCGCGCAAACGACGCGCCGAAAGAGCAGTTCGAACGATTGGGATTCTGAAAAGAAGCGCCAAGCCGATTGATTTCGGCTTGGCGCTTGCGATTATCTGTAGGCGGGTCTTCGCCGTACCGTCGCAAATGCGGCGGTCTTTCGTTTGTTGAGCTGGCGGTTGATCAACTCGCTCACGCGGCTGCGCTCGGTATAGACCCAGTCTTCGTCAAACGGCAACCCAAACCCGCGCGAAAAGGAGTAGTAGAGGCTGATTCCCTGATAATAGCTTTCGAGGTAGTTGAGTTCCTGGCTCTCCATTTCCGGCTTTTCAAGCACCGCACGCCGCTTGATGAATACGGTTTCCACATATTCGATGAACTGATCCATGCGTTCTTCGGCATATACGTCGAACGGCAGCATGATGAGCCGCCACTGCACCGTCTCCTCGAGCCTGTAATGCGCAATTCGGTCGAGCACCAACAGCTGCGCGCGCACGTCCATCTTCCTGTAAAACGGCAGCTTTTCTTCGCGCGTTGCCCACAGCGCCAGCTTTTCGCGCAGGGGCAGGGATGTGATCGTCATGATTGCCTCGCTCGGCCCGACGACCGCCTGCTCGATGGGGGGATCGACCGTGTCGATCCGATCCTCCAAAAAGAGGGAGCCGTCGGTCGTCGATGCCACATAACCCACGTCATAGATGCCAAGCCGTCCCGCCCGTCCGGCGATCTGCTTGACTTCCTGACTGGTCAGCGGCCGCACCTGCTCGCCGTCGTATTTCGTCAGTTCCGTGAATATGATCCGCCGGATGGGCAAATTCACGCCCATGCCAATGGCGTCGGTAGAGACGAGAACGCGTCGCTCACCCGACAAAAACGCGTTGTACTGCATCCTGCGCACCTCGGGCGGCAAATCGCCGTAGATCACGGCAGCCGGCACGCCCCGCTCCTCGAGCATCGCCGCGAGCGCCGTCACCCGCTTTTTCGAAAACGCAATAAGCGCGTCGCCCTGCCGTACCCGCTCGTACCGGGCGGGCCTTTTTTCGATCTCGAGCGGTACCGCGCGCGTGTATCCGTGGAATTCCCATTCGTCCCCGCAGTCCTCAACCATCCGCAGAAGCTGCTCCTTGGCATTCAGCGCGCCGCAGACGTGAATCTCCGGACATCGAAGCCCCAGTATCGCGCGCACCCAGGCAGCGCCGCGCTGCGCGTCTGCCATGAGTTGCACCTCGTCGATCACCGCCACCTCGTAGGTATGGTCGAGGATCAGTTTCTCAATGGTGCAGGAGACGAGCCGTGCGCCCTCGACGCGGATTTCTTCTTCGCCGGTCATGAGGTTGCATGGCACGTTTTCCGCGTTCATCCGCTCAAAATTTTCGAGTGCCAATACGCGCAGCGGTGCGAGATACGCGCCCTCTCCGCCCTGCAGCAGCCGCTGGATCGCCTGATATGTCTTCCCGGTGTTGGTTTCCCCCAGATGCAGGATAAATCGCCGCTTCATCTTCCGCGCTTCGGGATACTCGTCCTTGGGATTCGGGGGCAGACAGCGGTTGAACGACTCGGTGAACAACTTTGGAATGTGGCTCGCCAGCAGCACCGACAAGACGCCCGTGCGCAGGTACGCCTTAAAATGCCCGCGCACGACGTCCTCAAACTTGAAATCCGTGCCGCGGTCGCGGTTGTAGCTTTCCAGAATGCGCCGTGACAGCGTCTCGAGCAGAGCCACGTAGTCCTGGAATACCTCCGCCCAATCGTCCGGCGCAGAACCCTTGATTTTTTGGAGCGTTTTGATTTTATCGCGCACGGCGTTTTCCTGCTGCCAGAGATGCCGCGCCTTCGTGTGCTCTGCAGTCGCCCGAATTTTCGGATACTGACGCCGGAGCAGATTGAGTTCCATCTCGATTTTCTTTTGCAGCTTCATGTGTTCGTTCCTTTCGTCGGCATGCGCATAGTATACCACAAAAAGGCCGTCCACAAAGAGTTTTCCTTTGGCGCATGCAAAAAAGCGATGAAAGCAGGGTGCTCTCAGCGCTTTTTTGGTTGCGATTTGATGCCTTTCGAAGACTTCGTACATCTTCTTTTTTCATCAAGCGCGCCTTACAATATACCCGCTTTGATGTCGTCCTGGAGCATTTCCATGGTGCGCAGGGTGCGGGGTTTCTCACTGTCGTACTTCTGCCAATGCACAGCTTCGTCGGTATACCATGTGAGCGGTGCGCGCGCATAGGTCGGATAACCGAATTCGACGATGCACATGGGATGTACGTCATCTGGAATATCCAGTTCCGCGCTGAGTGCCTCTCTCTCTGCGCCGCCGATCCAAACCGATGCCAGCCCCATCTCGACGCCCGCGAGCAGCATGTTTTGTACGGCTGCGCCGCATTCCTGCATCCAACCGTCGCCCTCCCACGGAATGTGCTTGTTGATCCCGCATACCACGATGGCAAGCGGCGCATTGTGGAGACATTCCCCAGTCGCCGCTTTGAGGGAAGCCAGTGCGGTTGGCTCGTCTACGACAATAAATGCCCAGGGCTGTAAATTGCATGCGGACGGAGCGGCCATTGCCGCCTTGAGTAATTGTGCAATTTTCTCACGTTCGACGGGTTTGTTTTGAAAGTCTCGAATGCTTCGGCGTGCGAGAATCGCATCGAAAACGGAATGATTGCTCATGAGATGTCCTCCTTAGATGGTGTGGTTTAGCGACAGTATAACACGTTTGGAGGCTGAAAGATACAAAGAACGATCAGTCTTGCGTCCAGGCAATCCATTGTGATAAGATTGACAGTATGGAGGGGATGCACATGCGGAAAATTGCGATCATCGGCGCGGGTTCGGTCGTCTTTTGCAAGACGCTCGTTCTCGACATCATGCAGGTACCCGCGTTCCGGGACGCCGAATTTGTCTTAATGGCGCCGTCGACGCGCAATACCAGCCAGGCGGAGGCGTTTTTCAAAAAGGTCATCGAAAAGGAAAGCCTGCCCGCGTGCGTCCGAATCACAACCGATCGGCGCGATGCGCTTGCGGGCGCGGACTATGTCGTGTTGACGTTCCAGATTGGCGGAACTGCGGCCTATGAGGCCGATTGCATGATTCCGCTCAAGTATGGCGTCAAGTCCTGCATCGGCGATACGCTCGGCCCGGGCGGCATATTCCGCGCGCTGCGCACCATCCCCGTGGTGCGCGATGTGTGCGCCGATGTGCGCGCGCTTTGTCCGAATGCGCTTATCCTCAATTATGTGAACCCCATGGCGATGGTCGGCTGGGCGCTTGGAGGGGAAAACGTGAATTTCGTCGGGCTTTGCCACGGCGTGCAGACCACGCTCGACCTGATCGCGGGTTACTGCGGCGTGCCGAAGGAAAACGTAGACTTTTTGTGTGCGGGCATCAACCATATGGGCTGGTTTCTGCGCATCGAACAAGGCGGCGAAGACCTGTATCCCCGCTTCCGCGCCGTCATGGAGGACCCGGGGCACTACGTCAACGAGAAGGTGCGCGCGGAGGTTCTGCGCCACTTCGGCTATTTCTGCACCGAGTCGACGGGACACCTCTCCGAGTACCTGCCCTATTTCCGCAAAAATGATACCGCGCTCGCGCTCTATTGCGACGAGCCGGGGTTTGGCGGCGAGACGAATGCAAATCTCAAGTTCACCCGCCATGTCCAGGAAAAATACGGCGGCAGACTCCTCGAAAACGAGCCGATCGCGCTCCCGCCCCGCTCGGTGGAGTATTGCTCGTATATCCTCGAAGCCATGGAAACGGGCATCCCGTTTCGGTTCAACGGCAATGTCGTCAACCGCGGCATGATCGAGAACCTTCCGGCAGACTGTTGCGCCGAAGGGCCGCTCTACGCGGATCGCATGGGGATCCATAGAACCATCGTGGGTGAAATTCCACCGCAGCTTGCGGCGCTCAATCTCACGAATATCTCCGTCCAACGGCTCGCCGTGCGCGCGGCTGATTCGGGCGACCCGGAGCACATCGTACACGCCCTTGCGCTCGACCCTTTGACTTCGGCGGTTCTGACGCTGTGCGAGATCCGCGAATTGGCGGGGGAGATGCTCGAAGCCCAGCGCGCATGGCTCCCGCAGTTTGCGGGGAAATCCGTCGCGCCGCGCCCCGTCGTTTCCGTTCCCCGGGATGTTGTCCGCGCGCCTGTGCCCGTCGATCCCGCCCTTGCCATCATGGCGCGGTTCGGGGAACTGGGGAAATAGCTGTCCTTTGTCCACGTGGCAAAGGGTACTTCCGGATAAAGATGCGACGGCTCGCAACATGTGTGCGGGCCGTCGCAGGATCAGCGATTGACCGTTCAGGTCAGTTCTCAGTTCCTAAATCCACGATGGGGTACATGTTGTCCCCTGCCTGCACCTGCGGCACGGAGCCATCCCACTTCTGGATGCGTGCATAATCGATGAACGGTTCTGTCAGGCTAGCCGCGATCTTGGCATTTGCCTCCGCTTCCGCCTCTGCCTGCACCTTCACGGCATAGGCGTCTGCGTCTGCGTTGATTTTTGCGACGTTTGCGGATGCTTCAGCCGCGATCTCGTTGCGCTCCGCCTCCGCCTTGGCGACGCTGGTCTGCTGTGCCTGCTCGGTCTCGACGCGCAGTTTGGTCTGCTCGGCAACCTGCTTGGCCTCGACGGCGTCCGTAAACGCGTCCGAAAAATCGATGTCCTCGATGGAGATTGACACGATGTTGATGCCGTATCTGGACATCTCCGTTGCGAGCGAATCCTTGATCTTTACCGACAGATTCGAACGGTTTGCAACCAGATCCTCCGCCGAGTACTGCGAGAACACGGACTTTGTGGTCTCCATCAGGCGCGGCGTGATGAGCGTCGAGTTGTATTTGGTTCCAACCTCTTTATAGAGCGTCATGGCGGTCGCCTGATCGATGTTGTAGTTGACGGAGCCTTCGATGGTCACTTCTTGAATGTCCGACGAAAACGCGAGCGTGTTGAATGTTTCGCGCTGTTCGCGGTTGTCCATCAGAACGACCTTCTGAACCGGCGATTTCAGGTGGAAGCCCGCGTCCAGCGTCGTGTTTTCAACCCGACCAAACGTGGTCAGAATTCCCGTGTACCCAGTTGGCACGCTCGCCGCGCAGAAGCTGATTGTCACGCCCAGCAGCACGACGATCACGCCGGCAATGATGGCGAGTTTCTTCATATGTATCCCCTCCTCTGTGTGGTTGCACAGCCGCCTTCGCGCGACCGCAGGTAAAGCATACCATTGCTGCGCATGCACTGTCAACAAAACGCACCCGCATACCGCTCCGCACGCCCTAATTTGTCGGTTTTTGCGCCCCAAACGGCGGTTGCAATCTTTATATGGGCTTGCTATACTTTTTCTGTTCGGCTCATCAATGCGACAAAGGAGTGAGGATGTGGAGATTCAAAAAACGGCCATCGTCGGGATGGGCGCGCTCGGCATGATGTATGGCGCGCATATCCAACGTGCGGCGGGCAAATCCGCGGTTGTATTCGTCATGGACTCGGCCCGTTTTCAGAGACACCAAAATGATACGTATACCGTAAACGGCGTGCGTCAGGATTTTGCGATCCGGGATTGCACGGCTGAAGCGCCCGCCGATCTGGTTATCGTGGCGACGAAATACAACGGCCTTGCAGCGGCGCTCGATGTGATGGAAAATATCATCGGTGAAAATACCGTGATTTTGTCGGTCATGAACGGGATCACGAGCGAAGGGATCATTGCGGCGCGCTTTGGCGATCAAAATCTCGTCCACTGCGTTGCCCTCGGCATGGATGCCATGCGCGAAGGCACACATCTTACCTATACGAAAAAGGGCAAGCTCCAAATCGGGATCGTGGATGAAAAACAAAAACCCGCGCTTTTGCGGGTCGCGCGGTTTTTCGACAGGATCGAAATGCCCTATTCGATCGAAGAAGACATTCTTCACGCCATGTGGGGCAAGTTTCTCCTGAATGTGGGGATTAACCAGACGTGCATGGTCTATGAGACGACCTATCAGGGCGCGCTCGAAACTCCGGCCTATTTCGAGGCCATGACAGCAGCCATGCGCGAGGTTATCGCGATTGCGCACAAAGAAGGCGTCCGCCTGACGGAGGAGGACGTGAAGCGTTATCTCAAAGTCCTTCGCACCCTGCAACCGGACGGCTATCCGTCCATGCGGCAGGATGCCCTCGCCCAAAGAAAATCCGAGGTGGAACTCTTCGCGGGCACGGTTTTGAAAATCGCCGAAAAGCATGGGGTGCCCGCGCCCACGAACGCCTTTTTCGCGCGCAAAATCCGGGAGATGGAAGCCGCTTACTGAGAAATGAGCGCACCCCAGTCGATCTGGTCGCACAGAATGTGGGAAAATACTTCCAGCTCTAGCTGCTCCTTGCTGCCAAACCTGTTTTTTTCGGGGCTGTCGATGTCCAAAACGCCGACCAGATGCCCGCCGTGCATCAGCGGCACTACGATTTCGGACGCGGACGCACCGTCGCAGGCGATGTGACCGGGGAATTGGTGAACGTCCGGCACGACGAGCGTCTGTCTTGACGCGGCTGCCGTTCCGCAGACGCCCTTTCCCAGTTGGATGCGGATGCAGGCTGGCTTTCCCTGAAACGGCCCGAGGATCAACTGGCCGTCTTTATGTAGGTAAAACCCCGCCCAGTTGATTCGTTCGAGGCTTTGGAACAAAAGCGCCGCGGCGTTTGAAAGGTTCGCCAGTGCGTCCGGTTCGCCGCCGATCAGGCTTTCAAGCGCATCCGCAAGGGGCATGTCAGCCGCGTGAAAGGACATGTCAGCAGCCCTTTCCGTCGATGGAGCACGCGGCACCCGTCATAATGATGCCGTCGGGCGACAAAAAGGCGTCGATTTCAAACGTGCGGGTGCCGTCCTCCAAAATGAAAAACGGAATGCCGATGCGTCCGGCCTCGATGACGGGCGCGAAGAGCGCGTCGTGATCGCGGTACTGTAAAAACTCCCTCATTGTCGCCGTGCTTTTCGTAATGTCCCGCATCTCCAGCTCGATGCCGGGTGTCTCGGAAAGCCGCGCCTTTGCCGCGATGCAGTGCGGGCAAATATCCGCGCCGTAGAGAATGACCTTCATGCGAACCATCCTTTCCGTGTGCCGCGTATATCCGGCGGCATCGGAATCATTATAAGCCATCCTGCCCATTCCCGCAACGCCGTTTCCGGCAAATATTGATGCTCATTCAGGAGGAAATCCCATGAACGATGCGCAGATCAGTCGCGTTTATGAAACCGAGCGGCTCGTTCTGAAGACGCTTGCGCCGTCCGACGCCCGGATGGTGCTCGATTATTATCTGCGGAACCGCGCGTTTTTGCAGGAGTGGGAGCCGGCCCACGACGACGCGTTTTATACCCTGTCCGCGCAGGAGGCGCTGCTCGGGGCCGACTGGAAAGCAATGGCTGAGCGGAACGCACTGCGGCTTTGGATCTTTCAGAAGGGCGATGAAGGCCGCGTGATCGGTACGATTGGCTTTGGAAACATCGTCTGGGGCGCGTTTCTTTCCTGCTTTCTCGGTTATAAGCTCGATGGGGCGAAAATCAACCGGGGCTATATGTCAGAAGCGCTCCGAAAGGCCATCGAGGTCGCGTTCGGCGAATTGGGCCTTCATCGGCTCGAGGCAAACATACTGCCCCGGAACACGCGCTCCCTGCGCGTGACCGAGAAGCTTGGATTTCGATCCGAGGGCCTTGCACGCAAATATCTGCGGATCAACGGCGTTTGGGAGGATCATATCCACATGGTGTTACTCAATGAGGCGTAATCGGACGGACGGCATCCCAACGGCCTGCCATTGGCGGGTCGTTTTTTTGAGTCCCCATTGCTTCTTCCGCTTCCATTTCGGCGTTGTTATGATATAATACAACCATTCCTTTACGAAAAAGACGCAACATAATCGCAAACGAGGTGAGTTCATTGTCGCTGGATTTTGGAAAAGACTTCCTCTTTGGCGCGGCCACGGCGGCGTACCAGATCGAGGGCGGTTGGAATGAGGACGGGAAGGGGCTGTCCATCTGGGACGTGTTTTCTCACACAAAAGGAAAGATTCGCGATCACAGCACGGGGGATGTCGCATGCGACACCTACCACGACTTTCAAACCGACGTCGATCTCATGACGGCGTTGAAGCTAGGCGCCTATCGGTTTTCCGTCAGTTGGTCACGGGTCCTGCCGCAAGGGCGCGGCCAGGTGAACGAAAAAGGGCTCGATTACTATCAAAGACTTGTGGATGCGCTTCTTGAAAAAGGCATCCGGCCTTTCATCACGCTGTTTCATTGGGATACGCCCGAGGCATTGTTTCGATCCTACGGGGGCTTCGCGGGGCGCGAGACGGCGCAATGCTTCGCGGATTACGCCGCGCTGGCCGTTCGGGCGCTGGGGGATCGGGTCAAGGATTTCATTACCCTCAACGAACCCTGGGAGCATGCTATGTTCGGCCACTTTCTGGGTGAGCATGCCCCGGGCATCCGAAACCCCTGGACGTATTTTAAGGTTGCCCACCACGAATTGCTCGGGCATGGCCTGGCGGTGCAGGCTATGCGCGCCGCGCGGGCCGATCTCAATGTCGGCATCACGTTGAGCCAGTTTCCGGTTTATCCCGCGCACTTCGTCCCCACCGGAAAGGATATGGATTCGGTGGAACTGGCGGATCAGTTCATCAACCGCTTTTATCTGGACGGCGTGTTCCGGGGCCGTTATCCGGATATGCTGCTCCGGCGCCTCTGGCCCATCGCGCCGAAGGTGCTGCCCGGCGATCTGGAGACCATCAAACAACCCCTGGATTTCCTGGGCGTGAATTATTACAGCCGCATCTTTGCATCGCGCAAGTGGTACATCCCGTTTTTAAAGACGTGGGTGGACCGCGCGCCGACCGATCATCGGTACGATCACCCGGTTCTCGGGCCGCAGGGGTATCCGGAGGGATTTTTGGAGTTGGCAAAGCGCTACCGGGAGGAATACGGCAATCCCGTCGTGTATATCACCGAAAACGGCACCGTCGGCGGCGATCTTCATGATGCGGATCGGATCACCTATACGCGCCTGTACCTCGAGGCGCTTCAGGCCGCCATCGCGCAGGGCGCGGACATTCGGGGCTACTTTCATTGGTCGCTCATCGATAACTTTGAGTGGTCGTCCGGTCTCTCCTGTTCCATGGGACTCATTCGGGTCGATCATGTGACCGGGGCGCGCACGGTGCGTGACAGCGGATATTGGTACCGGGATCTCATCGCGCGGCAGGGTTAATCCATCCCCGATCGGCCCATCAAAAGAAGGCGGTGCGTGCCATGGAAAAAGGCAGGCTGACATTCTGGCAGAAATTCTGGCTCTCCCTCCCCACGATGCCCGCGAATCTCAGCGGGGTGCTCATCTACAATGCCTTTTTGAAATACTATACCGATGTCGTGGGCATGGATCCCAAACTGGTTGGCCTCGTCTATCTGGTATTTGGCATCTGGAATGCCATCAATGATCCGGCCATTGGCGTGATGCTCGATCGGTATAAATACCGGGAGGGGAAGGGCAAGTACGTGTACGTCATGCGCCGCATGGCGCCGGTCGCGCTGTTCTCGTCCCTTGCGATGATCTTTGCCCAGTCCGCCTGGCCGCAGTGGGTCATCTTTGCGTTCCTGCTTGCGCTTCTGTTCATCTATGATACCGCCATGACCGCATTCGGCATCGCCTATTCCAATTATCGGCTCATCGCCGCGCCCGCGAGTGCGGATCGCGTGGACATTTCCGTCATCATCACCTATGTCAGCAACATCGGCGGCTTTTTCGGAACGCTGATCCCGACGCTGCTTCTCGTGGGGAATACCGACAAGACGCTCACCACGGTTCTGCTCGCTGGGGTTCTCATCCTCAATGCCGGGTTGTATTTTCTGACACTCAAACCCCTCCGGGATGCGCGCGAAATGTACCTCGCGGAAAACACCCAGATTGATGCGCGGCGTGGGATATTCGGCGATGTATTCGACAATGCGAAGGATGCGTTTCGGTCGAAATCGTTTCTGACTTATATGATCAGTCAGATGCTGGCCTCCGGGCCGCGCGCGTTTTACTTCACCCCGCTTCTCTACATGGCGGACTACGTATTAAACCTCGAGGGCTACCAGGCGACCATTCTCGATGTGGTCATGGGGCTTGCCCTGTTTGCCGCCATGCCGTTTCTCGGAAAGCTCACCAAGCGGCTGGGGCTCAAGGGCATGGCGCTGTTTTGCACGTTCCCCTGCGCGCTTTCATACCTTTCCCTCACGTTCGTGGGTGGTTTTTTTACCGCGCTCGCCGCGTACATCGCCATGTATCTGTTCTCGAGCGCCGTCCTCATTCCGCAAGGTCCCTTGCTCGGTGCGATCATCGACGAGGACGAGATGCGCACCGGGCAGCGCAAGGCGGGCATGTACAACGGCCTCAACGCGCTTTTGACCATCCCCGTTTCGGGTATACAGGCGACTCTGTTCATGGCGATTTTAAGCTTTTACGGGTACCGGGCCGGCGCAGATGTGCAAAGCGCCGGGGCGCTCATGGGCATTCGCATCGGAACGGGCGTCTTGCCGTTTGCGTTTATGCTCCTGAGCGCCATCCCCCTCGCATTCCTGCCGATCAGCAAAAAGCGGGAACAGGAAATCTCCCGGTTTTCCCAAAATCGGCAAGTGGAGGAAAACGCCGAAGCGTGAGCGCTCTTGTGCATGGCATCCTTCCGTTTGATTGATACGCGCGCAACGCGGGTATTATGGATTTGTTAGATCGGGTTGATCTTTCGGAATCAAACGTGAGAACGGAAGGGAAGCGAAGAAATGAAACGCATTTCAAGAAAAGGGATTTTGTCTATCCTCATGGCGGCGTGTCTTTTTGCCACATCCGCCGGGGGATTTGCGCAGCAGGCTTCTTCCACCAGCGCGCCGGACGCTGTGACGTCCGCCACCAGCCAACGTTACCGCCAGGGCGAAATAGAGGAGTATCAGGGTGCGCGGCTGGATCCGGCGGTTGGGCCGAAGGATAATTCCATCAAGGGTGTGCAGTATGTGGACATCTCCACCTACACGCTTTCCATCGATGGTCTGGTCAATGAGCCGCAGACGCTTACTTACGATCAGGTAACCGCCATGGACGCCTACGAGAGGCTGATCACTCTCCACTGCGTCACCGGCTGGGATGCCACGGTTCTGTGGAAGGGCGTGCCCATCGCCGATCTCATCGATCTTGCGGGTGCGCAGGATGATGCGGTGACCGTGATTTTTACGGCGGTCGATGGCTATACCACGTCGATGCCCCTTGCGGAGATCCGCGAAAAGCAGTTAATCCTTGCCGATCAGGCGAACGGATTGGAATTGCCGCCGGAACTGGGGTTCCCTTTTATCGTCGTCGCAGAGGATAAATACGGCTATAAGTGGGCGCGCTGGGTCACGGAGATTACACTGTCCAGCGATGCAAACTATAAGGGCTTCTGGGAAGCGCGCGGCTACGATAACGAGGCGGAACTACCCGAAGAGACGGAAGACGGCGATTGACGGATCGGCGCATCCGGCACAACCCGCGCATACTCCGCGCGGCAGCGCACCGTGAGCGCCAATGCGGACATCGCCCATCCGGCCGGATTGACCGCGCAGATTGCGGCAAATCCGAATGCCTTTACGCCCCAGATCGCGCAAGCGAGACGAACCAGTGTGTCGTAGACCGACGCGATGAGCGCCTTCCCGGGTTTGCCGATTCCCTGCATCACGTTTTTCAGAATCGAATTGACGATCTGGAGCGGTAGGGCAACGGCGCACCAGGCGAGGTATCGCCCCGCGAGCGGCGTCAACGCCCGCGCCGCGTCGCCAAACAGCATCGGCAAAAACCGACCGCTCCCCGCCGCCATGATTGCGGCGATCGGCCAAAATACGCCGGTCATCAACAGAAACAATCTGACCACGCCGGTGCGAATCCGCCCAATGCGGTTCGCACCGTAGTTTTGCCCGCTGAACACCTCGACCGCACCGCCCATCACCATCACGGGCATGACGCCGAGCGCGAACAGCCGCTCGGCCATCGCAACGGCGGCAACGGCGTCGGTTCCCAGTGCGTTGATCGCATATTGAAATGCCGCCGCACCGGTCGAAACGATGAGGCTGGTTGCACCCAGCGGCACGCCCATTGCAAGGAGTCGCTTGAGGACGTCCGGCGACGGCATGCGCCAAAGACAATGCAGCATGCCTGGATGCCCGCGCAACACAATCCGAAGGCATAGCGCGACTGCGGTTGCATGCGCGCACAGGGACGCAATCGCTGCGCCCACGACGCCCATTTTCAGCACGATCAGAAACAAGACGTCCAGTATCAGGTGCAGCAGCATCCCCAGTGCCTGAAATAAGAACGGCGTTCTGGTATCGCCCTCCGCACGCAAGATTCCCGCGAGCGTCATCATGACAAGCGGAATCGGAAGCCCCATCAACACGATCCGCAGGTATTTGGTGGCGTCCTGCGCAATTTCAACCGGCGTGCCCGCTAAGGCGATCATTTTGCCCGCGAGCGCCGCTGCGGGGATGGCAACCAAAGTGGACAGGCAGAACGCGGCAAGAAGCGCCGCGCAGGCATACCGATCCGCCTTTTCCCGGTCGTTTGCCCCAACCGCCAGTGCAATCGGGATGACAAACCCCGCGCACAGACCGATGAAAAAACCGGTCGCCATAAACGCCACGGGCGCTGCGGCGGATATTCCGGCGAACGCGTGGATGCCGGCGACCCGCCCGACGATCAGACCATCCACGAGGCTTGAAAACTGCATGAGTACGCTCCCGGCCAAGAGCGGTACGCTGAACGCCAGAATTCGCTTCAGCGGGCTTCCCCCCGTCATATCGATCCGCACGCGCATCACCTCGTAGCATCATATTGCCCCGTGTGCACGGACAGAACAGCGCCCGCCATCGGCCCTTGCGTTTTCAGGCGTTTTCGCACGCAATGTCCGGCACTTTACTGGGTTGACGCACCGGGTACTGCGTGATACAATGAAAAAACGCCTTTTTTTCAGCGTCCGACCGTCCAGACACATCGAGGAATCATATGATTGAAGTACGCAATCTGAACAAGTCCTACCGCGTCGTCAAACGAAATGCCGGCTTTGGGAACGCGGTCAAGGCATTTTTCGCGCGGGAATTTGAAACCGTCCATGCGCTCACCGACGTAAACTTCGATATTCGCGACGGCGAATCCGTGGGCTACATCGGCCCCAACGGCGCGGGGAAGAGCACCACAATTAAGGTGATGTGCGGCGTTCTCACACCCGACTTTTTGCGCAGGCGATCGTCGTACTCGCGATCGCGATTCCCATAAGCGGCGTCGTCTGGACATGGTAGAAGGTCGCAACGCTCGTTTTCATGCTCGCTTGCGGGAGTACCGTCTTCTTCGCGCTCTTTCTCATCACGGCGGCGTTTACGTTTTTTACCATCGAGGCGACGGACTTTCTCAATATCTTCACCTACGGCGTGCGCGAATACGGCAAATACCCGTTTTCCGTCTACGGCAAGGGCGTGCTGCGCTTCCTCACGTTCGTTATCCCGCTGGCGCTGGTGCAATATGTTCCGCTCCTTTTTCTCATCGACAAAAAGAGCGGCGCGCTTTTTATGCTCTCGCCGCTCTTCTCATTGGTTTTTCTGATCCCCGCTGTTGCATTTTTTCGGTTTGGTCTGCACAAATTCAAATCGACGGGCTCGTGACGAAATCACCGACCGGAGGCGAGAGGCGTGCTATAATGGCCTCAATAACATTAAGGGAGGACAAAACAATGTCTGTTGTCACCATCACCAAGGATAATTTCAACCAGGAGGTTATGGAATCCGATAAGCCGGTCCTGCTCGACTTCTGGGCGAGCTGGTGCGGCCCGTGCCGCATGGTTTCCCCTGTCGTTGATGAAATCGCGGGCGAAAAGAGCGACATCAAGGTTGGCAAAATCAATGTCGATGAGCAGCGCGAACTTGCCGCCGCATTCAACATCATGTCGATTCCAACGCTTGTGGTCATGAAAAACGGCAAGGTGACCAATACGGCTATGGGTGCGCGCCCGAAGAAGCAGATTTTGCAGCTTCTCGACTAACCGGCGAGATCGCGCAGCCGCTTTTCGTCCAGCAGCTGAATTTCCCCGCGCGACACATGAACCATCCCCTCGGATTGAAAATAGCGGAGCATGCGCGTGACGACCTCACGCGCAGTTCCCATGTGGTTTGCGATTTTTTCGTGGGTGATCGTGATCCGATCGGAGTCTTCGAGCGCCGCTTCTTCGGTCAGAAACTGCGCAAGCCGCTTGTCGAAGCTTTTCCACATGATTTGCTCGATCAGCCACATGACCTCGGTAAACCGCTCCGCCATGATCTGATTTGTATAATTCGCGAGCACGGCCGATTGCTCTATTAGGAGTTTATATGTCGCGGCGGAAACGATCCAAAGCTCCGTATCCTTCTCTGCCTCAATCGTGATGTCAAATTGGATGGACGACACCATGCAAGAGGCCGACAGGAGGCAAATATCGCGCTCAAAGAGCCGATAGAGGGTGATTTCCTTGCCCTCCTCGGAATTGATGTAAGCGCGCAGCTGACCGGAGCTCATGAGCAGAAGGCCCACACAGTCCTCGCTGCCGTTGTGTATGCGCACCCCGGCGGGGAAGCATTTGGCGACGGCTGCCTCTTCGAGCACCGCCTGTTCCTGTTTTGTGAGCTTCTCCCATACGGGAAAATAATCTGCGATTTTCATTCTGAACCTCCAAACCGGACGGATTTTTTCAATCCTACTCTATTATAAGCGAATTCTTTTTTCTGTCAAACCTCGCTTTCAATAAGATTCCTGTGCTATAATATAGAAAAAGCGCGACGGAGGAATGCCCTTGGCCATACGAAAGATCACGCAGGAGAATATCGCGGCGCTCGAGGCGGCGGATCGCCCCGCGCTGGTTGAATTCTCGGCAAACTGGTGCGTCTATTGCAGGCGCATTGAACCCGCGCTCAAGCGGCTGTCTGAAAAATATGCGGGCAAAGTCGATTTTGGATGTGTCAACATCGACGATGATCCCGCGCTCGAGGAGCGATTTGACGTCGAAACGGTACCCTCGCTCTTCGTGTATGTCGCCTCTTCCTGGTCGGAGGCGCTCGTCGCCCCTTCCTCGGAGGCCGAAATCGAGGCATTTTTACGTGCGTATATCGAGGTGAATGTATGAAAACTTATGATGTCATCATCGTCGGCGGCGGTCCTGCCGGCTATTCTGCCGCGCTCTATTGCGCGCGCGCCGGGCTTGAGACGCTCGTCGTCGAAAAGCTTTCTGCGGGCGGACAAATGGCGACGACGGCGCTCGTTGACAATTATCCTGGCTTTGACGAAGGCATCGATGGCTTCGTGCTCGCGGAAAAGATGGCGCGCGGCGCGACGCGGTTTGGTGCCGAGACCCAGTATGCCGAGGTCACGGGCTTTGATCTGAAAAGCGCGCCCAAGTGCGTGGAGACCACCGACGGTACCCTGACTGCGAAGGCGGTCGTTCTTGCCATGGGAGCATCGCCCCGTGAATTGGGATTGACGGGCGAGCGTGAGTTGCGCGGTCGCGGCATCCACTATTGCGCCACCTGCGACGCCATGTTCTACAAGGGCAAGGTCGTCTCTGTGATCGGCGGCGGTAACACCGCCGTTGCGGACGCCCTGACCCTCTCCCGCATGAGCAAAAAGGTGTATATCGTGCACAGGCGCGATCAGCTGCGCGCTACAAAAAATTATCTCGATCCCCTCCAGCGGGCGGGCAACATCGAGATCGTGTGGAACGCGCTCATTACAGGCTTTGAGCGCGCCGATGACGGAAAGTTTACAGGACTCGCGATGACAGATAAGGTGACGGGTGATCAGACGGTGCTCAGTTGCGACGGCGCGTTTGTCGCCATCGGGCGTTCGCCGGATTCCGCGCTCGTCAAGGATCAGCTCGACGTCGACGACGGCGGCTACATCGTTGCCGATGAGACGACCAGAACCAGCCTCCCCGGCGTCTTCGCGGTGGGCGACATTCGCACCAAACCACTCCGGCAGATCGTCACTGCCGCTGCGGACGGCGCGACTGCATCCGTGTTCGCGGAGGAGTATATCAACGAGTTGAAGTAAAAAAATAGATCCGTTTTGCGCATGCGGGGCCGTGTTTTTCGTCCGACGCTTTGATTTCCTGCTTCGGACGGAAATCCCCATGCCTTTCCGGCGCGCGCTTTTACCTCGCCTTAGAACAGATTGTTCAAAACGGGGTGCGCCACCTTGAACGCGCCCCTTTCTGGTGTTATCATTTTCACACATCCCCGTACAATGCGGGGCGACGGGAGGATTCACAATGAGCCGGATTATCGTCGACAGTTGCTGTGACGTAACGGAAGAATTGAAGAAAAAATACGATATGGTTTCCGTGCCGCTCACGATCACGCTGGGCGACAGGAGTGTTGTGGACGATGCAACGCTCGATATGGACGATTTGCTGCGCGATATGAAGGCGTGCACCGGCAAGGTCGGCTCTGCCGCGCCTTCGCCGGGTCTTTACCAGGAGGCTTTTCAGGACGCGGGAGAGTGCTATGCGGTCACCCTGTCGTCGAATCTTTCAGCCTCGTACCAATCGGCGCGCATCGGCGCGGAAATGTCCGGCAATGAGGACGTCCACGTGTTTGATTCCAAGAGCGCCGCGACAGGCGAGGTTCTCCTCTCCGTCAAGATCGGCGAGATGCTGCGCGCAGGCCTCAACAAAACGGCGATCATTCCTGCAATCGAGCGGTTTATCAGCCAGATGAAGACCTATTTTGTGCTCGAAAGCCTCGATAATCTCGTCAAAAATGGGCGCCTTCACAAAATCACGGCGCGCCTCATCTCGGTCATCGGCATTCGCCCCATCATGGGTGCGGACGGCGACGGCAATATCGCCCTGTTCTCCCATGCGCGCGGCGAAAAACAAATCGTCGAAAAGCTCGCGAATACGGTCGCGGAGAGCGGACGTGAGACCGAGGATGCCTGCATGGTCATCGCCCATTGCAATAACCTCCGACTCGCAGAAAAGCTCAAAGACGTGATCAAGAGCCGCTACCATTTCCGCGACATACTGATCGTCCCCACGCGCGGCATCAGCACGGTGTATGCCAATGACAAGGGGATCATCATTTCATATTGATGAAAATTGTGCGCTATCAACGCAAAAGGGATCGCGAGGGCATCTGCGCCATGTTGGCGGAGGTGCCCTTTTTTCGCGCACAGTTTCCGGCACGCGAGGCGCAGGGGGTTGATGCGACAAATGTTGCGCACGAAGACGGAAAATGCGCGGATTTTATCTCCTTAGCCGCAGGTCAATTTCTGCGCACGCGGTACACCGGATTTGTTTTACCCACGCATCGCGACATGACAAAAGCGGGGTTGCTCCCGCTTTTTTGATCTTTTAGCGCAGGAATCCTTCGAGAATTTTCTCTTCAGCCTCTTCTTCGGTGAGCCCCAGCGTCATGAGCTTTTGAATCTGCTCGCCCGCGATTTTGCCGATGGCCGCTTCGTGGATGAGCCGCGCGTCCGGGGAATCCGCGATCAACGCAGGCACGGACTGAATGCGCGCGTCGTCCATGAGGATGGAATCGCACTGCACATGCCCGAAACAGGCGTCCTCGCCCGTCATGCGCGGGTAAAAAAGCTGTCTGGACTGGTCGCGCGCCACCGAGCGCGAGACGATTTGTCCGGTCGCATCCTTGCCCTTTAAAATGACGTCCATCTCGGACTCGGCGACCTGGTGCCCGTGGGTCATGAGCTTCTCGTTGACAATCGCCTCAGCCCCCGCCTCCGCAACGATCTTGGTGTACCGCTTTGTGGAATCGACGCCCCGAATTTGGGTCGTGTCCATCTGAATGGACGCGTTTTCGGCGAGGTATGCCTCCGTCACGGGGTTCATGACGCGCTTCCCGTTGCCGTCGCCTTCCCCGTAGTGCTTTTCGATATAGCGCACCTTCGAATTTTTGCCCACGTGGAATGTATGCACGCCGTCGTGCTGGGTATCGCCCTCGCCCGGATTGTGAATGCCGCAACCCGCGACGATGGTCACGTCGCAATCATCGCCGATGAAAAAATCGTTGTATACGACCTCAGTATAGCCCGTCTCCGTCAAAAGGACCGGGATGTGCACCGATTCGTTTTTTGTGCCGTCCTTGATGGTGATGTCAATGCCCGGTTTGTCGGTCTTCGTTTCGATAATGATGTTTGCGGTATTGTTCCGTCCATCGAGTTTCCCGTTTTTCCGGATGTTGTATGCGCCCTGCGGCACGGATTCGATCTCCGCAATTTCGCGCAACAGCGTTTCGTCAATTTGATTTCTCATGCGCGCGCCTCCCTCGGCTGAAATCTGCACACGGGTTCGGTGTCCGCGAGGATCGTCGGCAAAATTTCGTCCTTCGGCCCCCGCTTTTCAATCGTCCCGCCGGAAAGCACCACGATCTCGTCCGCGAGATCGATGATCCGCTCCTGATGCGAAATGACGATGATGGTCGATTCCCGCTTTTTGTGCAGCGCGCGGAATGTCTCCGTGAGTTTTGAAAACGACCAGAGATCGATGCCCGCCTCCGGCTCGTCAAAGATCATCAGCGGACTCTTGCGCGCGAGGATGGTCGCGATCTCGATGCGCTTCACCTCGCCGCCCGATAGGGATGTGTCCACCTCCCGGTCGACATAGTCCGCTGCGCAGAGCCCTACTTTGTTGAGGTATTGGCAGCAGTCGAGATCGGGCATATCCGGATCGCCGGATGCCAGGCAGATGAGATCTTTCACGCGCAAACCCTTGAAGCGCGGCGGCTGCTGAAAGCCGTAACTCATGCCCAATCGCGCCCGCTCGGTCACGCTCATGTGCGTGATGTCATGCCCGTTGTAGAGAATTTGTCCGCTCGTCGGCCCCACAAGTCCCATGATCGTGCGCGCGAGCGTTGTCTTCCCGCCGCCGTTCGGACCGGTAACCACCAGGAACGTGCCGTCCGCAATCGCGAGGCTCACGTCGTGCAGAATATCGGTCTGCCCGCCGTCCTTCGCGCGGTATGTCAGATTTTTAATTTCAAGCATATCAGTCGCCCCTCATTCGGCTTGTC
Source organism: Bacillota bacterium (assembly GCA_023421735.1). The sequence continues at coordinate 13,130 of JAEZSP010000017.1, read as the reverse complement.
GTTTGTGTTCTGTATCAATTATAAACCGCGCATGTAAAATGCAGTGAAAATCCGAGCGATTTTGTCTGCATTTATCCGCCTTGACAGTGACGCCTCATTCCGGTACACTCACTGTAATATCGAAAGAAGGGATTGGTTTCTCATGAATCACGCACTCGATTCGCTGTCGCGAGGGGACTGGAAGTTCCGGGGCTGGGTGGGCGCGCGCATCGATGCCGTTTCAAAGGCGCGCCTTTGCGCAAAGGATGCCTGGGATGCACTCTATCCGCAGACCGAGGCGGCTTTTTCGGCGCGGGAGGACGACCGCGCAAAGCCGGGCGTTGGCCAATGGCGGGGTGAATTCTGGGGAAAATACGTACTGGCTGCAATCGCCGCATGCCGCTATCACAGCGACGAGGCGCTGAAGGACCGGATCGCCGCCGCCGTTCATGGGCTATTGAAGACGCAGGATGCGAACGGCTATATCGGTACCTATTCAAATTCCGGCTTCCTCGTGGGCAACAACTGGAATGTCTGGTGTCGGAAATACACTCTCTGGGCGCTTGTCGAGGCGTGGGAACTGCTCGGCGACGCCGAAATTCTGCGCGCGACGCAGCGTTTCTGCGATCACTTGATTTCCGAGGTTGGGCCGGACGGCGTCCATATCGCCCAAACCGGGAACTTCCGGGGCATGCCGTCCTCGTCCATCCTGTATCCCATCGTGAAGCTCCACGAGGCGACGGGGGAGGCGCGATACCTCGAATTCGCCCAATTCATCGCTTCCAGTTGGGGGCCTTCCGGCGTTCTGGAAAAGGGGCTTGCGGATGAACCGGTACATAGGTGGGATGCGGATCCCTTCTCCTGGGCAAAGGGCTATGAACTGATCTCCTGCGTGGAAGGCCTCGTCGCGCTCTATCGTGCAACCGGAAATGGGGATTATCGCACGGCTGCGATCAATATCCACGAAAATCTCATGGCGTGCGAAAGAACCGGCGTGGGCAGCGTCAGCTTCGATGATAAGCTCATCGGTTCCAAATACCTCATCAATACGCTTTCCGAAATCTGCGATGCCGTGTACTGGAATCGGTTGTCCCATGCGTTATTGCTCCTCACGGGCGAGGCGAAATACCTCGATGAAATCGAATTGACACTGTACAATAGCCTCCTGTGCGGTGCTTCCCCGGACGGAACCTGGGGGCTGCGCCGCCTGCGCACCTCGCATGAACACATCCCCTCGCACACCCACTTTTTGCGCGGGCACCAGTGCTGCGTGGACAATCTTCCGCGCGGCCTGTTCCAAGCGGCGGAGTCCGCCGCGTTTACAAAGGGGGATGATCTCTATATCGGCCTTTATGAGGAAGCGGACGGGCAGGCCGGCGCGCGTTCGATTCGCGTGCGGGGCGATGCCTTCGGAGATGGCAAGATCACCATCGCGCTTCACATGCCCGCGCCCACGCGCTTTGCGGTTCACCTGCGAATTCCCGCGTGGAGCGGAAGAACCGCTTGCTGCGTGTCCGGTGGGGAAGACATCGAAGCGATGCCCGGTTGGGTGAAATTCGATCGGGTGTGGAAGAGTGGCGACGTCATCCGACTCCAACTGAACCCCTGTCTGCGCGTTGCGTTTTTCGACAACACATACTTTTCCGCCGATGACCCGCTCGTGCGCTTGCATGAACAACGGTGGGCAAAGCTGGGGAAGATCAGCGAGGAGGGGACGGCAACGGGTCAGATCGTCCATGTCACGGAGGCGGACGCGCTTCCGCACGAACGCGCAGCACTCTTTTTCAAGGGACCAGTGGCGCTCGCGCGCGATGCGCGGCTTGGCGATGCGGATATTTTCGAGCGGTTGGGGCAAGTCGATCCCCTTGATATCGGCGAACTGTGGGAAATGGACGCGCCATCCGGCATCCGATGGGCATACGAATTGACGTGCAAGAACGGCAAGCGGATCAAGCTGTGCGATTTTGCTTCGGCGGGCAATACCTGGAATATGGATTCCAAATTCGCGACATGGCAGCTCCTGTGACGCTGTTCCAGGTTTTCAAGCGTCGCCCGAGCGGACCTTTTCCGCCCTGTTTTGTCGCGCTGCGCGCAGGATGAAAAAAGGGCCACGTCGCTTCTGACGAATTCATAAAAAGGGGGACGCCGCATTGGCGTCCCCTGTCGTCTGGCTATACGGGCTTGTAGCCCGCCTCGGTCACGGCGTCCTTGAGCGCCTGATCGGGTACGTCTTTCGTCATCGTCACGGTCGCGTTCTTGTTCTCGAGGCTCACGTCCGCGCTCGCCACGCCGTCTACGGCCTCGAGCGCCTTTTTCACGTGCATCTGGCAATGGGCACACATCATGCCCTCGACTCCGATTACCTTTTTCATCGTTGGTTCTTCCTTTCGAATGATCTCTTTTTCTTTTTGTTCGTCAACCGGCGCGATTTTCGGCCGGAAGAAGCGAAGCCTGAGTGCGTTGAGCACCACGCTCACGGAGCTCATGCTCATCGCGGCAGCCGCGATCATGGGACTCAGTTGGATGCCGAAGGCGGGGTAGAGCGCGCCCGCTGCGACGGGGATGCCGAGCACGTTGTAGAAAAATGCCCAGAACAGGTTCATGTGAATGTTCCTGACAACCTTGCGCGAAAGATCCATTGCGGTTACGACGTCCATCAGCGAATCCTTCATGAGAACGACGTCCGCCGATTCGATGGCGATATCCGTTCCCGCCCCGATGGCGATGCCGATGTCCGCGCGGGTGAGTGCCGGCGCGTCGTTTACGCCGTCGCCCACCATCGCGACCTTGCCGCCCGCTTCCATGAGCCGGCGCACGTGCGCCTCCTTTTCGGTGGGCAGCACGCCCGCGATGGCTTCGTCGATGCCAACCGCTGCGCGCACCGCCTCCGCGGTCGCCTTGTTGTCGCCTGTGAGCATGACGACCTTTACGCCCGCCGCGCGCAATTGCCGAATCGCCTCGCGGCTGGTGTTGCGGATGGTGTCCGCCACGGCAACCACGCCCAGGATCGCGCCGTTTGCCGCGAACAGCAGGGGCGTCTTGCCCTCTTTCGCAAATCGGTCGCAGGTATTTTGCGTCTGGGAATCGATGGAGACGTCGCTCTCCGCCATAAAGGCGGCGCTCCCGGCGACGATATTTTGTCCCTCGACCGTCGCGCGCACGCCCAGCCCCGCGACCGCCTCAAATGCCTCCGCGCGGGGCACGTCGACGCCCTTCTCTTTCGCCTTTTCCACCACGGCTTCCGCGAGCGGATGCTCGCTTCCGGCCTCCGCGGCAGCTGCAAAACGCAGCAGCGCCTTTTCATCCTTTGCCAATATGTCCGTCACGGATGGATGCCCGGACGTAATCGTACCCGTCTTGTCGAGAACGACCGTATCCACCGCGTGCAGATTTTCGAGCGATTCAGCGGACTTAATGAGGATGCCGTGCTCCGCCGCCTTTCCCGTTCCGACCATGATGGCGACCGGTGTCGCAAGGCCGAGCGCGCACGGGCAGGAGATGACGAGCACCGTGATCGCCGATGCAAGCGCAAATTCAAACGTCTGCCCCGCGATCAGCCAGATGGCGCCGGATAGGAGTGCGAGCCCGATTACGACCGGCACAAACACGCCCGAAACCTTGTCTGCCAATCGCGCGATGGGCGCCTTGGAATTGCCCGCCTCGTCCACAAGCCGTATGATCTGCGAGAGCGTCGTGTCGTCGCCCACGCGGGATGCGCGCATGCGGAACGATCCGTTTTTGTTGATGGTGGCCGAGATGACAGGCGAACCGGTTCGCACCTCCACGGGCACGGATTCGCCCGTGATCGCGGATTGGTCGACGTATCCCGCGCCCTCCGTTACCTCGCCGTCTACGGGGATCGATTCACCGGGTCGTATGACCACGATGTCACCCATTTTGACCTCTTCGGCGGGAATCGATACTTCGCTTCCGTCCCGCACCACCGTCGCGGTCTTGGGCGCGAGATCGATCAGCTTCCCAAGCGCGTCGCTCGTCTTCGCCTTCGAGCGCGCTTCGAGGTATTTGCCCACCGTGACGAGGGTCAAAATCATCGCCGCTGACTCAAAGTAAAGCTGGTGGGAAAAGTGCATCACATGCTCCATGTCGCCGCGGCTCAGGTAGTACATCATCGCGTAGATGGCGTACATGCCGTAGCCCAGTGCCGCCGCCGCGCCGATGGCAACCAGAGAATCCATGTTCGGCGCGCGTTTGATGAGCGCTTTAAAGCCCGTTACAAAGAAGTGGCGGTTGAGCAGCACGATCACAACCGCGAGCAAAAACTGCGTAAACGCTGAAATCAGCGCGTTATCCGTGCCCATGAAGATGCCCGGCACCGGAAGCCCCAGCATGTGCCCCATCGCGATGTACATCAGCGGAACCAACATCGCCACCGACCACCAAAGCCGCGCGCGCACCGCCCTGCGGTGGTCCTCCGCGTTCTTCTGGCGCGAAAGCCACTCGGTACGGATGCCGCTTTTTTTGCCCTTCGCCGCCTGTTCAAGCGGCGAAGCGCCGTAGCCGATGGACGCCACCGCCGCTGCGATTTTTTCCGCGTCTACGGCGCTCTCGTCGTATTCCACCGACATTTGGTTGGCAAGCAGACTCACGTCGACGCCCGATACGCCATTGAGCTTCCCGACCTTTTTCGTGATGTTTGCCTGGCATGCCGCACAGGTCATGCCTGTAACGTTGAATTTCTCCTTTTTCATAAGATCACCCCATTTATTTGAGCTTCTTCATCAGCTCGAATGCTTCGTCCAAAACCGCATCGTTGCCGGCGCGGATGTCCTCGACGACGCATGTCTCCAAGTGTTCTTTCAGCACCAGATACCCGAACGCTTCCATCGCGCGCTCGACCGCCGCTACCTGGGTTAGAATGTCCCCGCAGTATCGGTTGTCATCCAGCATCTTTGAAATGCCCGCCAGCTGCCCCGTCATGCGGTTCAGTCGATTTTTGAGTTGCTTCACCGTCTCGTCCGTGCGCGGCGTCGCTTTCTGATGGCACTCGCATTCCTGCATCACGATCACCTCCATACGTTATTATACCACTAGGGGGTATTTTGTAAACGTATTTTTCGTAAATAAAAACCCACCGTTAAGGTGGGCAATGCGGAAATAACTTACAGATCCAGTTCCTGCTGTTCAAAAAGAGTCGATGTCGGCGTGATGCAGGAAAGCGGATTCGCCTTCGCGCCCTCCGGCTTTGGCACGCGCGCGCCATGCACGATCAGCGGGTCGTTCGTTTTCAGCATCCACCGCTCGAGTCGGGCGGAAAGGTCGTTATAGGTGGACAGATACCGCGCGTCGTTCGCCAGATTTTCCCGCTCCATGGGATCGATCCAAAGGTCGTAGAGCGCGTCGCGGGGTTTGGTTGCCGCGCCATAGCCGGCATCCATGAGGAATGTCTTCGCGTAGCCGTCGTCGATGTTCGCGGGCACGATGCCGTTGTGATAGTCGTAGCGCCGGATGAGCTTGTAGCGGTCGGTGCGCACGGCGCGCATGGGCTCGTAGGCCGCGTGATAGGTGACTTCGAGGAACACCTCGTCGCGCGCCTTTTCCGCTGTTCCCGCCATCAGCGGCAAGAGGCTCGTCCCCTCCAGCCAGTCCGGTCTTTCGATGCCCGCCACATCGCATACGGTGGGGAAGATGTCCAAGTGCGAGACGAGTGCGTCCGTTACTTTGACCTGCCCGTGCCCCTTCGGGAGTCGGATCATGAGCGCTACGCCGGCGCCTGCGTCATAGAGGTTGCACTTCATATGCGGAAAGGCAATGCCGTGGTCGGTCGTGAGGATGACCATGGTCTCGTCGCGGATGCCCGCGCGGTCGATGGCTTCGAGCACCTTGCCGTAGCATTCGTCCGCAAGCTGTGCGGTCGCGTGGTATTCCGCCATGTCGCGCCGAATGGCGGGCGCATCGTAGAGCGGGGCGGGCGGCGCGATAGAGTCCGGGTCGATGCTTCCGGCCTTCTCGTATGGCCTGTGCGTTGCGAACATGCCGAAGGAGAGGAAAAACGGCTCCTTCTGCGCCGCGATGTAGGCGCACGCGGCGTCCGCGTTGCCCCGGTCGTACTTCGACATGGCGGTCTCCGTGTCGGACATATCGACCTTGCGGTGCCCGATAATCTCGTCGTAGCCGATCATCTCCGCGTCGGGCGCGACGTGCTGAATGCCGCACAGCGCGGTACGATACCCCGCCTCCTTCAGGACGTTCGCCAAATGTTTTGCGTAGTCGTTCAGCCGCCAGCCCCGGTGCGCCAATCCCTGCATGCCGCACGCATGCGGACTCATTCCGGTCAAAAGCGCCGCGCGGCTGGGCGAGCAGGTCGGCCCCGCGCAGTATGCCTGCCGAAAAAGCGTCGCTGATTTCGCAAATTCCAGAATGTGCGGCGTCGGCACCGCGTATCCGTAGGGACTCAGATACCGCCCGCTGTCGTGGGTGTGCATGTAAATGATGTTCATTTTCTCACCTCATGGCGTTTTTTTGTATCTTGAGATAGGATTCGAGTTGCGTTCGATCGGACGTAATGAACTCATGGGTCAGATAATCCGGCGCGATCCGCGCGACCAAACCCTTGACCGCCCCGGTCGAAAACGGCTTGTGCTCGTCCATCCCCAGCACGTACTCGTATGCCTGACACAGCCGCTCAAAATAAGTTCCCGATAGAGCATGCTCGCGTGCAATCACATCATCCACAAAAGCACCCGTCAGGCTCTGCTGCAGGTGCATGCCCCGGATGCGCGCCTCAATGCCCGGGTGGGCGTCCAGCACCCGATGGATGTACGCAATGCCCTCGTCCTCCGTCTTGAGCGTCCGGTTTGTGTGCAAAAGGTGGCCCGTGTCGAGCATGATCCCCGCGCCGGGCATTGCGTCCAACAGGGCGTCCGTTAATGCGGGTCGCAAAAGTGTCAGTCCCGGCCACCATAAATTTTCAAAAAGGATTTCAAACGCGTATTCCCGCTCGCGCAATACCTCGCCCAACAGTTCGACCGTCGCCGCGCAGACCTCCTCGTCCGTGTGGATAAATTGATAAGACAGCGTCTCCGCAAGCGACACTTCTGCCACGTGCAAAACCACATATTTCGCATGCAGGCGTGCCGCCATGTCCATCTGCGTGCGGAAAAAGGCGATGAGCGCGTCGCGCGTCGTTCCGCCGAAGTTGTTTTTGACCTCCTCCATCGTTCCGAATTCTCGCAAAACCGCCGCCTCGTCGCCGTGCCAGAGATCCACCCACGTCGGGAAATAGCCGAGGTGAATCCCGACAACGGCGGGGGCAAGGCAGCCCGTTGACTCGCTTTTGTAGGGCATCAGCTCGATCCCGTCCAGTTCATGCGCCGCCAAAAACCGACTTAAGTACGAATAATCATCAAACAGACCAAGGTCGTATTCTGTATTGGTGAGATTGAACAGTTCAAGCATGTAGATGCCCCCGCGCGTTTTGGTCAGTATAACAAAGCCTCCGGGGGATGTCAATCAATGTAAATTACGAATATGCGCGGCTTTTGATTAATGCGCCTTTTTCGGATGCATTATTCCCGCGCTTTACGCGGATAGGCCTTGCGCCTCTGCGCGATTGGGCTATAATAAGATGAGACATAAGCAAATGGAGGTACCCGGATGAAAGACGGATTTGTGCGGGTGGCGACGGGCACACCCCGGATACGGGTGGCGGATTGCCCGGGCAACGCGCACGCCATCATATCGCTCATGCGCCGCGCCGACGAACGGCGCGCAAAGCTGCTCGTCTTGCCGGAATTGTGCATAACTGGCTATACCGCAAACGATTTGTTTCTGCAAAGGCCGCTCCTCGACGGTTCGCTTGCTGCGCTGGGGGAGATCCGCGCAGCTTCGCGCGGACTGGATGTGCTGACATGTGTCGGCATGCCCCTCTCGCTCGCCGGACGGCTCTACAACTGCGGGGTCTTTGTGAAAAACGGTCACGTCCTCGGCGTTGTGCCCAAGCGTAATCCGCCGAACTACTCCGTATATTATGAACTGCGCCACTTCTTTCCCGGCCCGCGCGCGGTATCCGAAATCGCGCTTCTCGGCGAGGACGTCCCCTTCGGCGGCGACCTGCTCTTTGTTTCAAATCAGATGCCGGAATTCACCGTTGGCTGCGAAATCTGCGAGGATCTGTGGGTCCCGGATTCGCCGAGTGTGCGCCATGCGCTCGCCGGCGCGACGGTCGTCTGCAATCTCTCCGCAAGCGACGAATCGGTCGGCAAGGCGGATTATCGGCGTATGCTCGTGCGAAGCCAGTCGGCAAAGCTCATCTGTGCCTATCTCTATGCCGGCGCGGGGGTGGGGGAGTCGTCCACCGATCTCGTGTTCGCCGGGCACGACCTCATCTGCGAAAACGGCGTCATGTTATCGGAATCCAAGCGATACGAGTCCGAGATCATCTTTGCGGACGTCGATATCGACATGCTCGATCACGAGCGCCGCCGCATGAATACCTTCGGACAGCCGCCCGAAGGGTATCGGCACATTCCCTTTGATTTTGTCAAGGAGGACATCGCCCTTGATCGCTTCGTCGATCCCCGTCCATTCGTTCCCGCGAACGAGGCGGAGCGCACCGCACGCTGCGAGGAAATCCTGGACATCCAGGCGCACGGCCTTGCGACGCGGCTGCGGCACATTGGTGCAAAAAATGCGACCATCGCCGTTTCCGGCGGCCTCGATTCCACGCTTGCCCTTCTCGTCATTGCGCGCGCATTTGACATCTGCAAAATCCCCCGCAGCGGCATCCTTGCGATTACCATGCCGGGCTTTGGCACCACCGTCCGCACGCGCTCGAACGCGCAGATCATCGCCAAGCGCCTCGGCGCCACGTTTTTGGAAATCCCCATCGGCGAGGCGGTGGAAAAGCACTTCCGGGACATCGGTCAAGACCCGGATGTCCACGATGTGACCTATGAAAACTGCCAGGCGCGCGAACGCACGCAGGTGTTGATGGATCTGGCGAACAAGACGGGCGGCATCGCCATTGGAACGGGCGACCTCAGCGAGCTCGCGCTCGGCTGGGCGACCTATAACGGAGACCACATGTCCATGTACGCGGTCAACGTCTCCGTTCCAAAGACGCTTGTGCGTTATCTCGTCAAGTATGAAGCCGATCGCGCGCCGGATCAGGCGCTCGCGCACAGCTTGAACGACATACTCGCCACGCCTGTCAGTCCGGAGCTTCTCCCGCCCGTGGACGGGGAGATCGCACAGAAGACGGAAGATCTCGTCGGGCCGTACGACTTGCATGATTTTTTCCTGTATCACATTCTCCGGCGCGGCGCGACCGCCGAAAAAACCGCGCGCCTCGCCAAAATCGCCTTCGGGGACGAATACACGGAGGAGACGATTCGCGCTTGGCTCAAGGTCTTCGCGCGCAGGTTTTTCAGCCAGCAATTCAAAAGAAGCTGCATGCCCGATGGCCCAAAGGTCGGCTCGGTTGCGCTTTCGCCGCGCGGCGATTTGCGCATGCCGTCAGACGCCGCGGGCGGGCTCTGGCAGTTGCAATAACGGAGGGAATTGAGATGCTGTTCGAAAAAGGGGATAAGCTGCTCTTCATTGGGGATTCGATCTCGGATTACGATCGCGCGCGCCCTGTGGGCGACGGGCGGTTCGAGGCGCTGGGCACGAGCTACGTCGCGGATGTCGCGGCGCAGCTGACCTGCATGGCGCCCCAGATGCGCATCCACTGCGTCAACATGGGCATCAGCGGCAACCGCGTGCGCGATCTCAAGGCGCGCTGGCAGACGGATGTGCTGGATCAAAAGCCCGATTGGGTGAGCGTTCTGATCGGCATCAACGACGTCTGGCGCCAATTTGACACGCCGCTGCGCACCGAGGAGCACGTCTACCCGGATGAATACGAGGCGACCTATGATGCGCTCCTGCGCGAAACGCTCCCGCGGGTCAAGGGCATGATCCTGATGACGCCCTTCTTCATGGAGCCAAATCAAAACGACCCCATGCGCGCACAGATGGATGTGTACGGCGGGATCGTCAAGAAGCTTGCTGAAAAATATGATCAGACCTTCGTCGATTTGCAGGCAGGATGGGACAGTCTCTTCCAACACATGCACCCCTGCAACATCGCATGGGATCGCGTGCATCCAAATCACGCGGGGCATGTCTACATCGCAAATTTGTTTTTGAAGGCGGTCGGCTTTTAAACCGCCCGTGCTCCGTGCCGATTCACGCCCCAGACGCCCACAAGGATGAGCACAAACGCCGCGGCGTGGATCGGCCCGAACGGATCCCCCAGAAACACGATGCCCGCAAGCACCGATACGATTGAGGACAGATTCCCAAATACGGTTGCGCGCGCGACTGGCAGCCGCGCGAGCGCGTAATTTGCGAGCATGAACGCCCCGACGGAGGAGCCTAGCCCCAAATAGAGTGCCGATGCGACGAATTGACCGTGCCCAAGCGCATCCATCAGCATGGGGATCGCTTCATTGCGGTACTGAACCAGCGCCATGCCCGAGAAAAACAGGAAACCCACCAGAAACATCAGATATGTCATTTCAAATGCGGTATACATCCGCGAAAAGCGCCGCGAAAGCAGCATGTAAACAGCGCCCATCAGATAGGCCAAGAGCAGGCACATAACGCCCAGCGGCGTGTTTTGCCCGCCCGATCCGCCCACCGAGATCATGGTGACGCCCGCGATCGAGAGGAACAGGAAGAACCACTGCCATCCGGTCGGACGTTCGCGCAGAAAAAGAGCGCCCAATAGTACGGAAAACATGGGAATCGATGCGGCAAACATGCCCGTGAAGGATGCGGTCGTGTACTTGAGCCCGTAGTTTTCGAGCACGAAGTATAAAACCGGCTGGATCACGCCCAGAAACAGCGCAGGAAGGATGCTCTTTCCCTTCAGGCTCAGCTTTCCCATGCGCAAAACGAGCATCACATTGAGCGCGAGAAACGTGATGAAGAAGCGCGCGAACAAAAGAATCGCAGGCTCGGTCAGGTTCAGCGCCATCTTGGAAAACAGAAAACTGAATCCAAAGAGAGAAAAGGAGATCGTCGCCGCACCCATGGCGCGCCTTTCTTCGTTCATGTCATTTCCTTTCGCCGTCCTACTCGTGTCCGCAGACGATTGACACCCCAGACGCCCGCGAGGATGAGGAGAAATGCCACACCCTGCGTGATGCCGAATTGGTCGCCCATGAAAAGAACGCCGGCCGCCACGGAGACGATCGTCGAGATGTTCCCGAAGATCATCGCCCGCGCGACGGGCAGCTTTCCGATGGAATAATTGGCCAGGAGATAAGCGAACACCGATGCGGCTACGCCAAGGTACAAAACCGACACGATGAACTGCCCGTGCGCGAGCGCCTGCCCCAGCATGGGCAGCGTCTGCCCGCCAAATTGAGCGAACGCCCACCCGGTGAAGAAGACAAAGCCGACCATGAACATCATGTACGTGAGCTCGAACGCGGTGAAAATCCGCGAGTAGCGCCGCACGAGCAGCGTATATACCGCGCCCGAGAGATACGCGGCAACCAGGCATGCGGCGCCCAGCGGCGTATTCTGCCCGCCTGATCCGCCGACAGAGACCATCATCACGCCCGCAATGGAGACGAGGATGAACGCCCATTGCTTCCAGTTGGGGTGTTCCTTGAGAAAAATCGCGCCGAGTATGGCGGTGAAGATGGGACTGACTGCCGAAATCATGCCTGTAAATGACGTGGTCGTGTATTTCAGCCCGTAGTTTTCAAATATGAAGTAAATGACCGGCTGGACGACGCCCAGGAGGATCGCTGCGCCGATGGGTTTGCCCCTGAGGTTCACCTTCATCACGCGCGTAAACACCAGCAGATTGAGTGCGATGAATGTCACGAAAAAACGCGCACCCAGCAAGATTGCGGGTTCTGTTAGATTGAGCGCCATTTTGGAAAAGAGATAGCTGAATCCGAAGATGATGAATGCGGCGGTTGCCGCCAGCATCCCCTTTTGTTCGTCGTCCATGTCGGTCGTTCCTTCCGTATGCCGTACGCAGAATGTTACAGGTACTGCTCCCGCACGTAGGCAGAGAGCATCTCCTTGTCGAGGAATGGCGCAATGTCGCTGATGGCCTTGATGCCGTCCCGTTCAATCGCTTGCTTTGCAAGCGCATTCAGCAGTTCCTTGTTTAAAAACGGTGCGATGCCACCGAAATGTCGAAGTCCCGTCTTTTCAAACGATCGGCGCGCGAGTTCCGAAAGGATTTCCTTCGAAATGAAAGGTGCAAAATCGTCGATGCCGCGCAGCCCGCGCGCCTCAAATGCCTGTTCGGCCAGCTCGTCCACGGTCGCCTTTTTGACAAACGGGGCAAAGGTGCCGAAACTGCCGCCCTGCGCAATCCGATCGCGGGCGATTTCGTCGAGAAGCGCCTGATCTGCAAACGGCGCAAGCGCGGCAAGATCGCCGGATTTTCCGCTCGCCGCCGCCTTGCGCGCAAGCGCGTCGACCAAATCCCGGCTCAAATAGGGTATGATGCCCGCGATGTCCGATAGATTCATCGTCCGCGCAGCGCCCTCGAATACCTGATCCGCCTGCTTCGGCTTCAAAATTGGCACGATTTCGCGCATCTCCGCCGCGGTGATGGGATTCTCCTCCAGGTATTCCCGCGTCCGGTCGGCTGCGATCTCCTGAACAAGTGCCGCCCCTTCGCCGATCAGATCGTCGATCGATACCCCGAACAAAAGCGCCAGATCGGGCAATTTGGAGATGTCAGGCATCGAGTTGCCGCGTTCCCAGTTGGATACCGCCTGAAAGCTGATGCCCATCCTGTCCGCCAGCTCCATCTGGGTCATGTTTCCCGCCTTGCGCAGGTCCGCAATGCGCCTTCCGATCCGTTCCATGTCAAACATGCGATTCATCCTTTCCGCGGGGAGTCGTCCCTCGCATTTCGAGTGTACCGCGTGGTTTGCCCGCAACCCCAGCATGTGCCGGTTGAATCGCACTCAAGGTGTGGTTGACAGCCTGTTTATTTTTGAATAGAACAAAAGAGGCCGACGTTTCCGCTCGACCTCTTTCATACGAAAGTGGCACCTCCATAGGGACTCGAACCCTAGTTTTCGCCGTGAGAGGGCGACGTCTTAACCTCTTGACCATGGAGGCATATTGGCTGCCGAACTAGGATTCGAACCTAGACAATACGAGTCAGA